>DASWRU010000074.1:0-22139 GCA_036403015.1 Allosphingosinicella sp.
CATCCGCTTCGGCCTCATCGCCCCCCGCCCCGATCTCGACGTCATTCTCGTCGCACCCAAGGGGCCGGGAACGGCGCTCAGGCGCGACTATCTCGCCGGCTCCGGTCTCATCGCCCTGTTCGCCCTCGCACAGGACGCCACGGGCGAGGCGCAGCCCCTCGCTCTGTCCTACGCCGCCGCCATCGGCAGTGGCCGCGTCGGCATCCTCCCGACCAGCTTCGCCGAGGAATGCGAGGCCGATCTGTTCAACGAGCAGGCGGTGCTCTGGGGCGCGATCCCCGAATTGATCCACGCCGGCTACGAGACCCTGGTCGAGGCGGGCTTCGCGCCGGAGATCGCCTATTTCGAATGTCTGACCGAGGTGAAATTGCTCGCCGACCTGATCTACGAACGCGGCATTGCGGGGATGCGCGAGGCGATCTCCAACACCGCCGAATTCGGCGCGCTCAAGGGCGGCACCCGCATCGTCACCGCCGACACCCGCACCGAGATGCGCCGCATCCTGCGCGAAGTGAGGAGCGGCGCCTTCGTCCAGGAGCTGCTCGACGACGCCAAAGCCGGCTATCCCAGGCTGCGTGCGAGCCGCGCCAAGGCGGCGGCCCATCCCATCGAAGCCGTTCGCGACGGCCTTGAAATGCTGCGCAAACGCCCTGAAGTCATTTGACCGGCCCGGCGGCGGCGGATTATCCTCGCGCCATGCTCGCCGCCGCCCGCCAACGCTATCTGGACCTGCTGGCCTCGGTCTACATCTACAACGAGCATCGCGGCTACAGCAGCCTCGACCGGGTGCTCGAGGCGCTCCGGGCGAAATATCCCGATCATCATTCGTTCATCGCCGAGGTCGAGAAGCACCGCGACGACGAGCGCAAGCACTATCTGATGTTCAAGCGCTGGTTCCAGAATCGCGGCGAGATGCCCTTCCTGGTCGATCGCGCCTGCGGCCAGATCGACCGCATGATCCGCCTCACCTTCGGCTGCCATATCGACGATCTCGACACCCAGGCGGTGATCGACAGCGACGATCTGTTCGCCAAGCTTTGCCGGGTGATCATGCTGACCGAGATCAGGGGCATGCGCCAGGTCGACATCCTCCTCAACCACGCCTTCGTGAAGTCGGACAAGGCGCTGATGAAGATCTTCCACGTCGTCGAGCGCGACGAGCCCTCGCACTGGATGCCCTATGAGGCGTGGCTGAAGAAGCATGACGGGCGGCTGCCCTTCCGGTCGGAAAAGGTGGCCGACGTCCTCGTCCATCGCAGCCTGGTCCTCGCCAAGCTCCCCTCGCTCTACCTCAACCCGAAGCTGCGGCGGCGGACCGACTGGCCCGACGACCAGGACCCGCCTCAGATGGTCCATTGACGCCGCGGCGCCCGCGCTGGCTGCCGCCGCCCGACGGCTCGCGCGATCCCCGCACCGAGGACCCGACCAATGTCTGGCTCGTCCATCTCGCCGGACGGATGCTGCTCCCCACGGCGCTGCAGCTGCGCATTCCTGCCAATGCGGTCTCCTTCGCCGGCTTCCTGTTCGGCGCGCTGGCGGCCTGGGCCTATTTCGACTGGCCGGAGCGCGCCCACCTCGGCTTACTCCTCTGTATCCTGTGGCTGATCGCCGACGGCCTCGACGGCATGATCGCGCGGGCGACAGGTACCGCCAGCGTGCTCGGCCGCTTCCTCGACGGCGTCTGCGACCATGCCGTCTTCGTGCTCCTCTACGTCGCCCTCGCGGCGTCGCTCGGCACACG
Organism: Allosphingosinicella sp.; assembly: GCA_036403015.1. Lineage (GTDB taxonomy): Bacteria > Pseudomonadota > Alphaproteobacteria > Sphingomonadales > Sphingomonadaceae > Allosphingosinicella. The sequence continues at coordinate 1,742 of DASWRU010000074.1, forward strand.
GGAGGCATGGGCGCTGGCCTTGACCGCCGGCGCCGCGCACGCGGTGCAGTCGACGCTCTACGAAGGCGACCGGGTGCGCTTCCACCGGCGCCTCCGGGGAGACGCCGGCCAGCCCTCCCCGCCGTCGCGCAACCCGCTCGTCCGCCTCTACGACGGACTTGCCGGCAGTCTCGACCGGATCGCCGGCCGCTTCGACCGCCGCCTCGCCGCCGCGCCCGATCCGGCGGCGCTCGGGCGGCTCTACGGCGAGCGCGCCTGGCCACCGCTGAAGCTGATGGCGCTGCTCAGCAACAACATGCGGGTGATCCTGATCTGGCTCGCCTGCCTGGTCGGCGACCCGCGGCTCTATTGGTGGATCGAGCTCGGCCCCCTCACCCTCGTGACGGTCGCAGGGCTCGCCTGGCACCGGCGGATCGAGCGGAGCTTCGCCTAGCCCGCCGGCCTCGCCGCCCGCGGCTGGCCGGGCGCGAAGAGGTTGCCGAAATAGTCGCCCTCGTACCAGAGCGGCCGAGCGTCGGCGTCGGCGAGCTCGCGGCTGATCAGATAGTTCAGCTCGGCGTAGCGCGCGCCCGCCTCCCAGTCGATCGGCTGGGTGAGGTCGTCGTTCACATGGTGGTAGGCGCCGTTCAGGAAGGCCCGCCACTTCGCCGCGCCGCCATTGGCAAAGCCGGTGGCGAGCAGGATCGCGGGGACGCCCTGGCGCACGAACTCGTAATGGTCGGAGCGCACGAAGATGTTCTGCTCCGGCATTGGGTCGGGCGACAAGGCGACGCCCATCCGCCCGGCCGCCCGCCGCACCGCCTCGGCCACCGTGGAATGGCCCGCCCCGAAGGCGATGACGTCGGTGAAGGGATAGAGGAGGAGCGGCATATCGAGGTCGACCGCGCCGACGATCCGCCCGATCGGGACGGTTGGGAAATGGGCGTAATAATCGGCGCCGAGCAGGCCCTTCTCCTCGCCGGTATTGGCGATGAACAGGATCGAGCGCCGCGGCCGTTCGTCCGATTCGGCAAAGGCGCGCGCGGCCTCCAGCAGGGTGGCGATGCCCGCCGCATTGTCGAGGGCGCCGTTATAGACCCGGTCCTCGCCCGGCCTGGCGTCCGCCTTGAGGCCGAGATGGTCGAGATGCGCCATCAGCACGACATATTCGTCCCGGAGCGCCGGATCGGCGCCGGGGAGGATGCCGATCACCTCCGGGCTTACGATCGGCGTCAAGGCGGAGCGGCGCTCGATGCGGATCCGGGCGGCGAGCGGAAAGCCTTTCGGGCGGCTCCGAGCTTTGTCCGCGTCCCGCCTCACCTGCTCGTAGCTGCGCCTGGCGCCCGCGAAGAGCGCCCGCGCGGCGGGAGCGTTCAGATAGGCGGCGACGCCGAGGCCCGCCCCTTCGACATGAGGCTTGCCGTCCGGTCCCACCCAGGCGAGCGCAGGCTCCCCGGCATGGGCGGCCATGACCTGCCACGGCCGCACCCCGGCATAGCGGCCGGTCATCACCGTCACCAAGCCGACGGCGCCGCGCCGCGCCGCCATCGCTCCCTTCTCGTCGCCGAGGTGGGCAGCGATCTCGCCGTCCAGCCCCTCAGGCGTGCCGGCGAGCACGGCAACGATCTTGCCGCGCACGTCGAGGCCGGCATAATCGTCCAGCCCCTGCGCCGGCGCGTCGAGCCCGTAGCCGGCGAAGACCACCAGCGCGGCGACGTCCTGCCTCTCCTCGGTGAGGCTGGGTCCGACGAGCACGTCGCCGCCATTGCCCCAGCTCTGCGTTCCCACGGGGCCCGAAATCGTGACGCGCGGCGTTCCAACGAGGGCGGCGGAGCGGAACGGCACCGGCTGGTACCAGCCGCCTTTCTCCCCGCCCGGTTTCAGCCCGAGCGACAGGAATTGGCTCGCGACATAGGCGGCGGCGATCTTGTTCCCCCGCGACCCTGTGTCGCGGCCCTCGAGCGCGTCGTCGGCGAGGAAGGCGACATGGGCCTTGAAGCGGTCGGCGGAGAAGGCACCGGACGCGGGCGGCGGGCCCGTTGCGCGAGGCGGCTGCGCCACGGAGGCGCCGGCGAGGGCGAGGGCGAGGATGGCGATCGGCGGACGCATGACATTCCTTTAGGCGGGAACTGGGCAAGCTCCTATGGCGAAGGCGAATTTGGACAAGCGGGCTTCCGTCGCGCGATGAAACCGTCCTAGGAGCGGCCCAGCCCATCGCCGGAGTCGCCATGAACCGCCTGACCCTCGCCGCCGCCGCCGCAATTGCCTCGCTTCCCCTTGCGGCCGCCATGGCCCAGCCATCCGCGACGTTCGATCCCGCCCGCCTGTCGGAGCATATCCGAGTGCTCGCCTCCGACGCGTTCGAGGGCCGGGGGCCGGCGACGGCGGGCGAGACGAAGTCGGTCGCCTACATCGTCGGGCAGATGAAGGCGGCGGGGCTGCAGCCCGGCGGATCGCTCGTCCGCGGCAAGCGCGGCTGGACTCAGAACGTGCCGCTGCTGCGCGCCTCGATCGTGGGGACGCCGAAGCTCTCCTTCGACGTCGCGGGGCAGCGCCGGGCCTTGAGCCAGGGCGAGGAGATCGCCGTCCGCGCCGCGCTGAACGGCGAGCGGCGCGTGGCGATCGCCGACGCGCCCTTGGTCTTCGTCGGCTACGGGGTGAAGGCGCCGGAGCGGGACTGGGACGACTTCAAGGGCGTCGACCTCCACGGTAAGATCATGGTCGTTTTGGTCAACGACCCCGATTACGAGACCGGCCGGGGCGATTTCGGCGGCAAAGCGATGACCTATTACGGCCGCTGGACCTACAAATATGAGGAAGCCGCACGGCAGGGCGCCGCAGGCGTGCTCGTCGTCCACGAGACCGGCCCGGCCTCCTACGGCTGGGCGACGGTCAAGAATTCCAACACCAACACGATGTTCGACATCGTGCGCAGCGACCCGGCCGCCGCCCACACGCCGATGGAGGGGTGGATCCAGCGGGACGAGGCCGTCGCCCTGTTCCGCGCCTCCGGCCTCGACTTCGACGAGATGAAGCGCCGCGCGCAAGGCCGCGACTTCCGGCCGGTGCCGCTGAAGGCCGCCTTCTCGGCCGATTATGCCGTCGATGCGAAGGTCATCACCTCGCACAACGTCGTCGGACGGCTGCCCGGCGCGAAGCGGCCGGACGAGACGATCGTCTATTCCGCCCATTGGGACCATCTCGGCGTCGGCCGGCCCGACGCGCGCGGCGACCGAATCTATAACGGGGCGGTCGACAACGCGACCGGCATCGCCTCGCTGATCGAGATCGGCCGCGCCTTCGCGCATGGGCCGCGGCCCCAGCGCTCGCTGGTCTTCCTCGCCGTCACTGCCGAGGAGAAGGGCCTGCTCGGCTCCGAATATTATGCGTCCAACCCGCTCTATCCACTGGCGAAGACGGTCGGCGTCCTCAACATGGACGCGCTCAGCGTCTCCGGGCCGGCGCGCAACTTCTCGATTTCCGGATCGGCGAAGCTCGGCCTGCTCGACGACCTCATCGCCGAAGGGCGCCGGCGCGGCCGCACCTTCACCCCGGAGCCGCACCCGGAAAATGGCGGCTTCTACCGCTCCGACCATTTCCCGATGGCGAAACGGGGCGTGCCGGCGGTTTCGTTCCAGAGCGGGAACGACCTGGTGCAGGGCGGCAAGGCGCGGGGCGAGGCGCTCTCCGAAGCCTATACCAAGGACCGCTACCACCAGCCGGCCGACGAATGGAGCGCGGACTGGGACCTCAGCGGGATGACCCAGGACCTGTCCTTGCTCCACGCGGTCGGCCTCAGGCTCGCCAATTCGCGCGAGTGGCCGAACTGGAGCCCGGATTCCGAATTCCGGGCGACCCGCGACAAGACGGCCTCGCAACGCCGCTGAACGGGCGGATGGCGGTTCGGGCGATCCTCGAGGGCTATGCTGCGGCGGCGGCTGAGCTGATCCCGCCGTTCGAGGCGATTTCGAGCGAAGAGCTCTACCGCCCCGTCGCCGAGCTGCTGCCCGCCCGCCCCTGCCGAATCCTCGACGTCGGCGCCGGCACCGGCCGCGACGCCGCCTGGCTCGCCGCTCAGGGGCACCGAGCCGTAGCGGTCGAGCCCGTGGCGGAGTTGCGGCAGGCGGGGATGGCGCTCCACGCCGACCCCAACATCCTGTGGCTCGACGACCGGCTCCCGGATCTCGCGGAAGTGACACGCCTCGGCCCGCTGTTCGACCTCGTGCTGCTCAGCGGCGTCTGGCAGCATCTGGAGCCGCCCGAGCGACCGCTCGCGCTGCGCAACCTCAGGGCCGTGGCCGCCCCCGACGGCTGCCTCATCCTCTCCATCCGCCACGGCCCCGGCGCTCCCGGCCGCGCCTGTTTCGAAGCCGACGCCGACGAGACGATCGCCGAGGCCGAGGCCATCGGCCTCCGCCTCCTCCTGCGCCGTAATGCCCCCTCCATTCAGCCGGCCAACCGCGCCGCTGGCATAACCTGGACCTGGCTGGGCTTCGGGCGGGAGTGACCCGCCACGCTATTTCCGCCCGAACAGTTTCTCGATGTCGCCATGGGCGAGCTTCACCCAGGTGGGGCGGCCGTGGTTGCACTGGCCGCTATGGGGGGTGACCTCCATCTCGCGCAGCAGGGCGTTCATCTCGGCGACGGAGAGCAGCCGCCCCGCCCGCACCGAGCCGTGGCAGGCCATGGTGGCGGCGACGAGGTCGAGTTTTTCCTTCAGCGACAGCGCCTCGTCGAAGGCGGCGAGCTCGTCGGCGAGATCGGTGACGAGGCCGGCTACGTCGCCGTGGCCGAGGATGGCGGGGGTCGCCCGGACCAGTATCGCGCGGGCGCCGAAGCGCTCCAGCTCCAGGCCCATCTCGCTAAGCTCGCCGGTGCGCGCCTCCAGCCGGTCGCAGGCGGGCTCGTCCAGCTCGACCACCTCGGGGAGGAGCAGCGCCTGGCGGGCGACGCCGCCATTGGCCATCGCCCGGCGCATCCGCTCCAGCACCAGCCGCTCGTGCGCGGCATGCTGGTCGACGAGGACGAGCCCGTCCTCGGCTTCGGCGACGATGTAGGTGGCGGCGACCTGCCCGCGCGCGACGCCGAGCGGGAAGCGGGTGGCCTCGGGCGGCGGCGCGAAGGCGGTCTCGCCCCGCGCCTGGGGCGCGAAGTCATATGGCGCGCGGGCGTCGTGGAAGCGGTCAAGCCCCTCCCCTTCGGGGGAGGGGTTGGGGGTGGGGCCTGTCCGGGTAAAGAGGCCGCGGGCGGCGTTCGCCGACATTCCCCACCCCAACCCCTCCCCTGAAGGGGAGGGGCTTTGCCACGGCACGTTCTCGGCGGCCCGCTGCACGCTGCGGAAGCCGGCGGCGTCGAGCGCATGCCTCAGCCCGCCGATGATGAGGCCGCGGATCAGGGCCGGCTCGCGGAAACGGACCTCGGTCTTGGCCGGGTGGACGTTCACGTCGACCTCGTCGCCGGGCAGGTCGACGAACAGGGCGACGATCGGGTGGCGGTCGCGGGCGAGCAGGTCCTGATAGGCGGCGCGGACGGCGCCGATGAGCAGGCGGTCCTTCACCGGCCGGCCGTTGACGAACAGATATTGGTGGTCGGCGACGCCGCGGTTGAAGGTCGGCAGCCCGGCGACGCCGCCCAGCCGGGCCGCCCCGCGGTCATAGTCGATGGCGACGCTGTTCTCGTGGAGCGCGCGGTCGGTGAGCGCGGCGACGCGAGCCGGCCGGTCCTCGCCCGGCTGCACCGACAGGGTGCGGCGGCCGTCATGCTCCAGGGTGAAGCCGATGTCCGGGCGCGCCATGGCGAGGCGCTTCACCGCGTCCAGCGCCGCGGCATATTCGGAGCGCTCCGAGCGCAGGAACTTGCGGCGCGCCGGCACCCGGCCGAACAGCGCCTCGACGACGATGCGGGTGCCGGGAGGCAGCGCCGCCGGCCCCTCCCCCGCCAGAGCGCCATTGTCGACGATCCGCGACCAGCCGTCGGCGCCGCGCACCCGGCTTTCGATAGTGAGGCGGGCGACGCTGGCGATGGACGGCAGCGCCTCGCCGCGGAAGCCCAGGGTCGTCACCGCCTCGATCTCGTCGCCGGGGAGCTTCGAGGTGGCGTGGCGCTCCAGCGCCAGAGCCATGTCCGCTTGGGTCATGCCGCAGCCGTCGTCGCTCACCTCGATCCGACCGATGCCGCCGGCGGCGAGGGTGACGCCGATCCGCGTGGCGCCCGCGTCGATCGCGTTTTCCACCAGCTCCTTCAACGCGCTGGCCGGTCTTTCCACCACTTCACCGGCGGCGATGCGGTTGACCAGATGCTCGGGCAGGCGCCGTATTGACATGGTCCACGTCTCTAGCCCAACGAGAGCCGTCCCGCGAGCTTCGTTAACTGTTTGGTGGAAGAAGCTTGGGGGCCATCCTATAGAGGCAGCCTAGGCGCGTCCGGCGGGAGCCGGCGCCGCCCTTTCGAGAAGCGGGACCCACCAGATGTCATTCATGCGTTTCTTCAAGTTCCCCTCCCACGACATGGCGATCGACCTCGGCACGGCCAATACGGTCGTCTACGTGCGGGGCCGCGGCGTCGTGCTGAACGAGCCGTCGGTGGTCGCGATCGAGACGATCAACGGGGTGAAGCGCGTGAAGGCGGTCGGCGACGACGCCAAGATGATGATGGGCAAGACGCCGGATCAGATTGAGGCGATTCGGCCGCTCCGTGATGGTGTCATTGCAGACATCGACGTGGCCGAGCAGATGATCAAGCATTTCATCCAGAAGGTCCACGGCAAGCGCCGCTTTCCAAGATGGCCGGAGATCGTGATCTGCGTGCCGTCGGGCTCCACCTCGGTCGAGCGCCGGGCGATCCGCGACGCCGCGTCGAACGCCGGCGCCAGCCAGGTCTGGCTGATCGAGGAACCGATGGCGGCCGCGATCGGCGCCGACATGCCGGTCACGGAGCCGATCGGCTCGATGGTCGTCGACATCGGCGGCGGCACCACCGAGGTCGCGGTGCTGTCCCTGAGGGGCCTCGCCTACACGACCTCCGTCAGGGTCGGCGGCGACAAGATGGACGAGGCGATCTCGTCCTACGTCCGCCGCAACCACAACCTCCTCATCGGCGAGGCGACGGCCGAGCGGATCAAGAAGCAGGTCGGAATCGCCAAGCCGCCGACCGACGCCGACGGCAACCCCAGCGACGGCCTCTCGGTCCACATCAAGGGCCGCGACCTGGTCAACGGCGTTCCCAAGGAGATCGTCATCAACCAGCGGCAGATCGCCGAGGCCCTCTCCGAGCCGGTCAACACGATCGTCGAGGGCGTCCGAATCGCGCTGGAGAACACCGCGCCCGAGCTCGCCGCCGACATCGTCGACCAGGGCATCGTCCTGACCGGCGGCGGCGCCCTGCTGCAGGGGCTGGACGAAGTGCTTCGCGACGAAACGGGCCTTCCGGTCACCGTCGCCGACGATCCCTTAACCTGCGTCGCGATAGGCACGGGCCGAGCGCTCGAGGAAGAGATCTTCCGAGGCGTGCTGCTGACCGCCTGAAGGCGAGCCGGAGGCGAACATGGCGCCGCCATCGACCCGGCGCCCCGGTTTTTCCCGAAGGGCGCAATATGGATTGTTCCTCGGCTATGTGGTCGCCGTGGCGGGAATCATGTTCGCTCTGCTCCTGCTGGCGGTGGCCGCGATCGATCCGACCGGCTTCGGCGCCTTGAAGGGCGCGGCGCTCGACGTCACCCGGCCGGTCTCCGCCGGCGGGCGCGGCATCGTCCGGGCGATCGGCGGCATCGGCGGATCGGTCTCCAACTATTTCATGGCGGGCTCGCAAAATGCCGAGCTCAGGCGCCGGCTCGACGCGAGCCGAAGGACGCTGATCGAGGCGCGTGCCATCGATCTCGAGAACCGGCGGCTCAAGGCGCTGCTCAAGCTCACCGAGGACACGCCTGAGGAAGTGGCGCGGGCGCGCATCGTCGGCTCGTCCTTCGATGCGCCGCGCCGCCTCGCCACCCTCTCGGCCGGAGCGTCCTCCGGAATCCGGCCCGGGCAGCCGGTGCGCTCCCCGGAAGGGCTGATCGGCCGGGTGATCGAGACCGGCCGCTGGGCGTCGCGGGTGCTGCTGGTCAGCGACGGCGCGAGCAACGTGCCGGTGCGGCTGGTGCGCGACGGCACCCCGGCCATCGCCAGCGGACGCGGCGACGGCACGATCGAGCTCAAGACGCTCGAGGTCGGCAAGAACCCCTTCCGCCGCGGCGACGTGCTGGTGACCTCGGGCACGGGCGGCCTCTACCCCCCCAACGTGCCGGTCGCGGTGGTCGTCTCGGTCGCCGGCGACAAGACGATCGCCAAGCCGCTCGCCGACCCGTCGCGGGTCGATTTCGCGCTCGTCCTGCCGGTCTACCAGCCGGTCGCCGACCGGCCGCTCTCGCCGCAAACCCAGCAGGCGCTGGAAGGGGCGGCGCAATGAGCCGAATCGCCGGATCGGGCCGCGACGTCGCCTGGTGGAGCCTGAGGCGGCAGGCCGTGCCCGTCGCCAGCACGCTCGCCGCCTCGTCCCTCGATCTGCTCCCGGTGGTGATGGTGACTCCGCTGGTGCCGGACTTCGCCTATCTCGTGCTCATCGCCTGGCGGCTGCTGAGGCCGGAAATGTGGGGCGCTCAGGCGGCGCTGCCGCTCGGCCTCGTCAACGATCTGGTCGCCGGCCACCCGCTCGGCCAGTCGATGGCGCTCTGGACGATCACCTTCCTCATCTTCGACCTGATCGACAGCCGGGTCGGGTGGCGCGATTACTGGATGGACTGGCTGTTCGCCTCCGGCGCCATCCTCTTCTACACGGCGGGGACCTGGTGGATCGCCCGGCTGATGGGCAGCCGGGCGGAGTTCGCCGTGCTCGGCCCGCAGGTGGCGCTCTCGGTGATCGCCTATCCCTTGGTCGCCCGGCTGGTGATCGCCCTCGACCGCTGGCGGCTGTCGCGATGAAGCGCCGCGGCCGCCCCGTCATCACCGAGCATTCGCAGGCCTTCACCTTCACGCGCCGGGCGATGGTGCTGGGCGGGGCGCAGGGCGTCGTCGCGGCCGTGCTCGGCGGCCGCATGGCCTGGCTCGCCATCGCCGAGAACGAGCATTACAAACTGCTCTCGGAATCCAACCGGGTGCAGCTGCGCCTCATCCCGCCGCGGCGCGGCTGGATCGTCGACCGCTACGGCCACCCGATCGCGATCAACCGGAGCGACTTCCGGGTCGATCTCATCCCCGACCGGCTTAAGGAGCCGGACCGAATCATCGACGAGCTCACCCGGTTGCTCGAGCTCCCCCCGGACGAGGTGCAGCGAATCCGCGAGGAGCTCGCCAGGGCCGCCGGCTATCAGCCCGTGCCGGTCGCCGAGAATTTGCCGTTCGAGAAATATGCGGCGATCACCGTTCGGCTGCCCGAGCTGCCCGGAGTCTCGCCCCTGCGCTCCTTCTCCCGCTTCTATCCCGAAGGCCCGGCCGTCGCCCACCTCACCGGCTATGTCGGCACGCCGAGCCGCGAGGATTTCCTCGCCGGGGGCAAGGACCCCCTGCTCATCACGCCCGGCTTCAAGGTCGGCAAGGACGAGCTCGAAAAGACCATGGAGCCGCGCCTTCGCGGCCGCCCGGGCGCGCAGCGGATCGAGGTGACGGCGCACGGCAAGCTGGTCCGCGAGCTCTCGACCGTCACCGACCGAAGCGGCGGCGTGCTGCCGCTGACCATCGACATCGGCCTCCACAGCTATGCCGCCCGCCGGCTGGGGGACCAATCGGGCTCGATCGTCGTGCTCGACTGCCAGACCGGCGACGTCCTCGCCATGCCCTCGATGCCCGCCTACGACCCCAACAGCTTCTCCGACGGCATCTCGCACCGCGAATGGGACATGATGGCGGAGGACGAGCGGCACCCGATGATCAACAAGGTGCTGCAGGGCCTCTACCCCTCCGGCTCCACGATCAAGCCGCTGATGTCGCTTGCGTTCCTGGAGAAGGGCATCGACCCCAAGGCGACCGTGACCTGCACCGGCGCCTATCGGGTCGGCAACGCCATCTTCCACTGCGACAAGCATCACGGCACGCTCGCCATGCACGAGGCGATCGAGAAGAGCTGCGACATCTATTTCTACCATACCAGCCTCAAGGCCGGCCCGGACGTCATCTCGTCGATGGCGCGGCGGCTGGGCTTCGGCCAGAAGTTCGACCTCCCAGTCCCGACCCAGCGCTACGGCACCGTCCCCGATCCCGAATGGATGCAGCGCAAGTACAAGCGCAAATGGGAGATGTACGACACGATCAACATGTCGATCGGCCAGGGCAACGTGCTGGTGAACCCGCTCCAGCTGGCGGTGATGGCGGCTCGGATCGGCAGCGGCAAGGCGATCCAGCCCAGGATCATCCGCACCCCGACCGTGCCGGAGGCGCCGCCGCTGCCGGTCACGGCCGAGCATCTCGCCTTCGTGCGCGACGCGATGAAGGACGTCGTCAACCGCGCGGGCACGGCGACCATCGCCCGGCTGCCGGTCGAGGGCGTGCTGCTCGCCGGCAAGACCGGCACCGCGCAGGTGCGCCGGATCACCATGGCCGAGCGCAATTCGGGCGGCGTCCGCTCGAACGAGAGCCTCGCCTGGAAGATGCGGGACCATAGCCTGTTCGTCGGCTTCGCGCCGGCCGACAAGCCGCGTTACGCCTGCGCCGTCATCGTCGAGCATGGCGGCTGGGGCGCCGCCGTCGCCGCGCCGATGTGCCGCGACACGCTCACCTACCTGTTCGACAAGGGCAAGGCGATGGCGGCGCTGGCCGCGCTCGAGGAGCAATGGGGCGGCACCATCGCCGAGCGGATGAAGCGCCGCGCCGACGCCTGGCGCCCGCCCGCCCCGCCGCCGCAGCCCGCCGAGCAGCCGAGGCCCGCCGCCGTCACCCAGAATCCGCGCCTGCCGCCGACCCGGACATGAGGACCCACGCCTTCGTCCCGGCCGCCATCGCCGATCTGCCGTGGCGCCTGCTCACCTTGGTGACGTTCATCACCGGCTTCGGCCTGCTCGTCCTGTATTCCGCCGCCGGCGCTCACCTCATGCCGTGGGCGCTGCCGCAGGGCGTGCGTTTCGTCATCTTCCTGGTCATGGCGATCGCCATCTCCCGAGTGCGGCCGGAGCGGATCAAGAGCTTCGCCTTCCCGGCCTATGGCGCCGTGCTCCTCCTTCTCATCCTGGTCGAGGCGCTCGGTTTCGTCGGCAAGGGCGCGCAGCGCTGGCTCAGCCTCGGCTTCATGAACCTCCAGCCCTCCGAGCTGATGAAGCCGGTCATCATCCTCGCCATCGCCGCCTTCTACGATCTGCTCCCGGTCGGCGAGATTCGGCGCTGGAACGCGATCTGGCCCGCCGCCCTGATGATCGGCTTTCCCGCCGCCTTGATCCTCGTCCAGCCGGACCTCGGCACCGCGGTGATGATGACCGCGGGCGGGCTCACCATGATGTTCCTCGCCGGCCTGCCGCTGCGCCTGTTCCTCGGCGGCGCCGCCTTCCTCGGAGTCGCCGGGCCGGTCGCGTTCAGCTTCCTCCACGATTACCAGCAGAAGCGCGTGCTGATCTTCATGGACCCGGAATCCGATCCGCTCGGCGCCGGCTACCATATCGCCCAGTCGAAGATCGCGATCGGCTCGGGCGGCCTGTTCGGCAAGGGCTTCCTCAACGGCACCCAGAGCCATCTCGACTATCTGCCCGAGGGTCATACCGACTTCATCTTCGCGACCATGGCCGAGGAATGGGGCCTGCTCGGCGGCTGCCTGCTCATCGCCGCCTATGCGCTGGTGATACGCTGGGGCGTCGCCGTCGCCCTCGACGCCAAGGACCGCTTCTCGCGCCTCACGGCGGCCGGGCTCACCACCACGATCTTCCTCTACGTGATGATCAATCTGATGATGGTGATGGGCATGGCGCCGGTGGTCGGCATCCCCCTCCCCCTCGTCTCCTACGGCGGCTCGGCGATGCTGACGGTGATGCTGTGCCTGGGCGGGCTGATGTCGATCGACCGGGCCAATCGGGGGGAGCGGCGGCGGGTTTAGCGGGTGGCCGGGTCCACCTTCTTGCGGGCGAGCTCCGGCGGCGCGTCCGCATGGGCCCCAGCCTTCGCTGGGGCGACGGAGCCTCCCTCGTCATGCCGGCGCGGGCTGGCATCCATGCGGACTGCGAGCTCCGGCGGCGCGTCGGCATGGGCCCCAGCCTTCGCTGGGGCGCCGGAGCCTCCCTCGTCATGCCGGCGCGGGCTGGCATCCCTGCGGACTCCGAGCTCCGGCGGCGCTTCCGTATGGGCCCCAGCCTTCGCTGGGGCGACGGAGCCTTCCTCGTCATGCCAGCGCAGGCTGGCATCCATGCGGACTCCGAATTTCGGCGGCGCGTCCGTATGGGCCCCAGCCTTCGCTGGGGCGACGGAGCCTCCCTCGTCATGCCGGCGCGGGCTGGCATCCCTGCTGAATCTGCGGCACCTTGCTCCGCATGCGGGGCGGCTGGGTCTACATCATGACGAACGCGCCTTACGGCACGCTCTATGTCGGCGTGACGGCGAATCTGCCCGCGCGCATCCTTCAGCACCGCCAGGGGAAAGGCTCCCGCTTCTGCCGCCGCTACGGGCTGACGCGCCTCGTCTATTGCGAACCCTATGAGCGTATCGACGACGCCATCGCGCGGGAGAAGGCGATCAAGGCATGGCAGCGCCGCTGGAAAACCAGATTGATCGAGGCGGCGAACCCGGATTGGGCCGATCTTTCGCCGCACCTCCTCGAAGCGAGCTTCTGACCCGCGGCGTATCGGTCAGGCGTCCGTATGGGCCCCAGCCTTCGCTGGGGCGACGGAGCCTCCCTCGTCATACCGGCGCAGGCTGGCATCCATGCGGACTCCGAGCTCCGGCGGCGCGTCGGCATGGGCCCCAGCCTTCGCTGGGGCGACGGAGCCTCCCCCAGCCTTCGCTGGGGCGACGGAGCGTCCCCCAGCCTTCGCTGGGGCGACGGAGCCTCCCTCGTCATGCCAGCGCAGGCTGGCATCCATGCGGACTCCGAGTTTCGGCGGCGCGTCCGTATGGGCCCCAGCCTTCGCTGGGGCGACGGAGCCTCCCCCAGCCTTCGCTGGGGCGACGGAAAGGGCCCGGCACGACGAGGACGAACCCAACCGGAAAACGCGCTAAAGCTGGCTCAGCCCGAGCGCCGCGGCGGCGACGGCGAGGACGCCGCCCAGGAGGACGAACACGCGCTTGCGGCGGCGGGCATTGTAGGCGGCGAGCCTCGGCTCATCGAGATAATAGAGCCCCGGCGACGCCTCGACGACGGCGCCGCAGGCGAGCAGGCGGTCGAAATAGCGGCGGTCCAGGTGCCGCGCCGGGACGTAGGGGATCGCCGTGTCGGGCGTGGTGGCCCGCTCGAACGCGTGCCTGAAGCGGCGGCGGGCGGCGGCCGCGGCGGCGGCGATCATCGGGGCGGTGCTGGCCATCGGTTTCTCCTTCTCGGCCTCTCTCCATAGGAGCGCCACGGATGCTTGCCCACCGCCTGGGCGACGGTGGCGACCGAAGGGGTGGCGCCGAGCGCGATCGCGAGGCCGCCGGTCCGAGCGAGCAACGAAGCGTCGGCCTTGAGCCACCGGGGCCGGCACGCGGCGGGCAGGCGACGCTCGGCGACGACGATATCGGCTTCGGCGCAGGCGCTCGCCAGCGCGTCCCGCTCCACATAGGCCCTTGAGCGAAAGGCCAGCAGCCGCCACGGGCGGCCGCCGCGCATGAGCGTCGCGGCGCAGGCATCGTCGTTGCAATCCGCGCTGCGCAGCCAGTCGATATCGGGCAGCTCCGCGGCGGTGCCCGACGATTCGGAGAGCATGCCGCGCACATAGTCGCGGGCCCGGCCGCGCAGGATGACGACGTCGCCCGCCTCGGTCCGAAGCGCCAGGTGGCGGCCGTCGCCGGTGACGAGGAGGTCCGGCGCCGGCGTCGCCAGCGCCCAGATCGCGCCCGCGGCGACCGGGGCGAGCCCCCACCGGCGGAGGCGAGTCCGCCACAGGCACAGCCACAGGCCGCCCGCCACGATCAGCCCATAGGCGCCGTCCGGCACCGCGGGCAGCATGGCGGTGGCGCCGGGCGCGGCGGCGGTGCGGTGGGCGAGGACGAGGAGCAGGTGCAGCGCCTGCCCCGCCGCCCACCAGAAGGGCGCGCCGAGGTTCACCGCGTCCAGCAGCAGCGCCAGCGCCTCCGCCGGCATGATCACGAAGGTGGTGAGCGGGATGGCGATGATGTTGGCGAAGGCGCCGTAGAGGCCGGTACGGTGGAAATGATAAAGGGCGATCGGAGTCAGCGCCGCCTCCACCACCAGCCCGGTCAGCACCAGGCCGAGGAGGAAGCGCCCCGCCTTCAGGGGCAGGGTCTCGTCGCGCTTCGCCAGCAGCGCGCGGACCCCGGCATGATCGTGAAGCGCGACGATGGCGGTGATGGCGGCGAAGCTCAGCTGGAAGCTCGGCCCGGCCAGCGATTCGGGCCAGAGCAGGAGGACGGCGAGCGCTCCCACCGCGACGAGCCGAAGCGTCACCGCCTCGCGGCCGAGCGCGATCCCCGCCAGCACCAGCAGGGCGGCGACGCAGGAGCGGATGGTCGGCACCTCCGCGCCGGTCAGCAAAGTATAACCGATGCCGGCCAGCGCCGCCGTCCCGGCCGCAACGAGGGTGAGGCGGTGGCGCAGGGCGAGGGTCGGGCTGAGCGCGAGCAGCTTCAGGGTCAGCAGCATCACCGCGCCGACCACGGCGGTGAGGTGGAGGCCGCTCACCGAGAGGAGGTGGGCGAGCCCGGCGCGGCGCATCGCCTCGGCATCCTCCTCGGGGATTCGGCCCTGGTCGCCATTGGCGAGCGCCACCGCGATGGCGCCCTCGCCGCCGCCGAGCCGGGCGGCGATATGGTCGCCGAGCCGCTGGCGAAGCCCGGCCATCCCGGTGGACCAGCCGGTCGGGGCGGGGCCGGGCACGGCCTCGATATCGAGCACGCGGCCGCTGCCGCCGATGCGCTGGAACCAGGCGGCGCGGGAGAAATCGTAGGCGCCCGGCACCGCGGCGGGCGCCGGCGGCATCAGCCAGGCGCGGATCCGGACCCTGGCGCCGGGCTGCAGAGCGGGCGCCTTGGCGGCCGGCACGTTGATCCTGAGGCGCGGCGGCAGCCCCGCTTCGGGCGCGGGCCGGACCACCAGCCGCACCGCCTCGCGCGCCGCGACCGGCTGGACCGATTCGACCGTTGCGGCGAAGCGGGCCACCTGCTCCCGCTCGATGCGCGGCGCCGCGACCCGCTCCGCCTTCCACCAGATGTTGCCGCAGCCGAGCAGGGCGGCGACGGCGAAGACCGCCAGCGCGCGGCCCCAGCGTCGCTCGCCCGCCCCTATGGCCCCGCAGGCGAAAGCGGCGGCGGCGAGCAGGAAGGCGGTCCAGGCGTGGGCGTCGGGCAGCGCGAACCAGGCGGCGGTGCCGAGCCCGAGGCCGACGGGCAGCCACAAGGGCAGCTGGTCGCGCTCCGCGTCGGCAAAGGCTTCGAGGCGTGCGCCGAGGCGCGGCCAGGCGCCGCCATAGCCCCTTCCGCGCGGCTCCCGCCCTATGCTAGTGGCGCCCCTGTCCACGGCCGTCATCGCCGCATCCTTGGAGAAAGCGCGCTTGAGCGCAACCGCCGACAGCCCGGTCGTCACCCGCTTCGCGCCCTCGCCGACCGGATTCCTCCATATCGGCGGAGCCCGCACCGCCTTGTTCAACTGGCTGTTCGCCCGCCACCATGGCGGCCGGTTCCTGCTGCGCATCGAGGATACCGACCGCGCCCGCTCCACCCGGGCGGCGATCGACGCGATTCTGGAGGGGATGCGCTGGCTCGATCTGGGGTGGGACGGGCCCGAATATTACCAGTCGCAATTCGCCGCCCGCCACGCCGAGGTGGCGCTCGAGATGCTCGCTCGGGGCCACGCCTATCGCTGCTACATGACGAGCGAAGAGCTGGGCCGGCAGCGCGAGCGGGCGCAGGCCGAGCGCCGCCCCTATCGGGTGGAGAGCCCGTGGCGCGAGGGCGGCGAGGCCGCGCCGGATGCGCCGTTCGTCGTTCGCCTCAAGGCGCCGCGCGAGGGGGAGACGGTCATCGAGGACCGGGTGCAGGGGCGGGTCGTCGTGCGGAATGCCGAGCTGGACGACATGGTCCTGCTCCGCTCCGACGGCACTCCGACCTACATGCTGGCCGTCGTCGTCGACGATCACGACATGGGCGTCACCCACGTCATCCGCGGCGACGACCATCTCAACAACGCCTTCCGCCAGCTCGGCATCGTCCGGGCGATGGGCTGGCCTGAGCCGGTCTACGCCCACGTCCCCCTCATCCACGGCGCGGACGGCGCCAAGCTGTCGAAGCGCCACGGGGCGACCGGGGTGATGGACTATCACGCGCTGGGCTATCTGCCCGAGGCCTTGTCCAACTACCTCCTCCGCCTCGGCTGGGGCCATGGCGACGAGGAGATCATCTCCCGCGAGGATGCGGTGCGCTGGTTCGACCTCGGCCAGGTCGGCCGCTCGCCCGCCCGCTTCGACGTCAGGAAGCTCGAGAGCCTCAACGGTCATTATATCAGGGAGGCGAGCGACGGCCGCCTCGCCGGCCTGATCGCGCCCCGAATCGCGGCGCTGATCGGCCGCGACCTCTCGACGCCGGAGGTCGAGCTCCTCGCCCGGGCCATGCCGGAATTGAAGCCCCGCGCGAAGAACCTCAACGAACTGGCTGAAGGCGCGACCTTTTTGTATCGCCCGCGCCCGCTCGATATGGACGAGAAGGCGGCCCAGCTCCTCGCCGGCGACACCCCGCGGCTCCTCGCCCGTATCTATACCGTGCTCTACGCGCTTGACGAATGGACGGCGCTCGCCACAGAGGCGGCGGTGCGCGGCGTCGCCGAGACTGCGGGCGTGAAGCTCGGGCAGGTCGCCCAGCCGCTCCGCGCGGCGCTGACCGGCCGGGCGACCTCGCCCGGGATATTCGATGTGCTGGTGCTGCTCGGGCGGGACGAAAGCCTCGCCCGAATCGCGGACCGGATGGACGAAGGACAATAAGATGGCGGACGATCAGGCCACACTGAACCTCGGCGGCGCGAGCCACGCTTTCCCCGTCCGCAAGGGCTCGGTCGGCCCCGACGTGGTCGACATCCGCAAGCTCTATGCCGAGACCGGCGCCTTCACCTACGATCCCGGCTTCACCTCCACCGCCGCCTGCGAAAGCGCGATCACCTATATCGACGGCGACAAGGGCATCCTCCTCCACCGCGGCTATCCGATCGACCAGCTCGCCGAGCATTCGACCTTCATGGAGGTCTGCTACCTGCTTCTGAACGGCGAGCTGCCGGACAAGCAGGAGCTGGACGGCTTCACCTACACCATCTCGCGCCACACCATGCTGCACGAGCAGCTCGCCACCTTCCTGCGCGGCTTCCGGCGCGACGCCCACCCGATGGCGGTGATGTGCGGCGTGGTCGGCGCCCTCTCCGCTTTCTACCACGATTCGACCGATATCACCGATCCCAAGCAGCGGATGATCGCCAGCCACCGGCTGATCGCCAAGATGCCGACGATCGCGGCGATGGCGTACAAATATACGCTCGGCCAGCCGTTCATGTACCCGCAGAACAGCCTCACCTATACGGGCAACTTCCTCCGGATGACGTTCGGAGTCCCGGCCGAGCCCTATGAGGTCAACCCGATCGTCGAGCGGGCGATGCGGCGCATCTTCATCCTCCACGCCGACCATGAGCAGAACGCCTCGACCTCGACCGTCCGCCTCGCCGGATCGAGCGGCGCCAACCCGTTCGCCTGCATCGCCGCCGGCATCGCCTGCCTGTGGGGCCCGGCCCATGGCGGCGCCAACGAGGCGGCCTTGAACATGCTTCGCGAGATCGGGCGGCCGGAGCGAATCCCCGAGTTCATCGCCCGCGCCAAGGACAAGGACGACCCGTTCCGGCTGATGGGCTTCGGCCACCGCGTCTACAAGAATTACGACCCGCGCGCGAAGGTGATGCAGGCGACCGCCCAGGAGGTGCTGAAGGAGCTCGGAGTCACCGACCCGGTCTTCGACGTCGCCCGCGAGCTCGAGCATATCGCGCTGAACGACGAATATTTCATCGAGAAGAAGCTCTATCCCAACGTCGATTTCTATTCCGGCGTGGTGCTCTCCGCGATCGGCTTCCCGACCTCGATGTTCACCGCCCTCTTCGCCCTCGCCCGCACGGTCGGCTGGGTCGCGCAGTGGAACGAGATGATCTCCGACCCCGAGCAGAAGATCGGCCGCCCCCGCCAGCTCTACACCGGCGCCACCCAGCGCGACTACGTGCCGGTCGGGCAGAGGTAGCCCGATAGGTCGCTCCCCCTCCCCGTGCGCGGGCGGATCGGCTAGGGCCTCGCCATGCGCCTTGCTTTCATGGGAACGCCGGACTTCGCGGTGCCGGTGCTCGACGCCCTGCTGGCGGCCGGGCATGAGCTGGCCGCGGTCTATTGCCAGCCGGCCCGGCCGGCGGGGCGGGGCAAGGCGCTGCGGCCGTCGCCGGTCCAGCAGCGGGCGGAGGCGCTCGGCCTCACGGTACGCACCCCGCTTTCGCTTCGCGGCGAGGACGAGCAGGAGGCTTTCCGGGCGCTGGGCCTCGATGCGGCGGTGGTCGCCGCCTACGGGCTGATCCTGCCGCGGCCGATACTGGAAGCGCCGCGCCTGGGCTGCCTCAACGTCCACGCCTCGCTGCTGCCGCGCTGGCGGGGCGCGGCGCCGATCCAGCGGGCGATCCTCGCCGGCGACACGACGACCGGCGTCACCATCATGCAGATGGAGCGCGGGCTCGATACCGGGCCGATGCTCGCCCGCCGCGAGACTCCGGTCGGCCGCAAGACCGCCGGCGAGCTGACCCGCGAGCTCGCCGGGATCGGCGCGGCGCTGATGGCGCAGGTGCTGGAAAAGCTGCCGGCGCTCGGCGCGACGCCGCAGCCGGACGACGGCGCCACTTATGCGCCCAAGATCGGCAAACAGGAGGCGCGGCTCGATTTCACCCGGCCGGCCGCCGAGGTCGAGCGGCAGGTGCGGGCGTTCAACCCCCTGCCGGGCGCTTTTTTCGAGCATGCGGGGGAGCGCATAAAAATACATTCCGCCGAGGTCGCCGCAGAGGCCGGCGAGCCCGGAACGGTGATCGATCATGCACTCGCCATTGCGTGTGCCGACGGTGCCATCGTGCCGACGCTCGTCCAGCGGAGCGGTCGCGGGCCGATGACTCCGGCCGAGCTGCTGCGCGGCTTTCCGATCCCGCCGGGCACCCGGCTTTGACCCGCTTCCGGCTGATTGTCGAATATGACGGCGGCCCGTTCATGGGCTGGCAGCGCCAGGCGCACGGGCCCTCGGTCCAGCAGGCGATCGAGGAAGCGGTGGAGGCGCTGACCGGGGAGCGGGCCGTGCTCCACGCCGCCGGCCGCACCGATGCGGGGGTCCACGCTCTCGCCATGGCGGCGCATGTCGACGTCGCGAAGCGCATCACCGCCTTCCGGCTCGCGGAAGGGCTGAACGCCAAGCTGCGGCCGCTCCCGGTGGCGATCCTGAGCGCCGAGGCCGTGCCGGACGACTGGCATGCCCGCTTCAGCTGCGTCGGGCGACGCTACCTCTACCACATCCTCAACCGCCGCGCGCGGCCGGCGCTGGAGGCGGGGCGGGCCTGGCACGTCGCCGTGCCGCTCGACGCCGGCGCGATGGACGAGGCGGCGCGGGCTTTGGTCGGGCGGCACGATTTCACCACCTTCCGCTCGGCCCATTGCCAGTCGGACAGCCCGGTCAAGACGCTGGACCGGCTGGCGGTGCGGCGGTGCGGCGACCTCATCGAGGTGGAGGCGGCGGCGCGCTCCTTCCTCCATCACCAGGTCCGCTCGATGGTGGGGTGCCTGCAGCTGGTCGGGCGCGGCAAATGGTCGGCGGCGGACCTGAAGGCGGCGCTGGACGCGAGGGACCGGGCGGCGCTCGGGCTCAACGCGCCGCCGGAGGGGCTCTATTTCGTCGAGGCGCAATATCCTCCCCTCGCCCTGGGGGAGAGCGGCCGCCCTCCTCCCCTTTCCCAGCGGGAGAGGGGCCGGGGGTGAGGGGTTCCGGCGCCTGAGGGAGAGGCGCCTGTGGCCTTCGACGACGGCAGGCGCGGCGCCGCCCGGCGCTAACCTCCGGCCGCCGAACCCCTCACCCCTGACCTCTCTCCCCCTGGGAGAGGGGAAAAAGAGGCGCCGGCGATACTCCCCTCTCCCAGGGGGAGAGGGGCCGGGGGTGAGGGGTTGGGGCGTCTGGCGGAGAGGCGCCTGCCCTCCGGCCGCGGCAGGCGCGGCGCGGCAGCCGGCGTTAATTCCCGGCCGCCGAGCCCCACACCCCAGACCCCACACCCCGGGGGAGAGGGGAAG
>DASWRU010000075.1:0-34977 GCA_036403015.1 Allosphingosinicella sp.
GAGAACATCATCCTGAAACTGCTCCAGGCGTCCGACTATAATGTCGAGCGGGCGCAGCGCGGCATCGTCTATATCGACGAGATCGACAAGATCAGCCGCAAGTCGGACAACCCCTCGATCACCCGCGACGTCTCGGGCGAGGGCGTCCAGCAGGCGCTTCTGAAGCTGATGGAGGGCACCACCGCCTCGGTGCCGCCGCAGGGCGGGCGCAAGCATCCGCAGCAGGAATTCCTGCAGGTCGACACGACCAACATCCTCTTCATCTGCGGCGGTGCCTTCGCCGGGCTGGAGAAGATCATCGCCGACCGCCTGCAGGGCAAGTCGATCGGCTTCGGCGCCTATGTCGCCGCGCCCGAGGAGCGCCGCACCGGCGAGATATTGCGCCAGGGCGAGCCGGACGACCTCCTGAAGTTTGGGCTCATCCCCGAATTCGTCGGGCGCCTGCCGGTGATCGCGACGCTCGAGGATCTGGACGAGGTCGCGCTGGTCAAGATCCTGAAGGAGCCGAAGAACGCGCTGGTCAAGCAGTATAACAAGCTGTTCGACATGGAGGACGTGAGGCTCAGCTTCACCGAGGAGGCTCTGGTCGCCGTCGCCAAGAAGGCGATCGAGCGCAAGACCGGCGCCCGCGGCCTGCGCTCGATCCTCGAGAACATCCTCCTCGACACGATGTTCGATCTGCCCTCGATGGACGGGGTCGACGAGGTGATGATCGACAAGGACGTGGTCGAGGGCCGCAAGGACCCGGTCCGCGTCTATGCCGAGAAGAAGGGCGAGAGCGCGGCCTGATACAGGACCGACTGGGCTGGATCCGCTCCAAGGATCTTACGGCATAGATCGATGATCTAGCGCGGCTGGGCACCAGCCGCGGGTGTTGCCGGCGCCGCTGCGGCCGGCGCCGTCATGCCGTAGCGCTGATAGCGCTCGTCGATGTCGTACGCCAGGCGGCGCGCGCGGGCGAGGTCCTTCTCGCCACCGTCTTTGTCGCCCTTGCGCAATTTGGCGAGGCCGCGCCCGTACCAGGAGGCGGCCTGCAACGGCGCCCAGCCCAAAGCCTTGTCGAAGTCCGCGATCGCGGCGTCCAGCCGGCCGAGGCGGAGCTCCACGAAGGCGCGGCTGTCGGTCACTGCGGCATTCTCCGCATCATAGCCGAGCGCCTGGTCGCAATCCTTGAGCGCCGCCTCCAGCTCGAGGTTCGAAATCCCCCGCGTCCAGCAGCGATCGTTGAGCAGGCCGACGCTGTCCGGCCGCTGCTTGAGCAGCAGCGAGATATCCCGCACCGCCGTCGCGGCCTGCCCGCTTTCGGCGAGTATGTCGGCCCGCTGGATCCGGCGCGAGCGCTTCGCATCCTCGTTGGCGGCCGCCAGGATCGCCTTGTCGGCCGCCGTGAGCGCGGCCGCGAAGAGCTTTGCCGCCTCCTCGCTCCGGCCGGCGCGGCGCAGCAGGCGCGCCTTGGTGAGGAAGCTCTCAGGCTCGTCGGGCGCGGCCGCGATCAGCCTGTCCGCCGCGGCGGAGGCTTCCGGTTCGTGCCCGCGCCAGCTCTCCAGCCGCGTCACCTCCGCCAGGAGGCCCGCATTGGCGGGCTCGGCCCTCAGCGCCTGCTGGAGATCCGCCGCGGCCTCGGCAAATCGGCCGAGCTGCTCGTTGGCGACCGCGCGCATGGAGAGGGTGTAGATATCGTCGTTTTCGAGGACCAGCGAGCGGGTGAACGCCTCGGCCGCCTCACTCGGCCGTTCCTGTGCCAAATGGAGGAGGCCATAACCCCGCCATGTCACGGCATCATCCTCCTGGAGCGAAGCGGCCTTGTCGAGCTCGGCCTTGGCGAGATCGTACTTGCGCTGTGTCAGGAGCACGATCGCGCTGTCGGAATGCGGACGCGACCATTGCGGGGACATTTCCGCGGCCTTGGCGAAATCGTCCAGCGCCTCCTTGCGCCGGCCGTCCTGCATCAGGCGAAAACCGCGGTCCACATAATCCTCCGCCGTCCTCGGCGCGACCGCGAGCGCCGCGGCCCGTTCAGCGTCGCTCGGCTTGTAGCCGGGCGGCGATCGCACCCAGGCGCGGTTCGCGTTGACCTCCGCCAGCGCCTTCGTGGCGGCGAGGGCGTCGGGGGCGGGTAGCTCGGGCTGGAGGCGCTGGAAGATGGATCGGGCAACGGCCCGGCCGCCCTCGAGGCTGAGCTTGCGGGTGACTCGGACGCCGGCGAGCGTTCGGTCGAGATCGTGGCCCTCGATCGTGAAGCCCTGGCCCCCGCGCGGCAGGATCACCGTCTCGCTAGAGGCGAGGTAGACCGGGAAGCCGTAGGCGAAGGGGGCGTTCTTGAACGGTCCGTCCGGGCGCTTGAAATCCGGTGTCCAGGAAATCGTATCGTCATTGAAATGGTACCGAACGACATTCGTGCCGGGAGCCTTGGACCAATCCATGCGGGCGGTGCCGGCGAATGCCACCGTCGCCGTCCCGGCCTCGTCGTCGGCGGTCACGTCATATTGAGTCAAGTCTTCGGCGGGGGGCATTGGGCCGATCATCCGCTCGAAACCGTCCTTGAGTGCGTCCTTGCCGGCCTGGGCGAGCGCCACGCGGATGCCCGCCGCCATATCCCCGCGGTAGACCACCTTGCCGCTGATCGGCACGCGCGCGTCGAAGCCCTTCGACGCATCCCAAGTGATCTCCATGTCGCTGAGCGGCTGCGGGGCCGGGAGCCGGGGGAGCCTCTCCAGCACGGCGCCGGCGGCGCGTATTGGTAGTCCGAAACCCCAGGGCGAGGAGGCGAGCGCCTCGAAATCGCGGTCGCCGAGGCGGGTTCCGTCGAGGAAATAGGAGCGGCCGTCGATCTTCGCCCGAACGAGCACGTGGTCGAACAGCCGAAGCTGCGGCAGCCGCTGGTCCAGGCCGTCGCCGAACGCTGTGCTGACCAGAACCGGCTCCGCGTCGATTCCAAGTCCGGACAGGAGCGCCAGCAGCGTGACGGTCTTGCCCTTGCAGTCGCCGAACTTGCGTGACCAGGTCTGGTCGGCGGTGGCCGGAACATAATTGCCATCGCCTATCGACAGCGCAAAGTAGCGAATCTTGTCCTGGACGAGACGGAGTGCGGCCATGGTCCGCTTCTTCGGGTCGGGCGAGGCGGCCGCGATGCGCTCGATCTCCGCCTTGAGCGGAGAGGAAGGACCGAGCTGCCGCGCCGCGGCGAACGGTGCAGCGAGCACCGCCGCGAGGTCGGACCAGTCGGCGTAAGCCGAGGTTTCGAGCAAGGGCGTGATCTTGAAGCGATTGGGTACGTTGGCGGGAGCCTCCTGCGACTTTGCGCCGGTCAGGTCCACGACCACTTCGCTGCCCCACCGGCTCTTCGACGGGCGCGGCTTGCCGAGCGCCTCGTCGGCGCGCCAGTGCAGCGGCACCCCGTCCTCCCAGATCTCGCGGAACCGCAGGTGGCCGACCGGGAACCCCTGCGGGAGGAGCAGGAAATTCTCGGCTCGCAACGCCAGCGTGCCCGGCTTCATTCGGACGGTCCAGGCCATGTCGACGACGTCTCCGACGGCCAGCCCTTCCGGCTGCAGCACCGCGGTGAGCACGCCGTCGAGGGTCGCGGACTCCAGGTTGTTCTCGCGCCTGAGGACGGTGAACTGCTTGCCGGCGAGCGCATCCACCGTCTTGCCATCGCGGATGAAGTCGATCTTGTGGACGATGAGTTCGCTGCGATCGGGCTGCCAGGGGAGGGTGATGCTGCCGAGCGCGGCGAGCCCTTCCGGCGTCTGCAGCCGAGTGGCGAACTCCACATAATATTCCCGGGTGCCGTCCTTCAGATAGCGGCTCTGGGAGGTTGCGAGCAGCGGCTGGAGTGGCTTGTCCTTGAACGCCGGGTCCGCCGCCGGGATCGGGATTCGGTCCACCCAGGCCGGAGCCGGAGCGACGGACGGCGCGGCCTGTCCTGCCGGTGCCGTGGCGGCAGCATCTTGGGCGGCCGCCGCGGCAAGCGGCACCGCGGCGGACGCGATCAGACAGGCAGTGGCGATCAACCGCATCAATGGTGCCCCTTACGCGTGGTGACGCAGGTGTGGCCTATTCGCGGCTGATTTCAAAAGGGATTTTCGATGCACGCGCGCCACAGACTGCCGCATTGATGCTCCGGGGGCCGTTCCCATATAAGGAGGGAGAGAGCCCGTCCGGGCCAACCGGAGTTTCGTGTGAACCAATCCTTTCCCGTCCTTCCCCTTCGCGACATCGTCGTCTTCCCGCAAATGATCGTGCCCCTGTTCGTCGGGCGCGACAAATCGGTGGCGGCGCTGGAAAGCGCGATGGCGGCGGACAAGCAGATCTTCCTCGTCTCGCAGCTCGATCCGGCGGAGGACGATCCCGACCGCGACGCTTTGTACGACATGGGCGTGATCGCCACCGTGCTGCAGCTGCTCAAGCTCCCCGACGGCACCGTCCGGGTGCTCGTCGAAGGGCAGCAGCGCGCGACCCTCGTGGCGATCGCGCCGGCCGGCCAGCATCTCGTCGCCGAAGTCGCCGCCGTCGAGGGCGACGAGCCGGAAGGCGCCGAAGTCAGCGCGCTGATGCGCTCGGTCGTCGAGCAGTTCGAGAATTATTCGAAGCTCAACAAGAAGCTGCCCGCCGAGACCGCCGTTCAGCTCGCCCAGATCGAGGAGGCCTCGAAGCTGGCGGATTCGGTCGCCGCCAACATCAACATCAAGGTGTCCGACAAGCAGGCCTTGCTCGCCGAATTGAACCCGGTGCGGCGGCTGGAGATGGTGTTCGCCTTCATGGAGGGCGAGCTTGGCGTGCTTCAGGTCGAGAAGCGCATCCGCAGCCGCGTCAAGCGGCAGATGGAGAAGACGCAGCGCGAATATTATCTGAACGAGCAATTGAAGGCGATCCAGCGCGAGCTGGGCAATGAGGGCGAGGAAGGGGAGGGCGACGAGCTCGCCGAGCTCGCCCGCAAGATCGCCAAGACCAAGCTCAGCAAGGAGGCGCGCTCCAAGGCGACTTCGGAGATGAAGAAGCTGAAGGCGATGGCGCCGATGTCGGCGGAGGCGACCGTCAGCCGCAACTATCTGGACGTGCTGCTCGGCCTGCCCTGGGGCAAGAAGTCCAAGATCAAGAAGGATATCGCCGATGCGCAGCGGATCCTCGACGAGGATCATTACGGGCTGGAGAAGGTCAAGGACCGGATCGTCGAATATCTCGCCGTGCAGGCGCGGACCAACAAGCTGAAGGGGCCGATCCTCTGCCTCGTCGGCCCGCCGGGCGTCGGCAAGACCTCGCTCGGCCGAAGCATCGCCAGGGCGACGGGCCGCGAGTTCGTGCGCCAGTCGCTGGGCGGGGTGCGCGACGAGGCCGAGATACGCGGCCACCGGCGGACCTATATCGGCTCGCTGCCCGGCAAGATCGTCTCGAACCTGCGCAAGGCGGGCACGTCCAACCCGCTCTTCCTGCTCGACGAGATCGACAAGCTCGGCCAGGATTTCCGCGGCGACCCGGCCTCGGCCCTGCTCGAGGTGCTCGATCCGGAGCAGAATTCGAAGTTCCAGGACCATTATCTGGAGATCGACTACGACCTTTCGGACGTCATGTTCGTCACCACCGCGAACACGATGGACATGCCGCAGCCTTTGCTCGACCGCATGGAGATCATCCGGCTCGAAGGCTATACCGAGGACGAGAAGGTCGAGATCGCGGTCCGTCACCTCATCCCCAAGCAGATCGAATCGCACGGGCTGAGGGAGGGCGAGTTGATCTTCGCCGAGGGCGGCCTCAGGAGCCTGATCCAGCATTATACCCGCGAGGCGGGGGTACGCACGCTCGAGCGCGAGATCGCCAAGGTGGCGAGGAAGGTGCTTCGCCGAATCCTCGAGGGCAAGACCGAGAAGGTCGAGCTCACCGCGGAGACTATCGGCGAATATTCGGGCGTGCGCCGCCACCGCCACGGCATGGGCGAGGAGGAGGACCAGATCGGCGCCGTCACCGGCCTCGCCTGGACCGAGGTCGGCGGCGAGCTGTTGACGATCGAGGCGGTGACCGTGCCGGGGAAGGGCCAGATCAAGACCACCGGCAAATTGGGCGACGTCATGCAGGAGTCGATCCAGGCGGCCTTCTCCTTCGTCAAGGCGAGGAGCCCCAGCTACGGCGTCAAGCCCAGCATTTTCGGCCGGAAGGACATCCACGTCCACCTTCCCGAAGGCGCGGTGCCCAAGGACGGGCCGTCGGCCGGCATCGGCATGGTGACGGCGATCATCTCGACCCTGACCGGCATTGCCGTCCGCCGCGACGTGGCGATGACCGGCGAGGTGACCCTGCGCGGCCGGGTGCTCCCGATCGGCGGCCTCAAAGAGAAATTGCTCGCGGCGCTCAGGGGCGGCATCAAGAAGGTGCTGA
This sequence comes from Allosphingosinicella sp., assembly GCA_036403015.1. GTDB lineage: Bacteria > Pseudomonadota > Alphaproteobacteria > Sphingomonadales > Sphingomonadaceae > Allosphingosinicella. The sequence goes on from DASWRU010000075.1 coordinate 6,373, forward strand.
TCCCGGCGGAGAATGAGAAGGACCTGGTTGAGATTCCGGCGGCGATCCGCGACGGGCTGGAGATCGTGCCGGTCAGCCATGTCGACGAAGTGCTCGGCCACGCGCTGGCGACGCCGGTGGTGCCGATCGAATGGAGCGATGCCGACGAACTCGCCGCGGTGCCCGCTCCCGAGCTTGCCGCCGCACCCGACGAGGTTTCCATTCGGCATTAGATTTATTGCGGCGCAGCAACGAACTTGTGCCGGGAAGGCGCGAATCGCCTAGGGATTTCGCGCTTTCCTTTTGACTCGCCTCCGTCTCCTGACGTTAGATGGAGTTTGGCGCGAGCCGCGAGTCACGTCGCAGAACAGGGGTTCGGGACAGATGAACAAGCAGGAGCTTATCGGCACAGTCGCCGAGACGACCGGTCTCGGCAGGGGCGACGCGAGCAGGGCGGTCGAGGGCGTCTTCGAGGCGATCACCGATGCGCTGAAGCGCGGCGACGAGGTCCGGCTGGTGGGCTTCGGCACCTTCTCCTGCTCCAAGCGCAAGGCCTCGACCGGCCGCAACCCGCGTACCGGGGAGCCGATGCAGATCAAGGAATCGACCCAGCCCAAGTTCAAGGCCGGCAAGGTCCTCAAGGATTCGGTCGGCCGCTGAGATCGGCCGCACCTTCCCGTCATTCCCGCGAAAGCGGGAATCCATGCCGACTTCGAGCCTTCCACCGCCGGATGGACTCCCGCTTTCGCGGGAGTGACGGTGGTCGGATGATCGTCGCCGTCGGAACTGCCGCTCCCGCCGGCGAGGGCGCCTTTTTCCCCCCGTACAAGCTGGACAGGGTTTGGAGGCCGCATTAAGTGCCGGCCCCGGCGTGGGCGCGTAGCTCAGTGGTAGAGCACACCCTTCACACGGGTGGGGTCGTAGGTTCAATCCCTACCGCGCCCACCACGCGACTCCCCTTCTCTCGCGGGGAAAAGAGATTAGTGGCGGTCGGCTGTGGCCGCGCCCAGCTTCCTGGCCATCCGCGCGACATCCTCTTCGCTCGGCGCTTCGGGCAGCGCCTCGCCCGGCGCCAGCGCTTCGTCGGGGATGCCGGGCCCGGTGCCGGCGATGCTCTCGTTGCGCGGCCGCTCGTTCGGGCCGGTGCTGATCTTCGCCTTGTCGTCCATAGTCCGCCTCGTCTTTCGTGCTAGAGAAGCGAGCGAGCGGCAATGCGGTTCCGAAAGGCGGGCGATGGCGGACGAGATCATTCGGGCGTTGCGGGCGTGGGGCCTCACCTTTCCCGGCGCCCATAGCAAGTCGCCCTGGCCGGGGCATGACGATCTGGCGGTGAAGGACAAGACCTTCGCCTATCTCGCCGCCGAGGGCGAGCCGTTCAGCCTGTCGTGCAAGCTCCCTTATACGCACGAGGTCGCGCTCGACCTGCCGTTCGCCAAGCCGACCGCCTATGGGCTGGGCAAGGCGGGCTGGGTGACGTTCACCCCGGCGGAGGGACAGGTGCCGGCGTTGGACCAGCTCAAGGAGTGGGTCGAGGAAAGCTATCGCGCCCAGGCGCCGCGCAAGCTGGTCAAGGAGCTGGACGCGCGGGGCGACTAGTCGCCGATGCAGGCGGCGACGATCTCATAGGAGCGTAGCCGCGCTTCGTGGTCGTAGATCTGCGAGGTGATCATCAGCTCGTCGGCTCCGGTGCGGTCGACGAACGCCTGCACGGCCGCTCGGACGGTGCCCGGCGAGCCGATCGCGGAGCAGCTCAGCACCTGGTCGAGGATCGCGCGGGCGCTGGCCGGCAGCGTGTCCGCATAGCCGGGCACCGGCGGCGGCAGCTTGGTGGGACGGCCGGCGCGCAGGTTGACGAACGCCTGCATCAGCGAGGTGCTGAGATGCTGCGCCGCCTCGTCCGTATCGGCGGCGAAGGCGTTGAAGCCGAGCATGACGTACGGCCGTTCGAGTTGCGCCGAGGGCCGGAAGCGGTCGCGGTAGACGCTTATCGCGTCCATCATCTGCCCCGGCGCGAAATGCGAGGCGAAGGCGTAGGGAAGGCCCAGCATCGCGGCGAGCTGAGCGCCGAACAGGCTCGAGCCGAGGATCCAGACCGGAATCGCCAGCCCTTCGCCGGGAATGGCCCGCACCCGCGGCCGGTCCTCGCCTGGGCTGAAGTAGGTCATCAGCTCGACGACGTCGCGCGGGAACTGGTTCTCGTCCGAGGCGAGGTTGCGGCGCAGCGCGTAGGCGGCCGCCTGGTCGGTGCCGGGCGCGCGGCCGAGGCCCAGGTCGACTCGGCCGGGAAAGAGCGATTCCAGCGTGCCGAACTGCTCGGCGATGACGAGCGGCGCGTGGTTGGGCAGCATGATTCCCCCGGCGCCGATGCGGATCGTCGAAGTGCCGGCGCCGATATAGGCCAGAGCGACCGCCGTGGCGGCGCTGGCGATACCCGGCATGGAATGATGCTCCGCCATCCAGAAGCGTCGGTAGCCGAGGCGCTCGGCATGCTGCGCGAGGTCGAGCGCATTGCGCAGCGCGCCGCCGGCGTCGCCGCCTTCGGCAACGGGAGCGAGGTCGAGGACGGAGAAGGGGATCATCGGCAGGGACATGGTGTCCCGCCGCCGGTCGCGCTAGTGGCTCGGCATGCTTCAGCGGAGCAACCCGGACAGCCGCCTCTGGCGCGAGGAGATTCGCGCGACGGTGGCGCTTGCCTGGCCGCTGGTCCTGACCAACCTGACGCAGTCGCTGATCCAGTCGACCGACGTGCTGCTGCTCGGCTGGGCGGGCTCCGCGGTGCTGGCGGCGGGGACGCTCGGCATCAACCTCTATTACGCCTTCCTCATCTTCGGCATCGGCCTGGTTCTCGCCGCAGCCCCGATGATCGCGAAGGAGCTCGGCGCCCGCCGCCACAGCGTCCGCGACGTGCGCCGGACGGTGCGCCAGACGATGTGGTCGGCGCTCGTCATCGTCGCCCCGGTGTGGTCGGTGCTCTGGAACACGCGCGCCATCCTCCTCGCCATCGGCCAGGATCCGGTGCTCGCGGAGGGCGCGCAAAGCTTTGTGCGGGCGCTGATGTGGGGGATGCTGCCGGCGCTCTGGTACCTGATCCTGCGCTCCTTCGTCTCCGCGCTGGAGAAGCCCGTCTGGGCCTTGCTGGTCGGGGCGGGCGGCGTCGCCTTCAACGCCTTCCTCAATTACGGGCTCATCTTCGGGAAGTTCGGCTTCCCCGCGCTCGGCCTGCGCGGCGCCGGCATCGGCAGCAGCTGCGCCAACAGCTTCCTGTTCGCGGCGATGGCATTGGTGGTGAGCGTCCACCCCCGCTTCCGCCGCTACCGATTGTTCGGCCGCTTCTGGAGGGCGGATTGGGAGCGGTTCCGCGCGGTATGGCGGCTCGGCCTGCCGATCGCCGTGACGCTGGCGCTGGAGATCACCCTCTTCAACACCGCGGTGTTCCTGATGGGGCTGATCGGCGCCGCCTCGATCGCCGCCCATGCGGTGGCGCTGCAGATCGCCGCCTTCACCTTCATGGTGCCGCTGGGCCTCAGCCAGGCGGTGACGGTGCGGGTCGGGCTCGCCTTCGGGCGCCGGGATCCGGAGGGGATCGCGCGCGCCGGCTGGACCGCCTTCGCGCTCGGCACCGGCTTCATGGCGCTGATGGCGCTCGTCATGCTCGCCATGCCGCACCGGCTGGTGTCGCTCTTCCTCGATCCGGCCGATCCGGCCAATGCGCCGGTCATCTCGCTCGCCGTCTCGTTCCTGTTCGTCGCCGCTTTATTCCAGATATTCGATGGCGCGCAGTCGGTTGGGGCCGGTATGTTGAGGGGGCTTCAGGACACCAAGGTGCCGATGGCCTTCGCCGCTTTCGGTTACTGGGTGGTCGGCCTCGCCACGGCCGTGGGACTGGGCTTCGGCCTCGGCTGGAAGGGGGTGGGGATATGGACGGGCCTCGCGACCGGCCTCGCCATCGTCGCCGCGCTGATGCTCGGCCGTTGGCTGAGGCGCGGCAGGCTCGGCCTCCTCCGCTGGCCGGAAGCGCCGACCCATTGACGCTGGCCCCGGCGCACCCCTATGGGCACCGGCGCACCTTCGGGCGCGCAGTGGCGATCGTAGCTCAGTTGGTCAGAGCACCGGTTTGTGGTACCGGGGGTCGCGGGTTCAAGCCCCGTCGATCGCCCCACCTGCGCCCGTCATTTTCGGCCCGTAATTTCGGGATGTGTCAATGCATTCGCCGTGGGAATTCCCCGATTTCGACGATCATGAGATCGTCCACTTCGTCACGGACCGCGCCAGCGGCCTTCGTGCCGTGATCTGCGTCCATTCCACCCATGTCGGCCCGGGCGCCGGCGGGGTGCGCTTCTGGCATTATCCCGAGAGCGGCGAGGCGGTGCGCGACGCGCTGCGCCTTTCGCGCGGGATGAGCTTCAAGAACGCCATGGCGGGCCTGCCGCTCGGCGGGGGCAAGGCGGTGATCCTCGCCGATGCCGCCCGGACCAAGACGCCCGCGATGCTCGCCGCCTACGGCCGCGCCGTCGAGGGTCTGGGCGGCGCCTACGTGACGGCGGAGGATGTCGGAGTGGCGGTGCCGGACCTCGTCGAGGTGTCGAAGCATACGCGCTACGTCTCCGGGCTGCCGGTGGCGGACGGCGCGGTCGGCGGCGATCCGGGGCCGCATACCAGCTACGGCGTCTTCCTCGGCGTGCGCGCCGCGGCGCGCCGCAAGCTCGGCAAGGAAAGCCTCGCCGGCCTCCACGTCGCCATCCAGGGGGCGGGCAGCGTCGCGAGCGGCCTGGCACGGCTCGCCGCCCGGGACGGCGCGCGGATCAGCATCGCCGATCTCGACCAGGCGCGGGCGCGGCGCGTCGCGGACGAGGTCGGCGGCAAGGTGGTCGCACCCGAGGCCGTCATGACGCTGGAGGCCGACATCCTCAGCCCGAACGCGCTGGGCGCGATCCTGACCGAGGAGAGCATCGCGGCGCTCAACGTGCCGGTGGTCGCCGGGGGCGCCAACAACCAACTCGCGACGCGGGCGGACGGCCAGCGCATCCACGAGCACGGCATCCTCTACGCGCCCGATTACGTGATCAACGCGGGCGGCATCATCAACGTCTCGACCGAATATCTGAAGGACGGCGACCAGGCGACGGTGCGCGGCCGCATCGAGCAGATACCGGGCCGGCTGGAGCAGATCTGGGCGGAGAGCGAGGCGACGGGACGCAACCCGGCCGAGGTCGCCGACGCGATGGCGAAAAGGCTGATCGGGCGGGGGTGAAATAGCTCCCCTCCCTTCAAGGGGGGAGCAGGCACCCTCAGCTCGCCCGCCGCCACTGATTGATCACCTCATAGGCCATTACCCCCGTCGCGACGGCGGCGTTGAGGCTGTCGGCCTTGCCGAGCATGGGCATCTTCACGAGGAGGTCGCATTCGGCCTCATAGTCGGCGGGAAGGCCCTGGGCTTCGTTGCCGACGAGGATGAAGGCGGGAGGAGAATAATCGGGCGCCTGGTAATCGAGCCCGGCCTTGAGGCTCGCGCCGATCAGCTGCCCGGGCCCGGCGCGCAGCCAGGGGACGAATTCCTCCCACGCGGCCGTGGCGAGGCGCTGGGTGAAGAGCGCGCCCATCGTCGCCCGCACCGCCTCCACGGAGAAGGGATCGACGCAGTCATCGACCAGGATCAGCCCGCCCGCGCCGACCGCGTCGCCAGTCCTCAGGATGGTGCCGAGATTGCCGGGGTCGCGAAGCGCCTGGGCGACGATCCACAGCGGCGCGGCGGCGCGGTCGATCCGCGCCAGGCTCGTGTCGAAGGCGCGGTAGACGCCGAGCAATGTCTGCGGATTGTCCTTGCCGGAGAGCTTGTGGAGGATGTCGGCATTGGTCTCGATCACGTCGCCGCCGGCGGCCTCGGTCTCCTGGATCAGCCGGTCCAGCAACGCGTGGCGCGTGCCCGCCGCATAGAACAGGATCGCGGGCAGGTGGCCGGCCTCGCGCGCCTCGGTCAGGATGCGCAGGCCCTCCGCGACGAACAGGCCACTGGCGCGCCGGTTCTTCTTGTCGCGAAGGCCGCGCACCTCCTTGACGAGCGGGTTGGAGAAGGCGGTGATCCGGCGGGGCATCACTCCTCGCCGAAGCGTTCCTCGACGAGCGCGGAGAGCGCCGCCACCGCTTCCTCAGCGCCTTCGCCCTCGGCGCGGATGGTGATCGAGTCGCCGACCGCGGCGCCCAGCATCATCAGGCCCATGATCGAGGTGCCGCACACTTTCGAGCCGTCCTTCTCCACCTCGACGGCGGCGCTCTGCCCGGCGGCCAGGGTGACGAACTTCGCGCTGGCGCGGGCGTGGAGGCCGCGCTGGTTGCGAAGCTCCACCGTCCGTTCCGCGGCGCTCAGACCGTCTCTCCCAATATCTCGCTCGCCACGGAAATATATTTGCGCCCCGCCTCGCGCGCCGCGGCGACGGCCGCCTTGACGTCCATCGTCTTGCGGGCGCCCTCGAGCCGGATCAGCATGGGCAGGTTGACGCCGGCGATGACCTCGATCTTCTCCGACTTCATCAGCGAGATGGCGAGGTTCGACGGGGTGCCGCCGAACAGATCGGTGAGGATGACGACGCCGCCGCCGTCATCGACCCGCGCGATCGCCCCGGCAATGTCGTTGCGGCGGCCTTCCATGTCGTCGTCGGGGCCGATGCAGATCGCCTCGATCCGCTCCTGCGGGCCCACCACATGCTCCAGGGCCGTGACGAATTCCGCCGCCAGGCGACCATGGGTAACCAGCACCAGTCCGATCATTCAAACTTCCCAATCCTGCGACCGTCCCCTCCGGCCGCCTTCGACCCCGTCGCGGAGGCGAGAGGCGAGGTCGCGATGTTCGACCGTGGGCGAAAATCCCGCCTCGCGCAACCGCGCGGCCACGCGCTCGGCGACGTGGACCGAACGGTGACGGCCCCCCGTACAACCGAATGCGACCGTCACATAGGATTTTCCTTCGGCGCGGTAGCGGGGGAGCAGGGTGAGGAGCAGCGTCTCCATGTCCGCGATGGCGCCATAGCCCTCGTCGGCGGCGATATAGGCCGTCACCGCCTCGTCGCGCCCGGTGAGGTCGCGCAGCGAATCCTCCCAATAGGGGTTCCTGAGGAAGCGGACGTCGAGCACGATGTCGGCGTTGCGCGGCAGCCCGCGCGAGAAGCCGAACGACATGATGGTCAGGGTCGGCGCGTCGGACGGGGTGCCGAAGCGGTCGCGTATCTGCTGCTGGAGCGCGTTCGGGCTGGTGTCGGTGGTATCGACGACATGGTCCGCCCAGCGCCGAAGCGGCTCCATCAGCTCGCGCTCGGCGGCGATGCCGTCGGTGGCCGGACGATCGGGCGCCAGCGGATGGCGCCGCCGAGTCTCGGAATAGCGCCGCAGCAGCTCCGAGCCGGCGCAGTCGAAATAGAGCGTCTCGACCGGAAAATCGTGGTCGTTCGCCAGCGCCTTGATCTGCTCGACGATCCGGCGCGCATCGAAATCGCGCGTGCGGCTGTCGATGCCGATCGCCAGCGGCCGCCGCCGCCGTCCGGTGCCCTTGGCGAGCGGCGTCGAGAGGAGGTGGTCGAGGAGCGACAAAGGGAGGTTGTCGACCACCTCCCAGCCGAGGTCCTCGAGCGTCCTCAGCGCCGTCGACTTGCCCGCGCCGGACAGGCCGGTGACGAGGAGGATGCGCTTGGGGGTGGGGCCGGCGGTCACGGAAGCGGAAGTCCGTAGCGGAGGAGTGCCTGCTCTAGCTTGATCGGCGCGGAGGCCTCAAGCGCGCTGAGCGCGACGGCCGGCAGATCGAGGCCGGCGATGACGGTCGTGGTGGGTTCCGGCATCCGCTCCGGCGCCGAGTCGAGATCGGCGAGCAGGCAGACCGGTACGTCGCGCGCCGCCGCCAGCGCGACGATGCCTACGCCGCGTATTTCCAGCCGCCCGGAGATCGTCGCGGGCGCGCTCGCGAGGAGCCGCCCGCCGGCCGCCGCCACCAAAGTATAATCGTCGCTGACCAGCGCCGCGCCGCGGTCGATCAGGCGCAGCGCGAGGTCCGACTTGCCCGCGCCCGAGCGGCCCGCGATCAGCACGCCGCGACCGGCGATGGCGACGCAGGTGGCGTGGAGGGTCTCGCTCACCGTTCCGGCTCCGGAAAGCGCAGGACAAAGCGGGCGCCGCCGCGGCCGTCGCGCCGCGCTTCGACGCCCAGCGTGCCGTCATGGCCCTGGACGGTGGCGCGGGCGATGGCGAGGCCGAGGCCGGAATGCTGGCCGAAATCCTCGCCGTCCGGCCGCAGGCTGTGGAAGCGCTGGAAGATTTCCTCGCGCGCCTCGGCGGGGACGCCGGGCCCTTCGTCCTCGACGCTCAGCACGACCTCGCCCCCGAGCTTGGCCGCGGCGATCTCGACCAGGCCGCCGGCGGGGGAGAAGGAGAGGGCGTTGTCGACAATGTTCTCGATCGCGCGGGTGAGCCGCCCCTCGTCGCCCATGATCACGGCGGTGCCGACGCGGGGCCGGGCGAAGGCGATCTTGACGTCGCTTGCCGCGGCGCGGGGCTCCCACAGGTCGAGCAGGGACTCGATGATGCGGCCGAGATCGACCGGCTCGAACCGGGCGCGCGACAGCTCCGCATCGAGGCGCGAGACCTCGGCGATGTCGACGATCAGCCGGTCGAGCCGCACCACGTCGTGCCGCACCACGTCGAGCAATTGCCGGCGCAGCGCCGGGTCCTCGACCTTTTCGAGGCTGTCGACGGCGGAGCGGAGCGAGGCGAGGGGGTTCTTGAGCTCGTGCGTCACGTCGGCCGCGAAGGCCTCGGTGCCGTCGATCCGCTGACGCAGCGACAGGGTCATGTCGTGGAGGGCGCGGGCGAGGAGGCCGATCTCGTCCCTCCGGGCGGGGAGGGTCGGCACGTCGACCTCGCGCGCGCGGCCCAGGCGGACTCGGTGCGCGGCGCGGGCGAGGCGGCGCAGCGGCAGCGCGATGGTCCGCGCCAGGAACAGCGACAGCAGCACCGAGACGGCGATGGTCACGAGCAGCACCGCCACCAGGGTCGTCCGCTCGTCCCGAACCACCTGGCGTATGTCGCGCGCGTTGCGGGTCAGCAGCACGACTCCGCCTCCTTCGCGCACCGGCATCGCCGCCGAGAGGAACGGAGTGCCTTCCGGCGCGCGCCGAAGCATCGTCTCCAGCCGGCCGGTGCGCAGCGCCGCCGCGGCTTCCGGCCAGTCGGCGATGCGCGAGCCCTCCGGAACCGCGAGGGGCGGCGGGGCGGGAGCGCCGACCAGCGCGTCTAGGGCGCGGTCGAGCCGCCGGGCCACGGCCTTGCGCCAATTCTCCTTGGCCGGGTCGCGCAGCTGGTAGGTTTCCGCGCCGCCCTGCCAGCTGTCGACGGCCAGCCGGCCGCCCCAGTCGAACAGCCGGAGCCGCGTGCGCGAATGGAGGCCGAGGCGCCTCACCAGATCCGTGCGCTCTTTCGGTTCGGCCAAAGCGAGGGAATCGGCGACGATGCGGATCTCGGTCTGGGTATGGGCCAGGCCTTCCTCGGTCAGCCGCCGGCGGAAGCCGTCCAGGTAGAATATGCTGCCGGCGAGGATGGCGAGCGCGAAGATGTTGACCGCCAGGATGCGGTGCAGGAGCATCCACCGCCCCGTCCAGCGCAAGGCGAGGTCGCGCTCGTCATTCCTCTCCAAAGCGATACCCCACGCCGTACAGCGTCTCGATCCCCTTGAAGCCGGGATCGGCCGCGCGGAACTTGCGCCGCAGCCGCTTGATGTGGCTGTCGATGGTGCGGTCGTCGACATAGATGTCGTCTTGGTAGGCGACGTCCATCAGCTGGTTGCGCGACTTGACCACGCCGGGCCGCTGCGCCAGCGCCTCGAGGATCATGAACTCGGTGACGGTGAGGCTGACGTCGCGACCGTCCCAGCTCACCCGGTGCCGCGCCGGATCCATGGTGAGCCGCCCCCGCACGATCAGCGGCGCCTCCTCTTCCGCGGGATTTTCGCCCGGCGCCGCCGCCCGCATCTCGGACCGCCGCAGGATGGCGCGGATGCGGGCGATCAGGAGGCGCTGGGAGAAGGGCTTGGCGATATAGTCGTCGGCGCCCATGGCGAGGCCGAGCGCCTCGTCGAGCTCCTCGTCCTTCGAGGTGAGGAAGATGACGGGGAGCTCGCTCTTCTCCCGGATCCGCCGAAGCAGCTCCATGCCGTCCATGCGCGGCATCTTGACGTCGAGCACGGCGAGATCCGGCGGGTTGTCGACCAGCGCCTTCAGCGCCGTCTCGCCGTCCGAATAGACCCGCGTCGCGAAGCCCTCCGCCTGAAGCGCGATCGACACGGACGTGAGGATGTTGCGGTCGTCGTCGACGAGAGCGATGGTAGCCGCCATGCCGCCGTGTCTAGAGGAGCCGAAATGGCGGCGCTACCCTTTGACGCCGGGGCGGCGCTCCGATATGCGCAGCGCCGCACCCGAACCGGCGGTTTCGCCGCCGAAATTGTCGTACAAATAGGAGACTTAAGTGGCCAATCGCGCGCCCTCCCACGGCCTCGCCGAACAGGGGATCGAGACCCGGGCACAGGTGAGCTGGAACTTCGGCACGCCGCAGCTGGTCGAGGAAGCGGTGCGCCGCGGCGAGGGCCTGCTCGCCAAACACGGCCCGCTGGTCGTGCGCACCGGCAAGCATACCGGCCGCTCGGCGCAGGACAAATATATCGTCCGCGACGCCGAAACCGAAACCACGATCTGGTGGGACAATAACAAATCGATGACGCCCGACCATTTCGCCGCGCTGAAGCAGGACTTCCTCCGCGCGCTGGGCGAGAAGGAGAGCCTGTTCGTCGCCGACCTCTACGGCGGCTCGCAGCCCGAGCACCGCGTCCGGGTGCGGGTGATCAACGAGCTCGCCTGGCACAACCTCTTCATCCGCACTTTGCTGGTCCGCCCGGAGCCCGCCGAGCTTGACGGCTTCGAGCCGGAGTTCACGATCGTCGACCTGCCGAGCTTCCGCGCCGACCCCGCCCGCCACGGCACCCGCTCCGAGACGGTGATCGCCGTCAACCTCACCGAGCGCATGATCCTCATCGGCGGCACCGCTTATGCCGGCGAGATGAAGAAGTCGGTGTTCGGAATCCTCAACTATCTGCTGCCGGTTGAGGGCGTCATGCCGATGCACTGCTCGGCCAATATCGGGCCGGACGGCGACACCGCCGTCTTCTTCGGCCTCTCCGGCACCGGCAAGACGACGCTCAGCGCCGACGCCGCCCGAACCCTGATCGGCGACGACGAGCATGGCTGGTCCGACACCGCGGTCTTCAACTTCGAGGGCGGCTGCTACGCCAAGATGATCCGGCTCTCCCCGGAGGCGGAGCCGGAGATCCACGCCACCACCCGCCGCTTCGGAACGGTGCTCGAGAATGTCGCGATGGACGAGGCGACTCGCGAGCTCGACCTCGACGATTCAAGCCTCGCCGAGAATACCCGCGGCGCCTACCCGATCGACTTTATCCCCAATTGCTCGGACGCCAACATGGGGCCGGTGCCGCACAACATCGTCATGCTGACCGCCGACGCGTTCGGCGTGCTTCCGCCGATCGCGCGCCTCACCCCCGACCAGGCGATGTACCATTTCCTCTCCGGCTACACCGCCAAGGTCGCGGGGACCGAGATCGGAGTCACCGAGCCCGAGGCGACCTTCTCGACCTGCTTCGGCGCCCCGTTCATGCCGCGCCATCCAAGCGTCTACGGCAACCTCCTCAAGGACCGGATCGCCAAAGGCGGGGTGAAGTGCTGGCTGGTCAACACCGGCTGGACCGGCGGCAAATACGGCGCCGGCAGCCGCATGCCGATCAAGGCGACGCGCGCCCTCCTCAACGCCGCGCTCGACGGCAGCCTCAACGGCGCCGAATTCCGCCTCGACGAGAATTTCGGCTTCGAGGTGCCGGTCGCGGTGCCTGGCGTCGACGCCGCGATCCTCAACCCGCGCGACACCTGGGCGGACCAGGCGGATTACGACGCCACGGCGGCGAAGCTGGTGAAGCTGTTCATCGACAATTTCGCCAAGTTCGAAGCCCATGTGGACAAGGGCGTGCGGGATGCGGCGCCGCGCGCGCAGGTCCAACGGCAAGCGGAGCCGACCCCGACGCCCGCCTGACGCAACATCCCCTCTCCCAGGGGGAGAGGGCAGGGTGAGGGGGTTCCGCCTCGGAGCTTTGCTTCCGGCGCCCGAACCCCTCACCCCAACCCTCTCTCCGAGGAGAGGGGGCAAAGAACCCGAAAGGGGCGCGTCGGCCAAGGCTGGCGCGCCCTTTTTCTATGTCCTCAAGGAACGACCATGACCGACGACCACTCGCCCCGCCTGTTCCCCAACGACGCCGCCATCCGAAGCGTCGGCGAGCGCATGCTCGCCCGCACCCTGCCGCGCGAGGAATGGACCCACGAGGCTCACCTCGCCACCACCTGCTGGCTCATCGTCGAGCGCCCCGACATCCACCCGGAACGCGACCTGCCCCACCTCATCCGCCGCTACAACGAAAGCGTCGGCGGCGTGAACAGCGACACGGAGGGCTATCACGAGACGATCACCCAGTGCTTCATTGGCGCCGTGCGCCGCGCGCTGGCGCGGAGCGAGGGGAGGGGGCTGGCGGAGCGGGTCAGTGTCCTGCTGCTGGCGGAGGAGGGGCGGCGGGACTGGCCGCTGCGCTTCTATTCGCGGGAGGTGCTGTTCTCGGTCGAGGCGCGGCGGGGGTGGGTGGAGCCGGATGTGGCGGCGCTGCCCATCCTGGAGGGGATTCTTTCGACAAGGGCGACATGAGCCCGGGCGCCGCTATGTCTCACGCAAAGACGCAAAGACGCAAGAAGATGGACCCCGGATCAAGTCGGGAGCGTTACACTTTACCGCCCCACCCGCAAGAGGTAGGGTGCCATGACATATAACCTCCACCGAGGATTCGTCATGGACCAGATTTCAGTCGATCTGCAATTCTGCTATGGAATCAAATCCCTGCAGTACGACTTCTCGTTCCCGCATGGCGGCCGCGCCTACGCCATCTACGCGCCGAACGGGGCAATGAAATCGTCGTTCGCGCTGACCTTCAAGGCCCTGTCGGAGAAAGCCTCGGGGGCGCGACCCAGGGACCGGATTTTCCCCGACAACCCCACGGTGGCGAAGGTCACTGACGAGACCGGCAAGGAGATCGAAAACGAGCGCATCCTAGTGGCGCTGTCCTACGACAAGGACCTAGGGCCATCTGAGCGAACCTGCACACTTCTCGTTGATGACAAGCTCAGAACGGAGTTTGCCGAATTGCAGCGCCGCGTAAATGAGGCGGAGCAAAGTCTCACCGATCTGCTCAAAAGGCAGTCGAAATCGAAGGCTGCACTTGTTGCGGAGATACCGTCTGCATTCGCAGCCATCGATCTCAGGCGCGCGATGATCCGTATTGAACCGGAGCTGGCCGAACAGGAGGAGGCACCGTTCGCCTCCGTTGAGTATGATAAAGTCTTTGCTCCTGAGTTTGTAGCCGAACTCGAAAAGAACGATCTCAAGGAAAAGATTTCAAACTACATAGAGAGGTATAATGAACTTCTCACTGAGTCCGTGTTTTTCAGCAGTGGCGTTTTCGACTATTACAATGCCTCGCAGATTGCGACCAGCTTAACCAAGAACGGCTTTTTTAAGGCAAAGCATACGATAAACCTCAAGCCGTCGATGGGTGACATTAGGGAGATCAATACCAAGGAGGAGCTTGAGGCTGTAATTGAAAAAGAGCAGCAGGCGATCATCCGTGACGATAAGCTAGTAGCCGAGTTCGCTGCCATACAAGCAGCGCTTGACGTGAATGTGAAGTTGAGGACGTTTCGAGATTACCTCATGGCTAATCGTTTCATCGTCCCGCATTTGGCCAATGTGGGACAGTTCCGCCAAGAAGTCATTAAGTCGTACCTCCGAACTCATAAAGACTCCTATGATATCCTGCTTGAGACATACGCTAGCGTTCGCGCCAATCAGGAGAAAATAGAGCAGGCGGCGCGGGAACAAGAAACCCTGTGGCAGAAGGCTATCGACACCTTTAACACTCGCTTCCGTGTCCCGTTCACTCTTACCGTCAAAAATCAGGCCTCTGTCGTAATGGGTCGCGATAAGGTGATGCAGCTTGCGTTTACCTACCATGACGGCGATAGAAACGCTGAGTTCGCGAAGGAAGACCTTCTGGATATTCTCAGCCAGGGCGAGCGACGGGCATTCTACCTGTTGAACGTGATTTTCGAGATCCGCCGAAGAATGAAGGACGGGCAGGAAACTCTAATCATCGTTGATGATATCGCAGACTCGTTCGACTATCAGAACAAGTACGCAATTGTCCAATACCTTGCGGACATTGCCGAAGAGGGTCTATTCAAGCTAATTGTTCTCACTCACAACTTCGATTTCTTCCGCACCATTGAGAGCCGATTTATCGTTCATCGTGCTAACTGTCTCATGGCGACGAAGACCGATGCCGGGATCACGCTTGAGCCCGCTGTAGGGGTCAAGGACATATTCTCGAAGGTATGGAAGAAGGGATTCTTCAACGACGAGCGCAAGAGGATTTCGTGCATTCCGTTTCTCCGCAACCTTATCGAGTTGAGAGAGGGGACGGCTGATCCCGACTATCTTAAACTTACCTCGATGCTGCATTGGAAGCCGGACTCCGCGACCATCACCAACGCTGAGCTGGACGGCATCTATGAAAGGGTTTGCGGCCCGGTTGGCCCGTGGGCAAATCCAGCGCAGACAGTTGCGGACCTCATATTCGCCACGGCTGACGCCCTGCCTCCTCCTACCGGGCTGAACCTGGAGAACAAGATCGTCTTAGCGATCGCCACGCGGATGCGGGCGGAGCAATACATGGTCGCCAGAATTGCGGACCCCGCCCATTGGGCGAGCATCACCAAGAATCAGGCCCCGCAGCTAATCAAGAAATTCAAGGAACGGTTTCCCGCCGAGGGTAAGGCCGCGGACGTCTTGGATAAGGTCGCCCTTATGACGCCCGAGAATATCCATCTGAACGCATTTATGTACGAGCCGATTATCGACATGAGCGAGGACCATTTGCGGGGTCTCTACGCGGAAGTGAAGGCTCTAACGTGAGTCCTTCGCCGCGCCTTTCGAGACAACCGTCTTGAGCGCGCGGGCGAAGTCTTGCGGGTCCTCGCTCGCCTCGACGGCCTTGGCGGTGTCGAGGAATCGCTTGGACTCCTCGGGATCGTCCCATGCGGGTTTAGGCTTCTGCGGCATGGGTTCGCCTATACCGCAGAAGCTCGGCCGCTGTCATTCGAGAACGAAGAAGAAGACGCCTTGCGGATCAACGGCAGGCAGGCGCGCCCACGCGCGCCACCACCGCGTCTTCCGCCCCTTGGGCTTAGTGACAAGTTCTTTCGTACGTGAGCCGCTTGCCCTTGAAGCCTCGCACCGCGCGCTCGGCGCGGCTCACGTCATCAACCCCGAGCTTTTCGCGGTTGGAATGGCGGAAATCGAACTCGGCAAGATAGCGGTGAAGGTGCGCCTCGCTGACGTGGAAATAGCACCCGGTGATCCCCCGCTTGAGGATGGAGAAGAAGCCCTCGACCGAGTTCGTATGGAACGGCCCGCGCACGTATTCCTCGGCGCTGTGGTTCACGACCTCATGCCGGAAATCGCGGCCCATGTGCCGATACTGCCCGGCATCATCCGTGCAGAGTACCGAGGCAGGATCGACCTGAGCGACAAGGACAGGGCGAAGGTTCGCGGCGGTGACGCTGGCGACGTGCATGGAGCGAACGCGGCCATCGCGCTCTACGAGCGAGAAGACCGTTTCCTTGCCCCAGCTACCGCCGAGGCGGGACGTAGCGCGCTTGCTCCGGTGGCGGTTCTTTTCCTTGCCGCCGATGAAGGTTTCGTCGGCCTCAACGGTCAGCCCCTCGCCGCCGAGCGGCCCGAGCGCGTCGTCCTTCATCGCCTCACGAATGCGGTGAGAAAGGAACCATGCGGTCTTCATGCTGCACTGGAGCATCCGCTGGATTTGGCGGGTCGCGAGGCCCTTCTTGCTGGCGCACATAAGGTGGATCACCTGCAACCACAGGTGAAGCGCCAGATGGCTATCCTCGAAGATGGTCCCCATGCGAACCGTGAAGGTCCCCCGGCAAGCGTAGCACTTGCGAAGGCCGATCCGGCTCGTCTTCCCGGTGAGCCGTCCCACATGCTCCTTCGTCGCGCCGCAATGCGGGCACGTCGGACCTTCCGGCCAAAGCAGGGTTTCAACATGAGCGAACGCCGCTTCCTCGTTGTGGAAATGCGGGGCGCTCAGAACGGACTTAGCCACGTGTCTTCTCCTTATGGGGAGACACTACGCCTAGCCGTTGGGGTTGTCAAGTGTAACACTCCCGATCAAGTCCGGGGTGACGGGAGGGAGCAGGTCGCCCCCTCTCCCTCGATGGGAGAGGGTTGCGCGGCCTTGGCGAGCCACTTCTGGCGAGCTTGGGCGAAGCTGGGTGAGGGTGACAGACTGCGCGAGCAGCCTCGGGCGGTGTCACCCTCACCAACTCCGCCTAAGCGGCGGAGCCGCTAAGGCTCCGTCTCCTCTCCCATCGAAGGGAGAGGGGTTGGATTGATCGAAATGACCGAGCACAAACCCCGCCTCTTCCCCGACGATGCGGCCGTCCGAAGCGTCGGCAAGCGCATGCTCGCTTGCACTTTGCCACGCGAGGAATGGACCCCCCGCCTCCCTTCCAGGGAGGGGGAGCTTGGAGGGGGTAGCGGCGAAAAGCTTTGGATCAGCGGGGACGCCTACCTTTGTGCTCCCTCGCCTTGCGGGCGGCCGCGGCGGCGGATAGTCCGGTGCGGCCGATCGGTGACCAAGGAGGGGGGCTGCGCATGAGGCTATGGCACCTCGCGTTGATCGCGGCGGCCCTGGCGGCGGCGGCGATGGCCGGCATGTCGGTTGCGACGCCGGAGAACCAGCTGCCGGCCCTGCTCGCCTGGGTGTCGATTGTCTGCCTGCTGACGCTGCCGGCCTTCTGGGCGCGTGCGCTGGGGGCGCGGCCCCTGGCGACGTGGCTGGTGGCGGTGTTGAGCCCGCTCCTTCCGCTGGAGCTGTTGCTCGCCATCCAGGCCCACCAACAACGGGGGCTGGGGGGCGATTTGCAGGGCATAGAGGCCCTGCTCATGACCTATGTCGTGCCGCCCGTCGCGCTGATCGCCGGCTCGCTGATGACCCTCCTGGCGTGCCTCCTCATCCGGCCGCCGCAACCGGACTGAACGAGCCGTGCCGGGGACATAATGCCACGCGTCCCGGCGGGCCGTCATGCCGGAGCTTATCCGGCATCCACCTTTCCTTCTCCGGCGCCGCTGCCGCCTTGCCCCGGCCCCGCCGGCGCTATACATGTATAGCAGAGGAGACGGGCCATGCTGGCGGTGCGGCTGGACGAGGCGACGGAGAAAAGGTTGGAGGCGCTGGCGGCGCGGACCGGGCGCACCAAGACCTTCTATGCGCGCGAGGCGATCGAGGCGCATCTCGAGGATCTCGAGGATTTCTACCTCGCCGAGGCGCGGATGAAGGATTTCCGCGAGGGCGACGCGATCCCGCTGGAGCAGCTGAAGGCCGAGCTTGGCCTGGAATGAGCAGGTGCGGACATCCCCCGGATGTTCGCAGCCCTGTCCGGGGGACAGGGCGTGCCTTGGCTCATTGAATTCCATCCCGACGCGGCAAGGGAGTTGAGGAAGCTCGACCGCGCCGTCGCCGCGCGCATCGTCAGAACGCTCGAAACGCGCATCGCCCCGCTCGATGACCCGCGCAGCCTCGGCGCGCCGTTGAAGGGCGAGCATGAGGGCTATTGGCGCTGGCGGATCGGCGACTATCTCGTGGTGGCGCGTATCGAAGACGCCCGGATCGTCATCCTGATCGTGCGCGTCGCCCACCGGCGCGACGTGTATCGCTGACAACCGCCTGCTCCGGTTAGGGGGGCGGCGCAGCTGGCCGCTGCCTTTCTACTCCGCCGAGCGATTGTGACGGCACAATTAGTCTCTAGCGCTTCAATATTCGTCGTGCAGGCGGACCCAGCTCATGGTGCCGGCGGCTTCGTTGCGGCCTCCGGGCGTGAGGTCGAGCCAGTTGAAGGCGCCTATCAGCAGCTCGGTCCCGCGGTGATAGGTCGAGTAGCTGTGGAAGATGGCGCCGTCCTCGCCCCTCACGAAGATGCTCACTCCGAACATGTCGGGGCTTCGCTCGATCGCGGCGACTCCGTAATTGTACAGCGCCCGGCCGGCGGCGCGGTCTTCCGGCGTGAACGACACGTCGAAATCGTAATTGAAATCGCTGTCTTGCGAGGAGACCCAAGGGAAGGTCCAGCCCATTCGAGCCCGGACCGCTTCGATCCGCCCGATCGGCGCGCGCGACACCGCGGCGAACGACAGGCCGGCCTGCTCGAAATGCCGCCGCGCCGAATCGACATGGTCCATCGTGAACGCGCAGCCGGGGCAGATATGGTCCGAGCCGGGCGTCAGCATGAAGTGATAGATTGCGAGCTGGCCGCGGCCGTCCAACAGGTCGCCGAGCGTTAACTCGCCCCCGGGTCCTTCGAAGACGTAGCTTTTGTCGATCCTGACCCAGGGCAGCTGCCGGCGTTCGGCGCGGAGCGCGTCGAGCGCGTGGGCCATGGCCCGTTCCCGGGCGAGGAGCGCCTTGCGGGCGTCGAGCCACTCTTCGCGCGAAACGACGGGATGCTCCATGGACGACTCCTTGCTTCGGGCGAACGGCGGATCATAGCGCGAAAGCCGGACCCCGGATCAAGCCCGAGTCGACGGGGAGGGCGCGGCTTTGGGCTTGCCCCTCCACCGCCGCCTGCGGCGGCGGTCCCCATCCCCGAGCGAGCTCGGGGAGGATTTAGAGCATCCTCACCCGCGGCATCGCGCGTTCCTTTTCGAACAATTCGGTCATCGCCCAGACCATGGCGTCGGCGCGGTCCGGGGAGCCGGGGCCTTGGTAGCCGGACCAGGTGAGGGCGCAGAGCTGGTCCTCCAGCTCGGGGAAATGGCCGGCGAGGCGGGCTCGGCCGGGTTCGAAGCGGAGGGCTATGGGTTCGGCGCGGGCGGGCTTGCTTCGGGTGGCGGCGACCAGCCTGACCGGGAGGTTGGCGTCGACCGCGCGCAGCACGCTGGCGATCATGTCGCCGCCCTGGTTCTTCTCGGCGACGACCCGGCCGGCGCCGTAGAGGGCGGCGGTATCGGCGACTCGGCGGGCCCAGGCCTCGGGGGAGAGGCCGCTCGCGGTGAGATCGGCGAGGACGTAAGCGATGCCGTCCGCGTCCTTGCCGCAGACGACGATCCCGCAGCTGTCGCCGCCGGTGGAGGCGGGCGGGTCGAGGCCGACGACGATTCTCGTATAAGCTCCCCTCCCCTTCAGGGGAGGGATGAGCGACTGGCTGCGTCCCCCGGACGCAGCCTCAGCGGCGCTCATGGGTGGGGCTTGTGAGGCGGTCCCGACAGGCCCCACCCCAAACCCCTCCGATGAAGGGGAGGGGCTTAGCCGCGCCTTCTCGATCAGCTCGCGGGTCCACAGGGCGCCTTCGAAATCCTCGAGCAGAAAGCCGTCCAGCTCCTGGCGGGCGAGGCGGGTGCCGGCGAACATGTCGCGCATCGCGGTGTAGAAATCGGCGGCGAGGTTCGGGTTCTCGTCGGTTCGGCCTTCGGTCTTCGCGGTGAAGGGAAAAGCGAGGACCCGGTGCAGGATCGCGACCGGCTTGGGAGTCGTCGTGACCAGGGTGCGGGGGCGCTCGCCAAGGCGCAGGCCCAGCATCAGATTATTCCAGGTGTCGTCGGCGTGGGACCATTTGGCGAGCTCGTCGCACCAGGCGTAATGGTGCTGGGGCCCGCGCAATTTCTCGGGGCGCTCGGCGGAGAAGACGTGCGCCTCGGCGCCCGAGGGGAAGACGATGACTCCCCGGCTCGGGATCCAGCGCGGCCGCTCGTGGAGGCGGGCGAGGGCGAGGAGGCCGCTCTCGCCGCGCACCATGACCCGTTCCACCTCGTCCATCGTCGCCCCGACGAGGGCGATTCGGGCCTTGCCGTCTTCGCGCGCCCGGGCCCACACCCACTCGGCGCCGGCTCGGGTCTTGCCGAAGCCGCGCCCCGCGACGATCGCCCAGATGCGCCACGGCTTGCCGTCGGCGGCGGCCTTCGGTTCGCATTGCCCGCCGTGCGCCTGCCACCACCATTCCTCGGCGAGCGCCCGCACCATGGCGGCCGGAAAGGTGCGCAGCAAAGTCCGGCGATAGTCGCGCGGCACCAGGCGCAGATCCTCGAGCACGCACAGGCACTCGAAGCGGGTGAGCTTGGTCGCGCCGCGCTGGATCAGCGACTTGGTGAAGATCGGGAGCGGGACCGTCACTCGGCGTCTCCGCCGTCGGTCCCGCCGGGGCCCTCGCTCGCGCCGCCGCCGGGTGGGGGAAGTCCGGTCTTGCGCAGGCCGAGCGCGCGCAGGCGCTTGTCGAGCGCGGCAATGGCATCGTCGAAGGTCCAGGCCTGGCTTTCCACCGGCGGGCGCGGGCGCGGCCCGAAGCCGCCGCCCTTGCGGTCCCAGCGGGCGAGCAGCTTTATCACCCGCTCGAACTCCTGAGTCATCTCGCCGGTGGGGTTGAGATTCTCGGTGAGGCGGCGCTGAGCGTCGAGGCGCTGGCGGACGGCTTCGGCCTCGAGCAGGGCGACGGCGTGGGCGAGCGCCTCGTCCCAGGCGGCGGCGAATTCGGGGTTCCTGCGCCGATGCGCGTTGACGGTGGCGATCGACACGCCCGCCTTGGCCGCGGCGGCTCCGGCGTCGGCGGTCGCGGCGAAATGATCGAGGAAGATGAGCTGGCGCGATTCGTTGAACTTCACCCAGCTCATGCGGCGACGCTGGAGCGGACGGTGGCCCTGCGGCGCGATCCGGACGGTGGCGCCGCCCTCCTCCGGCGGGACGCCCCGGCCGGTGCGCTCGTACCAGGCGAAGAGGTCCATCGCCCATTCCCAGGCGAGGCGGAACAAGGGGTCGCGGGCGCGGGCGCCGTAGAAGCTCTTCAGCGGGAAGCCGGCCGCCGCTGCCGCGGCCTCGCGGCTCATGCCCCGGCGCAAAGCGGCGGCGAAGCGGGCCTTGACGCCGGTGTCGATCAGCCGCCGCGGCGGCGCTTGCGAATCAGTGCCCGGTTCCATCCGCATCTTAGAACATAAATGGTACGCTGTAGGAAAGTCCCTTTTTAGCGGGCTGGTGGGTGAGAGGAAAAGCGGCGCACGAAACCGGCTGGACACGTGGTGTATTATGTCTATAACACACTGCATCAGGAGGTAGAGGCGATGTTCGAGAATCCAGTGGCAAAGCGGACCGCGATCGGGGCGGCCATCGGCGCGGCGATTGCGATTCCGGTGCCGTTCGTCGGGCCGATATTCGGCGCGATCGTCGGCGCCGGCTGCGGCTACCTGTCGGCGAAGCGGTAAAAAGCGGGCGCGGGCTGACCGCCGGGTTCGGCGCGGCCCTTCCCTGAGCGCTCGCACAGGCCCACAAGGCGGCGATGGCGGAGCTGCTGGTCATCTCCCGCGACGAGGTCGCGCGGCACCTCGCCTACGCGGCGTGCATCCCGCTGATGCGCGAGGCGATGATCGCGCTTTCGCAGGGCCGGACCCGCCAGCTCCTGCGCGCCATCCTCGACCTGGACGGCGGCCGCGCCTTCGGGTCGATGCCCGGCGCCCTCGACGCCGGGGCGTTCGGCGCGAAGCTGATCAGCGTCTTCCCAGCCGCGGCAAGCGGCGCGCCGTCGCACCAGGGCGTCGTCGCCTTGTTCGATCCCCGCACCGGCGCTCCGGCCGCGATCGTCGACGCCTCCGAGCTGACCGGCATCCGCACCGCCGCCGCCTCGGCCGCGGCGACCGACGCGCTGGCGCGGGCCGACTCGCGGCGCCTCGCCATCCTCGGCACCGGCGAGCAGGCGCTGCGCCACATCGAGGCGATCCGCGCGGTGCGCCCGATCGAGGCGGTGACGATCTGGGGCCGCTCGCCCGAGAAAGCGGAAGCGCTCGCCGCCCGCATCGGCGGCACGGCCGCCGCGAGCGCCGAGCAAGCCGTGGCGGAGGCCGACATCGTCTGCACCGTCACCGCTTCGGCCGAGCCCATCCTCCTCGGCCGCTGGGTCCGCCCCGGCACCCACCTCAACCTCGTCGGCTCGAGCCGCGCCGGCCCGGCCGAGGTCGACAGCGACCTCGTCCGCCGCGCCCGCCTCTTCGCCGACCACGAAGAGGGCGTCCGCCGCCAGGGCGCCGAGTTCCTCCGGGCCATCGAGGAGGGGGCGGTCGGCGAGGGCCACCTCCTCGGGGAGATCGGCGACGTCTTCGCCGGTACGCTCGCCGGCCGCACCTCGCCGGCGGACGTTACGGCCTACAAGTCGCTCGGCAGCATCGTCCAGGATCTCGCGGCGGGCTGGTACCTCTACGAAAAGGCGAGGGCGGAGGGGTTCGGAACGCGGGTCCCTTTCTGAGTGCGGCGCCGGCGAGGCGGGCGAGGCGCCGCCGAAATGTTCAACGCTCTGCGCGGCTTCTTTGTCGGCCGGGGCCGCCATGCTAGAGGTCCGCGATGCCGAGCGCGAACCCGCGGGTGACGGTCATCATGGCCACCTGGAACTGGAGCGAGGTGCTGCCCTTCGCGATCGGCAGCGTGCTGCTCCAGACCTTCGGCGACTTCGAGCTGCTCGTGGTCGGCGACGGCTGCACCGACGACAGCGAGCGGGTCGTCGCCGACATCGGCGATCCGCGCGTTCGGTGGCTCAACCTGCCGGAGAATCACGGGCATCAGTCCGCGCCGAACAACGAGGGCCTTCGCCAGGCACGGGGCGAGCTTGTCGCCTATCTCGGCCATGACGACCTCTGGCTCCCCCACCATCTCGACTGCCTCGTCAAGGCGATCGAGGAAGGCGCGGATCTCGCCCACGGCATCGTTCGAATGGTCGCTCCAGGGGACGAGCAGGCCTGCCTCATCAGGTCCAATTACGTGCCCGGCGACTGGATTCCGCCCAGCTCCGTCGTCCACCGCCGGGCGCTCGTCACGGCCGCCGGCGGATGGGCGGACTACCGCACGCTCAGCTGCGACCCCGACGGCGAGCTCTGGCGGCGTTTCCACGCGGCCGGGGCGCGGATACGCTTCGTGCCGCGTCTCACCGCCATCAAGCTTCCGGCCGCGGCCAGGCGCATCGTCTACAAGAAGCGCCCCTGGCGGGAGCAGGCGGCGTGGCTGGAGCGGATCCGCTCTACCGACGTCGAGGCGGAGGAGCTCGGCGCCTTGCTGGTCGACGCCGAGGCCCGGGCGGCGCCCAAGCCGTTCCGAGCGCTGCTGGGCGAGGTGGCGAGGCGCGGGGCCGCGAGCCTGCGCGCCCGCCTGAGGCCGAAACCGGCGCCGCAGGGGCCTGGGGAAGACCTGGACCGACGGCGCCGCTACAAGGGACTGGACAGCCGGACCGGAAACGCTGCAGGGCCGCCCGGGCCGCGAGCGGCCGCCAGTGGAGCGTTGGAATGATCAAGGGCGCGCTCAAGGACGAAGCGCTGAACACCGCGGAATGGCAGATATTGCGCGAGCCGATCGAGGGCGTTCACGTGCGCGAAGTGCTCCACGTGGCACGCGACCACGGCATCATCACGGAAATGTACCGGCCCGAGTGGGACCCGAGCGGGCTCCCGGTGGTCCACGCCTATCAGTCCCGCCTCTTCCCCGCCGCGATCGGCGCCTGGAGCTGCCATGCGGTCAATATCGACCGGCTGTTCATCAACCAGGGTCTGGTCAAGCTGGTGCTGTACGACGGCCGCGAGGACAGCCCGTCTTACGGCCGGATCAACGAGTTCCACATCGGCGACGCGCGGCCGACCTTCGTCGTCCTGCCGCCGGGCGTGTGGCATGGGCTTCAGAACCTCGCGCCGATCGATGCGCTCGTGATCAATTTCCCCTCGAACGCCTACGATTATGACGATCCCGACCATTACCGGCTGCCGCTGGATACCGACGCCATTCCCTATCGGTGGTCCGGATTGGGGGGAGCCCGGGTGCGCAAGGACGCCGCGCGCGGCTGAGCGGGCGGCGCCGACGGGCAGGCGAACAACCGCCAGCCCGTTCGAATGCCAAACGCCCTAGTCCGGATCGACGACGGCCGTCCCGGCGTCCCGGGCGGCCAGTTGGTTCATCCGCGCCAGGTCCAGGTCGTAGATCACCGGCTCGCCCGCCGCTCGCAAGCGCCGCCCGAAGCTTCGCGCCGCCACCCGCTTCGCATTCAGAAAGGTGCGGGAGGGATCGGCGGCGAGCGCCCAGAGGAGGAGATGCGCCGCCTTGACCGGCTTGCCTCGCCGCAGGGACGATATCGCCAGTCCCCAGCAGGCGCGGCTGTAGGTCCAGGCCGCCACCCGCTTTCCGGGGCGGCCATCGGCGGCGCCAAGCCTTCCAACGGCTTCGCGCCATCCGCGGAACATTCTTTCCCGGTCGGACGAGACCGACGACGGTCGATCGCGATAGAAGACCAGATATTCCGGGACGCAGGCGATGGGATAACGGCGCGCCAGCCGAAGCTGGAGCAGATAATCCTCACAGCTCTCCAGGCCCTCGTCGAAACCGCCCATGTCCAGCACGAGGCTTCTTCGCGCCAGCATCGAGCTGCCCGACCCGACGAAGTTCCAGTACAGATGGCGCCAGAAGGCCCGGCCCTCAATCGCGAACTGGGTCGGCGCCCCGAGAGGCTGCCCGCGATCGCCGATCCGCCGGTAGAATGTGTAGACGAACCCGACATTCCCCGGCGGGAGGGCCTTGGCGACCTGCTTGCGGATCTTCTCGGGAGACCAAAGGTCGTCCGCGTCGAGAAACGCGACGAACTCGCCTCGGGCCGCGGCGATTCCCCGGTTGCGGGCGGCGCCCACGCCGCCATGGGAGACCGGCACCAGGCGCGCCCGCGGGTCCTTCTCACAGAACACGGCCGCGATCTCGCGGGTGCGGTCCGTCGAGCCGTCGTCGACGATGACGATCTCGATGTGCCGATACGTCTGGGCCGCCGCGGACAGCAAAGTCTCCGCGAGGGTCGCCGCGGCATTGAAAGCCGGTATGACGACCGAGACGAGCGGCTGCCCGTCGGCGATGGCTTCGCAAGTCATGGCGGCGCGCCGTCGGCGAGGACCCGGTTTCTGAGCAGCAGCAGGAACAACGCGATCCTGCCGGCGAGGCGCGGCTTGCGCAGGCCGGCCTTGCCGAGCTGCGCGTAGCGCTTGAGACGGGGCACGTCCCAGGCCCCCGAGAGAGCGGCCGCCTGACTTCGCTGAACCGGATCGAGCCGTTCGCCATAGCGCGCCAGCACGATCCGCGCGTGCTCCGAATAGCCGCAAAGCACGCGCAGGGTCGAATCGCCGAAGATCGTTCGCCGGACGCTCCTCAGGAAGCGCAAGAGGCCGACCGGCTTGACGCCGATGACATTGCTTTCGTGCTGCCTGTAGAGGATCGTCGCCTCGTCGACGAATTCGATCTCCCCCAGCGCCGCGGCGACTTGAGCGAGCCAATGGTCGTACATGACGGCCGCTTCGGGGATGGGCCGCGCGAGGCTGTAGAGGGCGCGGTTAGCGAGCATCGTGCAGCCCGTCACGACGTTCCCGAGCAGCAGCTCCCCGAACCGGCTGCGCGTCGGATCGAAGCCGGCATAAAGGTGGAGCGAGGCTCCGAGCGGTTTCAGCCCGGCGTCCACGACCGCCAGGTCGGTGTGCACCAGCAGCGGCCGACCATGGCCGTGCCGGAGGACGAGCCTTGCCATGGCGGCCGAGGTGACCGCCATCTTGTCCGGAAGCCAGACATCGTCCTGGTCGCAGAAGAAGACGAAATCGGCTTCCGCCGAAGCGATCAGCGCCGCGAAGTTCGCGGCGGCCCCGGTCTGCCGCCCGGGCGACGGCAGGATCCTGATCCGCCCGGGGTAGCGCCGCGCATAGTCGGCGACAATCGCCGCCGTGCCGTCGGCCGAGCCATCGTCGCGGGTCACGATCGTGAACGGCCCGTATCTCTGCGCGAACAGCGAATCGAGCAGCGCCGGCAAGTAGCGCTCGCCATTATGGGTGGGCAGGAGAAGTTCGACGGACGCGCCGCTCCCAAGCCCGCTCATTCGGCGCTCCCGTCGAACTGCGGGGGAGGGCAGGGGCCTATCGATCGACGCGTGTGCCGCTTCATGAGCCTCGCTCGCGAATCCTGAGTTTCCAGCTTGGGGTTCGTCGCCAAGGCCATCGTAGCGCGAAGACGCTGATGCGTCAGGCCCGTTCAAAGCATAACGCTGGCCGTTCCTTCCCTGCATCCATCCGCCCCCTGAACCGTTGACCGGCCGAACCCACATCATCAACGGAGGCAGGAATGGCTGATCTGAGCCAAATCAAAGAGCATATGGACGTGGTCGGCGCCGACGGCGTTCATGTCGGCACCGTCGACTCGGTCGACGGGCGGCGGATCAAGTTGATCAAGGCGGACAGCGGCTCGCATGGCGGCCATCACCATTATATTTCGGCAGGGCTGATCGCCGCCGTCGAGGGCGGCCGCATCCGGCTTTCCGCGAACGGCGACGCCGCCGTGCTGCTCGAGGAGGAGCAGGACGGCTCCGGCCTCGGCGAGCAAAGCCTGTTCACCTGGCGCAACCTCGGCATCGGCGCCGCCGCCGCGGCCGTCGCGGTCGGCGCCGCGGCGTTCGTGAGGCAGCGCCGGGGCGGCGAGGAATAGACTGCCTCCCCAGCCGCGGCTGGGGAGGAACTTAGTGGTGCTCCTCCATCCGGTAGGCGTCGTGGCAGGCCTTGCAGGCGCCGCCGGTCTCGCGGAAGGCGGCGGCGAAAGCGGCCTTGTCGCCGGCCTGGGCGGCGGCGGCGAGCTTGCCGGCGGCGGCGGCATAGGCCGCGGCCTTCGCCTCGAAGTCGGCGCGGGCGGTCCAGATGGCCGGCTTGGCCTTGCTCTCGGGCAGCGCCGTCCCGGCCGGGAACATCGAGGGGAGGACGGCGGCCCATTTGGCGAGGTTGCGGGCGCCGAAGCCGAAGGGCTTGGGGTCGGCGCCGCTATCCACCGCGCCCTTGATGTTGCCGAAGACGCCGGCCGAGAGGCCGAACGCCGCCTGCCGCGCCGCCACCACCTGCTGGGGGGTGAGGAGCGGCGGGGCCGGCCTGGGCCTGGCGAGGCCTTGGCTCGCCGCCGCGGCCGCCACGACGAGCGCCGCCGCGCCCAGGATCGTTACCTTGCGCATCAGTCCCTCCCTTGCGTCAGCCGCGCCGGCTCCGCGGCGACGAGCAGGCAATTGCCTTCGGCGCCGGTGACCCGCACCCGCGCGCCCTCGTCGCAATCCTCGCCGCGGCAGCTCCACACGCTGTCGCCGACCTTGACCCGTCCCTCGCCGCCGCGGATCGCGGCGACCACGGTCACCGAGCGCCCGACCAGCCGCGCCGAGCGGTCGTTGAGCATCGGGTCGCTGCTCGGCACCGGATGGGCCGAATACCAGCGCCGACCGGCATAGACGGAGCCGATCGAGAACAGGCCGAACAAGGCGAGCTGGAACGGCAGGGCGACCCCGGTGAGCAGGGTGACGAGCCCGGTCGCCGCCGCCGCCGCGGCGATCCAGATCAGGAAGACGCCCGGCACGATCAGCTCGGCGATGCCGAGCAGGGCCGCGGCGATCAGCCACAGCCATTGCGGCTCGAGATCGAATCCGTTCACTGGCCGGGGCCCTCGAACGGCCCCTTGCGGCGCGCCGGCGGCGGCGGCTGGTCGGGCGCGCTTTGGCCGCCCCCCTGGCCGCCGGCGCCCCTTCCGAAGGCGTCGCGGGCGATCTCGCCGATGCCGCCCAGGGTGCCGATCAGCTGGGTCGCCTCGACCGGGAAGAGGATGGTCTTGGCGTTGGGCGAGCGGGCGAACATGCCGACGACGTCGACATATTTCTGGGCGATGAAATAGTTGATCGCCTGGGTCGAGCCCTTCTCGATCGCCTGGCTGACGAGCTCGGTCGCCTTGGCCTCGGCCTCGGCGGCGCGCTCGCGGGCCTCGGCGCTTCGGAACGCCGCCTCGCGCGTGCCTTCGGCCGAGAGGATGGCGGACTGCTTCTCGCCCTCGGCCTTGAGGATCGCGGAGGCGCGCATGCCTTCCGCCTCGAGGATCACGGCGCGCTTCTCGCGCTCGGCCTTCATCTGGCGGCCCATGGCGTTGACGATGTCGGCGGGCGGACGGATGTCCTTGACCTCGACCCGGGTGATCTTGACTCCCCAAGCCTCGGTCGCCTGGTCGACGACGATCAGCAGGCGCGCGTTGATCTCGTCGCGCTTTGAGAGGGTCTCGTCCAGGTCCATCGAGCCCATCACGGTGCGAAGGTTGGTGGTCGAGAGCTGGAGGATGGCGAGATAGAGGTCGCTCACCTCATAAGCTGCCTTGGCCGCGTCGAGCACCTGGAAGAACACCACGCCGTCGACCGCGACCATGGCGTTGTCCTTGGTGATGATCTCCTGTCCGGGGATCTCAAGCACCTGCTCCATCATGTTGATCCGCCGCCCGACGCGATAGACGAACGGAGTCACATAGTTGAAGCCCGGCTCGGCAACGCGCACGAAGCGGCCGAAATGCTCGATCGTATAGCGATAGCC
>DASWRU010000076.1:0-33466 GCA_036403015.1 Allosphingosinicella sp.
CGGGCGGATGCTCGGCGCCCGCGACCTGCTGCTGACCGGCGGCGTGACCGCCCGCTCCGCCAACGGCGAGGACGTCACCAGCGCCACCAACAGCGTCTTCGCGATGGACCGCAGCGGCCGCATCCTCGCCCGCTACGACAAGTCCCACCTCGTCCCCTATGGCGAATATCTGCCGATGCGGACGATCCTCGAGCCGATCGGCCTGTCGCGGCTCGCCCCCGGCGACATCGATTTCGATCCCGGCCCCGGCCCCCGCACGCTGGACCTGCCGATCGTCGGCCGCGCCGGCTTCCAGCTCTGCTACGAGATCGTCTTCTCCGGCGAGGTGGTGGACCGCAGGCGCCGGCCGAACTTCCTGTTCAATCCCTCGAACGATGCCTGGTTCGGCCGCTGGGGCCCGCCCCAGCATCTCGCCCAGGCGCGGCTGCGCGCGCTGGAGGAGGGGCTGCCGGTGCTTCGCTCGACGCCGACCGGCATCTCCGCCGTGGTCGATGCCGACGGCCGCCTGCTCGCCAGCCTGCCGTGGCGCACGATGGGGGTGATCGACGCCCGCCTGCCGCCGCCCAAGCCGCCGACCCTCTTCGCCCGCTTCGGCAACCTGCTCCCGTTCCTGTTCGCGCTTCTCCTCGCCGCAGCGGCGATTGCGATTGGCCCGAAGAGTCGCTACGGGCGCATATAAGGATATGTTTATATCCGCATTCCCCCTCGATTCGAGCTTCAGGAAGGCTGTTTCTCCCGATGCGCAGCAATTATCTCTTCACGTCCGAATCCGTGTCCGAAGGCCATCCGGACAAGGTCTCCGACCAGATTTCCGACGCGATCGTCGACCTGTTCCTGTTGAGCGATCCGGAAGCGCGGGTCGCTTGCGAGACGCTGGTGACGACGCAGCGCATCGTCCTTGCGGGTGAGGTGCGCTCGCAGGATCGCGGCCTCATCAGCGAAGAGGGGCACATCACGCCCGACGGCCTGAGGAGGATCGAGGAGGCGGCGCGGGGCGTGGTCAGGAAGATCGGCTACGAGCAGAGCGGCTTCCATTGGCAGACGGCCGAATTCGCCTGCTACCTGCACGGCCAGTCCGCGGACATCGCCCAGGGCGTCGACGAAAGCGGCAACAAGGACGAGGGCGCGGGCGACCAAGGCATCATGTTCGGCTACGCCACCGACGAGACGCCCGATCTGCTCCCCGCCACCCTTTATTATTCGCACCGCATCCTCGAGCGCATGGCCGAGGACCGCCGCTCCGGCCGCGCGCCCTTCCTCGAGCCCGACGCGAAGAGCCAGGTGACGCTGCAATATGAGAACGGCCTCCCGGTCCGCGCCACCGCGATCGTCGTCTCGACCCAGCATTCGGCCGAGCTCTCCAACGACGAGGGCCAGGCGAAGCTGCGGGATTATGTGAAGGCCGTGCTGGCCGAGGTGCTGCCGGCGGGCTGGCTGCCCGACGACGAGGGCATCTTCGTCAACCCGACCGGCAATTTCGAGATCGGCGGACCCGACGGCGACGCCGGCCTCACCGGCCGCAAGATCATCGTCGACACCTATGGCGGCGCGGCCCCGCACGGCGGCGGCGCCTTTTCCGGCAAGGATCCGACCAAGGTCGACCGCTCGGCCGCCTATGTGAGCCGCTATCTGGCGAAGAACGTCGTTGCCGCTGGCCTCGCCAAGCGCTGCACCATTCAGCTCTCCTACGCGATCGGCGTCGCCGAGCCGCTGTCGCTCTACGTCGACCTCCACGGCACCGAGGCGAACGGCATCGGCGCGTCGGACCTGGAGCGCGTGCTCCCCGCCTTGGTCAAGCTGACGCCCAAGGGCATCCGCACCCATCTCGGCCTCAATAAGCCGATCTACGGCCCGACCGCCGCCTACGGCCATTTCGGCCGCACCCCCGACGGCGACCGCTTCAGCTGGGAGCGGACCGACCTGGTCGACCGGCTGAAGGCGGCGCTGTAGCGGGGGGCGCTCCGCAGCGGCTAAGCGTGCGACGTGATCCTGGTCGCCGCCTTCGCGCTGCTCGCCGCGCCCGTCCCCACGACGCTGAGCCGCGCCGACGTTGACGCCGCCTTCCGTGCCGCCGGGTTCAGGTGGCGCGAGCGCCGGTGGCGGAGCGACTGCATCGACTTGGGCAATCCCAGCTACGCTCCGGGGAGGATCGCGCGGGTGGCGGATCTGAATGGCGACGGCCGGCCGGAGGCGGTGATCATCGAAGGCAGCGCCGCCTGTTTCGGCGTGACCGGCACCCGCTTCGCCCTGGTCGGCAAGCAGGCCGACGGCCGCTGGCGCCGGATCGTGCGGCTGGTCGGTATTCCCCGCTTCCTCTCTCGTCGCGGACGGAGCGGGTGGCTGGACATCGAGCTCGGCGGTCCGGGTCTCTGCGCACCGGTTTACCGCCGGGACGGCCGCGAATACCGGCTGCATCACTTCGACCGGGTAGACGGTCCCCAATGTCCACAGCGCGACCCGAAGTGACCAGCGATCCCACCACGCTCCGCCGCCTCTACGGACGCCGTTCGGGGCATAAGCTTCGCCAGGGCCAGGCGGCCTTGCTCGAGCAGCTCCTGCCGGCGGTCGGCGTGCCGGCGGAGGGGCCGGTCACGTCCCGCAGCCTGTTCGGCGACGATCGGCCGCTCCACTTCGAGATCGGCTTCGGATCGGGGGAGCATCTCGCCTACCGGGCCGACCTGCTGCCCGACCACGGCTTCATCGGCGCCGAGCCGTTCCTGAACGGCGTGGTGGGCGCGCTGGCGCATGTCCGCGACCGGCGCCTCGCCAATGTCCGGCTCCACATGGGCGACGCGCTCGACGTGCTGGAGCGGGTGCCGGATGGAGCCCTGACCATGGTCTACCTCCTCCACCCGGATCCGTGGCCCAAGGCGCGGCACGCCAAGCGGCGGATGGTCAATGACGGCCCGCTCGACCTCATCGCCGCCAAGCTGAAGCCGGGCGGCGAGTTCCGCCTGGGCACGGACGACCCGACCTATTGCCGCTGGGCAATGATGGTCATGAACCGGCGGCGCGACTTCGAATGGCTGGCGGAGCGCGCGAGCGACTTCCTCACCCGACCCGGCGGCTGGCCCGAGACTCGCTACGAGGCCAAGGCGCGGCGCAACGGCCACGAGGTGTGGTACTTCCGCTACCGCCGCGCCAAGAGCCTGATCGTCTGAGGTCGAAGCGCTTCGCGCTTCGGCCGATGGCGTGAATCAGGCTCTCGATTCATGGTGAGGCCAAGATTCACTTTTCAGGCTGATTCAGCCTGAAACGATCTTGGTCTAGCGCGCCGGCGTCAGCCGGAGCAGGCGGCCGCCGGAGCCGTCCTCGAGCAGATAGAGCGCGCCGTCCGGCCCTTCCGCGACCTCGCGGATGCGGGCGCCCATGTCCCACTGGTCGGCCTTGCGCGCGGTGGCGCCGTCCACCGCGATCCTGATCAGCGCCTGGCCGGAGAGGGCGCCGAGGAAGGCGGAGCCTTTCCATTGGGGGAACAGCCGGCCGTCGTAGAAGGTGAGGCCGGCCGGGGAGATGGACGGGTTCCACCACAGGACGGGCGCCTGGAATTCGGGGCGGGTGGGATGATCCGGGATCGGCACCCCGTCGTAATTGTCGCCGTTGGAGACGATGGGCCACCCGTAATTCCTGCCCGCTTCGATGAGGTTGAATTCGTCGCCGCCGCGCGGCCCCATCTCATGCTCCCACAGCCGGCCGTCGGGCGCGAAGGCGAGGCCGTAGGGGTTGCGGTGGCCGCTGGTCCAGGTCTCGGCGGGGGTGAGATTGGGGCCGGAAAGCGCCGCCTGCCGGCCCCGCACGGCCTTCGCCGCCTCGGTGTCGCGCGGCGGATCGGTGACCGTCACCGAGGCGGCGCCGGTGCGGCCGGCGCCCGGATTGCCCGGCGCGGGCTTGCCGTCGAGGGTGAGGCGGAGGATCTTGCCGACCGCCTGGTTCGGGTCCTGCGCGGGGGTGAAGCGCTGCCGTTCGCCCGAGCTCAGGAACAGGAAGCGCCCGTCCGGCGAGAAGGCGATGATCGCGCCGAACTGGCCGCCATTGCCCTTCGGCAGCTGCCGCCACAGCACGGTGAGGCCGTCCAGCCGAGCCCCGCCCGCTTCCTCCACGAGCCGGCCGCGGGCCAGAGCGAGGCCGCTGCCGCCTTCGCCCGGCTCGGCATAGCTCAGATAGACGGCGCGGCTCGCCGCGAAATCGGGCGCGAGTGCCACGTCGAGGAGCCCGCCCTGGTCGCTGTAGGCCACGGCCGGCGCTCCGGCGACGTCGGCGGCGGCGCCGCCGCGGCGCCATAGCTTCAGCCGCCCGGCCTTTTCGGTGACGAGCGCGCGGCCGTCGGGGAGGAAGGCGATCGCCCACGGCTCGTCGAAGCGGGCGAGCTCCTCGACCGCGAAGGGTCGGGCGCCGGAGGAGACGGAGGCGGCGCCGTCGCCCCCCGCCACGGCCTCCCCCCCGCCGTTGCAGGCGGCGGCCGAGAGGAACGCGAGGAAGGCGAGGCGGAGCTTGGGCATCATCGTGTCTCCGGGCGGGCGGCGGGAGGGGCGACGGACAACGAAGCAGCCGGGCCCCGGCTCCCCGCCGCCGCCGGGTCGGGCAGCAGCAGGTAGACGTCGTAAGTCTCGTCGGTGACGGCCGGCCCGAAGGCGGCCAATCGGCGGGTGGCGGCGCGGAACCGCTGCACCTGGGCGGGATCGGCCGAGAAGTTCCAGACGTGGACCTCGTGCTTGCGATACCGGCCCCGGATATCGTCGAGCCGGTGCTCCAGGACGATCACCACCGCCCGGCCGGTGCGGGCGTGCAGCGCGCGGGCGTCGCGGAGGTAATCGTCGAGGTCGAGATCGGTGCGGACGCGCCGGATGAAGCGCACCACCCTGCCGAAGCGCTGCTCGCGCATCAGGTAGAGCGGGTTATCGGTATAATAAGGCAAAGGTTCGAGGAACATGTCCGGATCCGCGATCAGCACGGCGCTGCCGAGATGCTCCCGCTCGAGGACGCGGGCGAGGTCGCGCGCGCGGCTGTAGGGATAGCCCCGTGCCGCCGTGGCGACGAGGCTGGCGCTGCTCACCACCTGCCAGGCGAGGAGGAGCGCGAACATCGCCCGGCCGGCCTTGACGGCCCAGGCGGCCGCGGGGCCCGCCATCCACCCTTCGGGCCAGCGCCCGCCGCGGCCCTTCGCCACGAGCCAGTACAAGGCGATCAGATAGACGAGGAACAGGCATTCGTGCCGGTAATAGCCGGGGTAGATGAGCTGGAAGAACAGCTCCAGGCCGGCCAGCGCCGCCACCGCCGAGAGCAGGGCGCCCGGCGCGCGGAGGAGGCCGAGCAGGCTGCCGAAGACGACGACCGACAACAGGCCGCCGGCCGCGTAGGTGGGCGGGACGCCGCTCGGCACGAAGTCCCAGAAGGAAAAAGCGGGGACGGCCAGGGCCGCCGCCACCGCCTTCGGGCCGAGCCCGGCGGCGAAGTGGATCGCCGCCGCGTCGTGCACGGGCGGATAGACGGTGACGAAGCAGAGGAGTGCGCCCGCGGCCGCGACGGCGGCGTTAAGGACGAACAGCCGGTGCTTGCGGCGCCAGCCCACGCCCTCCTCGCCGATCAGCTCGACCAGCCAGAAGAGCAGGAAGCAGGCGGCGAGCAAGGCGGAGGGAACGTTGGTGTTGCACAGAAGGGCGAGCAGCAGGCCGACGGCCACGCCCCGGTCGCGCCAGCGCGGATAGACGTGCGCCAGCGCGAACAGGACCAGCATGCTGATCCCGTAATTGCGCGCGACCACCGTATATTCGATCAGCCCGAAGGCGCCGAACAGGATGAGCGAGACCGTCGGCAGGCGGAAGGGGGACTTGAAGGCGAGCAGGGCCATCGCCGCCGCCGCGACCGCGAACGCCGTCGCCGGCAGCGCCGCGCGGACCGGCGCCACGGTATGCGCGCCGCGAAGCAGCAGGTACCAGAGCGCCGGATGCCCTTCGCCCTGGAGGCCGCGGGCCATGTCGACGACATTGCCGCCGGCGAGCGCGAGGGTGAAGGCCCGCACCTCGTCGCGCCAGAAGACGTGCTGGAAGACGAGGATGAGGGCCAAAGCCAGCCAGGCGCCGAACAAAGCGAGCCGCTGCCATGGGCGTCCCGGTGGAGGGGCTTCGGCGGCGTTCAAGCGTGTCGTCCTCTCCGGGGCGCGGGTGCGGACCGCCTCTTTCCGAAACTCGGCCGCGCCTGTCGACCGATTTCCGCCAATGCTCCCGCCCCTTGGACGCGGCTTAGGAGGTTGTTAACCACTTCCTCCGTACCTCGAAGCGGCATCGGCAGGCGCGGCGACGCGCCTCCGCACAGGGAGGACGCAGATGATCGAGGGGCGCAAGGTCGCGGTGGTGCTGCCGGCCTACAATGCGGCAAAGACGCTGCGGCGGACCTGCCAGGAAATTCCGCACGACGTGGTCGACGACATCATCCTCACCGACGATGCGAGCACCGACGACACGATCGGCGTGGCGCGAGAGCTCGGGCTCCACACCATCGTCCATGACAGGAACCGAGGCTACGGCGCCAACCAGAAGAGCTGCTATTCGGCGGCGCTTGCGAGGGGCGCCGACATCGTCGTCATGCTCCACCCGGACTATCAATATTCGCCCCGGCTGGTGACGGCGATGGCCGGGATGATCGCGTCCGGCCATTACGACGCCGTCTTCGCCTCGCGAATCCTCGGCCGCGGCGCCATCGACGGCGGCATGCCGCGCTACAAATATGTCTTCAACCGGCTGCTCACCGCCTTCCAGAATTTCGTGATGGGCCAGAAGCTCTCCGAATATCATACCGGCTACCGCGCCTGGCACCGCAGCGTGCTCGAGAAGCTGCCCTTGCTCGCCTGCTCGGACGACTTCGTCTTCGACAATCAGATGATCGCCCAGGCCGCCTGGCACGGCTTCCGGATCGGCGAGATATCGTGCCCGACCAAATATTTCGCCGAAGCCTCCAGCATCAATTTCCGGCGCTCCTGCGTGTATGGGCTGGGCGTCCTCGCCACCTCGATCGAATATCGGCTGTGCCGCCTGGGGCTGAAGCGCCCGCGGTTGTTCGAGCCGACCCGCGACGGGCGCCTGTCCCCCGCCATACCGGTGCGCGACCTCCCCGGCGCGATCGAGGCGCGGCTGGAGCGGCGTTCGGCGGCATGATCGAACGGACGGCCCGCAACCTGCGCGCCGCCCTCGGCGGGATCCATCCGATCCTCGCCGGGGAGGCCTTCTGGCAGCTCGTCCGCTTCGCCGTGGCGGGGCTCGGCGTCACCTTCTTCTCGGTCCTCGTCTATTCGACCGCGGCCGTGCTCCTGCGCGTGCCGCCGCTGGGCGCGAACACGATCAGCTGGCTGTGCGGCGTGACCGCCGGTTACGCCGTCCACAGCCGCTGGAGCTTCGCCGCGGCGCGCGAGGAGGGCGAAGGCGGCATGGTGATCCGTTTCCTGATGGCTTCGGGCCTCGCCTTCGCCTTGAACAGCCTGTGGGTGTGGCTGGCGACCGGGTTGTTCCGCCTGCCGCCGCTGGCGCCCGTGCCGATGATGATGTTCGTCACCCCGCTCGCGAGCTTCCTCCTCAACCGCTATTGGGTGTTCGAGGCCGCCTGAGGCGCTTTTCGCCCGCCGCCTTAGTCATTCGTTAACCTTGATCGGCCAACCTCCCCAGCAAGGGAGAAAGCCATGTTCATCGAAAAGATCGACCTCGCCGCCGCCACTCCGTTGAGGAGCCGGCCGAAAGCGCTGAAGCTGGGCGTCGGCCTGGCGGTAGCGCTGGTCTGCGCCGTAGCAATGGTGCCCTGGACCCTGTTCGTCGCCCTGTGGGCCGCCGTCGCGGCCGTCGCGGCGGCGACCGCCAAGGCGGCGAGAATCCTGCATGCCAGCCTCCTTTATGCCGGCGAGGCGGTGGTCGGGCGCTAAGGGCTTTGGACCCGGCCTTGGCGCTTCGATCTCGGACGATCAGGCGCTAGAGGGGAGCGATGCGGGACGAGAAGCTGAGGCTGCGGACACGTTTGCTGATCGGCGGCATCGCCGGCTTCGTCGGGACCATGGCGATGACCGGGGCGATGCGGCGCCTGCACCGCCGCCTGCCCAAGAGTGAGCGCTACCCGCTGCCGCCGCGCGAGATTGTCGATTCGGCCGCGAAGCAGCTTCGCGTGCCGCTCGCCGGCGAGACCGCCAAGGACATCGGCACGGCCGCGCATTTCGCCTACGGCGCCGCCATGGGTGCGCTCATCGCCGCCGCGAATCCCGATCCCAAGAAACGCACCGGCGCCGCGGCGGGAGCGGCCGTGTGGCTCGCCAGCTACATGGGTTGGATACCAGCGGTGGGGAACCTCCAACCGGCCACCCGGCACCCGGCACGGCGCAACGCGCTGATGATCGCCGCGCACCTGGTCTGGGGGACCGCCACCGCGGCGGCGATCCGAGAGCTGAGGCTGGCGCGGGAGACGATCCTGGAGGATGGGCCGGACAAGGACGCCCCTAAATCCTCCCCGAGCTCGCTCGGGGAGGGGGACCAGGCAAAGCCTGGTGGAGGGGCAAAGCGGAGTCCCGAATATCCCCTCCACCACGCCGCTCCGCGTCGCGGTCCCCCTCCCCGAGCAAGCTCGGGGAGGAGTTAGTCCACGTGGGGATTGATCGCCGGCGGGTCGCTGGCGGGGAAGCTTTCGTCCGAGGCTTCGTCGACCCTTTCCCATTCCTTGGGCGGGTCGCGCATCGCGTCCGGTCCGGCGGAGCGGGCGGCGCCGGAATCGCCGACGGCGCCGTGGCCGCCGGTGCCGGTGATCGCCGGCCGCGCGCCCTCATGGTTGCCGGCATCGCCGCGCCGGCGCCATATCACCGTCGCCAGATAGCCGAGCCCGGCCGCGCAAGCGGCGCCGAGGCCGAGCGCGACCTTCTTCCCCGCCCCCACGCTCACGCCTCCTGGGTCAGGGTGGCGGGCTGGGCCGGCGGCAGCCCGGACGTCTCGGCCTGCTGCTTGAGCTCCGCCTTGCGCGCCGCCAT
The DNA here is from genome assembly GCA_036403015.1 of Allosphingosinicella sp. GTDB lineage: Bacteria > Pseudomonadota > Alphaproteobacteria > Sphingomonadales > Sphingomonadaceae > Allosphingosinicella. The sequence continues at coordinate 8,993 of DASWRU010000076.1, forward strand.
CTGCTCGCCCAGCGCGTCGAGATCGACGTCGGTCTTGCGGGCCTGGGAGAAGATGTTGCCCTGTTGCTTCTCCTCCTCCTTGACGTGGTGCTCAATCTCCTCCTGGAGGACCTTGACCTTGGCTTCGTAGAAATCGTCCGACGGCTCGCCCGCCTCGATGTCGTTGATCAGCACCTTGGCGCCGTCATGCTCGACCAGCGCCTCGTCGAGGTCGTCGTCGTCGATCTTGCCGCGCAGCGCCGGATAGAAAATCTCCTCCTCGATCATCGTGTGGATCTTGAGTTCGGTGCAGATCTGCCGCGCCAGCTTCTCCTTGGTGCCGTCCCCGCTCGCCTTCTCGAACTTCTCGAACAGCGCCTCCACCTCGCGGTGGTCCTGGGTGAGCAACTGGATCGCGTCCTGAGTCTTCGCCGTGGCCATGAAAATCCTCCTCATTTGGCCTCTGGAACATTCGGCGCTAGGGACCGGTTCCTTGGCCATGAACGACACCGAGACCCTCTCTCCCGTTCTGCCCGACGAAACCGAGGAGGCGACCCGGCGGCTCCTCGAGAAGGCCTCGGAGCGCGGCCTGATGCTGGCGACCGCGGAGAGCTGCACCGGCGGCATGCTCGCTTCGCTGCTGACCGACGTGCAGGGCGTTGCCCACGCCTTCGACCGCGGCTTCGTCACCTACACCAACGAGGCGAAGCACGAGATGCTCGGCGTGCCGCTGGACCTGATCGAGGCCAAGGGCGCCGTCTCGAAAGAGGTGGCGATCGCCATGGCCGAGGGCGCGCTCGCCCATAGCCGCGCCAATATCGCGCTCTCGATCACCGGCTTCGCCGACGCCGGCGACGAGCCGGGCCTCGTCCATTTCGGCTGCGCGCGGGCCGGCAGGGTGACCGTGCACCGGGAGGCGCATTTCGGCTCCGGCGGCCGCGGTGCTACACGCATCAAGTGCATGAAGACGGCGGTCGAGATGATGACGGAGATGCTGTGATGGCGAAGCAGGCGCCGTTCGAGGCGATCCACCGCCACGGCTACGTCCGGGTGGCGGCGGCGAGCCCGACCGGCTCCTCGGGCGACATCGCCTTCAACGTCGAGCAGGCGATCGCTCTGGCGAAGGAGGCGGACCGGCGCGGCGCCGACCTGGTCGTCTTCCCGGAGCTCAACCTCTCCTCCTACGCGGTCGACGATCTCTTCCTGCAGGAAGCCTTTCTCGACCGGGTGGAGCAGGGGATCGGCGAGTTCGTGAAGGCGACGGCCAGGCTCGGCCCCGCCTTCGTCGTCGGCGCCCCGCTGCGGCGCAACGGGCGGCTCTACAATTGCGCCCTGGTCGTGGGACGCGGCCGCATCCTCGGCGCGGTGCCGAAGAGCTTCCTCCCCAATTACCGCGAATATTACGAGAAGCGCTGGTTCGTCTCCGGCATTGGCCTGAACGGCATCGACATCGCGGTGGCGGGGGAGACCGTGCCGTTCGGCACCGACCTGATCTTCGCCGCCGAGGATCTGGCCGATTTCATCTTCCATGTCGAAATTTGCGAGGATTATTGGGCGCCGCAGCCGCCTTCGACCGTGGGCGCGCTCGCCGGGGCGCTGATCCTGTGCAACCTCTCGGCCTCCAACATCACCATCGGCAAGGCGGACGAGCGCAAATTGCTCTGCGCCGCCCAGTCGAGCCGCTGCACCGCCGCCTATGTCTACGCCGCCTCCGGTCCCGGCGAGAGCACCACCGACCTCGCCTGGGACGGCCAGAGCGCGGTCTATGAGCTGGGTGAACTCTTGGGCGAATCGAACCGCTTCGACATGGCGCCCGAACTCTGCGTCGCCGACGTCGACGTCCAGCGCCTGCGGCTCGAGCGGATGCGGATGCCGACCTTCAACGACAATGCGGTCGCCGCCGGCCATCCGGAGAAGAGCGCGCGCCGCATCCACTTCGAGCACCGGCCGAGCCTCGCGGACATCGGCTTCGAGCGCAGGTTGAGGCGCTTTCCCTACGTGCCCAACCGTCCGGAGCAGCTCGACCAGGATTGCTACGAAGCGTTCAACATCCAGGTCCAGGGCCTCGCCAAGCGCTTCCGCACGACGAGCGGCGATCATCTCGTCATCGGCGTCTCGGGCGGCCTCGATTCCACCCATGCGCTCATCGTCGCCGCCAAGATGTGCGACTATCTGAAGGTCCCGCGCTCGACCATCCTCGGCTTCACCATGCCCGGCTTCGCCACCGGCGACGCGACCAGATCCAATGCGTGGGCGCTGATGCGGGCCCTGGGCATCGTCGGCGAGGAGATCGACATCAAGCCCGCCGCGATGCAGATGCTGAAGGACATGGGCCATGCTTTCGCCCGCGGCGAGCCGGTCTACGACGTCACCTTCGAGAACGTCCAGGCGGGCCTCAGGACCGACTATCTCTTCCGCCTCGCCAACCAGCGCCGCGGCTTCGTGGTCGGCACGGGCGACCTGTCCGAGATCGCTCTGGGCTGGTCGACCTACGGCGTCGGCGACCAGATGAGCCATTACGGCGTCAATGCGGGCGTCCCGAAGACGCTGATCCAGCATCTCATCCGCTGGGCCGTCAAAACCAACCAGTTTGACGCCGAAACGGACCGGATTCTCACCGCGATCCTGGAGACCAGGATCTCGCCCGAGCTCGTCCCCGCCGACGACCAGGGCGAGATGCAGTCGACCGAGGACAGGATCGGCCCCTACGAGCTGCACGACTTCTTCCTCTTCCATATCCTGAGGTCGGGCCAGCCGCCGTCGAAGGTGGCATTCATGGCCTGGCAGGCCTGGCACGATGCCGGCGAGGGGCTGTGGCCGGTGGGCTATCCGGACGCCCTGAAGCGCGCCTACGACCTCACCACGATCCGCAAATGGCTCGAAACCTTCCTCTTCCGCTTCTTCCAGATCAGCCAGTTCAAGCGCACCGCCATCCCCAATTCGCCCAAGGTATCGGCCGGCGGGGCGCTCAGCCCGCGCGGCGACTGGCGCGCTCCGGCGGACGGCAATGCGGGGCCCTGGCTGGACGAATTGAGAGCCGCTTTCGATACGTGAGCGGACCGGCTCGCCGACGAAACAATCCAGCTTAGTCCTTACTTAGATTAACAATTATTCACGCTGCACTGCGGAACCGAGCGGTGCGCGGGCACGTTATTCCTGGGCAATCCACAGTCAGGGAATTTCCGCGTTGATCACTCTCTCCACCGCCTCGAAGATGGGGCAGAGCCAGTTTGCGCCCCGTCTGCCCGATGACCACAGCCTGATCTGCTTTTCCCACTTGCGGTGGAACTTCGTGTTTCAGCGGCCCCAGCACCTGATGAGCCGGTTCGCCGAGGCGCGTCGGGTGATCTTCTGGGAGGAGCCGGAAGCCGCCTTGCCCGAAATGGAGCCGGCGCTCGGCGTCAGGACCTGCGCGGAGACGGGCGTCGTCGTCGTGACGCCTTCGCTTCCGGAGACGCTGAGCGAGGCCGAGCGCGAGGAGATTCTGAAGGCGTTGCTCGACGGCTTCCTCGCCGGCGAGAAGGGGCCGTTCATCCGCTGGTACTACACGCCGATGATGTTGCCTTTCTCGCGCGACGTGCCCGCCGCCTGCACCGTCTACGATTGCATGGACGAGCTCGCCAACTTCCGCTTCGCGCCGCCCCAGCTCCTCGCGCTCGAGCGCGAGCTGCTCGACGCCGCGGATGTCGTCTTTACCGGCGGCTACAGTCTCTATGAGGCGAAAAAGGACAAGCATTCCAACATCCATCCCTTCCCCTCCAGCGTCGACCGCGCCCATTTCGCGCAGGCCCGCGGAGTCGATGCGAGCCCCGACGACCAGGGCCCGGTCGGGCGGCCGCGGCTCGGCTTCTACGGCGTGATCGACGAGCGGATGGACTTGGACCTCATCGCCGCCGTCGCCGACGCGCACCCCGAATGGTCGGTCGTCATGGTCGGCCCGGTGGTCAAGATCGACCCCGCCGACCTGCCCCTGCGCGCCAATATCCACTATATCGGCGGCAAGAAATATGAGCAGCTGCCCCTCTATCTCGGCGGATGGGATGTCGCTTTGATGCCCTTCGCGATCAACGAATCGACGAAGTTCATCTCCCCGACCAAGACTCCGGAATATCTCGCCGGCGGCCGGCCGGTCGTCTCCACCCCCATCGCCGACGTCATCCGCCACTATGGCGATCTCGACGCGGTGTTCATCGCCGACGGTGCCGACGCCTTCGTCGCCGCTTGCGAGCAGGCGCTGGCGCTGGTCCGCTCGGGCGACGAATGGCTGCGGGAGGTGGACGTCAAGCTCGCCAACCTCAGCTGGGACATCACCTACGCGCGCATGGCCGGCCTCGTGCACGAGGCGATCAAGGTGCCGACGGCGGGGCCGAACATCGTCAAGGCGGCGACCAAGAAGAAGTACGATTATCTCGTCGTCGGCGCCGGCTTCGCGGGCTCGGTGATCGCGGAGCGGCTGGCCAGCCAGCACGGCGCCCATGTCCTCATCATCGACCGTCGGCCGCACGTCGCCGGCAACGCCTACGACCATCTCGACGAGGCGGGCGTGCTGATCCACCAATACGGGCCGCACATCTTCCATACCAATTCGGACGAGATCGTCGATTACCTGTCCCAGTTCACCGAGTGGCGGCCCTATGAGCACAAGGTGCTCGCTCAGGTGCGCGGGCAGCTGGTGCCGATCCCGATCAACCGCACCACCCTGAACCTGCTGTTCGGGCTGGACCTCCAGACGGACGAGGCGGCGGCGGCCTATCTCGCCTCGCGGGCCGAGCCGGTGGAGACTATCCGCACCTCGGAAGACGTCGTCATCTCCGCCGTCGGGCGCGAGCTCTACGAGCTCTTCTTCCAGGGCTATACGAGGAAGCAGTGGGGCATCGACCCCTCCGGCCTCGACAAGGCGGTGACGGCGCGGATCCCGACCCGGACCAACACCGACGACCGCTATTTCGGCGACAAGCACCAGGTGATGCCGAAGGACGGCTACACGGCGATGTTCAACCGGATGCTCGACCATCCCAACATCGATGTGCTGCTTTCGACCGACTATAAGGACCTGATCGACGAGATCGATGCGGGCCATATCGTCTTCACCGGACCGATCGACGAATATTTCGGCTTCCGCTTCGGCAAGCTGCCCTACCGCAGCCTGCGCTTCGAGCATAAGGTGATCGACCGGGAGCATTTCCAGCCGGTGGCGGTGGTGAACTACCCCAACCCGCAGGTGCCCTACACCCGGATCACCGAGTACAAGCACCTGACCGGCCAGACCCATCCGAAGACGAGCATCACCTACGAATATCCCTCGGCCGAGGGCGACCCTTATTACCCGATCCCGCGGCCGGAGAACCAGGCGCTGTTCAAGAAGTACGAAGCCCTGGCGGACGCGACGCCGAGCGTCACCTTCGTCGGCCGGCTGGCGACCTACCGCTATTACAACATGGACCAGGTGGTCGGGCAGGCGCTCGCCGCCTTCCGCCGCCTCGATGCGGTGGTGAGGAAGCAGGCCGAGGCCAGGCCGCCGGTCTGGACCCAGGCGGCGGAATGATCCTCCCTCCCCGGCGCAAGCCGGGAAGGCAGGTTACGCCGCCGGCGTAAGCGTCAGCGCGCCGTCGCCTTCCTCGACCCGAACCACGCTGCCGTCCGCGATTTCGCCCCTGAGGATCGCGTCGGCGAGCGGGTCCTGCAGGTATTTCTGGACCGCGCGCTTGAGCGGCCTTGCTCCGTAGACCGGGTCGTAGCCGACGCGACCGAGCCAGGCGCGGGCGCCGTCGGTGAGGTCCAGGCGGACCTTGCGGTCGGCGAGCAGCTTGCCGAGCCGCGCCACCTGGATGTCGACGATCGGGCCCATATGCTCGGCGGCCAGGCGGTGGAAGAGGATGATCTCGTCCAGCCGGTTGAGGAACTCGGGCCGGAAATGGGCGCGGACCATCTCCATCACCTGCGGCTCCACTTTCTCGACATCCTCGTCGTCGGTGAGGCTGGAGAGATACTGGCTTCCGAGGTTCGAGGTCAGGATGATGATCGTGTTGGTGAAGTCGACCGTCCGCCCCTGGCCGTCGGTCAGGCGCCCGTCGTCGAGCACCTGGAGGAGGATGTTGAAGACGTCAGAATGCGCCTTCTCGACCTCGTCGAACAGCACCACCTGATAGGGCCGCCGCCGCACCGCCTCGGTGAGCACGCCGCCCTCCTCATAGCCGACATAGCCGGGCGGGGCGCCGATCAGCCGGGCGACCGAATGCTTCTCCATGAACTCGGACATGTCGATCCGCACCATCGCGGTCGCGTCGTCGAACAGGAACTCGGCGAGCGCCTTGGTGAGCTCGGTCTTGCCGACGCCGGTGGGGCCGAGGAACAGGAACGAGCCCAGCGGCCGATTCGGGTCCTGCAGACCGGCGCGGGCGCGGCGGATGGCGCGGCTCACCGCCGCGACCGCCTGCTGCTGGCCGATCACCCGCTTGCCGATCTGCGCCTCCATCTGGAGGAGCTTCTCGCGCTCGCCCTCCAGCATCCGCTCGACCGGAATGCCGGTCCAGCGGGCGACGACGCCGGCAATATCCTCGCTGGTCACTTCCTCGCGCAGCATCGCGCTCTGGCTGACGGCCTGGGCTTCGGCGAGCTGCTTCTCGAGCTGCGGGATGCGGCCGTATTGGAGCTCGCCCGCCTTGGCGAGGTCGCCGGCGCGCTGCGCCTGCTCCAGCTCCAGCCGCGCGGCGTCGAGCTGCTCCTTCAATTTGCCCTCGGCGGCGATCTTCTCCTTTTCCGCCTGCCAGCGCTGGGTGAGCTCCGCCGACTGCTGCTCGAGGTTGGCGAGCTCGCTCTCCAGCGCCGCCAGCCGGTCCTTCGAGGCGCGGTCGGTCTCCTTCTTCAGCGCCTCGCGCTCGATCTTGAGCTGGATGATGCGTCGGTCGAGATTCTCGATCTCCTCCGGCTTCGATTCCACCTCCATGCGCAGCCGCGAGGCGGCCTCGTCCATCAGGTCGATGGCCTTGTCCGGCAGGAAGCGGTCGGTGATGTAACGGTTCGAAAGCGTCGCCGCCGAGACCAGCGCGCCGTCGGTGATGCGGACGCCGTGGTGGAGCTCGTATTTCTCCTTGAGGCCGCGCAGGATCGAGATCGTGTCCTCGACCGTCGGCTCGCCGATGAAGACCGGCTGGAAGCGCCGCTGCAGCGCCGGGTCCTTCTCGACATGCTTGCGATATTCGTCGAGCGTGGTCGCGCCGATGCAGTGCAGCTCGCCCCTGGCCAGCGCCGGCTTCAGCAGGTTGGACGCGTCCATCGCGCCTTCGCTCTTCCCGGCGCCGATCAGCGTGTGCATCTCGTCGATGAACAGGACGATGTCGCCCTCGGCCTGCTTGACCTCGTCGAGCACGCCCTTCAGCCTCTCCTCGAACTCGCCGCGATATTTGGCGCCGGCGATCAGGCTGCCCATGTCGAGCGCCATCAGCCGCCGGTCCTTCAGGCTGTCGGGCACGTCGCCATTGGCGATGCGCAGCGCCAGCCCTTCCGCGATCGCGGTCTTGCCGACGCCGGGGTCGCCGATCAGCACCGGATTGTTCTTGGTCCGCCGGGCGAGGATCTGCACGGTGCGCCTGATCTCCTCGTCGCGGCCGATGACCGGGTCGAGCTTGCCGTCGCGCGCCGCCTGGGTGAGGTCCCGGGCGAACTTCTTGAGCGCGTCGTAGCGGTCCTCGGCGCTCTGCGTGTCGGCGCTGCGGCCGCCGCGCAGCTCGTTGATCGCCGCGTTGAGCGCCTCCGCCTTCACGCCGGCATCGGCGAGCGCCTTGCCGGCGTCGGTGTTCTTCGCCAGCACCAGCGCAAGCAGCAGCCGCTCGACGGTGACATAGCTGTCGCCCGCCTTCTGCGCGATCTGCTCGGCGCTATCGAGGACGCGCAGCGCCTCGCCGTCGATCCCCGGCGTCTGGTTCGCCCCGCCGCCGGTGACGGCCGGCACCTTCGCCAGCGCCTCGTCCGTCTCCCGCCGCGCCGCCTCGGCGCTACCGCCGGCGCGCGCGATCAGCCCCGCCGCCATGCCCTGTTCGTCCTCGAGCAAGGCCTTCAGGATATGCACGGGCGCGATCCGCTGATGGTTCATGCGCAGAGCGACGGTCTGCGCCGACTGCAGGAACCCTCGCGCGCGCTCCGTGAATTTTTCCAGGTTCATGCTGCTACCCCTGTCTTCTTTCGATCAGGGATGTAGTGTTGCATTTTTGCAACGCAAGGGTGACGCGCCCGGATTCTGGGGCCGCTCGTGCGGCGTTCAGCTGATCAACCGAAGTCGTAAGCCTCTCGGGGCAGGGGTCCTGGAAGCGGTCGGCGCCGGTGCGAATGCTTGGCACGCATCGATGCCGGCGAAGTCTGCGTTCGGCCCATCGAGCAGGGTCCCGGCCCAAACCATCGCTGCGAATCGCCGGAATCCTCGGCGGGCAGGACTGTAGCGTCGAACGTGCAGCTCGGGCGGCCACGATTTCACGGTTTGCGGGTGACGGCCTGGAAATCGGCGTCCTTATCGACCGCCACCGCCGTGTTGCCGACGCCGGCCGCGACGTTCGCTAGATGCTCGTTCCCGATCTGGACGAACAGCGGGGCGCGGGCGGCCCGGATGTTCCGGATCATCGCCGCCTCGCGCAAAGGGCTCACGGCCCGCACCGCGTCGAGCAGACCGCCGGCCTGAGCCGTCGAGAATGTCGCGACCTCCTGCGCCGAATTGGCGGCGACCTGGGCATCGGCACCGGCCTTCGCCGCCGCCATCGCGCTGCCGGTCAATTCCGCCAGCGCTCCCCGGTTGGCGGCGATCTTCTGGCCGATATCGGCAAGGTCCGGATTCGGCTTGGTCTGCGCCGCAACCGCATTATGCAAAGCCGCTAACTTCGGCGCCCAGGTTTCGTCGAGCACCTTGGAAAAAGTCCAGAGCAATATGTCCCTTACGCTGGTGAGGTCCTCATATTTGCGGGAGGTATAGAAGGTCTTGAACTGAGGTCCCCATTTCTGCATGATATTTTTCAGGCTTCCGCAGATCACTTTACTGTGGAGCTTGTTGTTGCTGCTGTCGGCGAGCGCGGCCCCGTTCTGGCCCACCGGCAGACTTTGATTCAGCAGCGCTTGCGCCGACGTGGCGGATGCCAGGGTGACGTAGAGCGACTCCTCGAGCGGCTGGGCCAGCTTGCGCGGCGACACCGGTCCCCCCTGCGCGGGCGGCGTATTCCCGATCGCGCTCTCCCCTTCCTGCATGGTGTCCACGGTCCAGTTGGCCGTTCTCTGGGCCCAGGAATTGCTGTCATGCTCCTCGCCGAGCAGATATTTTTTGTCCGACTCGATCAAATGGATGGTGACGTCGGTCAATTGGCAGTCGTTGCGCATGACATAGGTGGCGTCGGCCGCGAGATATTGGTCGACGATCGCGGAAATTCGGCTGAAGGTCGAGGCGAACCAGGGACGGGACACTGCGGCGCCGTTCTGGATAAGCTTGCGCTGGATGGGGGCGCCGGAGCTTGCCGCCGCGACGGCGGTCGTGCCCGCGCCTCCGGGGGAAGCGGAGGCCGCAGCGCCGGACTCCCGTACGCGTTCGCCCATCCGGTCCGCCTCGCGTTCCAACCCGGGGTCGTCATTGACCCGAACCTCCCCCTTCATCTGCGTCGTCGTCTGAACCCGCCCCTGCTTCTGCTGGACCACATGCCAGGCCTCGTGCGGCAGATGCTCCTCCTGCCCTGGGCCGAGGTGGATGTTGCTCCCCTGGGTATAGGCCAGCGCGCCGAGCTTCACCGGCTCAGGCGAATCGCGGTGGACTCTGACGTCGTCCATCGCGAGGCCGGAAAGCGCTTCAACTCCCGCCCTCAGAGCATCGGGAAGACCGGTCCGGTTCGGGGCGGCGGCGGGGCCGCTTTCCTCTCGCGTGGAAGCGGAGCGGGGGCTCTCCATCCGCTGCACCGGCGCCCAGGGCGGCCGCGGGGCGTGGGGCACCGGGCGGTGCATGCGTTTCCCGCCGGCTCCGCATCGTGCGGCTTCCGAAGTCCGCGCGCGATCGGCGAAACTGGTCATGGCGCCTGCGCCTCCCTGCCGAGCCGGGGGCCGATGCCGTCGATCGCGTCGCCGGCGAGCCTCCCCGGAAACGTTATGAACGTTCCAAACCAGCCGGTAAAGCGGCGCTCCCACGGAAAGCCGCGCGCCAGTTAGGCCGCCTGTGCCGCCGTGGCCGGAGATGCCGCGGGAGTGTCCGGACGCCACTTGGCGGCGGCACGCGGCGGAGGCTACAAACCTTGTTCTCCGTGCTCGCCGCTCTGCGGCATCGCTCGCAGCATGTTCTTGGCCACCGCAAGCACGTTCTCCCGAAGTTTCCCGATTTCGTCCGACCGTAGATTGATCCCCTTGAGATAGTCGCGAGAAGCCGGGGTCAGAGACTTGGGCGGCTTCTCTCCAAGCATGATTGCCCTGAACGCGTTCAGGACATCCGCGGCGATCGCTGCGCCGTCCTTTCTGTTGGTCTTCAGGATTTCTTTTTTCAGACCCCCGATGTGGGATTGCTTGATGGTCAGCGCGTCCTCCACGATCCGCGCCAGAAAGCCTTTTTCACCCTCCTTGCGGAGCGCTTCCACACGCCTGAACCCATAAGTGCCTTCTGAGGGCTTGTGGTCGATCTTGTGCTCGTTGCCGAGGTTGAACCGCGTGCTCGCAGTCGCCACGCTCAAGCGGGAGTCGTAGAGCGTAACCCCTTCCTTGGGCGATCCCCGTACCTCCTTTATCCGCTCCCGGAGCTTGCCGCCCTCGTTGGTCCCGAGGCCGTACGGAAGCCCGGTGGCGAAATAAGGCTCGCCCTCGAACGACTCGCCTTCGCGTTCGAGGGCTTTCTTCTCCTCGCTCCCGCGGAGCAGGAGATCCTGCTTGTCGGTAGTCTTCACCATCTTTTCGAGGAAGTCGTCCTTACCCATGCTGGCCAGGAACACCAGATTCGGCTCAGTCGGGTAGACGAGGTCGGGCTGAACCTGCGACAACACGCCACGGAAGAGGTTATCAAGCTGGCTGGCTATCTCGGTTAGGACATCGCCCGGATTTTCGCTGTTCAGGTCGCCGCCCGCTTCTTCCGTCGAGAACCGGTATCCGCCCACGACAAGCGGTGGAAAATTCTTCTCGACTATCCTCTCGGTGTAGCCTTCAAGCAACGGGAAATCAGGAAACGCCGCCGCATCGTCGTCACCCAAGTGGACATAAACCGCATCGTGGTCTGCTCGCAGTCGTTTGACGTAAGTTATTGTGGTCGTGTGGGTTGTAAGTCTTTCTCGTAGCTGGCCGTATGGAATGATCGACTGGATTAGACTCGACTTTTCCTCGGTCAAAGCGCGTGCTTGGTCGCTTTCGCTCATCTTGAGGAAGGCTTGCCGCACGTCGAGGAACGGAGCGCCCCAATAGAAGTCCCAGACGAACGGGATGACCGAGCAGGGGAAGGGCGCTTCCACGGCGGTGGCGGTGGCGGCGGCCTCCTGCACCCTCGGGATGCTCGCGCCGTCCAGGCTGCGGTAGCGGTTCACCCCGATGACCATTGCGAAGCTGCCGTAATCGGCCGGGGAGATCCCGCCCTTGGCATATTGGGTGATGATGGTGGGTACCGACCCGCTCGGAATCGTCAGGATATTAGCCACGTAAGCGACGGGCGAACGAGGCTTCGGAAGCTCGCCAGGCTCCAGGGTGATCGTCTTATCGACCTGCTGGACGAACCGGCTCGCCTCGCTCTTGATGGAATAGGCCTTGCTGAAATTCGACCAGGTCAGGGTCGGCTGCTGCGGGGCGGGCTCGAGTTCCTCCTGCTTGCTTTCCTCCTGCGTCGAGATCTCCTGCTTCGTCCCCTGCTGCGTCGGCAGGGGCGGGGAGCTCGACGGCCCGTCCTGCACCGGATCGGCATAGTCCCAGGGAATGTCGATTTCCCCGCCTTCCGACAGGAGCAGCTTGTTCAGCGCCTCAAGCGTCGCCCTGGGCAAGCCAAGCGCCGTTCCCTGCTCCGTTACTTCCTCCGGGGTCATCGCCCCGAACCACCTGGCCCAAGCCACGCTGACGCCGAACTCAGCCCCCGGCCGCTCCCCGACGACACGCTGAACGACGGCGGCGGAACCCGCGCCCGGCCGAACGGCTCGGTGGAGCGGCGCAGCCTCCCCCGCGGCGCCGGCTGCCGTGCTTCGCGACGCCGTCGCGCTGATGAGCTCCGACTCGCGCTCGAGGCCGGGATCGTCATTTCCTCTGTGCCGCACCACTCTCTGAGCAGCAGCGGAAATGCACGTCCGGTGGAGCAGTGGTGCCGTCAATGTACGAGTTGCGTCCGATGCCAGGTTTGCCGCGAAGCTGTCCGCTTCCGCCTCCAGACGGGCGTCATCGTTAAGCGGGACCCGCTCTTTCATTTGCGTCGTCGCCGTGACCCGCCCCTGCTTCTGCTGAACGACGTGCCAAGCCTCGTGCGCCAGGTGCTGCTCCTGCCCTGGCGCGAGGTGGATGTTGCTCCCCCGCGTATAAGCCAGCGCGCCGAGCCTGGCCGGCTCCGGCGAGTTGCGGTGGACCCGGACGTCCTCCATTGCGAGGCCGGATACCGCCTCGAGGCCGTCCTTGAGCCGGTCCGGCAGGCCAGCGTAGTTCGGTGCGCGGTCGGGGCCGCTCGGCTCTCGCGCCGAAGCTGCGCCGACGCTCTCCCGTCGCTGGATCGGCGCCCACGGAGGCCGTGGCACGTGCGGCTTCAGCTGCGTGGAGCGGCTCTGCGCCGAGGTCGACTTCGCAGCCGTTTTGGAGGGCAGGTGTGCGAAGTCAGCCATAGCGCCCTCCTCTGGGGCCGGACCTCGGTCCGGAGGCTACGCGACTCCGCAGAGACCCCTCTGCGGACGCCAGTATGACTCCTCGGGCTTGGGCGGTAAAGCGCGCTCCGGGTAAGTCTCGGAAATATTGCGCCCCTCGAAGCCGCCGCTATGGTGCGCGCGAACGAGACTCGGAAGGATGCTTATGCGCCGGATTTTCATCGCCTTTTCGCTTGCCGCGACGGCCCTTTCCCCCTGTGCCGCGACGGCCGCGCCCGCCGGCCCGGCGCCGGCCGCGGCGGCCCAGGCCGCGCCGCTCTCGCAGCTCGTCCGGCAGGTCGATATTCCCTACCAGTCCTTCACCCTCCCCAACGGCCTGCGTGTCTACGTCCACGAGGATCACAAGGCGCCGGTCGTCGCCGTCTCGGTCTGGTATCATGTCGGCTCGAAGGACGAGCCGGCCGGCAAGACCGGTTTCGCCCACCTCTTCGAGCATCTGATGTTCAACGGCTCCGAGAACGCGCCCGGCGACTTCTTCGAGCCGCTCCAGCAGGTCGGCGCCACCGATTATAACGGCACCACCTGGTTCGACCGCACCAATTATTTCGAGACGGTGCCGACGCCCGCGCTCGACCTCGCCCTCTTCCTCGAGAGCGACCGCATGGGCCACCTCCTCGGCGCCGTCACCCAGGAGAATCTCACCAACCAGATCAACGTCGTCCAGAACGAGAAACGGCAGGGGGACAACGAGCCCTACGGCCTGGTCGAATATCACCAGCTCGAGGCGCTCTTCCCGGCCGGCCACCCCTATCACCACTCGACCATCGGCTCGATGTCCGACCTGACCGGCGCCAGCCTTGAGGACGTCAAGAACTGGTTCCGAGCGCGCTACGGGCCCAACAACGCCGTCTTGGTCCTCGCCGGCGACGTCACGCTCGACAAGGCCAGGGCGCTCGTCGGCAGATATTTCGGCGACATACCGCGCGGCCCGGCCGTCACGCCGGCCGCCGCCGACGTTCCGACCCTCCCCCGGGCGCGGTCGGAAGTGATGCACGACCGCGTCGCCAACACCCGCCTCTATCGGATGTGGGCGGTGCCCGGGCTCACCAACGCCGACAATGTGCCGCTCGACATCGCCGCCACCGTGCTCGGCGGCCTCGCCAGCTCCCGCCTCGACAACGCCCTCGTGCGCGGCGAGAAGCTTGCCGTCAGCGTGTCGGCGGGGGTTCAGCCGTTCGAGCGGATCAGCCTGTTCGAGGTGACCGCCGACGTGAAGCCCGGCGTCGATCCGGCCGCGGTCGCGCGCCGGCTGGACGCCATCGTCGGCGATTTCATCCGCACCGGCCCGACCGCCGACGAGGTGCGCCGAGTGGCGACTCGCGAGGTGGCGAGCCGGATCAATGCGCTCGAATCGGTGGGCGGCTTCGGCGGCAAGGCGGTGACCCTGGCGGAGGGCGCGCTCTATGCGGGCGATCCCGGCTTCTACCGCAAGCAGCTCCAGGCCTATGCCTCGGCGACTCCCGCGCAGGTGCGGGCGGTGGCGCAGAAGTGGCTGTCGCGGCCGGTCTATTCGCTCACCGTCGCCCCGGGCGAGCGCGAGCCCTATGAGGAGGCCAACGGCGCGCGGGGATCGGGCGCGCACCATCCGGCTTATTATCGGAGGCCCGCCGTCGGCGAGCATCCGCTCGCGCCGCTGCCGGCCGCCTCCGCCGAGCCGGCGGGCGCCGGTGCCGCGGCCGCGAGCGCAGGTGTCGACCGGTCGAAATTCCCGCCGGTCGGCGACGTCGCCAATATCGACTTCCCGGACATCGAGCGCGCGCGCCTGTCGAACGGCGTCCCGATCGTCTACGCCCGGCGCTCGGCCGTGCCCGTCACCCGCGTGGCGGTCAGCTTCGACGCCGGCAATGCCGCCGATCCCAAATCGGCGCTCGGCACGCAGGCGCTGATGCTGGCCCTGCTCGACGAAGGGACCAGGACCCGCAATTCGATCCAGATCGCCGAGGAGCAGGAGCGGCTCGGCGCCCGCATCGGCGCCTCCGCGTCGATGGACCGCACCACCGTCGGCCTCTCCGCGCTGACTCCCAACCTGGCGCCGTCGCTCGATCTCCTCGCCGACATCGTCCGCAACCCGGCCTTCGCCCCGGCCGAGGTGGAGCGGCTGCGCGCGCAGCAGCTCTCCGCCATCGCCCAGGAGATGACTCAGCCGTCCGAGCTTGCCCGGCGTACCCTGCCGGGCGTGCTCTACGGGCCTCAGCATCCCTACGGCATCCCGTTCACCGGAACCGGCGATCCCAAGGCGGTGGCGGCGGTGAGCCGCGCCGATCTGGTCGCCTTCCACGACATTTGGGTGCGGCCCGACAATGCGAAGATCTTCGTCGTCAGCGACCGGCCGCTGGCCGAGATCGCGCCGCTCCTGGAGCGCAGCTTCGGCGGCTGGCAACCGCCCGCCGGCCCGAAGGGGACCAAGAACCTCACCGCGCCGACCCCGGCGCCGCAACCCCGCATCCTGCTCGTCGACCGGCCGCAATCGCCCCAGTCGGTGATCATGGGCGGCGAGCTGCTGCCCTTCACCGGGGGCCAGCCGATCGAGCCGCTGATCGTCGCCAACGACGTGCTCGGCGGCACTTTCCTGTCCCGGCTCAACATGGACATACGCGAGAAGAAGGGCTGGTCCTACGGCGTCAACGGACGGGTGAACCGTCTGCTCGGCACCGTGCCCTACATCGTCTCCGCGCCGGTCCAGTCGGACCAGACCGGTCCGTCGCTGGCGGCGATGCAGGAGGACATGCGCGATTTCCTGACCGCCCACGGCATTACCGGCGAGGAGCGGGAGCGGACGATCAACAACCGGATCCGCAACCTCGCCGGCAATTTCGAGACTTCGGAAGACGTGCTGGGCGGCGTGGAGACCATCGACCTGCTCGGCCTGCCGGACAATTATTACGAGACTCTGGCCGCCCGCTACCGCGGCATGACCGCCGCCCAGCTCGACGAGGCGGCACGGGCGGTGCTCGACCCGTCGAAGTTCGTCTGGGTGGTGGTCGGCGACGCCTCGAAGATCCGCCCGCAGCTCGACAAGCTCGGCCTGCCGATCGAGGTCGTGCCGCCGCGCTAACTTGCCTCCCCAAGCGCAGCTTGGGGAGGGGGACCACCGAAGGTGGTGGAGGGGTAGCTGGCGAAGCCTGAGCGGTCCTCTCGCGAAACCCCCGTGAGCATGTGCCTTTTACCCCTCCACCACCTCCGGTGGTCCCCCTCCCCATCTTCGATGGGGAGGCAAGCTAGCGCGATACCCGCGTGACATGGCCCATCTTGCGGCCGGGCCGGGCCTCCTCCTTGCCGTAGAGGTGGAGGTGAGCGCCGCGCTCGGCGAGGATGTCCGGCCAGCGCGCCGCCTCGTCGCCGATCAGATTCTCCATCTCCGCGCGCGCGCCGGTGAGGGCGGTCGAGCCCAGCGGCAGGCCGCAGATGGCGCGGATGTGGTTTTCGAACTGCGACGTCTCGGCGCCCTCGATCGTCCAATGCCCGCTATTGTGGACGCGCGGCGCCATCTCGTTGAACACCGGGCCCTGGTCGGTGGCGAAGAATTCGAGTGCGAGCACGCCGACATAATCGAGCGCCGCCGCCACCCGCTCCGCCAGCGCCGCGGCTTCGGCCGCCTGGCCGGCAATCTCCGCCGGCGCGGGCACGCAGGCGCGATGGAGGATGCCGCCGCGATGCACGTTCCAGGTCGGCGGATAGCTGACCGTGGCGCCGTCGCCGCCGCGGGCGATCAGGATCGAGAATTCGTGGCTGAAGTCGACGACGCCCTCGACGATCGAGGGCTGGCGCCTGACCGCGTGCCATGCCTGCCGCGCTTCCCCGAGCGCGTCGACCCGTGCCTGGCCCTTGCCGTCATAGCCCATCCGGATCGTCTTCACGATGGCGGGAAGGCCGATCCGCTCGAGCGCCGGCACCAGCTCGCCGACGTCGTTGGCGATCGCGAACGGCGCGGTCCGGCCGCCGAGATCGCGCACGAACGCCTTCTCGACATGCCGCGCCTGGGCGATCTCCAGCGCCTTCAGGCCCGGCAGGATCGGCACCTTGTCGGCGATCAAGGCGAGCGCGCCGAGCGGGACGTTCTCGAACTCGTAGGTGACGACGTCGCAGCATTCTGCAAAGGCGGCGAGCCGGTCCGACTGGTGATAGGAGGCTTCGGTGAAGGCGGAGGCGACGTCGTTCGCCGGTCCGCTGGCCGGCGCGAAGACGTGGATTCGGTAGCCGAGCTGCGCCGCCGCCATCCCCAGCATCCGCCCGAGCTGGCCGCCGCCGACGATGCCGATGGTGGAGCCCGGCGGAACCAGCGTCATTCCGGCCCTTCGCCGACGCCGTCCGTCTGTCGCTGCCGCCAGTCCTTCAGTCGGCCGGCCAAAGCTTCATCGCCGATCGCCAGGATCGAGGCGGCGAGCAGCCCCGAATTGATCGCGCCCGCCTTGCCGATGGCGAGCGTCCCGACCGGCACGCCGCCGGGCATCTGGACGATGGAGAGGAGGCTGTCGAGGCCGGAGAGGCTTTTCGATTCCACCGGTACCCCGAGCACCGGCAGGTGGGTCATCGAGGCGGCCATGCCCGGAAGGTGGGCGGCCCCGCCGGCGCCGGCGACGATCACCTTGAGGCCGCGTGCCGCAGCGCCCCGAGCGTAATCGTAGAGCCGATCGGGCGTGCGGTGGGCGGAGACCACCTTCGCCTCATAGGCGACGCCCAGCGCGTCCAGGATGTCGGCGGCATGGCGCATCGTCTCCCAGTCGGAGCGGCTGCCCATGATGATCCCGACGTCGGCCATGCCCTCCAATATCGGCGCCGGCGCGGGGAGGCCAGAGCTTCGTTCTTAGTTAACCCGTCTGCGCTAGACCCTCGGCCATGTCCAAGCACAGCTCCGACTTCGCCGGGACGCCGGTCGAGACCGATCACGAGAATGCGCTGCTGCGCACGGCCCTCGCGGAGGCGCAGCAGCGTATCCGCGAGCTGGAGCGTGGCGCCGAGATAGACGATCTGACGCCGCTGCCGGGCGCGCGCCGCTTCCGCGCCGAGCTCGAGCGCGTCGTCGGCCTCGCCGAGCGCCACGCCACCCCGGCCGCGGTTGTGAGCCTGGAGCTTACCGGGCTCGCCGCCCTGCGCGAGCAACACGGCCATTTCGCCTCCGACGCGGCGCTCGTCCATGTCGCGCGCCTGGTCTGCGGCCTCATCCGCACCACCGACGTCCTCGCCCGCACCGGCGAGGCCGAGTTCTGCCTGATCCTCGACCATCTCGACCATAACAGCGCCATCGATGCCGCCGAGCGCCTCGGCCGCTGCGTCGCCGCCAATCCGCTCGACCTCGGCCACGTCAAGCTGCCGCTGGCGGCGGCGGTCGCGACGACCGGCATCATGCCCGGCGACAGCGTCGACAACGTCCTCGACCGCGCCCGCTCGAACCTGGAGCGGGTAAAGAACGGCGAGTGAAGTCGTCACCCCGGACTTGATCCGGGGTCCATCTACTTCTTCTCGATCCCTCAGGAAGGTGGATGCCCGATCGGGCCTATCGAAGGGTCGGCAAGGCGAGGTTTCGCTCACCTGTCCTTCAGATAGTAACGGTCCGTCGCCTCAAGCGCGCTGTCCAGCACGTACACGATCGGCTGCCCGGTCGGGATTTCGAGGCCGGTAATCTCGTCGTTGGGGATTGCGGAGAGGTGCTTGACCAGCGCGCGCAGCGAATTGCCGTGGGCGGAAATCAGCACCCTTTGCCCCTCGCGCAGCGCCGGCGCGATCCGCTCCTCCCAATAAGGCAGGACGCGGGCGATCGTGTCCTTGAGGCTCTCCGTCCTCGGCACCTCCACGCCGGCATAACGGCGATCGGAGGAGAGGTCGTAGGGGCTGCCCGCCTCCAGCGGCGGCGGTGGCACGTCGAACGAGCGGCGCCAGATGCGGACCTGCTCGTCGCCGTGCCTGGCCGCGGTCTCGGCCTTGTCGAGGCCGGTGAGGCCGCCATAATGGCGCTCGTTCAGGTGCCAGTCCTTCTCCACCGGAAGCCACAGCCGCCCCATCGCCTCCAGCGCCAGATCGAGCGTCTTGATCGCGCGGGTCTGGACGCTGGCGAAGCAGAGGTCGAAATCGAGCCCCTTCGCCCCCATCAATTCGCCCGCCAGCCGCGCCTCCTCGGCGCCCTTCGGAGTGATGTCGACGTCCCACCAGCCGGTGAAGCGGTTCTCGAGGTTCCAGGCCGACTGGCCGTGGCGGATGAGGACGAGGGTGGGCATGGGGCGCGTTCCTGGTTCTACCCGCTCATCCTGAGTAGCCGGTGAGCTTGTCGAACCGGCGTATCGAAGGACCACGGCGCAGGTCCTTCGATACGGGCCTTCGCCAGGCTCAGTCCCTACTCAGGATGAGCGGGAACGGGTTGGTCAACGCGCACTCCGCTTGCGCGCTTCCAGCTCGGGCAGGATGGCGTGGAGCGCGGCGAGGCAGTCGCGGGCGAGGAGGCGGCAGCGGTCGGGGGACCAGCCGAAGCGCTCGTCGGGCAAAGCGGCATTGTCCTTGAACGGCATTTCCAGCGTCATCGAGACGGCGCCGTACCGCTCGGCGAGCTGCGCCGTCGACATCGACATGTTCGCCTGCCCCGGCGCGGCCACTTCATACCCCTTGCTCGTCTGGAAGTCGGGAGAGAGGCGGACGAGCGCTTCGGAGAAATGCTCGAACACAGTCTGCTGGCCCTCGTTCCAGCTCGGAATCCCTTCGAAGCCGGCCAGGAAATTGGCCGCGATCGCCTCGTCCCCATGCACGTCCATGGCGAAGTCGACGCCGGTCCGGTCCATCTCGTTGCGGACGCACAGGACCTCGGGGCTCTTGCCGGCGCTGGGATCGTGCCATTCGCGGTTGAGGTTGGTGCCGGCGGCGTTGGTCCTGAGATGCCCGCGGCGCGAGCCGTCCGGATTCATGTTGGGGACGATGTGGAAGGTGGCTCGGCGGCGCAGCTGCCGCGCGATCGGATCGGCCTCGTCGAGCAGCCGCTCGAGCGCGCCCTCCATCCACCATTCCGCCATGGTCTCGCCGGGATGCTGGCGGGCGTAGAGCCAGACCTGCAGCGGGCCTTCGCCGAGCTTCAGATAATCCATGTCCTGCCCGTCGAGCGTCTTGCCGAGCGAGCGGTAATCGACGTCCGGCCGGCCGATGACGTCGGCGAGGAGATCGTGGTGCCGCTCCATCGTGTAGGGGGCGAAATAGGCCAGCCACACGCTGTCCGCCTCCGGCGTCACCGGGATGGTGAGCACGCCCCCCTGGTAATGCGTCTCGACCCGCTCCCATTCCTCGCGGTCGTAGGAGAGGCACGCCCGATAATCCTCCCAGCCCAGCGGATAGGCGGCGCCGGCGCAATTGAGCAGGCGCAGCTCCACCTTCCGGCCCTTCGCGCCCGTCAGGCGAAAGTAGAACCATTGGTAGAAGTCGGACTGGTTGTCGCGGACGATCTCCAGGTCGACGCGGGTGTCGTCTATGGCGACGACGCGAATGTTGCCGCCATCGAAGGCGCTCGTAATGCCGAGGGTCATTTGAGCCTGATAATCCGGCCCGAGTCGCCGGGGAAGTCCCGAAACAGCGCGCTCGCCAGCCGCCCGACCGCGACCGTCGCGGTGGCCTCCGCGCTCCCGGTCCGCGCCTCGCCGACGGCCCGGCCCTCCCAGAAGACGGTGCCGTCGGAGCGCCGGCGGATGCCGACTTCCAGCAGGGTCGCGGTGACGTTGGCGGCGCTGCCCGGCGGGGGCGCGCCGGTAATGCCGCGGCCGACGCGGTTCGTGCTCAGCGCCGCGATCGCCTCGCGGCTGCCCTGCTCGACGTCGATCAGCGCTATCTGCTCCGACTGGCGGGTGGTGGGTACGACCGTCCAGCCGAGCCGGACCAGCTCGCGCGAGACCGCGGCGACATAGATCGGGAATTCGGGCCGGTTGGCGTCGGCGCGGTCGAACGGCTCGATCGCGATCTGCGCCCGAGCGATCGGATCGCCGAGATGGAAGCGCCCCACCTCCACGCCCGGCGCGGGGCCGCTCGGAGTGCGCGGCCCCATCGTCGAGCAGGCCGCCAGCGCCGCCGTCGCAAGGATCGCCCCGCCGCGCAGAAAAGCTGATTTCATTCCGGCACCTCTTCGTCTAGCGGGGCGCATCCTTAGGCGGGCTGCAACGATACTCCAGCGTTTTTCCCGCCTCGTCTGTTCCCTGGAAGGCCCCGATGACCCTCGACGCTTCCAAACCGGCCGTGCTCGTCACCGGCGGCGCCGGCTATATCGGCAGCCACGCCGTGCTGGCCCTCCTCGATTCCGGATACCGGGTCGTGGTGATCGACAACCTCACCACCGGCTTCGAATGGGCGGTGCCCGAGGCGGCGGTGTTCGCGAAGGGCGACATCGCCGATCAGGCCCTCGTCGCGCGGCTGATCGCGGAGCACGACGTGGGCGCGATCGTCCATTTCGCGGGATCCATCGTGGTCCCCGAATCGGTCGAGCAGCCGCTCAAATATTATGAGAACAACACGGTGAAGAGCCGCTCGCTGATCGAGAGCGCGGTGAACGGGGGCGTGAGCCACTTCATCTTCTCCTCCACCGCGGCCACCTACGGCATCCCCGAGCGGGTGCCGATCACCGAGGACACCCGAACCCAGCCGATCAACCCCTATGGCTGGTCGAAGCTGATGACCGAGCGGATGCTGACCGACGCCGCCGCCGCTCATCCGCTCAACTTCTGCGCGTTGCGCTATTTCAACGTGGCGGGTGCCGACCCGAAGGGCCGCTCCGGCCAGTCCACCGCGGGCGCCACCCACCTCATCAAGGTCGCGGTCGAGGCGGCGGTGGGCAAAAGGAGCCACGTCTCCGTCTACGGCACCGATTACGACACACCGGACGGCACCGGCGTGCGCGACTATATCCATGTCAGCGACCTCGCCGCCGCCCATGTCGACGCTCTGGAGAAGCTGATCGCCGACCCCGCCGCCAGCCATATCATGAATTGCGGCTACGGGCGCGGCTTCTCCGTGCTCGAAGTGCTCGACGCGGTCGACCGGGTCACCAACATGAAGATCGAACGGAAGCTGGAGACTCGGCGGGCCGGGGATCCGGATGCCCTCGTCGCCGACAACGGCAAGATTCTCGAAATGCTGCCCTGGCGGCCCGAACTGGACGATCTGGACACTATCGTCGCCCATGCGCTGGCGTGGGAGCGCAAGCTGGCGGAGCGCTCCGCCGCCTGAACGATGTCCGCTTCCGCACGCCGCTGTCCGGCCGCGCACAATCGCGCCGCGCCGGTCGTCGCCTAATTATCTGGAATCGTTGCGAAGACAGGGTGGCATCGCTCTTGCTGCGCTGGCAGGGCCATGGCCTCCAGTCCGCATCGTCCCGAAGCCGAACTGCACAGCCTCCTCGCCGAGGGCGAGGCGTTCCGCCGGGCCGGCGACACGCGCGCCGCGGTGAGCTTCTTCCAGGCCGCATTGCGCCAGGCGCAGGCGGCGCCGCGGCTTCCGGCGGCGCTCATGGCGGCGCTCCAGCGCGCCGAGGCTTTCGTCCGGCAGGCGGGCGCGGACTATCAGGCGCATCTGGAGCGGGCGCTCGCACCGCTCCAGGCCGGCCGCCGCTTCGCCGAGGCGGTCGATATCCTGTTCGGCCGCAAGCCGGTCCAGGTCCAGCAGCCGAGCGCCCTCTATTTCCCCGGCCTGCCGCAAATCCCCTTCTACGAAGGCGAAAGCTTCCCCTGGGCGCCGGCGATCGAGGCCGCGACGCAGGACATACGCCGCGAGCTCGTCGCCCTGATCAACGAAGGCGCCTCGTTCCAGCCTTATGTCGAAGCCGAGGCGAACCGGCCGGGGCGCGATTTCCATGGCATGCTGGGCGATCCGAGCTGGGGCGCCTTCTATCTGTGGAAGGACGGCGCCCAGGTCGAGGAGAATGCCGCGCGCTGCCCCCGCACCGTCGAAGCGCTGTCCGGCGTGCCGATGACCCGGATCGGGACCCGCACGCCGTCCGTCCTCTTCTCGCTGCTGCGCGGCGGCGCGCACATCCCGCCGCATTTCGGCATGCTCAACAGCCGGCTCATCTGCCACCTGCCGCTGGTGGTGCCGCCCGGCTGCTGGCTCAGGGTCGGCAACGAGACTCGCCAGTGGGAGGAGGGCAAGCTCCTGATCTTCGACGACACGTTCGAGCATGAGGCGAATAACCCCACCCCCGAACTCCGCGTCCTCCTCCTCTTCGACGTCTGGCGGCCCGAGCTGACGGCGGCGGAGCGGGACGGCGTCTCGGCGATATTCTCGGCGATCGACGGCTATCGCGCCTGACGGGCGAGCTTGACTTCCTCGCCGCCTCCCCCTAGTTGGCGCCTTCCTTTTTCCAGCGCAAATCCGACGAGAACAGGCAGGCGTTCCAGGCCATGAAGATCCGCAACTCCCTGAAATCCCTCAAGTCGCGCCACCGCGACTGCCGCGTGATCCGCCGCCGGGGCCGCACCTACGTCATCAACAAGACCAACCGCCGCTTCAAGGCGCGCCAGGGCTGATCCGGCACGTCATGCCAGCGAAGGCTGGCATCCATAGGGCGCTCATGAACCTCATCGGCCGCATGGACCCCAGCCTTCGCTGGGGTGACGTGTTTCCGCCGCTATGAACGCGCCGCCACCCACCGCCGTCGTCTTCGACGTCGGCAACGTACTCTACGGCTGGGATCCTGAAAGCTTCCTCGCGCGGCAGATCCCCGACGACGCGGCGCGGCTGCGCTTCGTCGAAGAGACGGACCTGTGGGGCTGGCACGACGGCCTCGACGGCGGCCGGCCTTTCGACGAGGCCGCGGCCGAGCTCTCCGGGAAATTCCCGGATTATGCCGCCTATATCTCCGCCTGGGGCGAGAGGTTCGGCGAGACGATCAGCGACCCGGTGCCGGGGATGCACGCCGTCGTGGAAGAGCTGGACGCGCGAGGCGTGCCGCTCTTCGCCATCACCAATTTCTCAGCCGATTTCTGGAAGCCGTTCCGCGCGAAGGAGGATGCCTTCTTCCGCCGCTTCCGCGACATCGTCGTGTCGGGCGAGGAGAAATTGCTGAAGCCCGACCCGGCGCTCTACTTCCGCGCCCTGGACCGCTTCGGCCTGCCGCCGCGGCAAGCCCTGTTCGTCGACGACCGCGAAATCAACGTCGAAGGCGCCGAGGCGGTCGGCATGCACGCCCACCTCTTCACCGGCGCCGGAGATTTGAGGGCCTGCCTCGAAGCCGAAGGCTTGCTCTGATTCCCCTCCCTCGAAGGGAGGGGCTAGGGGTGGGTAGCCGCGCGGCGGCTCCGCAGCGGCCGGGAACGGCTTCGCCGTACCCACCCCCGGCCCCTCCCTTCCAGGGAGAGGAGTCGCGCTCACGCAACCCGTGGCGCTCTCGGGCTTTGTTTCGGCGATGAGACAAAGATGGCCCGAACGGCTCTGGATCGTCCGCCACGGGCAGAGCGCCGGCAACGTCGCCCGCGACGCCGCGCACGCGGCCGGCCACAGCCGCATCGATATCGCGATCCGCGACGTGGACGTGCCGCTGAGCCCGCTCGGCGAACGGCAGGCCGAGGCGCTCGGCCGCTGGTTCGGCGGTCTTGCCGAAGCGGAGAAACCGGAGGTGGTCCTCGCTTCCCCCTATGTGCGGGCACGGCAGACGGCACGGGCGATCTGCGAAGCGGGCGGCGTGACCGGCGAGGCGCGGCCGCCGATCGTCGACGAG
>DASWRU010000077.1:0-20224 GCA_036403015.1 Allosphingosinicella sp.
GGGTTTGGCACGGCGCGGTGCCGCTTTGGCCAGTTGGTCGGCATGCTGGGGAAACAGGCGGCGGAGTAGGCGCGCGATGCCCGTCAGATCGTTCTTCTCGCACAGCCGTACCAGCGTCTCCGCATCGTCGATCGGCAAGGCGGGGATGATCTGCTGGGTCCGCAGAGTCTGCAGGACCTGCGCGCCGGCCTCACGAAATCCGTCCCCGGCGATTACGATCTTCACGTCCCGGAACAGGGCGTCGACCTTCTCTTTTTCCGCAGTTCGGAACACGGCCAGATTGTTCCGCTCCCTGCGCCGCTCGGTCGACCTCGCGGCGCGCTGCGCGAACAGGAAGGCGATAAGGGCCGGCAGAATGAATCCTACGAACCATTTTACCTCCGGCCAAATCCGCATTACCGGCTCGCGCCGCACGATCACTTTGGCAAGGGCAATCTCGCCCGTGGCGTCGAAGGCGACGATTTCGCCGCCCCTCTCGTCAGCGCGGCTGGGCTCGGAGGCGACACGGAGCGCGACGCGATGAATCCCGGGGGCGGGGGCGAGCGGGACATGGGGCGACCAGCGTGGGTCTGCAGCCGGGGGACAGGTCCCGTTTTCCACCAAGGCGAGGCGAGCCTCCCCAAGACTACGTGTGGCCAGATAGGCCGGCCCACTCAGCGCCAGCACGCGCACGTCGAACACGGCGCAGGGCGGCGGTTCCTCCCCGCCCAGCCACCGGGCCTGCGCCACCAGTTCGGCGGGTGTGCGACTGAAGACAACAGCCGAACGCGGCACCGCCGCGCGGGCCTGGGCATCCTCATCCGGGGCCAGCACCAGCCCGCCGCCCACGAATAGCGCAAAGGCCCAGGCTCTCGTGCGTCGAGACTCCATTGTCGTACCCCACGGAACGCACGAGACTCGCACCAATACCCAGCCACATCAAGGAGCAACTTAAGGGAAGCTGGACTAATGCTTCGCATGACCAGAGGACCGCCGCTTTTTGTTCTGGCGGCTTAGCGGCGTTGCGGCTTTTGCGCCTTCGCGTGATTCAAAAAGGCCGGAGCTTCGGCCCCGGCCCTTCAATCTGCTCGGCTTCAGGTCTATTTTAAGCCGATCTATTTCACCCGTTCGACCTGCTCGAACTCCAGCTCCACCGGCGTCGCCCGGCCGAAGATGGAGACTCCGACCTTGACCCGGCCGCGGTCGAAATCGAGCTCTTCCACCAGGCCGTTGAAGCTCGCGAAGGGGCCGTCGAGCACCTTGACGCTGTCGCCGATCTCATAGTCGACGTTGATCTTCTGCTTGGGCGCGGCGGCGGCGGCTTCGTCCTTGGTGTTGAGGATCCGGGCGGCCTCGGCGTCGCTGATCGGCTGGGGCTTGCCCGACGAGCCGAGGAAGCCGGTCACCTTGGGCGTGTTCTTGACGAGGTGGTAGACGTCGTCGTTCATCGCCAGCTTGGCGAGCACGTAGCCCGGGAAGAACTTGCGGTCGGAGGTGATCTTCTTGCCGCGGCGGACCTCCGTCACCTTCTCGGTCGGCACCTCGACCTGCTCGACGAGCTGCGCGAGGCCGAGGCGCGTCGCCTCGGCGACGATGGCATCGCGCACCTTGTTCTCGAACCCCGAATAAGCGTGGATGATGTACCAGCGAGACACGTCGTTCCTATCCTTGAAAAAGCGAGATGCCGGGGCGCCCCGTTTGCGGGGAAACCGCCGGCGGCGGCCCGCGGGCGTCGGCCCCCGGCCGCCGCGGCGCCCCTTCGCCCGCTCCCTAGCCCGGACCGCCGGATCGGGCAATCCCGCTCGGCAGGTCGGGGCGGGGGGAGTGGCGGATCAGCTCAACAGGCCGAGCAGCGCCCTCACGATCGCGCTGAAGGCGGAATCGACGCCGAAGAAGAAGACCCCGAGGATGGTGGTCATGATCGCGACCATGATGCCCGTCGTCACCGTCTCCTTGCGGGTCGGCCAGACGATCTTCGCCGTCTCGGCGCGCACCTGCCGAAGGAATTCGCCCGGACCGACCTTTGCCACTCGCTTAAACCCTTTCAACGGCGCTTCGGATACGCCCAACCATGAACCGGCGACTTGCCCCCTCGGCTCCCCGGACCTTCGGCCGCCCGTCGCCGGGACTGGCAGGAGTGGAGGGATTCGAACCCACGACCCTCGGTTTTGGAGACCGATGCTCTAACCGGACTGAGCTACACTCCTAGGAGCCGGAAGAGCCCGGCCCTTAACGGGGGGCGGGGTGGGGCGCAAGGGCCTTGTCCCCGGATATGGGGCGCCGTCGCGGCGTGGCAAGGGCGGCTCAGGCGGCGATGTCGTAGGGCTGGATCTCGCCGGTGAGGTAGAGGCTGCGCGCCTTGGCCCGGGAGAGCTTGCCGGAGCTGGTGCGGGGCAGGGTGCGGGGCGGGACGAGCTCGACGACGCAGTTCATGCCGGTGATGGCGCGGACGCGGTCGCGTATCTCGTCGCGCAGCCGGCTGCGCTCCTCGGCGTCGGAGGTGCGGCACTGGACGAGGACGGCGGGAGTCTCCTCGCCGCCAGGCGTGGTGATCGAGAAAGCGGCGATGTCGCCCGCCTTGAAGCCGGGCAGCTGCTCAACCGCCCATTCGATATCCTGCGGCCAATGGTTCTTGCCGTTGATGATGATCATGTCCTTGGCGCGGCCGACGATGTAGAGATAGCCGCCCGACATGTAGCCCATGTCGCCGGTATCGAGCCATCCGTCCTCGTCGAGGCAGGCGCCGGTCGCTTCCTCGTCGCGGAAATAGCCGACCATGACGGAGGGGCCGCGGCACCAGACCTTGCCGATCTGCCGCTCGCCCAGGGTGGCGCCGTCCTCGTCGCGTATGGCAAGCGCCATGTCGCGCACCGGCCTGCCGCAATTGACGATGGCGCGGTAGCGCTGCGGCCGGTCGCGCTGGACCTTGCCGTCGCCGGCCAGCGTGGTCTCCTCGACCAGCTCGACGAGGATGCCTTCGCCGGGCGGCATGATCGACACCGCCAGCGTCGCCTCGGCGAGGCCGTAGCTCGGAAGGAAGCTCCTCGCGTTGAACCCGGCCTCGGCGAAGGCGTCGACGAAGGCCTGCATGACGTCCGGCCGGATCATGTCGGCCCCGTTGCCGGCAATCCGCCACCGCGACAGGTCGAAGCGCTCCGCGACCTTGGACTGGCTGCCGATGCGGCGGGCGCAGATGTCGTAGCCGAAGGTCGGCGAGTAACTGAGCGTGGTGCCCGCGTTGCGGCTGATGAGGTCGAGCCAGGCGAGCGGGCGCCGAGCGAAGTCCTCGGTCTTGAGATAGTCGGTGGAGACCTGGTTGGCGACCGGGCTGAGCAGGCAGCCGACGAGGCCCATGTCGTGATACCAGGGCAGCCAGGAGACGCAGCGGTCGCCTTCCACCACCTCCATTCCGTGGCTGTGGGCGGCGAGGTTGTTGAGCAGGCCGCGATGGGTGACCGCGACGCCGTGGGGAAAACGGGTCGAGCCGCTCGAATATTGGAGATAGGCGATGTCGTCGGTATCGGCCTCGGGCAAGGGCGCCTCGGGCGCTTCGCGGGCCGCGAAGCTCTCCCATTCGAGGCCGCGGACGCCGACCCCCTCCGCGGCCGCGCCGGCCATGGCGGCGAGCTCGGCGGGATAGAGGAGGTGGCTCGGATCGGCGCTTTCGAGCTGGACCCGAAGCTGGTCGATATAGGAATCGCGGCCGCCGAACGAGGTCGGCAGCGGCAGCGGCACCGGCCAGGCCGCGGCATAGATGGCGCCGAAGAACAAGGCGGCGAATTCCGGCCCCGTCTCGGCGATCAGCGCGATCCGGTCGCGCGGCTTCACGCCGTCCGCGATGAGGCGGTAGGCCGCGGCGAGCGCATCCTCGCGCAGCTCGCGGAACGGATAGGCGCGCACCAGCACCCCGCGCGGATCGTGGAAGTTGAGGCCGCGCACGCCCGTCGCGGCGTAATCGAGCGCTTCCCCAAGGGTCGAGAAATCAGCGAAGCGGCGCGGCACAACGTCCGATGTCGGCGTCGGGACAAGGGTTTCGGGCACTGCTGACAGAATCCTCTTGTGCGTGGCTCGGAACGCGGCCTCGATCCCTGTTCGGGACGGACCGCGTTTATAATCGGGTTTGACTGTGGCACAATCATGGCGCGTGAAAGCTGAACGAACCCGGAAGCCGCGGCCGCCGCTCGACGCAGAGGGGCTGGAGCGGCTCGGCCTCTTCTATGCCGGCCGCTACGCCACCACCCGCTCCAGGTTCGCCGCCTATCTCGTGCGCAAGCTTCGGGAGCGGGGCTGGAGCGGTGCCGGCGAGCCGCCGGTCGAGGCGCTGGTCGAGCGTTTCGCGGGCCTCGGCTATGTCGACGACCGCGCCTTCGGAACGGCGCGGGCGGCGTCTCTCATGCGGCGCGGCTATGGCGAGCGGCGGGTCGACCGAGCGCTGCAGGCCGCCGGAATTGCAGGGGAGGAGGCGGAGCCGGCGCGGGCGGCGGCGCGGGAGGAGGCGTTCGCCGCCGCGCTGCGATTTGCCGAGCGCCGGCGCCTCGGCCCCTTTGCCGAAGCCGCGCTCGACTGGGAGGCACGGCGCAAGGCGGCGGGGGCGATGCTTCGCGCCGGCCACCGCATCGACATCGTCCGGCGCGTGCTCGACGCCTCGCCCGGCGAAGTCCCCGATCCGGACAGCTTCTAAAAAACCGCTTCGAAACAGTTCACAAGCGCGCGATAGCCATGTTAGTCCTCTCGCCGCCCTTATCGTGGATCGGCCGTTAATGACGTCGCGCCGGGAAATGCTTGCCGACCCTCCCGCCGCGGACAGCGACGGCGGCGTGGACGCGCATGGCGAGGAGGGGCTGGTCAAGGTCACCGGCACGATGAAGTGGTTCGACGCCACGCGGGGGTTCGGGTTCCTGGTGAGCGACGATGTGAAGGGCGACGTGCTCGTCCATTTCAGCGTGCTGAAGGAGCATGACCGGCGCAGCCTGCCCGAAGGCGCGGTGGTCGAATGCCTGGTCGCGGAGCAGGAGCGGGGGCTGCAGGCGCGGCGGGTGCTGTCGATCGACCTCTCCAACGCGGTCGTTCCGGACGGCGCGCGCGCGCCCGCCGGCGCCCCGCGCGAGCGGGTCGATCCCGCGGCCCTGCTCGGCGAGGCGGGCGAGTTCGAGCCGGTGCGCGTCAAATGGTTCAATCGCCTCAAGGGCTACGGCTTCCTGGTGCGGGAGTCGGGCGATACGCAGGACATCTTCGTCCATATGGAGACGGTGCGGCGCGGCGGCCTCGCCGACCTCGTGCCGGACCAGCCGCTGCGCGCGCGCATCGCCAGCGGCCGCAAGGGGCCGCTCGCCGTCGAGGTCGAGCCGGACTGAGCGCGCCGGCGCCCCGGCAAGGCTTGCGCAGGCTCCTCCATCGGCGCTAGGCGGCGGCCATGGCTTTCTGGAAGAAGATGTTCACCTGGTGGGACGGCGCCACGCTGACGACCGGCTGGCACGTCAGGCGCCACGGGCGGCAGGTCGGCACGGACGTCCACGGCAACCTCTATTACGCGTCCAAGCAAGGCGACCGCCGCTGGGTGATCTACAACGGCCCCAACGACGCCAGCCGCATCCCGCCCGACTGGTATAGCTGGATGCACCATCAGATCGAGGGGCTTCCCGACGAATCGCTGCCGCCTCCGCCCAGCTTCCTGAAGGAGCCGACGCCGAATCTCACCGGCACGCCCTTGGCCTACCGCCCCTCCGGGGCGATCGAGCGCGGCGGCCAGCGCCCGGCGGCGAGCGGCGATTACGAGGCGTGGGCTCCGGACCGGGCATGAACCGGGCACGCCGCCCGACCCTGATCGCGCTGGCCGGCCTTGCAGCGCTGGCGGCGTGCGGCAAGGGCGGCTCGGGCGGAGCGGCAGGCAACAGCCAGGCTTCGGCCGAGCCGCGCACCGTCGACATCCCGCAGACGGTCACCGCCGAAGCGCCCGGCACGACCCCGATGGCGCAGCGCGTGGCGGTGCTGGGGCTGCTCAACAAGCGCAACGGCCTATCCCAGGACCTGACTCTGAGGCCGGGCCAGGCGACTCGGATCGGCGACGTGATCGTTCGGCTGCGGGCCTGCGAGACGACGGCGCCGTGGGAGGCGCAGAAGCTGACCGGGGCCTTCGTCCAGCTCGACGTGCGGGATCCTCGCGGCCAGTTCCACCGCGTCTTCTCCGGCTGGCTGTACAAGGAAACGCCGTCGCTCAACGTCGTCGAGCATCCCGTCTACGACGTCTGGCCCAAGAGCTGCGCGATGACCCACCCGGACGCGGCCGCGGATACGGTTCGGCTGGGATCGGCGCCGAGCAGCCGGTCGAGCGCACCGAACTCGCCGCCCCGCGCTTCGCCCGCCGCGGCCGCGCCCGCTCCCGCGGCACCGCCGCCGGCGGCCAACCCCTCCACCCCGGATACCGCGTCGGACAACAGCGCCAGATAATCTTCCTGGCTGATCTCGATCGCGCCGAGGCTGCGCAGGTGATCGGTCATGAACTGGCAGTCGAGCAGGCGGTAGCCGCCGACCCTGAGCCGCGCCAGGAGCCAGGCGAGGGCGACCTTCGAGGCGTCGGTGGCGGCGGAGAACATGCTTTCGCCGAAGAAGGCGGCGCCGAGGCTGGCGCCGTAGAGACCGCCGACCAGCGTGCCGTCCTGCCAGCATTCGACCGAATGGGCGCGGCCGAGGCGGTGGAGGAGGAGGAAGCTCTCCTCGATCTCCTCGTTGATCCAGGTCTCCTCCCGGTCGGCGCAGCGCCGGACCACCTCACCGAAGGCGTGGTCGGCGGTCACTTCGAAGGTGCCGGCCCGAAGTGTCTTTTTGAGCGAGCGGGACAGGCGGAAGCCCTCGATCGGGAGGATCGCCCGGCGCCGCGGCTCGACCCAGAAGACGTGGTCGGCGTCGCGGCTGTCGGACATCGGGAAGACGCCGATCGCGTAGGCGCGCAGCAGAAGGTCGGGGTCGATCGGCGGCATCGGCGGCCTAGAGTATCTCGCGGACCCGCTCCTGCGGCCGGCAGAGGCGCACGCCCTTCCCGGTCTCGACGAGGGGCCGCTCGATGAGGCGGGGATTGCCGACCATCGCGTCGAGCACCGTCTCGTCGTCGGTGCCCGCCAGATCGGCGGCGCCCTCCTCCTTGCGCCGAAGGCCCTCGGCGGGGCTGATTCCGGCCCGTTCGTAGAGGCGGCGCAGCTCGTCGCGGCCGGGGGGCGTGGCGAGATATTCGATCACGGTCACGTCGGCGCCCTCCTGCCGGAGGATGTCGAGCGTCTTGCGGGACGTGCCGCAATGGGGGTTGTGGTAGATGGTCGCCTTCATGGTCCCTCCTCGCCTTTCGCCATAGCGCGGCGGGCGGCGCGGTTCGAGCCTTTCGGCAGCGGAAGGTTCAGCGGAAAGCTCGGGCAAGGCGGAGGCTCAGCCTGCCTCGCCCGCCCCGCGCTCGCGCTGCTTGACCTTGCGGATCTCGGCGAGCTGGCCCTTCAGGATGGTGAGCGCGTCCGTCTCGCGCGGGCTGAGGCCGTCGAGCGCGACATGTTCGACCAGCACCTCGAGCGCGTCCCCGATCCGCCCCAGTTGCCGCCCGTAGCTGCCGACCTCGTCCAGCACCTTCTGCTCGATCTCGGGATGCGGCGTCTGGCCGAGGTTGATGTTGACGAGGCCGAGCTGCGCGCCCTGGTTGTAGAAGGTCCAGGGGTTGATCGCCTGCCAGAGCTTCTCGGGCGCGACGGAGAATTGGAACTTATCAGTCACATCTACCTCCAAGGGCGGACTTCCTCCATAGCGCGAATGGCGGGCGCTTCACCAATCCCGTCGAACGCGGAGAAGGCCCACCGTGCCACCGGTGCGTTGACCCGCTTCGCTGCCGGCGACGAGCTGAGGAAGCGCAGGCCGGCACGGTCAAGGGCGCACATCAGCGGCGAGACGGCCGCACGACCCCAGGGTCGTGAGCCTGCAAGATCGCTACACGACGTAGCCATAATGGGAACGCAGGCTGGTCAGGAGCTCCTCCGTGGGTTCCTCGCCGTAGCATGACCCGACGACGGAGCCGAAGGTTTCCAGATCCACGATCGCATCGCCTTCCAATGAGGAGAGGAAGATATGATCCCGCTCGGGAGCGACATGGACGAAATAATAAGCCCACCGTCCGGTCGTGTCTTTCGCCTTCAGACGATGCACCCAATCTGCCGTGAGCCGGTACAGGTGCGTTATGAATTCGATACCAGGGCCGCCCGGCGATGCCATCGCAGCCTTATAGTCGACGGGATCATCTGGCCGACTCTCCTGCTGGGTCAAAAAGGACCATTCCCGCCGCGCCCACAGACCTAGGAAGGCGCCGAAACGCAGCGTCGATGCGCCTTCCGAAAAAGCTTTTTGAAGAATTTCGACGGCCATGGGATGTCCGCTCGTCCCGATCAGCGCACACGCGCCGATGAGCTGGCTCGCCCCGCTCGATTCTGAGCGCAGATGAGTGTCGAGATGCGGCAGCAATTCTACATCGAGCGCGTCGACGCTGATGGCGGCGCTTCCGATCCTGGCTCCCGGTTCCTCACCGGGAGCTTCACTCGCGCGGCGCTTCAGCTCCGCCGCGAAGGCATCTCGAAGCCCTCCGACCGGCCTTTCACAGAGCGTCAGCGGCAGCGGCTCCCTGCCCGCATCGATGCGCTCGCACCACGTCAGGAGCATTTCGGAGGGCTCCGGCCGCCCGAGCGCCGTTGTCAGCAGCGCGATCATTCTATCGACGCCTTCGCGAGTCGTCTCCCGACCGAGGTCGTCGAGCAGTGCCCTCTTCCGGTCGTCGTCCAGCGTGGCGCGAACGCCCCCCGAAAAGCCCAGCTGCAGAAGCCATTGGCAGGCCCATGCGGCAGCGATGCGGAGGTTCGCCGGTCCCACATGGACAGCTCGACACAGGATCGGCAGGAGCCGCTCCACCACGTCCAGGCGCTCGGCCGGTTGAAGATAGGTCCGGTTCTGGTATCCGAACTCCATGAGCTCCAGGCATGCGGCGACCGCGGCAGCAGAGGATCCGTGCTCGAGCGCTGTGAAGATTCGCTCATTGTTCATCGGAGCGAGAGTGAGCTCCGACCGCTGGCGAGCGGCTGCGCGGTCGACAACGAATGCGTGGAGGAGGCTGCTTGCGACAGCGGCCGCGTCTTCTGCGGCGATTGGGAGACCTTCGAAAATCGCGGCATATGCCTGCGACGCATCCAGGATCTGCCCGAGGGCATACGACAGTATCGGCGCGATCCGCTCATCGTCACAGGTTTCCGGAATCGGCGCGGCGATCTCGCCGCCGCCCGATCCGGCCTGGGAATCGGCCTGGTCTCGGCCTTGCGCCAAGCGGCCATCGGACAACATCGCCAAGGCCGCGAGGCCGCGATTCGGTCGAATTTGGGAGGCGGCATAGCCGGGAGATTTCTCCGCTGCCTCGGCAAGCACGTTGAGCACGTGAGCATAGTCCATCGCCACGCCGCTCGTTTCGGCGAGTTCGGAAAGGCTGCAGGCCAGCGCGACCGCATGGCGCGCTTCCGCGCGCCTCGCCCACAAGTTGCCGATGACGCGGAGCGCCCTGGGTTCATTCAGCCCAAGACAGGCGCCGGCCAGAGCGGCCTGCTGCGGGGGGTCCAGTTCGGACATGTGCTGGAGAATGACCTCGTGAGCGAGAAGCTCCGGTTCCAAGGCCGGCAAGGCCGACCGCATCTCATTGCGCGACAGAGGGAAGTATTTGACGAGTTGAGCGGGCTTGGGAAGGCCAGCGGCCAGGTCCGCGCATTTCGCGGGCTCGATCGGTCCGCTCAACGCCGCGAGGCACAAGATCGTCGGCATATGGACGCCGGCATGAGGGCCGCTCGGCCGCGCGCGGTGCAGCATCTTGCGCGCTATGCCTTCAATGACCCGGTAAGGGGGCTGATCGGGGCTGAGAGCGGCGGCAACGATCAGCAGAGGATTCCCTTCCGTGGCCTCCATGATGGCCTGCGGATCCGCCGGAGGGCGGCCTCGCGAGGCATCCGCTATCAGAGCTTCGATGGAGAGCCGGTCGTCGAACGGCCGTATCAGCAGGCTGTCCATCGGCCTGGAAACCTCGACCATTTCGAAAGACGGGAGGGCCTTTCCCGTCAGTCGCGGGCCTACCCGGCTTTCACGCGGTCTTCCAGGCAGTTCCGGCTTCCCGGACGATTGCCGCAGCACTTCGTAATGCCTGGACCCGGTCAGCGCTTGCATTGACAGGCTGTCGAGCGCGGAGGCGACTTCCCCGGTAGGTTCGGCCAGCGGCTCCCAGTCGATCAGCAAAAGGCGAACGGTGTGGCGAAAGCTACTCGCATGATTGGCGAGTTCGACGATGTAGGACCAAATCTGCGGCGCAAATAACAAGGCTTCGTCCGCCACGATGATCGTCGGCCGCCTCGGCCGGAACGCGCGGACCGATGTCAAAGTCGTCGCCTCCCTGTCGAGAAAACCGACGTCCATGGAGCCGCGAAGCTCGGCGGAGCGGAGCATCCATTCAACCGACAGCCGCGTTTTCCCCACACCGCCAGGTCCATGCATGGACCACCAGAGGAACCTCTCCGGATGCGCGGCAAAGCGATCGAGGGCCGCCAACTCCCCCTTGCGCCCATAAAAAGCGAGCGGCTGGGTCAGGCCCAGTGCCGCCAGGAACGGTTCGACCCGCCGCTCCGGCCGGCGCAGGAATATGGGAGGATCGCGAAAGATCAGTCCCAGCAAGGCATCGATCGGCTTCCAAGCCGCGGCTCCGTAGGCCGCCAAAGCCACCAGCACGAATGTAGCAGCGTAGATCAGAACGGACGCCGAACCCACGTCAGAAGCGCCACCCGCTTTATGCAGGAGATTGAAAGAGGAGACAAACTCGTTCTTATCCAGATACGAAACGACACCGATTTCAAGATGAAGAGCACGGACCAGAACAGCGGCAAGCACGCCGAACGTACCAGCAAAACTAAGTCTCTTGAAGAAGACGCGCACCCACGGAGTCATGTGGCTACCTCCTGCCGCAAGAGCACTCAATAAGACACAGATACGCTCAAGAGGACACGGATAACACTTCGCTGGAGAGTAATCTATGCAGATCCCACCATAGTGCCCAAGGTACGAGCGGCCCCGCTACTCCTCTCACGCCAGCCACGCCTCCAGCCATTTGATCGTATTCCCCGCGCTGGACTCGGGGTCGTCAACCAGCGTCTGATGCAGCGGATGGTAGTCTTGAGGCCGTCGATGACGAACTCCTCGAGCGCGCGCCTGAGGCGCATGATGCAGCGCTCGCGGGTGGGCCTGTAGACCATCAAGCTTGGCGATCGTCGAATCATAATAAGGCCGCACCTGTAGCTGCCCTACCAGCCGCCGCCACCGCCCCCGCCGCCGCCGCCGCCGGACGAGCCGCCCCCGCCCGAACCGCTGCTCGAGCCCGGCGCGGTGGAGGCGGAGGCGACGGTGCTGGTGAGGCTCGCTCCCATGGTCGAGGCGAAGCGGCCGGGGTCCGACCAGACGTTCTGGCTGCCGACATACCAGCCCATCCCGCTCTGCCGTCCGGCTTCGGCCGAGGCCGCGGCGAGGACGCCGGCGAACCGCCCCGCCCAGCGATTCTCCACCCCCAGCGCGATGGCGTGGGGGAGGAAGCGCTCGAACAGCTCCGGCGTCTTCTGCGGCGGGTGGAGCGTCTCGAGGCGGTCCTCCTCGGTGACCGAGAGATATTTCGCAGGGTCCGCAAGCTCGGTTCATCGGTCGAGAGCGCCGCCATCGTGGCCGACGGCGGTCCTACGAAGGCGCCGCTCGGTGAGATGTCGCTGAAGCTCGCCGTCGCGCTTGGGGGACCAGCCCCAATCCGCGCAACGGACAGGGCGCGCCGCACGGGACGTTCCAGTACGTGGTCTTCCCCGGTTCGCGCGCCTCGCCGCCGTGGCGGCGATCGCTCGCAAACATCCAGTCCGCGGGATCAGCCCTCCTCGCGGACATAGGAGGATGGCCCACTATCCCCTGAGGGCGGGGGCCCTTCAGCACCGTCGGTCACTCCGCCCGCGCCAGCCATGCCTCCAGCCACTTGATCGTATAGTCCCCGCGCTGGAACTCAGGGTCGTCGATCAGCTTCTGGTGGAGGGGGATGGTGGTCTTGAGGCCGTCGATGACGAACTCCTCCAGCGCCCGCCTGAGCCGCATGATGCAGCGCTCGCGGGTGGAGCCGTAGACGATCAGCTTGGCGATCATGGAGTCGTAATAAGGCGGCACCTTGTAGCCGGCGTAGAGGCCGCTATCGACCCGGACGTGCATTCCGCCGGGGGCGACGTAGTTCTTCACCAGGCCGGGCGAGGGCGCGAAGGTCTGCGGGTCCTCGGCGTTGATCCGGCACTCGATGGCGTGGCCGCGGAAGTTGATCTGCGCCTGCTCGCACGACAGGCCCTCCCCGGCGGCGACGCGGATCTGCTCGCGCACCAGGTCGATGCCGGTAATGTACTCGGTGACGGGATGCTCGACCTGGAGGCGGGTGTTCATCTCGATGAAGTAGAATTCGCCCCCTTCGTACAGGAACTCGATCGTGCCGGCGCCGCGATAGCCCATGTCGGCCATCGCGCCGGCGACGATGCCGCCCATGCGGTCGCGCTCCTCCGGCGAGATGACCGGGGAGCCGGCCTCCTCCAGCACCTTCTGGTGGCGGCGCTGGAGCGAGCAGTCGCGCTCGCCCAGATGAACCGCCTTGCCCTCGCCGTCGCCGAACACCTGGAACTCGATGTGCCTGGGATCGCCGAGATATTTCTCGAGGTAGACGGTATCGTCGCCGAAGGCGTTCTTGGCCTCCGAGCGGGCCTGGCTGATCTGGCTTTCGAGCTCGTCCTCGGCGCGGACCACCTTCATGCCGCGCCCGCCGCCGCCCGACGCCGCCTTGATGATCACCGGGTAGCCGGCGGCCCGTGCGACCTCCCTGGCCTCCGCAAAGCCCTCGATCGGGCCGTCGGAGCCGGGGACGAGGGGGAGGCCGAGCTTCGCCGCGGTCCGCTTCGCCTCGATCTTGTCGCCCATGACGCGGATATGCTCCGGCTTCGGGCCGATCCAGACGATGCCGTGGGATTCGACGATCTCGGCGAAGCGGGCGTTCTCGGAGAGGAAGCCGTAGCCGGGGTGGATGGCGTCGGCATGGCTGATCTCGGCGGCCGAGATGATGTTGGGGATGTTGAGGTAGCTCTCGGCCGCCGGGGGCGGGCCGATGCAGATCGCCTCGTCGGCGAGGCGGACGTGCATCGCCTCGGTGTCGGCGGTCGAGTGGACCGCGACCGTCCTTATGCCCATTTCGTGGCAGGCGCGGTGGATGCGCAGCGCGATCTCGCCGCGATTGGCGATGAGGACCTTCTGGATCATTTCGTCATGCCAGCGAAGGCTGGCATCCATGCTGAATTCGGGCTGCTGCGCCGGTGGAGGCGCAGCATGGACCCCAGCCTTCGCTGGGGTGATGGGGAGGAGCGCTTCATCCTCGCCGTCACTCGACGATGACGAGCGGCTGGTCGAACTCGACCGGCTGCGCGTCGACGACGAGGATCCGGCTGACGGTGCCGGCGCGGGGCGCCGCGATCGGGTTCATCACATTCATCGCCTCGACGATGACCAGGGTGTCGCCCTCCTTCACGGTGTCGCCGGGCGCGACGAACGGCTTCGAGCCGGGTTCGCCGGAGAGATAGACGGTGCCGACCATCGGCGACTTTACCGCGCCGGGATGGTTGGCCGGGGAGACTTCGGCCGGGGCCGCCGCGGGCGCGGAGGCGGCCGGAGCCGGGGCCGCCGGCGGTGCCGCCGCGGGCGCGGCCGCGGCGACCGTGACCTCGCGCTTCACGGCGATCCGCCGGTCGCCGTCCACCACTTCGATCTCGGTCAGCGCATTTTCGTTCAGGAGCTCGGCGAGCTGGCGCACCAGATCGGCCTCGATGCGCATCCCGCCCTCCGGGGCGTCGCGTTCGTCGGTCATTCTCTTCCCCTTGTCCGCCCGCGCTTTACTCAGAGCCGGGCCGCCGCGTCCAGAGCCAGCTCGTAGCCGAGCGCCCCGAAGCCGGCGATCGACCCCGCGGCGACGGGGGCCACCAGGCTCCTCCGCCGAAAGCTCTCCCGCGCCTGCGGGTTGGACAGATGGACCTCGATCACCGGCACCGAGATCGCCTTCACGGCGTCGTGGAGCGCCACGGAGGTGTGGGTGTAGCCGCCGGGGTTGAGGATCACCGCCTTCGCCCCCTCCGCCTGCGCCTCGTGCAGCCAGTCGATCAAATGGCCCTCGTGGCTCGACTGGCGCATCTCGATCTCCAGCCCGAGCGCGCGCGCGCGATCTTCGAGCCGCCCGGATATGTCGTCGAGGGTTTCGGCGCCGTAGATTTCGGGTTCCCTCAGGCCGAGCAGGTTGAGGTTGGGGCCGTTCAGCACATAGACGGTGGGTAGCGTCGCCATGGCGAGACGCTATAGGGCGGCTTGTGGTTTACGACGACACCTTTTCCATCACCGTCAACGGCCAGCACCGGCGCGTCCCGAAAGGGATCAGCGTCGCCGAGCTGGCGCTCGAGCTTGGGCTGGAGCCGACCCGGGTGGCGGTGGAGCGCAATTTGGAAATCGTGCCGCGCTCGACGCTGGTGGACGTGAAGGTCGAGGACGGCGACGATTTCGAAATCGTCACCTTCGTGGGCGGGGGCTGATGGCCGAGGACATGTGGCACGTCGCGGGCCGCAGCTTTTCGTCGCGGCTGATCGTCGGCACCGGCAAGTACAGGGACTTCGCGCAGAATGCGGCCGCGGTCGAGGCGTCGGGGGCGGAGATCGTCACCGTCGCGGTGCGGCGGGTCAACGTCTCCGATCCGAAGCAGCCGGTGCTGATGGATTATATCGACCCGAAGAAGGTCACCTACCTGCCCAATACGGCCGGCTGCTTCACCGCCGAGGAGGCGATCCGCACGCTTCGGCTGGCGCGCGAGGCGGGGGGCTGGGAGCTGGTCAAGCTCGAAGTGCTGGGCGAGGCGAAGACGCTCTACCCCGACATGGTCGAGACGCTGCGGGCGACCGAAATACTCGCCAAGGAGGGCTTCGCGCCGATGGTCTATTGCGCCGACGACCCCATCGCGGCGAAGCGGCTCGAGGACGCGGGCGCGGTCGCGATCATGCCGCTCGGCGCGCCGATCGGCTCCGGCCTCGGCCTGCAGAACCGGGTCATGATCCGGATCATGGTCGAGCAGGCGAAGGTGCCGGTGCTCGTCGACGCCGGCGTCGGCACCGCGTCGGACGCGGCGGTGGCGATGGAGCTGGGCTGCACCGGAGTCCTGATGAACACCGCCATCGCCGAGGCGAAGGACCCGGTGACGATGGCTCGGGCGATGAAGCTGGCGGTGGAGAGCGGCCGCCTCGCCTACCGCGCCGGCCGCATGGGCAAAAGGAGATATGCCGACCCCTCTAGTCCCTTGGCGGGGCTTATCTAGGAGTCGCTCGGACCAGCGCCTCGGCGCGGTCGAGACCGTGCAACGCCTGCTCGGTGAAGGCGGTGCGGCCGGTGAAGAAACCGATCGGGACCTTCTCCGCTTCGACGCGTTCGGAGGCGCTGAGCTTCGCCCACATCTCGTCGAGCGAGGCCTGGGCCCCAGGGTCGATCCGGCCCCGGGAGGCGAGGTGCGCGAGACGGAAGAACGCCCAGGCCCGCGGGAGCGAGGCCGCGGTGCCGAGGCCGGCCTTGTACATGACCGAAAGGTTGTACAGCGCCTGCGGCTCTTCCTGGCGGGCGGCGGCCTCGAACCAGCGGAAGGCGGCGGCATAGTCGTTCGCCACGTAATAGTGGATGGCTACGTCGAGCTGGGCCAGGCTGTATCCGGCCTCGGCGGCGAAGAGCTTGTGGCGCAACGCCTCCGCCGGGTCGGGCGGGACGACGCCCTCGAACTCGCCGTCATAGTAGCAGCCGACCTTGTAATGGCCGAGCGAGTCGCCTCCCGCCGCGGCCTTCTGGAACAGCGCGAAGGCGCGCCGCGGGTCCTTCTCCACGCCGAGGCCGTTATTGTAGAGCATGCCGAGATGATATTGCGCCTCGGCGTTCCCGGAGCCGGCGAGCTTCGCGAGCTTCTCCGCCAAATGCGGCGACTGGGCGCAGGCCGGCACGGCGGCGGCGGCCAGCGCAAGGCCCAAAGCGATGACGATCCTTCGCATTCCTTCTCCCCCCGGGCCGGACGGGTTATCCGGAACTTCGAGCCCCTTGGCTAGATTGATCTGAGCCGGATATACGCGTATATACGGGTGATGGGCGCGATCACCAAGACGTTCAAGAGCGGCAACAGCGTCGCCGTCCGGCTCCCCAAGAACATGGATATCGAGGCGGGCGTCGAGGTCGAGATCGAGAATCGCGCGGACGGGCTGTTGATCCGGCGCAGGCCCAGGCACACCGGCCGCGATCTCGCCGAGGCGCTCGAGAAATTGCCGAAGCCCGACAATGCGATGCCGCGGGAGCGGATCGTCTTCCCCGGCCGCCGCGGGCTCGGCTGATTGCCGCTCCTCCTCGACACCAGCGTGGCGGTCGATCTGATCGACCAGGCGGAGTCCACGATCAGCCGGGTGCGCGGGGCGGATGCCTTGTACCTGTCCGTCATTTCACGGGTGGAGCTCGAGGCGGGCGTCTATCGGAAAGGCGCACTCGACATGCTGTTGCGTGCTCGTCTCGATGCCTTGGTGGGTCGGGTCGAGCAACTGCCGTTCACAGGGCGGGAGGTTGGCGCGTACGCTACCATCATCGCCGCCCTTGGCTTTTCGCGCCGGCGTGTCGTCGACCGGATGATAGCGGCCACGGCGCTCACTAACGATCTTTCGCTGGCGACCCTGAACCCCCGCGACTTTCGAGGCATTCCCGGTCTGGCGCTGGAGGATTGGTCCACCTGACCGGAACGCGGGTGGCACCGTTCGGGTTGAGCCGCCGAGGAAGCGGATGACGGACTTCGCCCAGCAGCGCGAGGAGATGGTCCAGCGGCAGATCAAGGGCCGCGGCATTACCGACCGGCGGGTGCTCGACGCGTTCCGCGCCGTTCCACGCGAGCTGTTCGTGCCGGAGGAGGCGCTCGAGTTCGCCTATGAGGACGGGCCACTGCCGATCGAGGGCGGGCAGACCATCTCGCAGCCCTACATCGTCGCCTTGATGATCGAGGCGGCCGAGGTGGCCCCGGGGGACCGGGTGCTCGAGGTCGGCGCCGGCTCCGGCTACGCCGCCGCCGTGCTGAGCCGGATCGCCGACGCGGTGGTGGCGGTCGAGCGGCGGCCCGAGCTCGCCGAGCTGGCCCGCGGACGGATGGAGGCGCTCGGCTATGCCAATGTCACGATCGTCGAGGGGGACGGGAGCAAGGCGCTGCCCGGGCAGGGCCCGTTCGACGCGATCCTCGTCGCCGCGAGCGGCCCGGAAATCCCCGACGCCTTGCTGTTCCAGCTTACCAAGCCAGGAGGCGTGCTGGTGATGCCTGTCGGTGAACGGGACGGTGTCCAGAAGCTGATCAAGAACCGCCGGACGGGCGAGGATGTGTTCGAAGAGGAAGAT
This sequence comes from Allosphingosinicella sp., assembly GCA_036403015.1. Taxonomy (GTDB): domain Bacteria; phylum Pseudomonadota; class Alphaproteobacteria; order Sphingomonadales; family Sphingomonadaceae; genus Allosphingosinicella. Next base: position 17,512 of record DASWRU010000077.1, read on the forward strand.
CTCGGCCCCGTGCGCTTCGTGCCGCTGATCGGCCAAAGCGGATGGAAGGACGAGGAGGCGCCGCCCGCCGCGCTGCCGGCGCTGATCCGCGCCGCCGCCGAGCCGCTGCCCGAGATCGACGACACCGCCTTCGGGGCAATGTTCGACCGGTTCGGCGACGCGCGGGTCGTGCTGCTCGGCGAGGCCAGCCACGGGACGAGCGAATTCTACCGCGCCCGGGCGGCGATCACGCGGCGGCTGATCGAGCGGCACGGCTTCACCATCGTCGCGGTCGAGGCGGACTGGCCCGACGCCGCCTCGGTCGACCGCTACGTGCGGCACCGAGCGAAGCGAGAGGGCGAGGAGGCGGCGTTCCAGCGCTTCCCCGCCTGGATGTGGCGCAACGAGGAGGTGGATGCGTTCATCCGCTGGCTGAGGCGGCACAATCAGGATCGCGCCTACGAGGCGATGACGGGCTTTTACGGGCTCGACCTCTACAATCTGGGCGGCTCGATGCGGGCGGTGATCGATTTCCTGCAGGAAGCCGATCCCGAGGCGGCGAAGGTGGCGAAGAAGCGCTACGGCTGCCTCGAGCCGTGGAGCCGCGATCCCGCCGCTTACGGCCGAATGGCGGCGCGCGAAGGCTATGGCCGCTGCGAGGCAGGCGCGGTGCGGATGCTGAAGGATCTGATGGAGCGGCGGATGGACTGTCTCTCGGAGGAATGCGACGAGTGGCTCGACGCCGCCGCCAACGCCCGCCTGGTCAAGAATGCCGAGCTTTATTACCGCGTGATGTATCAGGGCGCGGCGGAGAGCTGGAATCTGCGCGACACCCACATGTTCGAGGCGCTTTGCCAGCTGCTCGACGCCAAGGGGCCGGAGGCGAAGGCGGTCGTCTGGGCCCATAACAGCCATATCGGCAACGCCGCGCATACCGAGATGGGCCAGGTCCGCGAGGAGCTGAACATCGGCCAGCTCACCAAGGAGAAGTTCGGCGAGCGGGCGCGGCTGATCGGCTTCGGTACGCATGCCGGCACGGTGGCCGCGGCCGACGATTGGGACGAGCCGATGGAGGTCAAGGCGGTGCGGCCGTCGCTGCCCGAAAGCCACGAGCGGGCCTCCCACGACGCCGGCCTTCCGCGCTTCCTGCTCGACCTGCGCGCAGGCGTGGCCGGCGACGCGCTGGTGGAGGCGCTGCTGCCGCCCCGGCTCGAACGCTTCATCGGCGTCATCTACCGTCCCGAGACGGAACGCTGGAGCCATTATGCCGAGGCGGTGCTCCCCAGGCAGTTCGACGCTTGGGTCTGGTTCGACGAGACGAAAGCGGTGACGCCGCTCGCGGGCGAGCAGCGGTCCGGCGAGGAGGAGACCTACCCGTTCGGGCTTTGAGGGCGGCGGCGTCATCTAAAGCAGCACCGACACCGCCATCAGCGCTCCCACCGCGGCGGCGGCGAGGCTGGCGATGAGGACGGCGCCGGCGGCGGCGTCCTTGGCGTGGCCGATCTCTTCCGCCCAGTCGGGGTGGACCCGGTCGGCGAGATATTCGAGGGCGCCGTTCACCGCCTCCAGCGCGAGGACCAGCCCGGTCGAGAGCAACACCAGGGCCGCCCAGACGAGGCCGGGCCGCAGCAGGACGAGCGCGGCCGCCGCGCCGCCGCCCAGCATTGACTGGGTGCGGAAGCTCTTCTCGCGCCGCTTTACGGTGCGGATGCCGGCGACGGCGAAGCCGAGGCGGACGGCGAAGGGACGATTCTTCGCCTGGCTTGGCAGGATCAATTTGACCTTCAACGGCGCCTCCACGGACTCCGTGCTAGCCGCGTCGTGAGGCGGGGTCGCGTTCGCGGCGTGAAAAGCCCGTGCAGGAACCGGGGGGAATCGGTTACGCTGCCGCACGGGGAGGGACGGCGATGATCCTTGCGATCGTGGGGGCGTTAGCGGGCGCGGCGGGGCTGCCGTCGCTTCGGGAGGGGCTGGAGCCGCTCGGCTTCCTCGTCGGCCATTGCTGGCGCGGGGAGATGGCGAAGACCGGAGAGCGCGACACCCATTGCTTCGAAAGCGTCTATGGCGGCCAGCATGTGCGCGAGCGGCACAAGGTCGAAGGCGGCAAGGGCGTCTACGAAGGTGAGACCTTGTACAGCTGGGACGGGTCCGGTGTGATCTTCACCTACTGGAACTCGCTCGGCGGCGTCAGCCGCGGGACCCTGCGGCGGGACGGCGAGAAGCTGGATTTCGGCACCGGCAGCTACACGGCGCCGGACGGCCGCAGCCTCGCTTATTCCACCTATTGGCGGCGGCTCGGCGAGGACGCCTATGAGGCGGTGACCGTTTCCGCCGACGCCCCCTCGCTCAACCGCAAAGTCACCTTCCGCCGGGTGCGCTGAGGGAACTTCCCGGGGCTCCCGCCGGTTCTTGATCGAGGTTAGACGGCGCCCGCTCCCGAGGCGCCGTGCCGGGTATGAGGTACAATCAGATGGGCGAATTCACCGACAAGCTCAAAGGCAATGCCAACCAGGCGATCGGCGGCCTGAAGCAGGAAAGCCGCGACCCCGAGGTGCGCGAAGAAGGCGACGCCCAGAAGCTCAAGGGCACCGGCCAGGAGCTGAAGGGCAAGGTCAAGGGCGTCATCAACGACCTGTGACGGGCGAGGCTGGCGGCGGCGACAACGCCGCCAGCACCCGCTCCGTCATCGCCGCGCAGTCGGCCCCGGCGAAGGGGAAGGCGCCGGACAGCGCGG
>DASWRU010000078.1:0-23879 GCA_036403015.1 Allosphingosinicella sp.
CGCAATGACGACGAAGATGGATGCACACCCGATGAATCTGGGCTGAGGATTGGTCCGACCACCCAACCCCCTACCGCGGCGCGATCTTGCTCCGGGTCAGCCGCACCACCTTGTCGTCGCGGCCGACCAAAGAGGCCAGAGCCGCCGCGATCTCCGCCTGGCCGAAGGGCTTGGCGAGGCGGGGGAGGTGGAGGACGTTGTCGGTGGTGCCGGTATAGCCGGTGATGATCAGGATCGGCAGCGCGGGATGGGCGGCCTGGAGGCGGCGGGCGAGCTCGGCGCCGTCCATCCGCGGCATCTTGTAGTCGGTGACGACGATATCGGCGTCGAAGCCGTCGGCGAGCAAGGCGAGCGCCTCGGCGCCGCCCGCCGCTTCGGCGACCACATGGCCGAGGTCGCGGATCATCTCGCCGGTGCCGAGGCGGACGATGTCCTCGTCGTCGACGAGCAGGATCGAGAGCGGGCGCCCGACCGCGAAGGGGGCGATGCGGTCCTGTGTCCGCTCCTTGGCCGCGGTACCGGCGACGGGGAGATAGAGGTCGGCGCGGGTGCCCTCGCCGGGCGCGCTCGACAGCAGGAACCCGCCGCCGAGCTGGGCGGCGAGGCCGTGTACCATCGACAGGCCGAGGCCGGTGCCGCGCCCCGTCTCCTTGGTCGAGTAGAAGGGCTCGACCGCGCGGGCGAGGGTCGCCGGGTCCATGCCGCAGCCGGCGTCGATGACGGAGAGGTGGACGTAGAGGCCGGGGCTGAGGCGCAAAGGCGAACCGGGGCCGACCGCCACCTCGTCGACAACGATGGTGAGCGGGCCGCCCTCGGGCATGGCGTCGCGGGCGTTGACGCACAGGTTGAGGATGGCGAGCTCGAGCTGGTTGGGGTCGGCGAGGGCGGCGGGCAGGTCAGGCGCGTGGCGGATGCGAAGCTCGATGGTCGATCCGACCGAGCTGGCGATGAGGTCGCGCATGCCGCCGACCAGCGCGCCAAGATCGACCGGCTGGGTCTGCAGCGTCTGCCGCCGGGCGAAGCCGAGCAGCCGCTGGACGAGCGTCTTGGCGCGGTCGGCGGCGAGCAGGGCGTTGGCGATGAGCCGGGCCGAGCGCGGATCCTCGGCGGCATATTTGCGCTGGAGGAGCTCGAGCGCCCCGGCGATCGGGGTCAGGAGGTTGTTGAAATCGTGGGCGACGCCGCCGGTCAGCTGGCCCAATGTCTCCAGCTTCTGGGCCTCGTGGAGCTGCGCTACCGCCTCCTCATGTTCGCGGGTGCGTTCCTCGACTCGGCGCTCGAGGCCGGCGGCGAGCTGGTGGAGCTCCTCGAGCCGCGCCCGCGCCTCGTACTGGCGGCGGCGGCCCCGTACCGCCGACTGGGCGAGGCTGACGAGGGTAGTCGGGTGGAACGGCCGCTCGAGGAAGGTGACGTTGCCGAGCAACCCGAGATAGCGGCCCGCGGCCGGATTACGCTCCAGCCCGCCGCCGCGGCGGGTGAGGAGGACGAACGGGAAGTCCGACCATTCGGGCTGCCGGCGGATCCATTCCGCCAGGGTGGCGATGTCCGCCTCCAGCAGCGCCTCTTCGGTGACGAGCGCGAAGCCGGCGCCGGAGTCGAGCTCGCGCGCCAGCTCGGCGACTCCGCCGCAGATGTGGCTGCGCATCCCCGCCTCGCGCAGCATCTGGCAGGCGACGGCCGAGTCCCGTCCCTGCGGCGCCAGCACCAGCGCGCGCTCGGAAAGGTGGGGGATCACGCCGCCGGCGCCTCGAGCAGCTGCGTGTCCTCGCCGATCAGCTCGGGCACGCCGCGCAGCACGCCCTGGAAGCCGGTCAGCGGCTCGCCCAGCTTGATGCCTTCGCTGCTGATCCGATATTCGCGGATCGTGTCCTCGTGCGCGCTGGTGCGCTTCTTGATCACCGAGATGGCGCGGCGGACGCGCCCGCGCGCCTCGAAATAGCGCAAAAGGATAACGGTGTCGGCGAGGTAGGTGACGTCGACCGGCGCCTTCATGTCGCCGACCAGGCCGTGCTGGGCGACGGTGAGGAAGGTCGAGGCGCCGCGCCGGTTCAGATATTGGAGCAGCTCGTGCATGTGGAGGATCAGCGCATGCTCGCCGGGCATTGCGGCCTGGTAGCCGTTGAGGCTGTCGATGACGACGGTGCGCGCCTCATTCTCCTCCACGCATTCGCGCACCCGCTCGGAAAGCTCGCCGGGCGTAAGCTCCGCCGCGTCGACCTGCTCGATGATCAGCCGGTCGGACTTGACCATGGAGTCGAGGTCGATGCCAAGCCCCCTGGCGCGCTCGAAGAGGAGGCCGAGCTCCTCGTCGAACACGAACATCGCCGCCTTCTCGCCGCGGCGGACGGCATTGGAGACGAAGCCCAGAGCCAATAGCGACTTGCCGGTGCCGGCCGGGCCGAGGATCAGGGTGCTCGAGCCGCGCTCGACCCCGCCGCCGAGCAGCGCGTTGAGCTCGGCCGACTGGGTCGGAAGCACATCGCGCCTGAACGCGATGCGGTGCTCGGCGGAGATCAGGCGCGGGAAGACTCGGATGCCGCCGGTGTCGATGACGAAATCGTGGAAGCCGCCGCGGTAGCGCTGGCCGCGATATTTGACGACCCGCATCCGCCGCCGCTCCGAGCCATATTCCAGCGACAGCTGCTCCAGCCGGACGACGCCGTGGGCGACGCTGTGCATGGTACGGTCGTTCGCTTCGCTCGACAAATCGTCGAGCATCAGCACGGTGGCGCCGGAGCGGGCGAAATAATGTTTGAGCGCCAGGATCTGCCGCCGGTAGCGCAGCGACGACTGGGCGAGGAGGCGGATTTCGGAGAGGCTGTCGAGCACGACCCGGTCGGGCTTCGACTGCTCGAACGATTGGAAGATGCGCTTGGTGGTCTCGCCGAGTTCGAGGTCGGCGGAGTAGAGCAGGCTCTGCTGCTGCTCGTCGTCGAGCAGGCTTTCGGGCGGCACCAGCTCGAAAATGTCGATTCCGTCCAGCGACCAGCCGTGCGACGCGGCGCCGGCGCGGAGCTCGTCCTCGGTCTCGGACAGAGTGATGTAGAGCGCACTCTCTCCCGCCGCGGCGCCCGCCATCAGGAATTGGGTGGCGATCGTCGTCTTGCCGGTGCCCGGGCTGCCCTCGAGCAGGAACAGCCGCCCCCGCGTCAGCCCGCCCGCGGTGACCTCGTCGAGCCCCGCTATGCCGAAATTCGCCTTGTCTTCCTTGTCCACCGACCGCTCCGATAACCCCCTTTTCAGGAGCCCTGCTAACGCAGATCAACCCGTAACGATCCGGCCGCGGCGGCGAATCGGCGGCTCAATCGCCGTCGTAGGCGTGGCCCTCCCCGATCGAAGTGGTGCCCGCGGTGGGCGGGGTGCCGGGTTGCTCCCACCAATAAGGCTGGCGGGTGCGGGTGCCGGTGGCGACTTCGTTCAGGGTGGCGCTGTCGTAGAGGCGGCCGCCGAGCATGACCTCGCGCACCTTGTCGCTGTTGCGGATGTCCTGGGTGGGATCGGCGTCGAGGACGACGAGATCGGCGAGCTTGCCCACCTCCAGCGAGCCGACGTCGCGCTGGTAGCCGAGCGAGGTGGCGGGCATGATCGTCGCGGCGCGCAGGGCCTCGATCGGCGACCAGCCGCCGCGCACGAAGCTCCACATCTCCCAATGCGGGCCAAGCCCGGCCTGCTGGCCGTGGGCGCCGATCGACACCTGGACGCCACGGTCGGCGAGCTTCTTCGCTTCGCGGGCGCTGTCGGCGTCGACATAATCCTCCTCCGGCGCCATCACCCGGCGCACGTTCTGCGCCTGGAGGATTCCGGGCGGGACGTGGCGGGTGAGGAGCGGGTGCCTCCACACGTCCATATGCTGGCGCCAATAGGGATCGCCGGCCGGCCCGCCATAGGTGACGACGAGGGTCGGCGTGTAGTTGGTCTTCGTCTGCGCCCAGAACTGGACGACGTCGTCGTAGAAGACGCGCAGCGGCAAATTGTGCTCGAGCGTCGCATCGCCGTCCTGGATCAGGGTGATGTCCATGTTGAACAGCGAGCCGCCTTCCGGCACCACCTCCATCCCCTCGCGCTGGGCGGCGGCGACGACCATCTGGCGCTGCTCGCGGCGCGGCTGGTTGTAGTTCTTGACGCTTCGCGCTCCCTCCGCCTTGAGGCGGCGCACGTGCTGGAGCGCGTCGTCGAAATTGTTGATCTCGGCGTACACGTCGGGGTTCCTGGCGCCGTAGATGATCTCGCCGGTCGAGAAGGTGCGCGGGGCGAGGATCCTGCCGGCGCGCTGCAGCTCGGAGGCGACGAAGATCTCCGCGGCGCGGGCCGAGGGATCGTGGATGGTGGTGGTGCCCATGGCGAGGTTCACCATCGACGACCAGTTCTGCTGCGGGACGAGGTCGTCCTCGCCCTGCGGCCCATGGGCATGGGCGTCGACGAAGCCGGGGACGATCGTCTTGCCGGTGACATCAATGGTCCTGGCGCCGGCGGGGACGGCGACCTGCCCCCGCGGGCCGACGGCGAGGATGCGGTCGCCGCGCACGACGATAACGCCGTCCTCGATGATGCCGCCGTCGCGGCTCGCCATGGTGACGATCTTCGCGCCGGTCAGCGCCACGATGCCGGTCGGCTTGTCGGCGGCGACGTCCATGGAGAGCGAGACGCCGGTGCGCGGCGGCTGGAACCTGGGCGCGTTCTCGGCGGGCGGCGCCGACCCGAACAAAGCGGCGGTGTCGGCCGTGTAGAGCGTCGGCCCCATGCTCCAGTGGAGGCGGCGGCCATTCTCCGACCAGTTGATGAAGTCGCCGCCTTCGGCGCTGACTCGGGTGACGGGGAGCGGCCCGCCTTTCTCGTCGGCCGAGACGTCCTGGGTGCCGGGCATGAGCGGCATGACGAAGGCCTGGTAGTTCTGGCGGAAGGCGAGATACTGGCCGTCGGGCGAGACCTGATAGTCGCTGACCATCTCGCCGGTCGAATGGACGCGCTTCGCCTGGCCGCTCAAGTCGGTGCTGACCAGCTGGCGCTTGCCGGCGGCCGAGGCGATCATGAAGACGCGATCATCGTCGGCGCCGAACTGCGGCTCGGCACCGTCCTTGGAGACTCGGACCGGTTCGCCGCCGGCCGCGGCGACTCGGTAGATGCCGGGATTCTCGCTCCAGCGGTCCGAGGTGAGAAAGCCCCCCTGCCCTTTCTCGAACACGATCGTCCGCCCGTCGGGGGAGAAACGCGGGCGGGCATAATGGCCGGGCTGCGCGGTGACGTCGCGGGCCGCGCCGCCGGCGGCGGCGACGGTGCGGATGTGGCCGAGCCCGCGGTCGGTCCAGCCGACAAAGGCGATGGTGCGGCCGTCGCGCGACCAGGCGGGGAAGAGCTCCAGCTCCGCCTCGTCGCCCTTGACCAGCCGGCGCGCCTCGCCGCCCGCCATCGCCTTGACCCACAATTTGCCGAGCGTTTCGAACACCACCTGGCGGCCGTCGGGCGAGACGCTGGCCCAGCGCGGCATGCGCGTCTGGAAGCGATCGGGCGCGACCTCGATCTGGGGGTGGAGCGCGTCGATGACGATTCGGGTATCGGCGACCCGGAACGGGATTTCGGCCGCTCCGCCGCCGTCGGCATTCACCCGGCGGATCTTGCCGCCGGCCCAGAAGACGAGGCTCCGGCTGTCGGGCGTCCAGCCCATATTGGGGTAGACTCCGGAGACCGCCCAGGTCTCCTGCACGTCCTGGTCCAGCGCGTCGTAGATCTTGCGCTCCTCGCCCGAGACGAGGTCCTTGACGTAGAGCTTGGAGCGGGCGCGCTCGCGGCGGACGAAGGCGATCTTCTTCCCGTCCGGCGAGGGGGTCGGGCGCACCGAGCCGCCGACGCCGGAGACGGCGGTGGTTACCTCGCCCGAGTCGAAATCGTAGCGCTCGATGTTGAACAGGTCGGTGTTCGAATTCTGGGCATATTCGAAGATCGGGCCGGGCGTGACGTTGCGCGTGTAATAGAGGCTCCGGCCGTCCGGCGCGTAGATCGGCTCGCCGAGCTCCTTCTGGTGCTGCTCGCTGGGCTTCTTGACGAGCGGCACGCCGCCGCCGCCCGAGACGTGGTAGATCCACACCTCGCCGGTGCCCAATGAGCGGCCGGTGGTGAAATGCTTCTTGGCGATGATGAAGCGGCCGTCGGGGCTCCAGCTCGGCTGGTTGAGGAGGCGGAAATCCTCCTTGGTCAGCTGGCGCTTGTCGGAGCCGTCGGCGTTCATGATCCAGATATTGTCGCCGCCGCCCCGATCCGAGGTGAAGGCGATGCGGCGCCCGTCGGGCGAGAAGCGCGGCTGCTGCTCGTAGGCGAGGCCCTCGGCGATTCGGCGCGGCGTGCCGCCGGCGATCGGTATCACGTAGATGTCGCCGAGGAGGTCGAAGGCGATCGTCCGGCCGTCGGGCGAGACGTCGACGTTCATCCAGCTCCCTTCGGCGACGTCGAGGCGGATCTCGCGGGTCGCCATGCCGGGCGGGGCATTGACGTTCCACTTGTCCGGCTTCTTCTCCGGCTGGGCGGCGGGGGCGCGGGCGGCGGTGGGAGGCAGCGGGCCGGTGACGCGCTGCTCGGGGTTGATCACCTGGTTCTCGGGCGCCTGAGTCTCCTGCACCGGCTTGTCGGGCGGGGGCGATTGCCGGGGCGGCGACTGCGCGCCCGCCTCGCCCATCGCCAGCACCGCCGCGATCGCCGCCGTAAGCCGATATTTCATGGGGACGCCTCCTGGATTCGTGGCGCCTGCTTAAGGGTGAATCGGCGGCAGGTCATCGCCAAAGACACCGACGGACGCGGCGGCTCAGCCGACGGTCAGCGGCGCGAATTCGGGGTTGAAGCGGACCGTCTTCATGATCTCCTCGGATTGGGGGCCGAGGGACATCGGGTTGCGGATTCCAGGAAGGATCGCGACGTCGAACAATTCGGTGAAGCCGCTGTCGATGCGCATATATTCGACCATCTCGCCCTTGACGAGATCGATGACGATGAGCCCGCACCAGGCGGCCATGCGGCGGCTGTCCAGCTCGTCCTGGAGCGCGAGGTCCTTGAACTGGCCGTGCCGCGCCTGCGACACGGCGACGATCGCGAACCGTCCGTGCATCGCCATGCCGCGCAGGAAGCCGGGGCAGAAGACGACGTCCTCCTTCCTGCCCGTCGCCCGGTCGACCACGGTCAGGAAGCCGCGGCCCGAATCCTGCACCCACAGCTGATCCTGGTGGAGGCGTGGACTGTGCGGCATCGACATCTCGCCGTTGACGATCTCGCCCGACGGCACGTCCACGATGACGCCGCCGTCGCGCGGCCGGTCGCGCCAGCCTTCGAACGTGTCCGTGGTGTTGACGGCAGTGACGTAGCGCGGGACGCCGTCCTCCATGGCCAAGCCGTTCAGGTGGCAGCGATCCTCGGGGAAGATGCCGGAGATGAAGCTCGGCTTCCAGATCGGTTGGAAGGCGTGGCGCTCGTCGGGGATGGCGAGGCAGGAGAAGCGGGTGTTGACGAATATGACGCGGCCCGAGCGGTCGACCGCGAGATCGTGGGCGTCGACATAACCGGTCGTGTGGGCGACACGCGGGATGAGCACGCTGTCATATTTGTCATTCGCAAATTGGCCCGGATCGAGCATCTCCTCGAGCCGCCAGATCCGGAAGGCGGCGGCGACGTGGAGCCGCCCCGCCGAATAGTGAAGGCCCATGGCCCTCTGGTAATCCTGTCGGCTGAAGGCGAGCAGGCCGTCCGGCCCCACCCCCATCAGCAGCAGCCGCCCGCTCTGGTAGGAGGTGAAGGCGACCGACACCTGCTGGTCGAGCATCCATTGCCGGAGGCCCGCGCTCACCGACAGCTTCGGCGCGTCGGGCGCCTCGGGCGCGGGGCGGGCCCGCTTCGTCGTCACCAGACCCGGACGGCTCACGCTTGCACTCCTGTGTCGCGCCGCGTCCCATAGAACGAAACGGCCGAAAAGAAACGGGGCGCCGAAGCGCCCCGTCCCCCGATAATCGCGCCGTCCCTAGAAGCGGAGCGTGGCGCCGACGCGGAAGTCCGTCCCGAGGATGGACGGGAAGTAGGTGATGGCACCGCCCGCGCCGGGCCCCGGCTTGGGGAAGTTGGCGCTGAAGATGTTGTCCACTGCGATGCGGAAGCTGAACGCCTTGGTGACGTCCCACGCGACCGCCGCGTTGAAGGTCGTGAAGGAATCCAGCGTCGGATCCGGATAGGTGTTGATCGGATCGTTGATGCTGAGCCGGACGGGACCGCTGTAATTGGCCGACAGCTGCAGCAGGAGGCCGCTGTTGGTGTAGGTCACCGTGCCGACCGCGGAGATCTTCGGATAGCCGATGTCGCCGCGCAGGAGGACCGGCGCGCCGGCGCCCGACGCCTGCTCCAGCTTCTTCAGATACTGGGCCGAGACGCGGAAGCCGAGCTTGCTGGTCGCGCCGAGGAACGGCGTGTTCACCCGGTAGTCGAGGTCCGACAGCACGCCCTGATATTGCAGCCGGTCGGCGTTGAAGAACGACGTCTGGACGAAGTTCAGCTGGTTGAGCGTGCCAGGCGCCGTGCTGCGGGTGAATCGACTGCAGAACTGATTGGCCGGGAAGTTGGGCGAGTCGTAGCAGCTCGCCAGCACCGCGCTGGCGCCGAAGAAGCTGATCGCGTTGTTGAGCCTCACGTCGACATAGTCGGCCGACAGCGTGAAGCCCTGCAGGAAGCGCGGGGCGAGCACGACACCCAGCGAGAAGGCCTTCGCCCGCTCGTTCTGCAGGTCCGGATTGCCGAGCGTGATGCCGGGGAACGTCGCGGAGGCGGAGCGCGAACGGAAGGTGGTCGGGATGCCGGCCGCCGCGCAGTTCTTTTTGCGCGTCGCCGGATCGGGGCCGTTTTTCAGCTGGTTAGCGTCGCAAGGATCGGTCGCGAAGAAGAAGCCGGGGCTGCGAGGCAGCGAGATCTCGGTCACCGCCGGGCTGCGGATGGAATGCGTGTAGTTGCCGCGGAAGGTGATATCCTTGATCGGCGCCCAGCGGCCGCCGACGGTCCAGGCCGGATCGCCGCCCGCCGCGCTGTGCTGCACCCAGCGGAACGCCGCCTGCAGCTCAAGCGTCCGCATGAATGGAACCGCGTTGCTCGGCGAGAAGATCGGCGCGCGAAGCTCGGCGAAATATTCGTTGGTGTGGAAGCTGCCCTTGACCGGCGTGATGCACGCATCGCGGGTGAAGGAGGAGCAGTCGTTGGTCTTGTTGCCGTCGCCGTCCGAATCGGTGGTCGGATCGGTGTCGGGGCCGCCGAGCAGCAGCGGGCCCGGTTCGAAGTCGAACGTCTCCTTGCGATGCTCGTAGCCCACCGCGAAGCCGAGCTTGCCGCCGGGCAGGCGGAACAGCGACCCGGTGAGGCTGGCCGTGCCGACGAACTGGGTGTTGACCGACTCCGGCGTGGAATAGCCCGTGATATAGTTGAGCGCTGCCGCACTGGCCTGGTTGGTGCCGAACAGGTTGAGCGGGGCGCAGGTCGCGCTGCCCGAGGGGAAGGGCGAGTTGGTGTAGCCGGGCCGGCAGACGATGTTGCCGCTGGCGTCGCGCACCGCGTCGACCGCGTTGTTGAAGTTCTGCTCGAGCAATTCGGGATTGCGGCCGTGGGTGCGCGAATGGCCGTAATTGCCGGTAACGTCCCACTTCCACTGGTTGCCGCCGACGTCGAAGCTGCCCTCGGCGCCGCCGACGAACCGCATCACGTCCACCTTGCCGATCGCCTGGCGCGTCGAGATGTCGGTGTTCGCGCGGCTGAAGAAGAAGCCCTGCGCGCCGCCAAGCTCGGCGAGGTGCGGGGCCTGCGCCTGGATGATGGCGCGCGCCTGCGGCGACAGGAACGGGTTGTCGGCGCGGATGATGAGGTTGCCGCCCGGCTCCCCCCCGCCGCCGAACGCCGCGGAATTGTACGCCGGCTGGTCCGCGAGGTTGCGGCCCTCGCTATGCGTGTACCAGGCCTCGCCGTAGAGGCGCAGGTGGTCGCTCACTTCGAAATTGGCCAGGCCGACGGCGCTGTAGCGCTTGAGCGGCGTCAACAGGTTGGTGACTCGGTTGAGGTCGAGGCCGTTGCCGCCGGACGAGCCGAACTGCAGCGGAAGCTCGTTCGGGCTCGGCCGAGTGCCGAACTCAATCGGCACAAGGTTACCCGCGGAGTCAAAGCGAAGAGCATTGCCCTGGGCATCGCTGAAATTCGCGCAATAGCCGTAGAGGCCGCAGTAGAAGTCGTTCTGGCTGAAGTTCGGCCCCGGCAGATAGTTGGTCAAGAAGTCGTAGGGGGACGCGGCGTTCGGATTGAAACCGAAAAATTCGCGAAGGTCCGCGAGATCCGCGTTGCGGGTTGGATCCAGCGGAAAGAAGTCGCTGGTCAGCGGAACGCCGAACTCGGAGAGGATGTTGAAGCGCTGGTTCTGGAACAACTGGTTCACGAAGGGCGAGTTGCGGTCACGCGAGGCGCCGTAGAACTCGCCGCGGTTGAGAACGGGCCGGTCGGTGAAGAGCAGGCCGCCCTGATTGTTATACTCACCCGCGACGGTGACGTTGCCGCGGCCGCCGGCGAAATTGTAGCCGGCCAGCGCCCGGAAGCGGTAGTTGGGCACGTCGCCATATTCGGTAATGCCGTGCTGGGCGTCGACTTGGAGCCCGGAGAAGTTGCGCTTCAGGATGATGTTGATCGTGCCGGCGACGGCGTCGGAGCCATAGATCGGCGCGCCGCCCACCGCGATCGTTTCAACCCGGTCGATGAGCGCGGTCGGGATCAAGTTCAGGTCGACCTGGCTGCCCGAGCCGGTCGGGCCGAACAGCGAGGCGGTGTTCGAGCTGACGAAGCGGTTGCCGTTGACCAGGGTCAGCGTGCGCTGGTCGCCGAGGCCGAGGAAGTTGACGAAGCTCTGGCCCGGACCAAAGGACGACTGGACACTGACCGGCGAGCTGCCGGGGATGCCGAAGGCCGGAAGCTCGTTGAGGGCCTGGCCCAGCGTCTCGAAGCCGCGCGTCTCGATGTCGGCGGACGTGACCACGACGGAAGGCTCGACCGTGTCGAAGTTCGGGCGCGCGATGCGCGAGCCGGTAACGATGATCGCCTCCTCGGAGGAGACACCCTGCGCGGGCGGCAGCTCGGTACCGGTATTCTGAATGCCGGCCGGCGACTCGACGTTGGTCGGCTGCGAGCTCGATCCGACGGGCGGCTGGGCTTCCTGGCGGGCGCGTTCGCAGGCGGCGCGTTCGTCCTGATTCTGCTGGGTGCAGGCGGTGTCCGTCGCAGCGCCGTCGGTCTGCGCCTGGGCGACCCCGGGGGCGGCGAAAGCCGCGAGCGCGGCAAAGGAAACGGTGGAGAGAGCCTTCAGGTGAAGCGCGCGCATTGGGGGGTCCTCGGTAGATGGCGCGCGACACCCTAGGGACTTGTTATCGAAAGGAAACAGGCGGTCAGCGGCCAAATGCGATTCTCACGCCGCCTGTGGTATTAATACCACATTCAGGAAAACGGAGGCCGCCCCGCGCCGGAAGCGGCGGGGGCGGCCCGGAAGACGCGCGGGCGGCGCTCAGTAGCGGTAATGGTCCGGCTTGAACGGCCCCTGCAGCGGCACGCCGATATAGGCGGCCTGCTTGTCGGTGAGCGTCGTCAGCTTCACGCCCAGTTTCTCAAGGTGCAGCGCGGCGACCTTCTCGTCGAGATGCTTGGGGAGGACGTAGACGTCGTTCCTGTACGTCTCCGCCTTGGTCCACAGCTCGATCTGGGCGAGCGTCTGGTTGGTGAAGCTCGCCGACATGACGAAGCTCGGATGGCCGGTGGCGTTGCCGAGGTTGACCAGGCGGCCCTTCGACAGGACGATGATCTTCTTGCCGTCGGGGAACTCGACCTCGTCGACCTGCGGCTTGATCTCGGTCCACTTCATGTTCTGAAGCGCGCCGATCTGGATCTCGCTGTCGAAATGGCCGATGTTGCAGACGATCGCCATGTTCTTCATCGCCCGCATGTGATCGAGGGTGATGACGTCGGCATTGCCGGTGGCGGTGACGAAGATGTCGGCGCGGGTGGCGGCCTCCTCCATCGTCACGACCTCATAGCCCTCCATCGCCGCCTGCAGCGCGCAGATCGGATCGATCTCGGTGACGATGACGCGCGCGCCGCCGTTGCGGAGCGACGCGGCGCTGCCCTTGCCGACGTCGCCGAAGCCGGCGACCGCGGCGACCTTGCCGGCGAGCATCACGTCGGTGCCGCGGCGGATCGCGTCGACCAGCGATTCCTTGCAGCCGTAGAGATTGTCGAACTTCGACTTGGTGACGCTGTCGTTGACGTTGATCGCCGGGAAGGGAAGCTTGCCCTGCTTCGAGAGCTCATAGAGGCGGTGGACGCCCGTCGTCGTCTCCTCGGAGACGCCCTTGATCGCCTGCACCGTCTTCGTCAGGAAACCCGGCGACCTGGCGATGACGCGGCGGATTGTGGCCTGGAAGACCTCCTCCTCCTCATTCTCCGGAGCGGGGAAGTCCTCCCCCGCCTCGATGCGCGCGCCCCAGAGCGCGAACATGGTGGCGTCGCCGCCGTCGTCTAGGATCATGTTGCAGGTTTCGCCATTGCCCCAATCGAAGATGCGCTCGACATAGTCCCAATATTCCTCGAGCGTCTCGCCCTTGACGGCGAAGACGGGAACGCCGGTCGCCGCGATGGCGGCGGCGGCATGGTCCTGGGTCGAGAAGATGTTGCACGAGGCCCAGCGGACCCGGGCGCCAAGCGCGGTCAGCGTCTCGATGAGCACGGCGGTCTGGATGGTCATGTGGAGCGAGCCGGTGATGCGGGCGCCCTTCAGCGGCTTCGACTGGCCGAACTCCTCCCGGAGCGCCATCAGGCCCGGCATCTCGGTCTCGGCGATCTCGATTTCCTTGCGGCCGTAGCCGGCGAGGCCGATGTCGCGGATCACATAATCGTCGAAATGGGTCTGGGGCTGGCTCGCCACGGACGGTCTCCTGCTCGAAAAGAAAAGACCGCCAGGGGGGCGGTCGTGCGAGCCGTCCTGTAGGCGAGACGGGTGCCGGATGCAAATATAAAGATATCTTTATATGTCAGTTTGAGCGGCTTCTCCGAACAGGCTCGGGGAGGTGGATTGCTTCGCTTCGCTCGCAATGACGGCCGAACCTCCTCCGTCACTGCGAGGAGCGAAGCGACGCGGCAACCCACCCCCCAAGGCGCCTACCTCTGCGAGAAGACGATCGGGCATTGGCCGCCGGGGAGGTCCGGCGCCGGGCCGAAGCGTCCGGCGATGGCGAGGAGCTTGGTCACGTCGCCGCCGGCGGCCGCGGCTTCCTCGGCGGCGGCGGCGGTGTCGTCGCAGAGCTGGCCGGTGGTCGCGTCGCCGCCATATTCGTTGGCGAGGGCGGTGGCGAAGCGGTCGTAAGCGGCATCGCCTTCACGGCCGTAGCCGGTGACGAACTGGGCTTTGAGGACTCCGTTCGCGGCCTGGATGGTCGAGCGGTTCTCGCGCACGAAATCGTTATAGGCGGTGAGCACGTCGACGCCGATCGCGCGGCAGCGCAAGGTCGCCACCATCAGCCGCGACTGGAGGTCGCGCAACTGGGCGGCGGCGGCGCCTTCCGCGTTCCAGCAGGACATGGCCGCCTGGGCGGGCTGCGCGGTCGCGAGCGCGGCGGCGGCGAGGGCGAGTCCGCCCTTCAGAACAAGCTGTTTCATCGTCCGAATTCCCCACTTCACAGGGGCGCCCGGGGCGGACGCCCGAAGCCAGGAGGCTCCCACCGCGCAATTGGCGAAAGATGAGCGGACGCGGTTAACGCGGCGGGCACCCGCGGGGTTGTTGCGTTTGCGGCACAAGCCTCTAGGCAGGGCCGCCAATGGCCCCCCTCCCCACCCCTCCACCGCCCGCCTGGTGGCAGACGCGGTGGGGCGTGGCGGCCATCGCCCTCTTCTGCACCCTGCCGCTGCTGTGGCCGGCGCTGCCGCCGCTGATCGACCTTCCCGGCCACCTGGTCGCGTACAAATCCGAGCTCGACCGGGCGAACTCGCCTTACCTCCAGCAATGGTACACGCTCCACTGGGCGCCGATGGGCAATCTGGGCGTCAACCTGGCCGTGGTGCCGCTGGCCAGGCTGTTCGGGCTGGAGCCGGCGGTGAAGCTGATCGTGCTCGCGATGCCGGCGATGATCGTGGCGGGATTCCTGTGGGTCGCGCGCGAGGTGCACGGACGCATACCGCCGTCGGCGCTGTTCGCGGTGCCGCTGGCTTATTGCTACCCCTTCGTCTTCGGATTCCTCAACTTCATGCTGTCCATGGCCTTGTGCTTCCTCGCCTTCGGCCTGTGGCTGAGGCTGGGGCGGCTGGAGCGGTTGCGGCTCCGCGCCGCCCTGTTCGTGCCGATCTCGGTCGCCGTCTGGCTGGCGCACACGTTCGGCTGGGGGATATTGGGCGTGATGGCGTTCGCCGCGGAGTGGACTCGGGAAGCCGGCCGCGGCCGGCGCTGGCCCGAGGCGGCGGTGCGGGGCGGCGTCCACTGCCTGCCGCTGTTGCCGCCGGTCGTCCTGATGCTGATCTGGCGCTCGGGCGACGTCGCCGGCGAGACGCGCGGCTGGTTCAGGGTCGTTCCGAAGGTGAACTACATCCTCTATGCCCTGCGCGACCGCTGGGCCTGGGTCGACATCCCGTCCATCCTGGTGGTGCTGGCGCTGATCGCCGCCCCGTTCGTCTCGAAGCGATTCCGCCTGGCGCCGGCCCCGGCGGGCGCGGCGGCTTTCCTCTTCCTCCTCTACCTGTTGCTGCCGCAGAGGATCTTCGGCTCCTCCTACGCCGACATGCGGATCATGCCATTCGCGCTCGCCGTGACCCTGCTCGCGCTGAAGCCGCCGGCGAGCGCCGCGAAGTGGCTGGCGTGGGGCGGCCTCGCCTTCATCGGCGCCAGGATAGCGGCGGAGACGGCGAGCTTCGCGCTCTATTCCCGATCCTGGCAGCGCGAGCTGCAGGCTTTGGAGCATGTGCCGCGCGGGGCGAAGCTCGTCTCCTTCGTCGGGACGCCTTGCCGGGGCGAGTGGACGATGACGCGGCTCGACCATCTTCCCGGACTCGCGGCGGTGCGGCGGGAGGCGTTTTCGAACGACCAATGGTCGGTGGCCGGCGCGCAGCTCAACCGCGTCGCCTACGCGCCCGCCGGGCGGTTCGGGCGCGACCCCTCGCAGATCGTGCGGCTGCACGACTGCCCGGTGAACCGCTGGCCGACGCTCGACATGTCGCTCCGCCAGTTCCCGCGGGCGGCGTTCGACTATGTGTGGCTGGTAAACCCCCCGGCCTGGGACCGGCGGCTGACGGCGGGGATGAAGCCGGTGTGGACGAACGGGCGATCGGTGCTGCTGCGCATCGTCGACCGGACCCAGCCGGCTAGCCTACCGACAGATACTTTGCCCGCCGTTGTGCCTTGAGGGCCTCACCGGATTCGCGCGCCAGTGCGCCCAGCTCCTCGGCCAGGGCTTCGCCGAGGGTGGCCACCGCCTCGTCCGGGTTGCGGTGGGCGCCGCCGACCGGCTCGGGGACGATTCGGTCGATTACGCCGAGCTGCTTGAGGTCCGCGGCGGTGACGCGCATCGCCTCGGCGGCGTCGGCGGCTTTCTCGGCGGTGCGCCACAGGATCGAGGCGCAGCCTTCGGGCGAGATGACCGCGTAGACGCTGTGCTCGAGCATCAGCACGCGGTTGGCGGCGGCGATGGCGATGGCGCCGCCCGAGCCCCCTTCCCCGACGATCGCGGCGACCATCGGCACCTTCAGCGCCAGGCATTGCTCGGTCGAGCGGGCGATCGCCTCGGCCTGGCCGCGCTCCTCGGCCTGGACTCCCGGAAAGGCGCCGGCGGTGTCGACGAGGGTGACGACGGGAAGGCCGAAGCGGTCGGCGAGCCGCATCAGGCGCACCGCCTTGCGATAGCCTTCCGGCTTGGCCATGCCGAAATTGTGCCTGAGGCGGCTGGCGGTGTCGTCGCCTTTCTCATGGCCGATCAGCATGACCCGGCGGCCGCCGAGCTTGCCGAAACCGCCCACAATGGCCGAATCCTCGCCGAAATTGCGATCGCCCGCGAGCGGAATGAAATCCTCGACCAAGGCCGCGACATAATCCTTGAGATGGGGCCGGTCCGGATGGCGGGCGACCTGAGTCTTCTGCCAGGGGGTGAGCCTCGCATAGGTATCGCGCAGCATGCGGTCGGACTTGGCCTCGAGCCGTCCGATCTCGGCGCCGATGTTGAGGTCGCTCTCCTCCGCGGTCTCGCGCAGCTCCTCGATGCGGGACTGAAGCTCGGAGATGGATTTTTCGAAGTCGAGATAGGTCGCCATAAGCCGGTGGCGGTTAGGCGCGGCGGCGCGGCGCGTCAACGCGGCCGCGGTCGGCGAGCGGGTGGCGGGCGTTGACCAGCTCGATCAGCCGGCGGCTGTCGACATGGGTGTAGATCTGGGTTGTGGCGATGTCGGCATGGCCGAGCAGGAGCTGGAGCGCGCGCAGATCGGCGCCGCCTTCGAGCAAGTGCGTGGCGAAGGCGTGGCGAAGCACGTGCGGGCTGATCCGGTCGGGCGGGATGCCGGCTGCGGCGGCGAGCTCCTTCACCAGCTGGTGGAGGCGGACCCGGCTGAGATGCTTCTTGCCGGACGGGAACAGCCACGGCTGGTCGCGCGGTACCAGGGTGCCCCATTCCGCCACCGCCGCTCGGGCGCGGTCGGAGATGGGGACGAGCCGCTCCTTGTCGCCCTTGCCGCGCAGGATGAGGAAGGGCTGGCTGGGGCGGAGCGCGTGGCGGGGAAGCGAGACCAGCTCGGTGGCGCGCAGACCCGACCCGTAGAGCAGTTCAACGAGGGCGATCATGCGCAGGACGGCCGGGCCCGGCGCGTCGCGCCTGCGCCTCTCCAGCTCCACGAAGAGGGCGTCCACCGCCTGGTGATCGAGCACCTTGGGCAGAGGCCGGCCGCCGGCCGGGCGGGGCAGAGCGGCGGAGGGATCGTCGGCGCGGAGGCGCTCGTCGTGGAGGAAGGCGAAGAAGCGCCTCAGCGCCGCCGCCTTGCGGGCGACGGTGGCGCGCTTCAGCGGCAGCCAGGCTTCGGAGAGCGTCTTGAGCGCCTCCTTCGACGCGCCGGAAAGATTGCCGCCAAGCAGCTCGGAGGCGCCGCGCAGGTCGCGCTCGTAGGCGAGAAGGGTGTTGCGGGCCGCGCCGGCCTCGGCCGCCATCATCTCGAGGAAGGCGGCGACGAGCTGCCGGTCCTCGCGCGGGGCGGTCACAGCCGCGTCATCGCCTCGGCGGCGATCATCCTGGCTTCGTAGTCGAGGCCGACGCGGCGCAGGTCGGCGACAATCCGGTAGAGATGCTCGGGCGGAACGCCGCGCCAGTCGGCGGTCTGCATGCCGATCGCGGCGAGCAAGGCGACGGTGCCGGGCTGGCCGCTGCGCGCGGCGGCGTCGATCATGTGCGCCCAGCGGCTGCGCGCCGCCGGATCGACTCCGAACGCGGCCGGATCGGCGAGGCGGCCGAGCCCGGCGAGGGCGGCGACGAGCAGGCCGCCGCGCTGCCCGCCGGCGCGCTTGACGAAAGCCTGGACCCGGCCGGTGCCGAGATCGACCGACGGGCCGGCCGAGGAGACGGCGAGGATCGACCAGGCGCGGTCGCCGTCGTCGCCCATCCCGTCGACCAACCCGCCCCAGGCGGCGGCGGGGCGGTCGAGCCCGGCGGTCAGCATCGAGCCGACCAGATCGCCGGCTTGTCCGGTGCGGTCGCTCGAAGGGGCGATCCGCGCCGCGGCGGTGGCGGTGAGGATGAGGCGGGCATAGCGGCCGCCGGGCGGGTCCTTGTCGTCCCACAGGCCGGTCATCGCCTTGACCCGGTCGTCGATGCTTCCGGCGGCATAGGCGCGGCGCAGGCGGCCGCCGATCGTGCCCTCGAGCTCGGCGGGATCGGTCTGGTCGGCGAGCAGGCTGTAAATCTCGATGAGGGAGGCATGGGAGAAGACGCCGAGCCGAGCGGCGGTCTGAGCGGCGTCGACCCGCTCGTCGAGCGGGATCATCGGCGCGCGCGCTTCCCACGCCCAGACCTGCGGGCCGGCGCCGTTCATGAGATGGTCCGGAATCTTGAGCCCGGTGGCGGCGGCCATGCCGAAGCGCCAGCTATTGACCTCGTCCACCCCGTCCCACTGGATGGTGACGGCACGGCGGGTGTTGAGGCCGGCGCCGATCACCTTTTCGGCGAGAAGGACGTCGATGCCGCCGGCGCCGCTGCGCCCGCGGGCCTGGTCGATGAGCTGGCCGGCCCGCGCCGAATCGCCCTGGAGCGCGGCGCACATGGCCTCGGCGAGCGGCCAGACCGGCTCGTCCGACACCGCCCGGCCCGGCCCGACCAGCGGGCAGAGCGCGGCGGGATCGGCGGTGGCGAGCGCGACCTGGACGGCGACGGTGAACATGCGCGGCGTGAACCGGTCGACGTCGATCGCCTGGACCAGCATCCGCGCCGCGTCCGCCTCGCCCATGCGCAGCAGCAGCCAGGCGCGCTCGGCGACCCAGTCGACCTCGTTGACTCCGGCCGGCGCGGGGATTTCGGAGAGCAAGGCGCGGCGCAGCAGGATCGAGGCCCAGCGCGAGGGCAGAGGCGCGTCGAGGCGGCGCATCAGCGAAGCGAGGAAGACGCCGTTGGCGCGGCCGAACTCGTCCTGGCCGAGGCCCCAATTGTCCGGCGTCAGCGGGCCGACGATGTCGGTCGGGCGGCGGGATTCGTCCGGTATCTCGATCGCCGGCGCCGGCTGGACGAGCTGGTCGGCGGCGAGGTCCTCCGCGGCGCTGTTGTCGAGCGCGGGGATGCCGGGTTCGGCGGCACCGGTGGTGGCGACCGGCTGGTCCGCGCCCGGCGCGGGCGGCGGCGCCGGAACCGCGGCGTTGGCCGGCGGCTCGGCCTTGGGCGCGGGCGGCGGCGGCTGCTCGCCGAAGCCCGGCGGCAGGAGGGATTCGGGCGTCCGGTCGCGCTGGCCGGCGGCGGGGATCGCGAATGCGAGCGCCGCCGCGCCGGCGAGGAGCAGGAGGCTAGTGCGCGAGCGCTTCATTCGTCACATCCTGCTCGATGCGCTGGGTCGGCACCTCGGTGCTCCGGGTGCTGAGCCAGACCAGCAGAGCGATCAGCAGGACGGCGATGACGGCGAGGACGATGGGGAGCGGCGACTTGCGCCGGCGAGGAGGCGGGGAGATACGCATGGCCGGCCTTTTGCCCCACGAGGCGGGCCGCTGTATAGCCCCCGCCGCATGGCCGCGACGCTTCCCCGACCCGAACGCTGCATCGTGCTCGTCGGGCTGATGGGCGCCGGCAAATCGACCGTCGGGCGGCGGCTCGCCAGGCGGCTCGGCCTCCCCTTCCTCGATTCGGACGAGGAGATCGAGCGCGCCGCCGACCACAAGATCACCGAGATTTTCGACCGCTTCGGCGAGCCGAGCTTCCGCGACGGCGAGCGCCGAGTGATCCGGCGGCTGATCGGCGGTCCGCCCAAGGTGATCGCGACCGGCGGCGGCGCCTTCATGGACCCGGCGACGCGGGCGCTGATCCTGGAGCAGGCGGTGGCAATATGGCTCGACGCGGACGTCGCGACGCTGGCGGAGCGGGTGACCCGGCGCGACACTCGGCCGCTGCTCAAGGGCATGGATCCCCTCCCCCGCCTCCAGGCGCTGGCGGCGGTGAGGAACCCCGTTTACGCCGAGGCCCACGTCCACATACGCAGCGAAGCCATGCCGCACGAGACCGCGGTGGAGCGGATCGTCGAGGCGCTGGCGGCGCGGGAGGCCGAAACATGAGCGTCGTCGAGGTGGCGCTCGGGAGCCGCAGCTACGCGGTGCGGATCGAAGCCGGGCTGCTCGACCGGGCGGCGGAGGCGCTGGCGCCCTTCGCGCGCGATGGCCGGCTGGTCGTTGTGTCGGACGACCGGGTCTGGGCTGCGCAAGGCGGGCGGCTGCTGGCGAGCGGCCTCGACATCCGGCCGCTGATCGTGCCGGCGGGCGAGGCGAGCAAGAGCTGGGCCGAGCTGGAGCGGCTGGTCGAGCAACTGCTCGCGCTGGGGGTGGAGCGCGGCGATGCCGTCGTCGCCTTCGGCGGCGGCATGATCGGCGACCTGGCCGGCTTCGCGGCGTCGGTGCTGAAGCGCGGCTGCCCTTATGTGCAGGTGCCGACGAGCCTGCTCGCGCAGGTCGATTCGTCGGTCGGCGGCAAGACGGCGATCAACGCCGCCGCCGGCAAGAATTTGGTCGGCGCCTTCCACCAGCCGGCGGCGGTGCTGATCGACCCGGCGACGCTCGACACGCTGCCGGAGCGGGAATTGCGGGCCGGCTATGCCGAGGTGGTGAAATACGGCCTGATCGGCGATTCCGGCTTCTTCGCCTGGTGCGAGGCGAACGGGGCGGCGCTGCTCGCGGGGGACGCGGAGGCGCGCCGCTTCGCCATCGAGACCTGCGTCGCGGCCAAGGCGGCGATCGTGGCGGAAGACGAAAGGGAGACGAAGGGCCGCCGCGCGCTGCTCAATTTCGGCCATACGTTCGGCCATGCGCTGGAGGCGGAGAGCGGCTTCGCCTTGCTCCACGGCGAGGCGGTGGCGGTGGGAATGGCCCTCGCCCTCCGCCTGTCGGCGGAACGGGGGCTGTGCTCCGGCGCGGAGGCGGAGCGGGTCGAGGGGCATTTGGGGGCGGCGGGCCTGCCGGTGCGGGCGGAGGTGGGGACGCCTGCGCGGCTCGTGAGGCACATGGCGAGCGACAAGAAGGCGAGCGGGGGGCGGGTGCCGTTCATCCTGGCGCGGGGCATAGGCGAGGCGTTCGTGGATAGGTCGGTGGAGCTCGGCGAGGTGGAGCGGTTCCTGGAGCGGCAGATGCGCTAAAAATCCCCTCTCCCTTGGGAGAGGGGTAGGGGAGAGGGGTTCGTGAGTCTCCGGATAGGACGGAACCCCTCACCCCCGACCCCTCTCCCCTGGGAGAGGGGAGTTGAGGAGCGGGTTCTCGGGGCTGAACATGTTTTCCTTGAGGGCGTGGAGGTCGCCGGACGCGGTCTGGCTGTCGAGGCGGGTGCGGTCGCGGTCGCGGTCGCGATATTCCTGCTCGACGCGCGCCACCTCGTCGGCATCGACGCAGAAGAGGACGAGCGCGAGACGAAGGGGCGCCGCGCCTTGCTCAACCTGGGTCATACGTTCGGGCACGCGCTGGAGGCGGAAACGGCCTTCGCGATGCTGCACGGGGAGGCGGTGGCGCTCGGGATGCGCCTCGCCTTCCGCTTCTCCGCCGAGCGAGGCTTGTGCCCGCCCGCCGACGCGGAGCGGGTCGAGGCCCACCTCGCCGCCTGCGGGCTGCCGACGAGGCTGGCGGTGGGCACCCCCAAGCGCCTGATCGAGCACATGACCTCCGACAAGAAGGCCAGCGGCGGCCGAGTGCCGTTCATCCTCGCGCGGGGCATCGGCAAGGCGTTCATCGACACCTCCGTAGAGCTCCGCGACGTCGAAGCCTTTCTGGCGAGGGAGATGGGCCGCTAGTGCCTCCCTACCCGTCCCCGCCCGCTCCCGGCTCGGGCTCGGTGAACATGCGGTCGATCTTGGCGCGGAGGTCGCCGGTCTCGAGCTGGGCCTTGAGCCGCTCGCGGTCGCGGGCGCGGTAGAGGTCCTCGGTGCGGGTGATCTCCTCGTCGTCCACGCCGACCTTCGCCATCGCCATCCGCGCCATCCTGACCGCCGAATCGAGCACCTCGCGCACCGCGCCGGCGATGGGCGCGTCCCTCAGCTTCAGCACCGCCCGGCGGTCGTAGGCGCGAACGAAGATCGAGGCGCCCGGGAAGGCCTCGTGCACGCCTTCGAGGAAATCCGGCTCGATCTGGTCGCCGTCGGTGCAGAACAGGATCAGCTCGGCCTCGGCGGCGCCGGCCTGGCGGAGCAGGTCGAGCCGGGTGCCGTCGCCATAATAGACCTTGGCGCCGAAGCTGCCGGCGACGTCGATCATCTCGATGTCGATATCAACGAGGGTGACGGCGATCCCCTGGGCGTTCAGCATCTGCGCCACCGTCTGCCCGAAGCGGCCGTAGCCGACGATGATCGCGTTCGATCCGTCGGCGACCGGGCCGCCGCGCACTTCCTTGCTGACCCGCTCGGAGCGGAGGCGCGCGGTCGCCATCATCAGGAACGGAGTCGTCGCCATCGACAAAGTGACGATCGCGCCGAACAGGCTGGCCGCCTCGGGCGCGACGAGCAAAGCCTGCCGCGCCTGCGCGAACAGGACGAAGCCGAACTCGCCGCCCTGGCTGAGCAGCAGGCCGAGGCCGAGCGCCGGCCGCCACGCCATCCTGAAGGCCATGGCGAGGCCCATGATCACCGCCGCCTTGATCGCGATCAGCGCCAGCGCCATGCCGGCGACGAAGAACGGACGCTCGGCGATGGCGTGGAGGTCGAGCATCATGCCGACGGCGAGGAAGAACAGGCCGAGCAGGATGGAGCGGAACGGCTCCACGTCGGCCTGGAGCTCGTGCCGGTAGGGCGAATCGGCGAGCATGACTCCGGCGATGAAGGCGCCGAGCGCGGTCGACAGGCCGAGCAGCTCCATCACCGCCGCGCTGGCGATGACGGTGAACAGGCCGGCGAAGACGAACATCTCGCGCTCGCCGAGATTGCCGATCAGCCGGAACAGGGGACGGAGCAGGAAGCGACCCGCGAGGACGAGACCGACGATCGCCAAGATCGTATAGAGCGCCGGCACCCAGCCAGGCGTGACACTCGCCCATTCCGGAATGTCCAGGAGCCAGGCGAGCTTCCGAGTCAGCCAGACCGGCCGCGCGCTTTCCGGATTGCGCGACATCGCCGCGACGATCGTCAGCAGCGGCACGATCGAGAGGTCCTGGAAGAGCAGGATCGAGAAGGCGCGCTCGCCGAACGGCGTCCTGAGCCGGCCGGCCGACTGGAGAAGCGGGAGCACCTGGGCGGTCGAGGACAGGGCCAAAGGCAGGCCGAGCGCCAGCGCCGCGGCGAGCGAGGAGCCGGTCGCCAGCCAGACCATGCCCGAGGCGGCGATGCCGCACAAAACGACCTGAATGAGTCCGAAGCCGAAAATGTCGTGCCGCATCCGCCAGAGACGGGTCGGATTCAGCTCGAGTCCCACCAGGAAGAGGAGGAGGACGATGCCGATCTCGGCGATCTTGAGCATCTCCTCGCCGCCGCTGATCAGCTTGAGCAGGTGCGGCCCGACGAGGGCCCCGGCGACGAGGTAGCCGAGGGTGGCGCCGAGCCCGAGCCGGCGGAAGGTGAGCACGAAGACGAGCGCGAAGCCGAGCAGGATCACCGCGTCGCCGAGCAGGGACACCGGCGCGTGGACGCCTCCGTTCACGTCCGCGCTTCCGCCGCGGCTCGGGCGGCGGCCTCGGCGGCGGCTTCGAAGGCGAGCAGGATCGAGGCGTGGCGGGCGGTGAACGGGCGGGCGTCGGCCAGCGCTTCGAGGCCGGGCCAGGCGCCCGGATCGCCGCGTTCGCCGGCGAGGTAGGCGCGGAGGGAGTCGCGGGCGTCCTCCAGCTCGGCGGGGGTGCGGCCGAGGGCGTGGGCGCCCATCAGCGCCGCCGCCGCCTGCCCCAGGGCGCAGGCCTTCACCTCATGGGCAAAATCCGTCACCACATCGCCATCCAGCTTCACGTCGATCGTGACGGTCGAGCCGCACAACTTCGAATGGGCCGTCGCGGAGGCGTCGGCATCCGCCAGCCGGCCCAGATGCGGAATATCCGCCGCGAGCTCGAGGATGCGTCTGTTGTAGATCTCGTTCAGCATGGATTGTGTTGCGTGACTTGCCGGTTCCGCTCCCTATATAGTCATCTTTATCAAGCTCCGCGATCCGTCAGCACTTATTCTTGGATCTTGGTGGGATG
>DASWRU010000079.1:0-11163 GCA_036403015.1 Allosphingosinicella sp.
GATGCTCGATGATCTGCCACGCGATGGTCGGAACGCCGCCGGTCAATTGCACCCGCTCGCGCTCGATGATCGCCATCGCCTCCAGCGGGTCCCACTTGCGCATGAAGACGAGGGTGTGGCCGGCCACCATCGTCCCCATCAACATCGCGCTCAGCGCGGTGCAGTGGAACAGCGGGATCACCATCAGCGCGGTCTTCGGCACCGGCTCCGGCGGCGTCTCGCCCCGACGGAGCGCGGCGCGGGCGTTGGAATAGCCGACCGAGAGGATGTTGGTGAGGAGGTTGCGGTGCGTGCCCAGCGCGCCCTTGGGCTGGCCGGTGGTCCCGCTCGTATAGAGAATCGTCGCATCGTCGTCCGGTTCGATGACCGTCTCGGGCAAAGCCGTATCGGGAAGGCCGTGCCAGGAAGAGGGTGGACCGATCAGGTCCTCGAGGGCGGCAGCGTCCGCCGGCGTCGGCTGCGCCCGGCTTACCAGCACGTGGCGGAGGCCCGGCAGAGCGGTCCTGTGGGGCTCGATCCGCTGCCAGCGGGGCAAATCGCAGATGAGCATCGTCGCTCCGGAATCGGCGAGGCCGTATTCGAGCTCTGGCCCCGTCCACCAGGCGTTGAGCGGCACCGCGATGGCGCCGAGGGCGGTGATGGCGAAGAAGGCCGCCGGCCATTCCGGCAGATTGGCCATCGCGATCGCGACCCTGTCCCCCTTGCCGATCCCGAGGCGGACGAGCTCGGCGGCGAGGGCCGCGCTGGCGCGGAACGAGGCGTCGAAGCTGATCCGCTCGTCCTCATAGACGGTGAACAGGCGATCCCCGTGGCCGCGCGAGTGGCGGAGGAGCGAGGCGAGGCTCGGCAGCGTGTTCTTCCAGATGCGGGTCGGGATGCCGCGGATGACCTCCTCGGCTGTCTCCAGCCGGGAGCCCGGAGCGGTCAGCAGCTTATCCGCCTCGGCGAGGCTCATCTTCGGCCAGCCAGAGGGAAGCTCGAAGCCTTCGATCACCCGTCTCTCCCGTTTCGTCGTGCAACCTATGGGCGAAGCGGCGGCGGCTCAAGCCGGGAACCTTTGTCCCCCCGCGGACGATTGGCCCGCGACCGTCGGAAAGGGGAAACCATGGCCGAGGACGAACCGCCGCCGCTCAGCGAGGCCGAGGAGCGGGAGGTCGAGGAGCGAAGCCCGCCGCAGTCGAAGGTGGTCCATGCCGCGGTGGTCAAGCAGGGCGAGGACGAGCTCGACCGCCCGGCAGGGTCGCTCTTCTGGTCGGGACTGGCCGCCGGTATCTCGATGATGGCCTCGGTCACCGCCCAGGGCGCGCTCCACGCCCGCCTGCCGGACGCGCCGTGGCGCGAGCTGGTCGCGGGCTTCGGCTACACATTGGGCTTCATGATCGTCATCCTCGGGCGGATGCAGCTCTTCACCGAGCATACGATGGTCGCGGTGCTGCCGCTGATCCGCGACTGGACCCTGCGCAGCCTCGCCCGCACCGCCCGCCTCTGGACGCTCGTCTTCCTCGGCAATGTGATCGGCGCCGCCGCCATCGCCGCCGCCTGCATCCACCTGCGCCTGCAATCGCCGGAGGTGACCGGCGGGATGCTGGAAGTCTCCTCCAAGCTTCTGGAGAAGGGACCGGCCGAGATGCTGGCGCAGGGCATACCGGCCGGCTTCCTGATCGCCTCGGTCGCCTGGATCCGCTCGGCGGCGGACGATTCGAGCTTCTGGATCGTGCTCGTCCTCACCTACGCGATCGCGATCGGCGGCTTCACCCACGTCATCGCCGGCGCGGGCGAGGCGTTCCTGCTCCTCTGGGCGGGAAAGGTGGGGCTCGGCTGGGTGCTCGGCACCTTCCTCCTCCCGGTCCTGGCGGGCAACATCGTCGGCGGCACCGGCCTCTTCGCCCTACTCGCCCACGCCCAGGTGAAGGAGGAGATCTAACCCTCCGCGTCACCCCAGCGAAGGCTGGGGTCCATGCGGAATCTCCGGCCGCGCTGCCGGGGAGAGGCCGCTTGGATGCCAGCCTGCGCTGGCATGACGGGAGAAGGCTCAGCCTTCCTGACCCACGCCCAGGTGAAGGAGGAGATCTAACCCTCCGCGTCACTCCAGCGAAGGCTGGGGTCCATTCGGAATCTCCGGCCGCGCTGCCGGGGAGAGGCCGCTTGGATGCCAGCCTGCGCTGGCATGACGGGAGAAGGCTCAGCCTTCCTCGCTCTGATTATGCTCGCCGCCGGGATCGGTCACGCCGCCGAGCGCCACGCCCGCCGCGTCCCCCTGGTCCGAGCGGCTGAGGTCGCCCAGCGAGACGATGCCCACCAGGGTCTCGCTCTCCCGGCTCAGCACCGGCATGCGCCGCACCTGGCTGTCGCCCATCCTGATCGCGACCTCCTCGACCTCGTCGTCGTCGAAGCAGAAGACCACGTCGTCGGTCATGACGTCGCGCACCGGCGTGTCGGGCCCGCGCCCTTCCGCCACCGCGCGCACGGCGATGTCGCGGTCGGTGACCATGCCGACCAGCCGGTCGCCCTCACCGACCGGCATGGCGCCCGCATCGGCGCGGAGCATGAACTGGGCGGCTTCGCGGATCGGCTGGTCCGGAGTCACGATCTCAACGTCCGGAGTCATGCATTCGGCAACTTTCATGGCGGCACTCCCTGGCTGGAATTGCCGTCACAACCGGCGGCGCTCGAGCGGCGTTCCGCCCTTGCGCGGTGCCCGGCGCGGCCCCGTCACGCTTCGCCGATCACGCTCTTCCGGCTAGGGTGATTTGGCGGGCGTGAGCTTGATCTCGAACAATTTCGCCCAATTCTTGCCGGTGACGAACAGCCGGTCTTTCGCCGCGTCGTAGGCGATGCCGTTCAGCACCGCGTCCTCGTCGCCGTTCGAATTCTCAGCCGCCAGCTCGCCGAGGTCGATCCAGCCGGTGACATGGCCCGTCTTCGGATCGATGCGCGCGATCCGGCTCGTCATCCAGACATTGGCGTAGATCTCGCCCTTCACCCATTCGAGCTCGTTCAGATGCGTGACCGGCTGTCCCTTGTCGGTGACCCTGACCCGCTTCTTCTCCTTCATCGTCGCCGGATCGAGCACCCGAAGCTCGGACGTGCCGTCGCTCATCCATATCTGCTTGCCGTCGCTGGTCAGCGCCCAGCCTTCGCCCGGATAGTGCCAGACGCCCTTCGGCTTGAGGTCGGCGCGGCTCAGTCGGAACCCGGTCCCGTCCTGCCAGGTCAGGCTGAAGATGTCCGGCCCCCAGGCGACGATCCCCTCGCCGAAATATTGCGGCGGGATCGAGACGGAGCGGAGCACCTTGCCGTCCTCCAGCCGCACCTCGCGGATCGTCGACTGGCGGTTGAGGCCGGTGCTCTCCCACAATTTGCCGTCGAGGTAGAACAGGCCCTCGGTGAAGGCCGTCGGATCGTGCGGGAAAGCGTGGACGACGCGCGCGCCGTAGACCGGCGTCTCGCGCGGCGCCGAATCGGCGCAGCCGGGCAGAGCGAGCAGCACCAGGAGGAAGACGGCCCGCCGCGTCACGGCCGGTTCATGGTCAGCAGCTCGTAGCTCGCCACCGCCTCGTCCTTCTGGTTGAACACGTAGACCGCCCATCGCACCTCGCCCATCTCCTCGTTGCGGACCGATTTGGACTTCACAATAAGCTCCACCCGCATCGCGTCGCCGGGGTAGAGCGGCGTCAGGAAGCGCAGGCCCTCAAGCCCGGTATTGGCCAGCACCGGGCCCGGATCGGGATCGACGAACAGGCCGGCGGCGAAGCTCAGGATCAGATAGCCGTGCGCCACCCGCCCCTCGAAGATCGGGCTGGCCTTGGCCGCCTCCTCGTCCATATGGGCGTAGAAATTGTCGCCGGTGAAGGCGGCGAAATGCTCGATGTCCTCGATGGTGACGATGCGGCTCGCGGTCTTCAGCGTGTCGCCGATCTCCAACTCGGAGATGCGCTTGCGGAACGGGTGGACGTCGCCCTCGATCTTCGGAGCGCCCGGAAGCCATTGCCCGACCACGCTCGAGAGCATGGCCGGCGAGCCCTGCAGGGCGGTGCGCTGCATGTAGTGGGTGACGCCGCGAATCCCGCCCATCTCCTCGCCGCCGCCGGCCCGGCCCGGCCCGCCATGGACGAGGACGGGGAGGGGGGAGCCGTGGCCGGTCGATTCCTTCGCGCTGGTGCGGTCGAGGATCATCATCCGCCCGTGATAGGCGCCGGCGCCGAGCACGAACGCCTCGGCCGTGGCGGGATCGAAGGTGAAGAGGGACAGCGCCAGGCTGCCCATGCCGCGATTGGCGAGCGCGATCGCATCGTCCAGGTCGCGATACGGCATGATCGTCGAAACCGGCCCGAACGCCTCGATGTCGTGCACCGCGTCCGTCCCCCAGGGGTCGTCGGTGCGGAGCAGGATCGGCGCCATGAACGCGCCGTTGCCCGCCACCGGGGAGATTTCGGGGTCGCCCGACACGATCCGCGCCGACTTGGCCAGCTCCGCCACCGCCGCGCGCACGCCGGTCAGCTGTGCCCGGCTGGCGAGCGCGCCCATCGTCACGCCCGCCTCGCGCGGGTCGCCGATCCGCGCCTTGCCCAGCCGCTCGGTCAGCGCCGCCTGAACCGCATCGAGATGCTGCGCCGGCGCCATGGCGCGGCGGATAGCGGTGCATTTCTGCCCCGCCTTGACCGTCATCTCGCGCGCCACTTCCTTGACGAACAGGTCGAATTCGGGGGTCCCGGGCGCGGCGTCGGGGCCGAGGATCGAGGCGTTCAGGCTGTCGCGCTCGGCGATGAAGCGGACACTTTCGCGCGCGATCACCGGGTGGGACTGGAGCTTCATCGCCGTCTGTGCCGAGCCGGTGAAGCTGACCACGTCCTGGAGGGTCAGATGGTCGAACATGTCGCCGACCCCGCCCATGATCAGCTGCAGCGCGCCCGGCGGCAGCACATT
Source organism: Allosphingosinicella sp. (assembly GCA_036403015.1). Taxonomy (GTDB): domain Bacteria; phylum Pseudomonadota; class Alphaproteobacteria; order Sphingomonadales; family Sphingomonadaceae; genus Allosphingosinicella. Next base: position 4,927 of record DASWRU010000079.1, read on the forward strand.
CGCCTCGATCATGATCCGGAACGCGGCCTCGGTGAGATAGCCGGTCGCCGAGGCCGGCTTGACGATCGCCGGCACCCCGGCAAGCAGGGTCGGCCCGAGCTTCTCGAGCATCCCCCAGACCGGGAAGTTGAAGGCGTTGATGTGCACGGCGACGCCCTGCAGCGGCGTCCAGACATGCTGGCCGACGAAGCTGCCGCCCTTCGACAAAGGCTCCATCGCCCCGTCGACCAGCACCCGCGCATTGGGCAGCTCGCGCCGTCCCTTGGACGAGAAGGAGAAGAGCGTGCCCGCCCCGCCCTCGATGTCGATCCAGCCGTCGGTGCGGGTGGCGCCGGTCTCGTAGCTGAGCTCGTACAATTCCTCCTTGCGGGCCATGATGGCGTTGGCGAGGTCCTTCAGAAGCCACGCCCGCTCGTGGAAGGTCATCCGCCGCAGCGCCGGCCCGCCGACGGAGCGCGCGTGACGCAGCATCGCCGCGAAATCCAGGCCATCGCTGCCGGTGACGGCGATGGTTTCGCCGGTGACGGCGCTCTCGACCTCGGCGTGCGACCCGGCCGGCGCCTCGTACCAGCGGTCCTGAGCGTAATTGAGAAGGGTGGCCGTTTTCATCGTCTTGTCCCGAATGCTCGCCTCGCTGTAGCGGCCTGCCGCTCGACACGGAAGGCAGCGAGACTCTAGAGGGGGTGCATGGACCAGCCCGCTGCCCCCGCTTTGTCCCTCGCCGAGATCGAGGAGACCCGCGACCTGATCGCGCCGCATGTCGTCCGGACCCCGGTTCACGACTGGCGCGGGCGGGAGATCGAGGCGCTGCTGGCGCCGGGGACGCGGGTCAATCTCAAGCTCGAATTGTTCCAGCAGAGCGGCACCTTCAAGGCGCGGGGCGCCATCTCGAAGATGCTTCGGCTGAGCCCGGAGGAGCTTGCGCGCGGGGTGACGGCGGTGAGCGCCGGCAATCATGCCATCGCCACCGCTTATGCCGCCGCGGCGCTCGGGACGAGTGCCAAGGTGGTGATGATGGGCTCGGCCAATCCGGCCCGAGTCGCCGCCTGCCGCGCCTTGGGCGCCGAGGTGGTGACCGCGCCCGACGGTCGCACCGCCTTCGAGATGGTCGAGGCGATCGCGCGCGACGAAGGCCGCTCGTTCATCCACCCGTTCGAAGGGCCGTACACGGCGCTCGGAACGGCCACCCTGGGGGTGGAATGGCTGGAGCAGGTGCCGGACCTCGACGCGGTGATCATCGCCATCGGCGGCGGCGGCCTGTGCGGCGGCGCCTCGGCAGCGATCAAATTGCTGAAGCCGGATTGCCTGGTGTTCGGAGTCGAGCCGACGGGGTCCGACACGATGACCCGCAGCTTCGCCGACGGCAAGCCGGTCGACCATGCGGAGGTGAGGACGATCGCCGACAGCCTCGCACCGCCTTTCGCTCTGCCTTACAGCTTCAGCCTGTGCCGGCGGAATGTCGACGACATCGTCCTCGTGGAGGACGACGAGATCCGCGCGGCGATGGCGCTCCTGTTCCGCGAGATGAAGCTGGCGGTCGAGCCCGCGGCGGCGGCGGCGACGGCCGCCCTGGTCGGCCCCCTCAGGGCGCGGCTCGCGGGCAAGAAGGTGGGCGTCCTGGTCTGCGGCTCGAACATCGATTTCGACACGTTCGAACGGCATATGAAGCCGGTTGCGCCGGCTATTTCCCAGTAAAGTTCGGCGTGCGTTTCGCCATGAAGGCGGCGACGCCCTCGCGATAATCCTCGCCGAAGCCAAGCTCGCGCATCGCGTCGCGTTGAAGGTCGAGCTCCTCGTCGAGGCTGTGGCCCCAGCTCTCGCGGATCATCTTCTTGATCCGGGCGAGGCCGCGCGTCGGCGCGGCCGCGAACTTCTCCGCCAGCGCGTCCACCTCGGCGTCGAGCGCCTCGTCCTCCACCGCCTTCCAGATCAGCCCCCATTCGGCCGCTTTCTCCGCCGGCAGCGGCTCGGCCGTCAGCGCCAGCCCGAGCGCTCGCGCCTGCCCGACGAGGCGCGGCAGCACCCAGGTGCCGCCGCTGTCGGGGATGAGGCCGATCGAGGCGAAGGACTGGATGAACCTGGCGGACCTGGCGGCGACGACGATGTCGCAGGCCAGCGCGATATTCGCCCCGGCGCCCGCCGCGACCCCATTCACCCGCGCGATCACGGGGAAGGGGAGGGCGGTAATCCGGCGGATCAGCGGATTGTAATAGCTTTCGACCGAGTGGCCGAGGTCGACCGCCTCGCCCGGCGCGACGGCGCGGTCGCCCAAATCCTGCCCCGCGCAGAAGCCTCGGCCGGCGCCGGTCACCACCAGCACCCGCGCGCCCTCCAGGTTGGAGAGCGCGTCCGCCACTTCCTCGTGCATCCGGACGGTGAAGCTGTTGAGCCGGTCGGGCCGGTTCAGCGTCAGCCGGGCGATGCCGGCTTCGTAGGTGAAGAGGATGGTCTCGTAGGCCATGAGAACCGCTCTAGCCGCAAATCCCCCCTCTCCCAAGGGGAGAGGGGTTCCGACTTATCCGGAGACGCACGAACCCCTCACCCCTACCCCTCTCCCCCTGGGAGAGGGGAATTGACGGCCCCGCCCGTTCATCTACGGGAGCGGCATGTCCCCGGATGCTGTCGCCGCGCAAGTCGCCCACGCCATGCTCGCCGCCGAAGGCACCGGCCCCGCCTGGGGGATCGAGATCGAGGAAGCGCGGGAGGGCTATGCCCGCATCCGCATGACCGTCCGCGCCGACATGCTGAACGGCCACGGCACCGCCCATGGCGGGATGATCTTCGCCTTGGCCGACAGCGCCTTCGCCTACGCCTGCAACAGCCGCAACTTGAGGACCGTCGCCGCCCAGGCCTCGATCGCCTTCCTCGAGCCGGCGCGGGCAGGCGACGTGCTCGTCGCCGAGGCGAAGGAGCAGGCGCTGGTCGGCCGCTCCGGCGTCTACCACGTTGCGGTGCGCGCCGCCGACGGCCGCGCCATCGCCGAGTTCACCGGCTTCTCCCGCAGCGTCGGGGGAGAGGTGATAGGGCACAACTAGTCGGCTGGGGGTTGAACCCCCCTTTTCGTCATGCCAGCGAAGGCTGGCATCCATGCTGAGTCCGTATGGACCCCAGCCTTCGCTGGGGTGACGGTTGGCCGGATCGAGAGAACCCATGACCCACGCCTTCCTCTGCGACGCCGTCCGCACTCCGATCGGCCGCTATGGCGGCAGCCTCGCTCATGTCCGCGCCGACGATCTCGCCGCCATCCCGATCCGGGCGCTGATCGAGCGCAACCGGGGAGTCGACTGGGCCGAGGTGGACGACGTCATCCTCGGCTGCGCCAACCAGGCCGGCGAGGACAATCGCAACCTCGCGCGGATGGCCGGCCTGCTCGCCGGCCTCCCAGACACGTCGGGCGGAGTCACCCTCAATCGCCTGTGCGGCTCGGGGATGGACGCGGTCGCCATGGCGGCGCGGGTGATCCGCGGCAGCGAGGCGGACATGGTGATCGCCGGCGGCTCGGAGAGCATGAGCCGAGCGCCGTTCGTCATGGCCAAGGCCCAGAGCGCCTTCGACCGCAACGCCGAGATGTACGACACGACGATCGGCTGGCGCTTCGTCAATCCGAAGATGCGCGACGCTTATGGCGACGACACGATGCCGTCCACGGCCGAAAACGTGGCTCAGGAGTTCCAGGTAAGCCGCGAGGATCAGGACGCTTTCGCCGTCCGCAGCCAGGCGAAAGCGAGCCGCGCCCAGGACAATGGCCGCTTCGCCGCCGAGATCGTCCCGGTCTCGATCCCGCAGCGCAAGGGCGACCCGCTCACCGTCGACCGCGACGAGCACCCCCGCAAGACCGATGTCGAGGCGCTTGCGAAGCTGAGGCCGATCGTCCGCGGCGACGGCACCGTCACCGCCGGCAACGCCTCTGGCGTCAACGACGGCGCGGCGGCGATGATCCTTGCCTCCGAGGACGCGACGAAGCGCAACGGCCTGACCCCCCGCGCGCGCTTCGTCGGCGGCGCCGTCGCCGGCGTGCCGCCGCGCATCATGGGCATTGGCCCAGCGCCCGCGTCTCAGAAATTATTGAAGAGGCTCGGGCTAAGCATCTCGGATATGGACGTTATCGAGATCAACGAGGCGTTCGCTGCCCAGGCGCTCCCGGTCCTGCGCCAGCTCGGCCTCCCCGACGACGCGGAGCATGTCAACCCGAACGGCGGCGCCATCGCGCTCGGCCATCCGCTCGGCATGTCCGGCGCCCGCCTCCTCCTCACCGCGACCGAGGAGCTCCACCGCCGCGGCGGCCGCTACGCGCTTTGCGCCATGTGCATCGGCGTCGGCCAGGGCATCGCCACGGTGATCGAGCGCGTCTGACGCAGGAGTCTCACGCCCGGTCGATGCGCCCCGCATAGCAGCCGCGCCGGGCATAATGGGCGTGGATGTACGTCACCTCCGGCGTGGCGAAGAGACGCTCGATCAGCGCCTCCGCGTTCGCCCCTTCGACCAGGTCGCCGTCGACCATCATCCCGTCGGCGTCGAACGCGCGCAACGACAGGGTCCGCGCCCGCATCGCCGGCGGCACGTCGTCGGTCAGGTCGGTGGGGGCGACCTCGCGCTCCCGCACGAAGATGGCGTGGCCGGCCCGGTAGGGGCTGTCCGCCGGCTGGTGCACGTAGTTGACCAGCAGCAGCGTCTCGCCGGGCGCGGCGTCGCTGATCTCGATCCGGTCGGGAAAGCCGGGTCCATCGGCGACGTAGCGGCGGGCGCCGCGGCGGGCGAGGTCCTCGTCGGGCAGCCCGAACAGGGGGCGGAACGGCTCGGGCGAGAGGCCGGTGATGCGGTAGGACATGGCGTTTCTCCTGGCTCCTGTCCGCTTGCCCTGCCCCCTTTCCCCGGTCCTCGCGTCCCGCGGCTTGCGGTCGAATTTTCCTGCGCCCTCTTCCTGGGCTATGATGGCCCATGCCCACGCCTCTCTGCCCCGCCGCCGCCACCTCAAGGCGATTCGGGCGTTGTTTGCCGGTAAAGGCCGGTTCTGCTAGCGCCCCGGCCGGGAGAGATTGATGTATACGACCGAGCTCCAGAAGACCGCGAAGGTCGCTTCGACCGAGGATCCCGACAAGCTCGCCGCCTTCGAGGCGCGGGTCGCCGCGGACGAGTTCATCGAGCCCAAGGACTGGATGCCGGAAGCCTATCGCCGCACCCTGACGCGGCAGATCTCCCAGCACGCCCATAGCGAGATCGTCGGCATGCTGCCCGAGGGGAACTGGATCACCCGCGCGCCCTCGCTCCGGCGCAAGGCGATCCTCCTCGCCAAGGTGCAGGACGAGGCGGGCCACGGCCTCTATCTCTATTCCGCCGCCGAGACGCTCGGCACCAGCCGGGAGGAGATGATCGAGGCGCTCCACTCCGGCAAGGCCAAATACAGCACCATCTTCAACTACCCGACCCTCACCTGGGCGGATATCGGCGCGATCGGCTGGCTGGTCGACGGCGCCGCGATCATGAACCAGGTGCCGCTCCAGCGCACCTCCTACGGCCCCTATGCCCGCGCCATGGTCCGGGTGTGCAAGGAGGAGAGCTTCCACCAGCGCCAGGGCTATGAGATCATGATGGTGCTCTCGGCCGGCACCGCCGACCAGAAGAGGATGGCGCAGGACGCATTGAACCGCTGGTGGTGGCCGTCGCTGATGATGTTCGGGCCGCCCGACGCCGACAGCCCCAACACCGCCCAGTCGATGCGCTGGCGGATCAAGCGCGAGACCAATGACGAGATCAGGCAGAAGTTCGTCGACATCACCGTGCCGCAGGCCGACGCACTCGGGCTGAAGGTCCCGGACGCGGCCTTGCGCTGGAACGGGGAACGCGGCCATTACGATTTCGGCGAGATCGACTGGGAGGAATTCTACGCCGTCGTCCGCGGCGAAGGCCCGGTGGCGAAGGAACGGATGACGGCCCGCCGCGAGGCCTGGGAGCAAGGCGCCTGGGTGCGCGAGGCCGCGGCCGCTTATGCGGAGAAGCGGGCGAAGAAGGAGGCGGCATGACCGCCTTCCACCGGGGCACGGTCAAGCCATGAAAGACTGGCCGCTCTGGGAAGTGTTCGTCCGCGCCCGCGGCGGGCTCTCGCACCGCCATGTCGGCTCGGTCCACGCCCCCGACGCGGAGATCGCGCTCCGCCACGCGCGCGACACCTATACGCGGCGGATGGAAGGAGTGAGCCTGTGGGTGGTCCAGTCGGCGCAGATCGTCGCGTCCGACCCG
>DASWRU010000080.1:0-3076 GCA_036403015.1 Allosphingosinicella sp.
GCCGCTGATCAAGGCGAACAAAGTCTGCCCGGGCGCCACATCCACGGCAACGGCCTCGCCCCGCTCGGCCGTGCCATAGCCGCCGCGGTCCGCCCGGCTGTAAAACCGCACCTCGCGCACCGCCTCGCCGGTTCTTATCCCGGACGGAGTCTCCACCTCGACCGTGATCTTGTAACGGAAGGAGGATGGCGCGCCCCAGGAGCAGCCGGACAGGCAGGCCCCGGCGACGAGCAACGTGTGGGCCAGCCGCCTCATGCCCGCCATGTCGAGCTTGCGCTCCCCGCGTCGCTCAGCCGGGCCGTCCCGGCGGCGGCGGCGCGCGCGTCCGTCACGGCCGCGCCTGCCGCCGGGCCACCGCGACCATGCCCAGCCCGCCTGCGTCATACTCGAAGCTGCTGTGGGCGGCGAGCGTCTCGGCCAGCGGGCGCTCCAGAAAGACGCCCACCATCGTCGGCGGCGGCGCCGGGCGGCCTTTCTCCGCCGCCACGTGGGCCTGGTATCTGGGCCGTTCGTCCCACAGCGGCAGGCGCACCGCCGCCCTGAGGATTTGGTGGAGGATCTCGAACCCCTCGGCGGACGTGGCGCCGACCGCGTCGGCCACCTTGCCCGCCTCCGCGGCGAGGTCCAGGCCCCGCCGCTCCACCACGAAGTTGTACTCGCCGGGCCGCTCTTCGAGGGAGCCGGTCAAGCCGGCCACCCTCCGCAATTCGCCGGACCGGAACGGCACGACGCGCGGCGGGGCGGGGCGGCCGGCCAGCGCCGCCCGCGCCTCGGCGATCGACACGACCGCCGCCATGGTGAGGCGGCGCGCGTTGATCCGGTGATCGTGAGAGATCTGGATCTCGCACTCGCCGCGGCCGTCATAGAGTATCACCGCCGTGACGCGCAGCTTGAGCCGAGGCTCGAAGAGCACGTCGTCGACCTGGACGAATTTATAGGCGGCGGTCATGGCGCGGCTCTCCTCTTCGAGCGATCGCGCGCGCTCCGCTCCGCCGTCGCCGCGCGTCCGGCCGGCCGCGCCCGAAGGCTCCGCCGGATGCGCCGTCCCCGCGCGCCGGCCGCGTTCGCGCCGGCAAGCCGCGCCGTCCCAGGCATCCCGTAGCCCTCCCACGCCGCCATGCGCCCCTCGCCCGCCGGCGGCGCGGCCCACGCGCCTCGCGACGTTGCTTCCGGCACCGCCGGAGGCCTGGCTCGGAGCTCCCCCTTTCGAGCCTTCAGTCTTCTACGAAACGTCTTGCCCGTCAATCGCTTCCGGCCCGCCGCCCGGCGGTTTCCGCCAACGGGGCAGGCGCCCGGCCGGACGCCGGGAAACGGCGCGACGGGCGAAGAAGCAGGGGCCGCGGCGCGTTGACTCGGCACCGGCGCAAGCTAAGACTTGGCCCGACGTGGAACAGGGGAGTTGAACGCGTGGCCAAGGAAGTAAAAGCGGTGACCAGTGAAAATAGTGACGTGGCCGAAATGAACGGCGGCGGCGCGGGCGGCGGCGGCGAGGCGGCGGGCGCTCCGCAGCTCGATCCGGAGCTGGCGCGCAAGATCGCCCAGGTGCGCTCGCACGTGCGTGAGAGCTTCGGCAAGGTGGTGATGGCGATGATGATGCTGCCGCGCTACCGCCGCCAGACCCTCGACGATCTCCAGCACCTCGTGCTCGAGCCGCTGATCCGCGACCGCATCGCCATCGCCTATCCCGGCGACAAGGACGAATCGGCGCTGGCCGACCTCGCCGGCTTCGCGATCTGGGCGAGCGTCTCGGAGGACGTCGACGCCTCGATACGCGAGCAGATCCGGGCCGGCGTGTTCCCGCTCCGACTCAAGGCCGAGGACTGGAATTCGGGCTCGATCAACTGGCTGGTCGACGTCATCGCGCCCGACCGCCGCACCACCGCCCGGGTCATCGCCAATTTCAAGCAGGTGGTGAAGGAAGGCTCGCTCCGCCTCCACCCGCTGATCACGCGCCTCGTCGACGAGGAGACGCTGAAGAAGATGGGCGCCGAAAAGCTCCCCGCCGCCGAACCCGCCCCGGCGGCGTAGCGCGAGGTCTGTCGGGGTATCGAGCCATTCCTGGATAGATTGAACGTTCCGCTCATCCTGAGTAGCCGGTGAGCCTGTCGAACCGGCGTATCGAAGGACGCACGGCTCTGGAGCGTCCTTCGATACGGGCCTTCGCCAGGCTCAGTCCCTACTCAGGATGAGCGGTTCAAGTCTCGAAAGGCCAGCACCTAAGCCGCGCGCGCCGCGGCGGGCGGGGGCGCGGCGCAATGGCCGGCGATGAAGTCCCCATGCGTCGGCATCGCGTCGGCCACGCGCCGCGCATGGGCGCGCGAGAGGCGGAGGAACTCGGCGAGCTCGGCGTCGGTCAGCCGGTCGGCGAGCGGGTTGTAGGCGCTCGGCCTCAGCCCCTGCCCCCACATCACCTGCAGCCAGGACGGGGCGTCGAACAGCTCCAGATTGTGGCGCACGATCGCTCCGCCCGCTTCGAACAAAGCGATCTTCTGCGCGAGGCCCTCGGGCAGCGCCGCCTCGCGCCGGCCGCGCCAGAACTCGCCGTCGCGCCGGTTGGCCGCATAATGGAGCACGATGAAGTCGCGCACCGATTCATATTCGAACCGGGTCTGCGCGTTGAACTCGTCGATGGCGGCGGAGTCGAAGCGAGGCGTCGGGAACAGGCCGAGCAGCCGCGCGATGCCGGTCTGGACCAGATGGATGCTGGTCGATTCCAGCGGCTCGAGGAAGCCCGCGGCGAGGCCGAGCGCGACGACGTTGCGCTTCCACGCCTGCCGCCGCCGGCCGGCCGTGAAGCGGAGCAGGCGCGGCGGCGCCAGCGCCTCACCGTCCAGATTGGCGAGCAGGGTCTCGGCCGCCGCCTCGTCGCTCAGCAGCGCGCTCGCATAGACGTAGCCGTTGCCGGTGCGGTGCTGGAGCGGGATTCGCCACTGCCAGCCATAGGGTCGCGCGGTCGAGCGGGTGAGCGGCTGGCGGTCGGCGGATGATTCGCACGGCACTGCCATCGCCCGGTCGCAGGGCAGCCATTTTGACCAGTCCTCGAACCCCGCGCCCAGCGTCTGCTCGATCAGCAGCC
>DASWRU010000081.1:0-58944 GCA_036403015.1 Allosphingosinicella sp.
GCGCGCTGGAGATGCTTCTCGACCGCGCTGACGCTGATGCCGATTTCGTCGGCGATGTCGCGCTGGGTGATCCCGTCCAGGCGGAAGCGGCGGAAAACGAAGAGTGTCCTTTCGGGAAGCACGGACAGGGCTTCCCGCACCGCCCCTAGTTCGGTCCGGGCCGAAACGATCCGTTCCGGAGAGGTTTCATCAGCTGCTACGGCATCGCCGGCGGTATCGCCTCCCGACCACGCCTCCTCGCGCGCGCCGCGTCGAAGGTCGGCGCGGCGGCGGTCGACGATCATATTGTCGAGCGTGCGATAGAGATAGGCCCTTGCATCGAGCACCGGGCCCGTCGCCTTCACGCACAGCTTTGCGTACAGTTCCTGGAGGAGGTCCTCGGCCTCGTCCGGTGGAACGCGGCGCGCAGCCAGAAAGCGCAGCAGGGCCGGGCGAGTCTCCAGCACCATCGCCCTGAGGCCGCCCTCCACTGGATCTGATGCGATTGGTGTCAGGAGGGGTATCTCTGGCTGGCCGGGGCCTATCCTTCTAGCATCCGGCCTGCGCCGGCTTCAATCGGGAGACGAAGCTAGAAGTCGAAGCCAAGCGCCGCATAGAAGTGAAAGCCGGTTCGGCGGTCGGCCCAGGTAGGGCCGCCCGAAATGAGCAGGGATGCAGGTCCGGAAATGTGGACGATCGACCCAAGCCCGGCACGCGTCTGTGCCGTTCCACCGAACGTGTCCGCGCCCTGCCGTGCGATTTCCGCGCCCACCAAGACGTCCTTGCTGAGTTCGTGAGTCAACGCGATCGCCGCTTGCCAATAGTCGCGGTTGCCGGTGCCAGGGTTGATAAGATAGCCGCCGCCGCCGAACAGGCTCGTGCCGCCGGGGAAATCCATTCCGAGCCAGAGCGGGAGAAGCAACCGAGTCTTCTCACCCGGCGAGTGTCCAGCCGTCGGGAGGATCGCGCGGGGGAAGATCGACGCCGAAAAGCCGCTCTTCTCGTCGTGGAAGAAGCGGTATTTCACGCCGAGTTCCACGTCGCCGGTCCCGCTCCTCCAGCCCTCGAGCGGAGCGTGGGAAAAGCTGAGCGGAAGGGTCGCCGTCAACTGGACGTCCTTCACCGGGCCGTAGTTCAGGTCTACCCCCAGGTCGCCGTCGAGCGCTGAGTGAATGCGTTCGGCGGCGGTGAAGGCATAAATTTCCCAGTGACCGGTGTCCGTCGGGACGGGATCGTCGGTCAGGAAAGGAGGCCCCGCAAATGCGGGAACCGCCGAGCCGGCGAGGCCCAGCGCGGCCAACCAGCGACCAACTTTCATACCTGTCCTTCCGCCTGTCCCGGGTGGCGTCCGGGTCGCTGCGGAAGGAACAGGATGAGGAGGACGATGACGACCAAGAGGACCGCCGAGGCAATAGGACGGCTCAACTGGAGGCCGCCCTTGGCGATCGGCTTGTCGAGCCAGTCGCCCACGGTCGCCCCAAGCGGCCGAGTCAGGATGAACGCGGCCCAGAAGAGGAAGACGCGAGACACTCGAGTGGTGAAATAGAGGAGGGCGAGGACGGCGAGCCCCGCCCCGAAGACGAGCGCGCCTCCGGAATAGCCGAGGCCCCAGCCGCCCTCGCTCAGCGGGTCCGCGCTCCAGTCCCCCAGCGCGGTACCCAGCGTCTGCGAGAAGGTAATGGTCAGCCAGTAGAAGCCCTCCTCACGCGGCCCCGAAACAGAGTTCACGTCGACGGTGCCGAGGGTGCGCCACCAGGCGAACAGCGTCAGAAGCACGCAGCCGAGAAGCAGCAGCGAGCCGCCCGGATAGCCGATGCCGAGCGAGCGGTCGGCGAAGTCCGCCAACGTCGTGCCGCAGGTGGTCGAAGCGACGATCGTCGCCCAGTAGAGCCAGGCGTTGAACCTGCTGGAGCGGATCTGAGCGATCACGAGGACGAGAAGCAGGGCGCCGAAGATCGCCGTGCCGATCAGGTAACCATAGGGCACAGGGTGGTCGGTTGTCTCCCCGAGCCAACTCATGGTCACGCTATCGCCGCCGGTTTCGCCTAGCGTCGTCGCAAGAATCTTTATGATCCAGAAGCCGAGCGTGACCGCCGCCACCTTGGTGACGGCTTCATCCCTGAGCCGCGTGTCGGTCATGCTTTCTTTCCTCGTTTTCGCTTCTGCGTTCAATGAGGATGCTCCCCGCCGGGCGAGCCCATCGAATCGCGCGCCGACTTAGAAGCCGATACGGACCCGGCGCAACGCCTCCGGTCCTCAAAAAAGAGGTCCGGCACAATGTATCCATGGTCAACGACGGGCAAAGGCACTTCTCTGGCGATGCGATACTGCTCGCGGCGAGGAATGCCGTCTGGCGATTCTCGGATGCATAGCCGGCTCCGCCATCCTGCTGGCCCGCAAGCTCGAGATGCCGGAATGGCATCGGCGGCGACAGGCGCGGCCCTTAAGCAAAACAGAAGGAATTTGTGGTCTTGGTGCGGCCATGGCCAGCCAATATTCCACACCCTTGCCGGAGGTCGATCCGGCGGTTCCCGATTTCGGCCCCGATTACTGCGCGGCGCCCTCGTTCCTGGCGGCCGAGGCGATCTCGCGAGCCGCCAGGCTCCGTCCCGACGCAGCCGCTTTGGTGGCGCCGTGCGGCGCGCTTAGCTATGCCGAGCTGGAGCAGCGCGCGAGCCGCGTCGCGGCATGGCTTCGCACCTTTGGCGTCGGGCCGGACAGCGTCGTCGGCATCTGCCTCGAACGCTCGTTCGACCAGCTCGTCGTCGCGCTCGGCACCTGGAAGGCGGGCGGCGCCTATCTGCCGCTCGATCCGGCCTGGCCCGACGGCCGGCTGCGCATGATCGTCGGGGACTCGGCGTGCGCCGTGGTCGTCGGCCGCGACGAAGCCGCGGAGCGGCTGGCGGGCGTCGACACCCCGGTCGTCGCGCTCGACTGGAACGGGCCGGCGCTCTCGGCCGAAATCGCCGACGCGCCCGAGTCGCCGGCCGGTCCGGATGCGCTCGCTTACGTCATCTACACGTCGGGGACGACGGGGCGGCCCAAGGGCGTCGAAGTCACCCACGCCAACCTCGCCCACCTGATCGCCTGGCATAACCAGGCCTTCTCCGTCACCGCCGAGGACCGCGGCAGCCACCTGGCGGGGCTCGGCTTCGATGCTTCCGTCTGGGAAGTCTGGCCCTATTTGTGCGCCGGCGCCTCGATCGTCCTCGCCACCGACGACGTCCGCACGTCGGACGTGCGCCTGCGCGACTGGCTGATCGCACAGGACGTGACGGTCGCCTTTGCGCCGACGGCCCTGGCCCAGGACCTCATTCGCCACGACTGGCCGGGCGGCACGCGGCTGCGTTGCCTGCTCACCGGCGCCGACCGGCTGCTCGGCCGTCCGCGCGCCGGCCTGCCGTTCGTGCTGGTCAACAATTACGGCCCGACCGAATGCACCGTCGTCGCGACGTCCGCGGTGGTGCCGCCGGAGGCGGCGGAGAAGGGACTGCCACCGATCGGCCGCCCGATCGGCGCGACCACCATTCATATCCTGGGCGCCGACGGCGCTCCGGTCGCCTTGGGCGAGCAGGGCGAAATCCATATCGGCGGCCCTTCCGTGGCGCGCGGTTACCGGCACCAGCCGGCAATGACCGCCGAGCGCTTCGTCGCCGATCCCTCGGGTCCGGCGGGCGCGCGGCTCTATCGCACCGGCGATCTCGGCTCGTGGCGGGAAGACGGGCAGATCGCCTTTCACGGCCGGCTCGACGACCAGGCGAAGGTGCGGGGCCATCGCGTCGAACCCGAAGAGACCGCCAATGTGCTGCGCGGCCATCCCGCCCTGCGCTCGGCGGCGGTGGTGGCGGCGCCAGGTCCCGACGGCGACCGGCTGGTTGCTTATGTCGTGGCCGCCGAGGCGGTGTCTGCCGAGGCGCTTCGCGATTTCCTCGGCGAAACGCTGCCCGATTACATGATCCCCGCCGCCTTCGCGCGGATCGACGCGCTTCCGCTCACCGCCAACGGCAAGCTCGACAAGGCCGCCTTGCCGGAGCCCGCGGCGGACAACGCGCTCGATTCGGCCGGCTTCGCCGCGCCGCAATCTCCGGCCGAGGAACGGCTCGTCGAGATACTGGTAGAGGTGCTCGGCCGCGGCAAGGTCGGCATCGACGACAATTTCTTCCTGCTCGGCGGCCACTCGCTGCTCGGCACGCAGGTGGTGCTGCGCGCGGGGGAGGCGTTCGGCGTCGAGCTGACGCTGCGCGACCTGTTCCAGGCGCCGACCGTGCGCCAGCTTGCGCTCAGGATCGAGGAGCTGCTGGTGCGCATGCTCGACGAGATGAGCGACGACGAGGCGCAGCTGCGCGCCGCCGAATAGGAGGCTCCATGGCCACCCATGCCGAGAAGACGGGGCCGCTCGACCCGAGCCTGAGCCTGTTCCAGCTGCTCGATCCGGCGGTCCACGCCGAGCCCTACCCCTTCTACCGGCGGCTGCGCGAGCAGGCGCCGGTGATGTGGGATCCGTTCATGCACACCTGGGTGGTCACTCGGTACGAGGACGTGATGACGGTGCTCCACCGCTTCTCGGCCGATCGCACGCCCGACCCGAAGAAGATGGAGGCGCTGGGATTGCCGTCGCTCGGCCCGGTGGCGGACGTGATGGCCCGGCAGATGCTGTTCCTCGACGCGCCCGCGCATACGCGGCTGCGCAAGCTCTGTTCCAGCGCGTTCACGCCGCGCCGCGTCGAGGCGATGGAAGGGCAGATCCACGACATCGCCAACCGGCTGATCGCGGACAAGGCGGGGGAGGGGGCGATGGACGTCATCGCCGACTTCGCCGAGCCGTTCCCGGCCATCGTCACCGCCGGCCTGCTCGGCGTACCGCTGGAGGATCACCGCGAGCTCAAGGCGTGGTCCGCGACCTTCGCCGAGATGCTCGGCAATTTCCAGCACAACCCTGATCGCATCCGCGACGTGCTGCGCTGCGTCGCCGACATGACCGGCTATTTCCGCGACGCCATCCGCGCGCAGGAGAAGACCCCGCGCGAAGGCCTGATCCGCTCGCTGATGGACGCCGAGGTCGACGGCTCGCGGCTCAGCGAGGACGAGGTGATCGCCAACACCATTGTCACCATGGTCGGCGGGCAGGAGACCACCACCAATTTGATCGGCAACGGCCTGCTGACGCTGATCCGCACGCCCGACAAGATGCGCCAGCTGCGCGAGCAGCCGGAGATCGTCGCCTCGGCGGTCGAGGAGCTTCTGCGCTTCGAGACTCCGAGCCAGCATACCGCGCGGATCGCGCCGGAGGACACGGTCATCGGCGGCAAGCTCATTCGCAAGGGCGAGGCGGTGATGGCGGTGATGGCGGCCGGCAACCGCGATCCCGAGCGCTTCGCCGACCCGGACATTCTGGACTTCACCCGCGCCGACAACCGCCATCTGGCATTCGGCTGGGCGGCGCATTTCTGCTTCGGAGCGGCGCTGGCGCGGATGGAAGCGCGGATTGCGTTCAACGCCTTGCTCGGCCGGCTGCAGGACATCCGGTTGGCGAGTGACTCGCTGACGTGGCGCACCAATTCCGGCCTGCGCGGGCTGAAGGCGCTGCCGATCGCGTTTCGGGCGGCGGAGCCGGACGCGTGAACGCCCACGCCTCGCTGTCGGACTCCAAGCGGCAGCTCCTTGAAAAGATGATGCGGGGCGGGGGCGAGCGGGCCGACAGGCCCGCGCCCATTCCGCCGCGGGCGCCGGACGCGCCCATTCCGCTCTCGGCCGATCAGCGCCAGGTGTGGCTGCACGCGATCATGGCGCCCGACGTGCCGCTCTATAACGAATCGATCACCATCCACCGTTTCGGCAGCTTCGACCGGGGCGCGATGGAGCGCGCCGTCAACGAGATACTGCGCCGCCACGAAGCCTGGCGCACCGCCTTCGTCGAGCACCAGGGCGAGCTCGTCCAGCGCGTGCGCGAGCATCGGGACCTCGCGCTGCCGTTCGACGACGTCAGCCACCTGCCGGAGGAGGCGCGCGATGCCGCCGCTCTCAGGATCGGCAGCGACGACGCCCGCCGCGCCATCGACCTCACCGAAGCGCCGCTGTTCCGCGCCCGCATCGTCAAGCTCGCCGAGGACAATCACCGGCTCTATTTCACGCTGCACCACATCATCTTCGATGGAGTCTCGATCTACCGGGTGATCGTGCCGGAGCTGGCCTCGCTCTACGAAGCCTTCGCCCGCGGCGAACCTTCGCCCTTGCCGCCGCCCGCACTGCAATATGCCGATTATGCCGTCTGGCAGAAGGCGCATCTCGCCAGCCCGCCGATCCAGCGCCAGATCGACTATTGGCGCCGCACCTTGGCCGATGCTCCCGCCAAGCTCGAGATCGTCGGCGACCGTCCCAGGCCCGCCCGGCCAACGCATGCCGGATCGATGGAGACGTTCCTCATTCCGCTCGAGCTTACCGAGGCGCTGAAGCGCGTCAGCCGGCGCGAGGGCGTGACGCTCTACATGACCTTGCTCGCGGCCTATCACGCGCTGCTCCACCTTTATTCGGGCGAAGAGGACATCATCGTCGGCGGCGTGACCGATTTGCGGCGGCGGCCGGAGCTCGAGCGGGTGGTCGGCTATTTCCTCAATACCATCGCATTGCGCGCCAGGCCCCGCGGCGAACTGGCCTTTCGCGATTTCCTGCTGGAGGTTCGCGACGGGGTGCTGGGGGCGCTGGGCGCCAGCGAGGCGCCGTTCGACGAGGTGGTCCGCGCCCTCGACATCCGCCGCGACCCGGGCGCGCACCCCTTGTTTAACTGCCTGTTCTCGATCGAGCCGCCGGTCGAGCCCTTCGCCGACGGCTGGGACCTGACCCAGATGGACGTGGTCGTCGGGGGTGCGAAGTTCGACCTCTATCTGGAGCTCGACGAGCGGCCCGACGGCATGATCGGCCGCTTCCTCTACAGCACGGAGCTGTTCGACCCTTCGACGATCCGCCGGATGATCGGCCATTGGCTGACCATCCTTCGCCGCGTGGCGGAGGATGCCGGCTGCCTGCTCCGCGACCTGCCGCTGCTCGACGAGGCCGAATCCCACCAGTTGCTGGTGGAATGGAACGACACGGCGCGCCCCGCCGAGCCGCTCCTCCTGCCCGGGGCGGTCAAGGCGCAGGCCCGCGCCCGGCCGGATGCCGTCGCCGTCCGCTCCGGCGACCGGCAGATCACCTATTGCGAGCTCGACGCCCGTGCCGGCGCGATCGCCGCCGCGCTGCGCAACGCCGGACTAGGCCGAGGGGCGCTGGTTGCGATCTGCCTCGACCGCTCGCCCGACATGGTGGCCGCGCTGCTCGCCGTGCACGGGATCGGCGCCGCCTATCTCCCGCTCGATCCCGACTTCCCGCCCGCGCGGCTCGATTACATCGTCCAGGACGCCGGCGCGGCGGCGCTCCTCACCGACAGGCGGCTTGCCGACAGGCTGCCTGGCTGCACGCTGCCGCGGATCCTGATCGAGGACGTTGAGCATGGCCCCGTCGATGGGCCCGAGACGCCGGTCGAGCCGGGCGATCTCGCCTACGTGCTCTACACATCCGGCTCGACCGGCCATCCCAAGGGTGTCGAGATCAGCCACGGCGCGCTGATCAACCTGCTGGCGGCGATGCGCGAGCGCCCCGGCTTCGGCGCCGACGACAAGCTGCTGGCCGTCACCACCCTTTCCTTCGACATCGCGGCGCTCGAACTGTTCCTCCCGCTGATGACGGGCGGCGAGCTGATCCTCGCGCCGCGCAGCCTCGCCACCGATCCCCGCCGCCTCGCGGACCTGATCGCCGAGACGCAGCCGAGCGTGATGCAGGCGACGCCGGCGACCTGGCGCGCCCTCGTCGAGGCGGGCTGGCAAGGCTCGCCGGGTCTTCGCATCCTCTGCGGCGGGGAGGCATTTCCGCGCGACCTCGCCGAAGAGCTTCTCGGCCGCGCCGGCGAGGTCTGGAACATGTACGGCCCGACCGAGACGACCATCTGGTCGACGCTGGAGCGGGTCGCGCGCGGGGAGGGGCCGGTGCCGATCGGGCGCCCGATCGCGAACACCTCCATCCACATCCTCGATCGCTACGGCAACACCGCCCCGATCGGCGTGGTGGGCGAGCTCTTCATCGGCGGGGAGGGGCTGGCGAGGGGCTACCGCAACCGCCCCGACTTGACCGCCGAGCGGTTCGTCGAAACCCCGGCCGCACCCGGAATCCGCCTGTATCGCACCGGCGATCTGGCCCGCTATCGCCCCGACGGCACCATCCTCTGCCTCGGCCGCGTCGACAGCGACGAGAAGATCCGCGGTTACCGAGTCGCCGTCGAGGAGATCGAAGGCGCTTTTGCCCGGCATCCCGGCGTGGCCGCCGCCGCGGTGCGGAGCTGGCCCGACGCCTCGGGCGAACGCGCGCTCGCCGCTTATCTGATAGTCCGCGGTGAAACGCTGCCCGAGCGCGCGGCCCTTCGCGAGCACCTCGCGAAGACGCTGCCGGACTATATGATACCCTCGCATATCGAGTTCCTGCCGGCGCTGCCGATGACTCCGAACGGCAAGATCGACCGCAAGGCCCTGCCGCCTCCCGGCGCCGCCGCCGCCGCCGTGATCGAGCCCGCGCAGGGGGAAACCGAGGAGCAACTCGCCGCGATCTGGGGCGAGCTGCTCGGCATCGCCCAGGTCGGCCGCGACGACAGCTTCTTCGACCTCGGCGGCCATTCGCTGCTGGTCGCGCGGCTGCTCGTCCGCATCGAGCGGCAATGGGGCCGGCGGGTCGCCATGGCCGAATTCTTCAACGCCCCCACTTTGCGCAAGCTCGCGGCCTGGATCGACGGCGGGGCGGTCGCGGCGCCCGGCGAGCTGGTGCCGCTGCAGCCGCGGGGCGACGGCGTGCCGCTGTTGTGGATCGACGGCGGCCCCACCTTCCGCCCCCTCGCTTTGGCGCTCGGCACCGAGCGGCCCTTTCTCGGCCTGGAGCTCGGCCCGATCCTCGCGCGCGAGCTGCGCCCGGGCGTGCGCTTCGAGGACATCGCGGCCGCCGTCCTGGCGGTGCTCCGCCAGAGCCGGCAACGCGGTCCCTATCTGATCGGCGGCTGGTGCACCAACGGCATCCTCGCCTTCGAGATCGCGCGCCAGCTTCGTGCGGCGGGGGAGGACGTGCCGCTCCTCGCCCTCGGCCATGCCCAGAACCCGGTCGCCTTCCAGCGGATCACGTCCACCCGGATGCGGCTCAGCAAGGCGCGCTACCACATCAAGGCGTGGCGCAACCTGCCGCGGGGCGAGCGGCTCGGCTATGCGCTCGACCGGGCGCGCGGGGTGCTGGAGGAGGCCGGCGTCGCCGAAGCCGAGCTGCCCGACAGCCGCTATCGCGCCAATGCCGCAGCGCTGGAGACGGCCGCTTATGGATACGCGCCCGGGCGCTACGATGGCGCCGTCGCCCTGTTCCAGCCGGCCGAGCGCCTGGACGTCCTCGACAGCCGGCCGGGCTGGGCGGAAGTCGTTGCCGGGCCGCTCCAGTCGCACGACATTCCAGGGTCGCACGATACGATGGTCGATCCGCCCAACGTCGCAATCTTCGCCGCGCGCCTGCGCGAGGCGATCGACCGCGCCTGTCCTCGCTAGAGGCGCGTCGAGAGGCCGACATAGACCTGCGCGTCGGGCGTGTTGCGGTTGAGGCCGAAATTGGCGCCGGCGTCGAGCTGCAGCGTCTTGCCGGCCGCGTAGGTGAGGGCGACGTCGGCCGAATATTGTTCGCTCGTTCCGGCAGGATCGAGGTCTTGGTCACCCCACAGCTCACCCATCAGCGTCAGCTTGCCGGTCAGGGGGTGGGACAGGTTGACGACGTTGACGACGTTGAGGTGCCGCCCCGATCCGTCTTGATCGAGCAGCAGGTCGAGCTCCGGGCCGAAAGTGAGGGTCGTCCCGCCCGCCAGCTTAAAGTCGACCGGCACCGAGAGCCCTCCCTCGACCTCGCCATTGCCGATGCCGCGGCGGGCGGTGGGGATCTTGACGAACGGAAGGAACGCCACCTCGACCTTCGATCCAGCGCCGGTGACGCGCTGCTTGAAGCGCACGAAGAGGTCCCCGACTCCCCCGATCCGATCGCGAACGCCTCCGGACCGCGTCTCCACCGTCTCATAAGGAACGATGTTCACCTGGATTTCCGACCTGTCCGTCAACCCGAGCTTCAGCGTCGGGCTCGAATGGAGGATGACGTCGGTGCGCGTGCCGCCCGAGCTGGTCCGTGTCCAATTGAGCAAATCCGTCTCGAGCTGCACCTTTCCGGCCGGGACGGTGCAGGTCCCGTTCGCCTTGCTCGGCCGGTCGGTGCAGATCGCCGGCTCGTCCTCCGGCGCCGCCTGGGCGAGGGCCGGCGCGGCGGCGCCGGCGAGAAGCGCCGCGAGGATGAAGCGTGTCATGGACGTACGTCCCTGGCGAGGCCGATGCCGGCGACCGAAGACTAGCGTGATGGGACCAACGGGGCAATCAAGCCGCCGTGATGGAGCCTCAAAGCCGCGCTCAGGGGCCGGCCGTGACGCGCCAGACGGTGTTGCCGACATCGTCGGCGACGAGAAGCGCTCCCGCTTTGTCGACGGCGACTCCGACGGGCCGCCCCATCGCCTTGCCGTCCGGAGTCAGGAAGCCGGTGAGGACGTCCACCGCCGGGCCGGAGGGGCGGCCGCCGGAGAAGGGGACGAAGATCACCTTGTAGCCGCTGCGCGGGCTTCGGTTCCAGGAGCCGTGCTGGCCGACGAAGGCACCCTCGGCGAAGCCGGGGCCGAGCCGCGCGCCGCCGGCGAAGGCGAGGCCGAGCGAGGCGGTGTGCGGGCCGAGCGCATAATCGGGCACCAGCGCCCTCGCCACCAGGTCCGGCCGCCGGTCGCGCGGATCGATGCGATCGTCCACATGGGCGCCGTAATAGCTGAACGGCCAGCCGTAGAAGCCGCCGTCCACGACCCGGGTCATGTAATCGGGCACGAGGTCGCTGCCCAATTCGTCGCGTTCGTTCACCGCCACCCACAGCGCGCCGCTCCCCGGCTCGAAGGCCATGCCGACCGGGTTGCGCAGCCCGAACGCATATTGGCGGTGGGCGCCGGTGCCCGGGTCGATTACCCAGATCTGGGCGCGGCCTTCCTCCGCCGCGATGCCGTTCTCGCCGACATTGCTGTTCGATCCGATCGCGACGAACAGCCGCGACCCGTCGGGCGAGAGAATGAGGTTCTTCGTCCAATGATGGTTGATCTCGCCCGCCGGCAGGTCGAGCAGCCTGCGTGGCGCCGCTGCAATGGCGGTCTCGCCGGCGGCGTAGGGAAAGGCCAGCACCGCGTCTGTGTCGGCGACGTAGAGCGTGCCGGCGGCGACGCCCATGCCGAACGGAGCGTTGAGGCCGCCGAACAGGACGGAGCGGATGTCGGCGACCCCGTCCCCGTCCGAGTCGCGGAGCAGGGTGATGCGGTTGGCGCTGGGCACCGCGCCGCCGGCTTTCTTCTGAAAGAACTTGAAGAAGAAGCCCTTGAGGCCGCGATTGTCCTTCGGGCGTTCCGGCGCATTGGTTTCGGCGACCAGCACGTCGCCATTGGGCATCACCGCCAGCCAGCGCGGGTGATCGAGCCCGGTCGCAAAGGCCGCCACGCGCAGCCCGGGCGCGGGCACGGGGCGAGCGCCGGCCGGCCAGTGGACCGCCTTGGCGACCTTGATCGTCGGGATGAGGGCGCTCGTGGGGGCGGGGAGGGCGGGCGCCGGGCCCATTCCCTGCGCCACGGCGAGCCTCGCCCGGTCGCCGCACGCCGCGAGCGCCAGGGCGGCAGCCGCAAGGGCCGCTCCGCTGCGAATAGCCATGAGGCGGGCACTCCTGCCGGAGATCGTTACGTCAACGGACCAGGCGGCTTGGCGTTCCTCGGCGCGGCCTGCGCCGCAATTCGGTTTAGCTGCCGTTCATCTGCACTCGGTAAGCAGCGGCGCGATGCGAACCTTTCCCCTCCTTTTCGCGGCGGCTCTGCCCGCTTTGTGGGCCGTGCCCGCGCCGGCCTGGGCACAAGCCGACGGCGCCTGTACCGGCCACCCCAGCGACACGCGGCTCTACGTCAGGGTCGAAGGCGTGCGGTCGAGCGACGGGCTGATCGCCGTCACGCTCTATGCCGACGATCCGCACCGCTTCCTCGCCCGCCGTGGCTCGCTTTATGTCGGCCGTTCGCCGGCGCGGGCGGGCGTCACCCGCACCTGCATCTTCGTGCCGAGGCCGGGCGTCTACGGCATCGCCGTCTATCACGACGCCAATGCGAACCGGAAGCTCGACCGCAACTTCGTCGGCATGCCGAGCGAGGCCGGGGGCTTCTCCAACAATCCGGGGACCTTCCTCGGCCTCCCTTCCTTCCACTCGGTACGCTTTGCGGTCAGGTCGAGCGGCCAGACGATTCGCGTGAAGCTGAAATATCCCTGAGGCGCCTCAGCCGCGGCTCGCGATATGGTCCTTGTCGACCGGCGCCGGCACCGACCCCTGGCGGATATAGGACCGGACATCCCCCATCTCCGGATGGCTGTAGATGTCGGGCCGCTCCTGCTTTACCCGCCGAGCGAGGCGGTCGAAAGCGACCGCGTTGGGCGTGTTCGGCGCCTCGGGCACGGCTGCGAGCGTAAGAACGGGGGCCGCCGCCGCGGCCTTGGTCTCGATTGCCGGCATGTGGGGCGCGTCGCCGGCACGCGGGGCGGCTTCCAGCGCCGCCGAGAGGCGGCCGGTGAGGTGGGCCTGACGGTCGTTGACGGCGATCGAATAACCGTGGCCCGGCGTGAATCGTTCGGCGAGGAAGGCCAGGAACGAGGTGTGGTCGAGATTGGCCGAATAGACGCTGCCCGGCTTCACCCAGGGTGAGATCAGGAAGGCGGGCACCCTGAGGCCGGTGGTGGCGAACGGCGTGCCCTTCGCCTTGCCCGGCACCGCGATCGGCGAGACATGGTCGAAAAAGCCGCCATGCTCGTCATAGGTGACGATGAACAGCGTTCGCGCCCAGCGCTGGGGGTTGCCGATCAAGGTTTCGTAGACGTCGCGCAGGAAGGCCTGGCCGCCGCCTATGGGCGTCGGCGGGTGATCGTCGTTCGGCTGCTTGTGCGGCCCGTCGCTATATTCCGGCTCGATGAACACCACCGGCCGGATCGCTTTCGAATTGTCCTGCCACTCCTCCTTGAAGTTCTTGTAGCGGCGGAAAGCGCCTCCGAAAGTGATCGAGCCGAGGATCTGGTAGGCCCAGCGGTCCATCAGCGCCATGAACGGGAAATAGCCGCCGGACTGGTAGGCGCGCCACTTGACCGCGTTGCGGCTCAGCCAGTCGTAGACGAGCGGCTGGAAGGGAAGGCCGGTTTCATTGTCGAGGATCTTGCTCTCGCCCGACATGGCCATCAGGCGATTGGCCTGGGTGCCGAGCGGCAACGGCGCGAACCAATGGTCGCAGACGCAGTAATTGCGGGCGAAGAAATCGAAGGTCGGCACCGCGTCGCCGCGATAATAGCCCATCACCGCGCCCGGAGTCGGCGCCGGCGCCTTCTTCTTCTCGCGCGAGGCGAGATAGGCTTCGACAAAGCCGCCCATGCCAGGCTGGCCCTTGGCCGCGGTCGTGAGCTGGGTCTTGATCGCCTCATAGCCGTGGGGCGGATCGTCGATCGGGTCGGCCGGGCCGAGCTCGTGCAGCGGATAATCCTTGCCGCGGGCGACGTTGATCCATTTGTCCCGCCACGCCTGCGGCGCCTGGAGCCCGTCGACCGGCAGCACGCCGTCGGCCTGCAAATAGCCGAGGGCGTGGTCGAACGACCTGTTCTCCATCATGCAGAAGACGATCGTCTGGATGTCGCTCAGCGCCACGACTTCCCTCCCCACCGAAGCCGAACCCGGCGGCGAGCGTAGCACAGCCGCGGGGCGGCCGACAGTGCTCGGTTTGGCCGGCGGTTAGGGCGTGAAAGTGCGGCTGAGGAAGCCGGGCACCGGACCGTTCCAGCCCCCCTCCTCGCCGGCGCTTTCCTCTTCGCGCTCCGGAGGTGCGACGCGCGGCTTGCGCTCGGCGCGCTCCGCTCGTGGCGCCTGCTCGCGCTCCGGAGGCGCGGCGCGTGGCTTGCGCTCGGCACGCTCCGCTCGTGGCGCTTGCGCGCGGGGCGCTCTTTCCCGCGGCGGCTTCTCCCGGCGGGAACGTTCGCGGGGCGCGGCCTGGGGAGGCTCACTGGGCGCGCCCTCCTCATCCGCCTGCACGGTTTCCGCGGGCGCGGCCGCGCCTTCGACGGCGCGGATCTGCGCACCGGTCAGCTTCTCGATCGCGTCGATGGCTTCCTGGTCCGCCGGCGTGGCGAGGGTGATGGCGATGCCCGTCTTGCCCGCCCGGCCGGTCCGCCCGATGCGGTGGATGTAATCGTCCGGATGCCACGGCACGTCGTAGTTGAAGACGTGGCTGACATCCTTGATGTCGAGGCCGCGGGCGGCGACGTCGGAGGCGACGAGGATGTTGATCTCGCCGTCCTTGAAGCGGTCGAGTTCGCGGATGCGCTCGGGCTGCTCCATGTCGCCGTGGATCTCGCCCGCGTTGAGGCCGGCGCGTTTGAGGCTCTGGGCAAGCTCGCGGACCGTCGTCTTGCGGTTGCAAAAGACGAGGGCGCTGCGCACGTCATGGCCCTTGAGGCGGTCGGTCAGCACCTGCTTCTTGCGCCGGGCATCGACCTTGAGGAGGCGCTGGTCGATCGAGGCGTTGGCGGTGGCCGGGCGGGCGACCTCGATCGTCTTCGGGTTGGACAGGAACTTGTCGGCCAGCTTCTTGATCGGCCCCGGCATGGTCGCGGAGAAGAGCAGGGTCTGCCGCTGGGCAGGGAGCTTCGAGCAGATTTCCTCGATGTCGGGGATGAAGCCCATGTCGAGCATGCGGTCCGCCTCGTCGATGACGAGTAGGCTGCAGCCGTTGAGCATGATCTTCCCGCGCCCGAACAGGTCCATGAGCCGGCCCGGCGTGGCGATCAGCACGTCGACGCCCTTTTCGAGCTTCTTGATCTGGTCGGCCATGTTGGTGCCGCCGATCAGGAGTGCCATGTTGAGCTTGTGGTACTTGCCGTATTTCTCGAAATTCTCCGAGACCTGCATCGCCAGCTCGCGGGTCGGCTCGAGGATCAGCGAGCGCGGCATGCGCGCGCGGCTTCGGCCCTCTCCGAGAATGTCGATCATCGGCAGCACGAAGGCGGCGGTCTTGCCGGTGCCGGTCTGGGCGATGCCGATCAGGTCGCGGGCCATCAGCACCGAGGGTATGGCCTGGCGCTGGATCGGGGTCGGGTCGGTGTAGCCCGATTCCTCCACGGCGCGGAGCAATTCGTCGGAAAGGCCGAGGTCGGCAAAGCTCATCTGGAATCCGGAAAAAAAGTAAGGCGGCCCTACCGCAGGCCGGCCGGGTGCGCTTGTGGCGAGCCGCGCGGCAATGTCAAGCGTAGCTCAGTCGTGGCGGTCCAGCTCGAGCGTCCGGAACTTGTCGATGCCGCACTCGCCGCCCATGCGCGAGCGGATCATGTCGCGGTCGGCGCAGACCTGCCCGTCGGCATTGGGGGTGATGTAGAAGCCGAAATAATAATCGAGCGCGGGACAGCTGCTCTCCAGCTTGGCGCGGATCCGCCGGCTGTCGCGCAGGATCAGGTCGACGCTGCGCTCGCCGACCAAAGCCGCCGCGGCGATGGCGCGGGCAGGAACGCATTTGGGGCCCTTCTTCTCCTTCCACTTCACCCGGGTACGGGGCGACTGGCCCGCATCCCTGAGGCGGGCGGGGACCTGGACGATGATCCGTTCGTGGAGGACGATCTGGCCATATTGGGTCTGCGCCACGCCGGCCGACGGCGCCGAGGCGCCTGCGGCGAGCAGCAGCAGCGCCGCGGCGGCGGATCGGATTGCGGGGAAGTCCATCGCCCGGAGCTTTCGCGGCTGGCGCTTGAACATGCGATTAATCCTCGGCCCGGCGAAATGCGACTCCGGAGGCGCTCGCGCCGGCTTGCAGAAAGGCCGGGAGGATCATAGACGGGCCGGCGACCAGGCGGCCGGGACGGCCGCTTCCAACGCTTCGAACGGAGACAGACATGGCGACCGAGCCGCCGGCCAACACGCTGCCGATTTTTTATAACGCGATCGAGCCGCTGTCGAGCACCGCGCACAGCAAGTACCGCGCCCGCTCTTCCGAAGTCGTGCCGTTCATGGCGGCCACCCATGCCGTGCCGATCACGATCGACGAATTCCCTGCCGTGCAGCGTTTCTGCCCGATCGTCTTCTCGACCGGCGAAAATCCCGTGCCGCTGGCGCTGATGGGGCTGAACGAAGGCGTCAACGTCTATGTCGACGAGGCCGGCAAGCTGCTGACCGAGATTTACCTGCCGGCCTATGTGCGGCGCTACCCGTTCATGCTCGCCCGCCTTGCCCCCGACGCGGACGAGCTGTCGCTCTGCTTCGATCCGACCAGCGGGCTGCTTGGCGAGTTCGATGACGGCGAAGCCCTGTTCGACGGCGACAAGCCGAGCGACGCCACCAATTCGATCCTCAAATTCTGCGAGGAGTTCGAGCTTTCCGCCCAGCGCACCGTCTCGTTCATGAACGAGCTGAAGACCGCCGATCTCATCATGGAGGGCGAGGTCGCGATCCAGGCGAGCGGGGCGGAGCAGCCGTTCGTCTATCGCGGCTTCCAAATGGTCAATGAGGAGAAACTTCGCGAAATGCGCGGCGACGAACTCAGAAAGATCAACCAGAACGGCATCCTGGCGCTCGTCTTCGCCCACCTCTTCTCGATGCAGCTCGTCCGCGAGATCTTCAGCAAGCAGGTCAGCCAGGGCAAGGGCCCGCAGCTGCCCGGCGGCGCCACCTTCGGCGCACCGGCGGCCGCGTGACGGCGACGGCGGCCGCCGCGCTGGACTATGAAGGCGCACGCTACACGCGGGTCGCCGTCTGGCTGCACTGGACGATCGCCGCGCTGATCGTGGTGAACCTGCTGATCGGCTTGTTCCACGAGGATTTCGCCAAGCCGGTCACCGCGACGCTGATGTTCTGGCACAAGTCGATCGGCTTTGCCGTGCTCGCGCTGACCCTGGTAAGGCTGGCGTGGCGCCTGGGGCACCGGCCGCCGGCCTTCGACCCGGTGCTGAAGCGGTGGGAAGCAGGCCTCGCCCGCGCCGTCCACGCTCTATTCTACCTGCTGCTGCTCAGCCTGCCGCTCAGCGGCTGGATGCTCGTATCGAGCGGTAAGCGCGTCAATCCGACCAGTTTCTTCGGCCTGTTCAACATCGGCCCGTTGCCGGTCACCCCCGGACGCGAGCTGCACGAGCTGGCCGAGGGCGGGCATCAGATCTTCGGCTATGCGATGCTGCTGCTCCTCGTCCTCCACGTCGGCGGGGCGGTCAAGCACCATCTCGACGGCCACCGCCACCTCCTCGGTCGGATGGCGCCATGGCTCTACCGGCCGCGCTGACGGCGATGCCCTTGAAACCAATCGGACATTTCATACATTCGGGGTGACGCGCCGGCGTATTTCCCCCTTTGCGGCGGCGCGTTGCGCCCCTCGGGGCGCACCTCCCTGAACCTTGGCCACCCTGCGTCCCGCAGGGTGGTCTTTTCTCATTCGGCGGCGATCGCCTGGGGCGGCTGCAGCGCCTCGCGCGCGAGCGCCGCGGCGACCGCGGCGACGAGCCGCGCCACCCGGTCGAAGTTCGCGCCCGGCGAGCGCAGGTCCGGCGTGAGGTAGAGCGAGCGGTCGATCTCGAGCTGGAGGGCGTGGACCCCCTCCGCCGGGCGGCCGTGGCGGACGGTGATCTCCCCGCCCGCATAGGGATGGTTGCGGGCGACCTTGTAGCCCGCCTCGCGCACCGCCGCCTCCGCCGCGGCGACGAAGGCGGGAGCGATGCTCGCCCCGTAGCGATCCCCAAGCACGATCGGCGCCTCGCCGCCCGCCTGGTTTCGCGGCGGCATCGAATGGCAATCGAGCAGCACCGCGACGCCGAACCGCTCCCGCGCCGCCGCCAGGGCGGCCGCCAAAGCGGCATGATAGGGCCGGTGGACGCCCTCGATCCGGGCGGCCACGTCGCCCGCGCTGATCCGCTGCCGCCAGATCGCGCCGGCGCCGGCGATCCGGGCCGGGATGAGGCCGAGGCCGCCGCGCGTGCGCGGGGAATCGGCGAGATCGGACGGCGGCGGGCGGGGTACGACCAGAGCGGGATCGATCTCGCGCTCGTCGCGGTTGAGGTCGATCTCGGCGCGAGGTACGTCGGCGACGATCGCCGTCGCGCCGCCCGCCACCGCCCGCCACACCAGTCGGTCCACCAGCCGGTCCTCGAGCAGCTCGAGCTTGGCCCGCGGCAGCCGCGCCGCGCCGAGCAGCGCCGCGGAATAACCGCGCCCGGCGTGCGGCACCGACAGCAGGACCGGTGAGGCCGGAATCTCCGGGCCCAGGCGGCGGAAGGGTGAAAGGCGGGCGGAGTCGGCCATTTGCTTTCAAACCTAAGTAGTCTGCTTTTGGCACGCAATCGCCTTGCGGCACGATTCGTCGGCTCCAGGGCCCGTCCCGCGCTGGAAATGCCTCCGCGCTTCCGGCATATGGGGCTCAGGGTCATGCGCATGGGGCGCGGCCGGTGCCGGATGGGACTAATGATCAGGATCCTGCTGGCCGAGGACGACGAGTCGATGCGCACCTATCTGGGGCGCGCGCTCGAACGCTCCGGCTACAGCGTCACCGCCGTGGATCGGGGCACGCTCGCTTTGCCGCTGATCGAGGCGGAGCCGTTCGATCTGCTCCTCACCGACATCGTCATGCCGGAGATGGACGGGATCGAGCTCGCCCAGAAAGCGGCGGTGGCCGCGCCGGAGATGCGCGTCATGTTCATCACCGGCTTCGCCGCCGTGGCCCTGAAAGCCGGCCGCGACGCCCCTTCGGCCAAAGTCCTTTCCAAGCCCTTCCACCTGCGCGACCTCGTCGCGGAGGTCGATCGGCTGTTCCAGAGCGAGGACCAGCACGGCCGATTGTAGGCGCAGCGGGTTGCACGGCCGGGGGAGCCTCGCTACATGGCCCGCGAGTGGGCGTGTAGCTCAGTGGTAGAGCACTGTGTTGACATCGCAGGGGTCGCAAGTTCAATCCTTGCCACGCCCACCATTTTCCCCTTTTCGACAACGGCTTAGGTTCCGCCACTCGGCACGGCTCCGCTGGTCAGCTGCGGTCAAGGCGGGACCACGTAGGCGGGCGGGATCGGGGGCCGGCGATCGCGTCGGCGCCTCTCGGGAGGGGCCGTGCACAGCTTCTGGTTTCGGATCGTCATCGCCGCCGCGCTGCTCGGGCTCCTCCCGGCGGCCGCGAGCGCGCAGGCCCCGACGCCCGCGGTGATTGTGCAGTCCGCCGAAGAGGCGCTGGCGCAGGATGCGGCCGAATATGCCCGGATCTACGATGTCGCGCCCGAAGAGGCGGTGCGGCGGCTGCGGGCGCAGGCGGAAAGCGTCGCCGCGACCGAGGGGCTGCGACAGGCCTATCGCAAGCGGCTCGCCGGCCTCGCGATCGAGCATCGGCCGGACTATCGGATCGTCATTCTCCTCACCGGATCGAAGCCGGTACCGGACCGGTGGATTGCCGCCGGCGGAATGACCATTCCGGTCGTCTTTCGCACCGGCGCGCGGGCGACGGGCGAGCGGATCATCAAGGCCATCGTCAAGCGTGGGGACAGGATCAGGGCGGCGGTTCCGCAGGCGCGGGGGATGGGGCTCGATCCTCGCTCGGGAGAATTGGTGGTGATGCTGAGCGAGCCCGATGCCGACCGGCTGGACCTGGCGGCGCTGACCGACCGCGTTCGGGACATCGCCGGCGTTCCGGCGCGCATCCGCATCATCGAGCGGCCCGATGCCGATTTCGCCATCGAGGGCGGCGCCCGGGTGGAGGGGATCGACACGGTCAGCGGCAAGCGCGCTTATTGCACCACCGGCTTCGTCGTCACCGACGGCGCACGGACCGGCGTGGTGACCGCCGCCCATTGCCCCGACGCGCTGACCTATCTGGAGCCGGACGGGCGCCGGCTGGCGCTGCCGTTCCTCGGCCAGTGGGGCTGGAGCTTCCAGGACGTGCAGCTCAACGTCAGCGAAGAGGCGCAAAGGCCGCTTTTCTATGCCGACGCCAAAAGGGACGTCGTACGGGCGGTGACCGGCTCGCGGCCTCGCTCCGGAACGCGGGCGGGCGATCTCGTCTGCCACCGCGGCGAGCGCTCCGGCTATAGCTGCGCCGAGGTGGAGCTGACCGATTATGCCCCGCCCGGCGACCTCTGCGGCGGCCCCTGCGCACCGGTTTGGGTGACCGTCGCCGGCCCCTCCTGCGGCGGCGGCGACAGCGGCGGCCCGGTCTTCCTCGGCAACATTGCCTACGGCATCGTCAAGGGCGGCACCTACGGCCGCACCGGCGCCTGCGCCTTTTATTACTACATGTCGCTCGATTACCTGCCGCAGGGCTGGTCGCTGCTCGAGGAGGATCGGCCGGCCGCCGCGCCCGAGTGATGTGCTCAGGGGCTGCCGCCGCCCGCCAACGCCGTGGCCGGGCCGTCCCCGGCTGACGGGGAGGCGATGCGGGCGAGGTCGATCTTCTTCCAGACCGGCGCGCGGCCGAGGCGGGCGTTGAACAGGGCGTTGAACGCGAAATCCTCCCGCACGGGGCGGTCGAGCGGTGTGCCGTAGAGCGCCGCCACCTCCCGCTCGTCATAGCCCATCAGCGTCAGCAGGGTCGGAAAGATCGCATAATGGCTCGCCCGGTTCCGGTTCAGCGCGGCCGCCTTCGTCCAGTCGCGCGGGCCGGCGTCCGTGGCGTTCAGGATGACCAGCGGGACGAGGCCTTCCTCCATCACGGGCTCCGGGTTGCAATGGGTGTTGAGGCCGCGCCCGCCGCGCTCGTGGAGGTTCTGGCCGTGGTCGGAGGTGTAGACGATCGTCGCCTTGCCGATGCCGCCGCCGAGCAGCCGGTCGAAGAATGCGCCGACGTTCCAGGTGAGGGTGTTGCGGTAGGCGTTGCGATACTCCCGCCACTCTTCCCGGGTGGAGGCGAAGCCGGCGCGGCTGCCGGTGTCGGAAATGTCGAGGAAATGGCCGCGCGGCAGAGCGGGGCGATAGCGCAGGAAGGCGTCCGGATATTTGTCGTGAACCGGAAAATGTGCGCCGACTTTGTTGATCAGGATGAAATCATTGCGCCCATCGTGCGCATAACGCGCGATAAGCGCCGCGGCGGTGAGGTCGCGGTCGACGACGGGGACGCGGCCGAGGCTGATGGTGCGCTCGACTCCGTCAAGCTCGCCCGCGACGAGCGGGTTGGCGGCGGGATCGGGACGCTGGGCGTCGATATAGACGGTGTGGAAGCCGGCCCGGCGCGCATAGGCGAAGAGCGACGGCATGGTCGCGTTGATGCGCCGGTAGCCGGTCCGGGTGCCGCCGTAGCGCAGGGTGAGGTTGCTCCCCCAGCTGCAATTGGTGACGGAGGCGGCATAGCCGAAATTGTGGACGGCGACGCCGGGCCGCGGCTCGGCGAGGCCCGAGCGGACCCCGGCGGGATTGTCGATGTCGAGATAGGTGGCGACGACGCTCTCGTCGATGATGAAGACGAGGTCGCCTTGCGGCGGCGGACCGCGCGGGCGCAGGCGGACGGGCTCGCGCGGTCCGGAGCGGTCCGCCGCGGCTTCCCAGCCGGCGAGCCCGGCATAAGCGAGCGCGGTGAAGGACGGCGGCAGGCCGCGTCCGCCCTCGCCGCCGCGGGCGTAGAGAACGAATGCAAGCAGCAACGCGCCGGCGAGCGGCGCGGCGGCGACAGCGGCGGAGGGGAAAGGAGGGCGCCGGCGCGGCTTCAGGAGGATGCCGCCGAGCAGGAGCAGGCCCGCAACCACCGCGAACGAGGCGGAGCGGGTGAACTGCGACACCGCATTACCGGTATCGCCGGTCGAATAGACCATGGTGATGAAGGTGTCGTAGGTGAGGAACTGCCCCGTCACCGTCTCGAAGGTCTGCAGGAAGACCGAGCCTGGCACCAGCAGGAGCGCCCAAGCCGCGCGCACCCCGATCCCGCGGGCGTAGGCGCCGAGGATCAGGCACGCGACCAGCAAGGCTTCGAGGCCGAGAAACAGGAGGAGGCCGGGCGAGAGGCCGAGCGACGCGGCGCGCGCGGCGGCCGCCGGGGCCGCCGTCAGCAGATAGAGAGCGAGCAGTGCTTCCTTGAGCCTCGGCCGAAACGTCATGGCTCTTCTTTAGATGGAGAGCCGTTAACTATCGCTCTACGATCGTGCCTAGTTCGCCCGCATCTGCACCCGGACCCGCAACGGCGCCAGCGCCTGCTTCTGCCATTGCGCCGCCGCCGGATGCCCGGCCCGGCTCGCCTGGCCGAACGCGGCGGAGGCCTCGGCGCGGCGGCCGAGCTTCATCTGGGCCATGCCGAGCGTGAAGAAGGTGTTCTGCTGCGAGGCGCGGGTCATCTTTCCCGCGAATTTCTGGCCCTCGGAAAGGACGGCGACGCTCCTGTCATATTGCTGGAGGTCGTAATAGGTGAGGCCGAGCGTGTTGAAGACCTCGTAGCGGTCGGACTGCCCCTTGAGGACCTGCCGGCGGAGCAGCTCGAGCCCGGCCACGCCTTCGTTGAACAGGCTGGTGCGCTGGTTGAGCGGCGTTCGCCTGATGTCCTTGGCAGCGTCGATCTTGGCCATCGAAAAAGCGAGCAGGAACGCGCCGTCCCCCTCGCAGCGCGCGTAAGCCGCGCTTCCGGCCCTCACCGCGCGCAGCGGATCGACCGCATTGGGCGCACCGCTCCGGTCGTGGCCGAGGCGATAGCGCGTCACCTCGTCGTTGGCACGGACGCAGTCGGGAGATCGGGCGGGCTGCGCCGCAGCCGGCCAGGGCAAGCTCGACAGGGCCGCAGCAGCGAGCAACGCGGTCGCGAAGGCAGCCTTGGTCATTGCCGCGCCTCCGCCGCCGCCAGCACCAGCGTTCCCGGGCAAAGTTGCTTTATCTTGGCGGCCACCTGCGAATAGGAATGGCCCTGCGTCGCCTGCCGGAAGCAGTCGGGGTCGCGCTGAGCGACGTTGATGATCGTGTCGAGATTGTCTTCGTAGGATCGAAGCAGGCTCTCGAGGTTGAACCGGATGCGCAGCGTGTCGGCATGGTTGGGAAATGGAAAGTCGCCATTGTCGAGGTCGCTGTCCTGCGCTTCCTTGCCGAGGTCGAAGCGGTATTTGACCGGACTGAGCGAGTAGCTGCGCAGGAATTCGTTCGGAGGGATGGTCGTGATGATCTCCACCCGACGCGTCCTCAGCTCGGGCAGGGCGACGATCCACAGGCCGAAAAAGACGGCGACGATAGCCGACAGAATGGCGGCGCGCTGGACGTCGATCTTCGCCCGCGCTGCCGCCTGAAGAATGATGAGCAAGCCAATGACCAGCAGGCACGGCGGCCCAACGGTAACGAGCTTGGTGACCCAGTCCGCACTGGGCAAGCCTGCGGCCTCCATGGCACGTCCCCCCCCACGGCCAGGCTAGTGCAAAGACTCGCACCGGCACTAACGAAGAAGACGCCGGACGGGCTGGCGAGTCAATGCCTTCGACGGCTGGCCGCGGCGGCAGGCGCCGCCGCGGCCCAGGCATTCACCAGATGCGGACCCGGTCCGCGGGGGCGACATATTGCTTGTCGCCCGGCTTGATGCCCCATGCCGCATACCAGGCATCGACGTTGCGCAGCGGGTTCACCGCGCGGATCTGGCCCGGCGAGTGGGGATCGCTGACCAGCTGCTGCCTCAGCGCCTCGTTGCGGAACAGGGTCCGCCACACCTGGCCCCAGCCGAGGAAGAAGCGCTGATCGCCGGTGAAGCCGCCGATCACCCTCGGCCTGCGGCCGTTCAGCGACTGGTGATAGGCGTCGAGCGAGATCAGCACGCCGCCGAGATCGCCGATATTCTCGCCCATCGAGGCCTTGCCGTTGATGTGGATGCCGTCCAGGCCCTCGAAGCTATACGCCTCGTACTGGGCGCCGAGCTTCGCCGCCTGGACCTCGAACTTGGCGGCGTCGTCGGCGGTCCACCAGTCGCGAAGCACGCCGTTGCCGTCGGACTTGCGGCCCTGATCGTCGAAGCCGTGGCTGATCTCGTGGCCGATCACGCCGCCGATGCCGCCGTAATTGATCGCGGGATCGGCCTTCGGATCGAAGAAGGGCGGCTGGAGGATCGCGGCCGGGAAGACGATCTCGTTCTTGACGCTGTTATAATAAGCGTTGACCGTCTGCGGGGTCATCCCCCACTCGGCCTTGTCGACCGGATTGCCCATGCGGTTGCGGCGATAATCCCACTCGAACCGGCCGGCCCGCTCGGCATTGCCGACGAGGTCGCCCGGCACGATCTGCAGCGCCGAATAGTCGCGCCACTTGTCCGGATAGCCGATCTTGACGTTGAAATGGGCGAGCTTGGCGAGGGCCTCCTGCTTGGTCGCGGGACCCATCCAGGCGAGATTGCGGATTCGGCCGCCGAGCGCCGTCCTGAGGTTGGCGACCAGCCGGTCCATCTTCGCCTTGGATTCGGGCGGGAAATAGAGGGCGACATAGTCGCGCCCGATCGCCTCGCCCATCGCGGCTTCCGCGAAACCGACGCCGCGCTTCCAGCGCTCGCGCTGCTCCGGCTGGCCGTTCATGAAGTGGCTTCGGAACTCGAACGCCGCATCGACGAAGCGCTTGGAGAGGAGCGGGGCCAAATCGTCGGCCATCCGGAACGCCTCCCACGCCTTCAGCGTGTCGAGATCGGTATCGGCGAAGACCGCGGCGATCTTGGGGAAAGCGGTGTTCTGCGAGACGATCGCCCGCTCCGCCTTCGAAATGCCCGCGGCGTTCCAGAAGGTCTGCCAGGGGAAGCCCGGCGCCTGCTGCTGGAGCTGGGCCAGCGTCATCAGATTGTAGGTCTTGTCGCGGTCGCGGCTCTGGGCGCGGGTCCAGTGCGCCTGGGCGATCCGGGTCTCCATCGCCACGACCTTCGCGGCGGCTTCTTGCGGGTTCGCCCAGCCGGCCATGCCGAGCATCTGCGCGACATATTGCCGGTAGCGCTCGACCTGCGGACGGAACTTCGCGTCGAGATAGAGTTCGCGGTCGCCGAGACCGAGGCCGGACTGCCTCAGATAGAGCGAATAGATGTCGGGCTGCTTGGCGTCGTCGCTGACTCCGGGGCCGAAGAAGCTGGCGCCGAAGCCGCCGAGCGACTGGCCCATCAGGCGGGCGACGTCCTCCTTGCTGGCCGCGGCCTTGACCGGCGCGAGGCGGGCGGTGAGCGGCGCGGCGTCGAGCCGCTCGGCCGCCGCCTCGTCCATGAAGCCCTGGTAGAGGATCGCCGCCTTGGCGCGGTCGGCATGGGCGGCATCGTCGGCGCCATAGCCTTCGAGCAGCTTCCTGAGCCGCGCTTCGGACAGGTCGCGAAGCACCGCGAAGGCGCCGTAGGAGGAGCGGTCGGCGGGAATGACGGTGTTCTTCGCCCAGGTGCCGTTGACGAAGCGGAACCAGTCGTCGCCCGGCTTCACCGTGCGGTCCATGCCGCCGATGTCGAAGCCCCATTTGCCGTAATGGGTCGGCACCGACGGGTCGGCCGCGGCGCCGGTCGTCGCGGGGCCGACCAGCGACTGGACGACGCAGGCATCGTCGAGGCAGGCATGGTCCTCATGGGCGAGCGCCGGGGCGGCGGCCGCAAGCGCGACGAAAGACACGGCCAAGGCAAGGCACTTCTTCACAGGCGATTCTCCAAATGCTTGATATTGCGGCGCTTCTTCCCCCGGAAGCGACCTCGCGCCCCCTTATCGGCAAGCGGCGCGAAAGGCAATCAGCGGTAAACTATCCGGACCGCCGACGCCGCCTTTGCAGCGAGCGCACGGGCTTCGTCGGAGGTCGCGCCGGAGGCGAGCGCAACGCCCATGCGCCGGTGCCTGCGAGTCGTCGGCTTGCCGAAGATGCGGACGTCGACTTCGCCATGCTCGCCGCCGAGCGCGAGCGCCGCCGCCAGCCCTTCGTAGCCGAACCGTTCGGAGTCGCGGTCGGCGAGGATCACCGCCGAGGCGGCGGCGGGATGGCGCAGGGCGATGACCGGGATGGGCAGGCCGAGGATCGCTCGGGCGTGGAGGTCGAATTCGGAGAGGCTTTGCGAGATGAGGGTGACCATGCCGGTGTCGTGCGGACGGGGCGAAAGCTCGGAGAAGATCACCTCGTCGCCGGCGACGAAGAACTCGACTCCGAACAGGCCGTAGCCGCCGAGATCGTCCACCACCGCGCGCGCCATGTCCTGGGCCGCCGCCAGAGCGCGGTCGGACATCGGCGTGGGCTGCCAGCTTTCCTGGTAGTCGCCGCGTTCCTGGCGGTGGCCGACGGGCGGGCAGAAGAAGATTCCCTGGCGGGTACGGACGGTCAGAAGGGTGATCTCATAGTCGAAGGCGACGAATTCCTCGACGATCACGCGCACCCGGTCGCCCCGCATTCCCGCCACGGCATAGTCCCAGGCGGCGGCGAGGCGGTCGGGTGAGGACACAATGCTCTGGCCCTTGCCGGAGGAGGACATGACCGGCTTCACGACGCAGGGATAGCCGGTGTGGGCGGCGGCGGCCTTGGCCTCCTCGAGGCTCTCGGCGAAGCCATAGCGCGAGGTGCGCAGGCCGAGCCGGCCCGCCGCCAGCTCGCGGATCGAATCGCGGTTCATCGTCATCATCGCCGCCCGGGCGGAGGGGACGACGACGGTGCCGCCGGCCTCCACTTCGGCCAGCGCTTCGGTGCGGATCGCCTCCACCTCCGGCACGACGTAGTCCGGCGCGTGGCGGCCGATCGCGTCGCGCAGGCGGTCGCCGTCGAGCATGGGGAAGATCTCGGCCTCGTCGGCCACCTGCATGGCCGGCGCGCCGGCATAGCTGTCGCAGGCAACCACATAGGCCCCGAGCCGCTTGGCGGAGATGGCGAATTCCTTGCCCAGCTCCCCTGAGCCGAGAAGGAGGAGGCGGGCGGTGAAGCTCATTCCAGCTGCTTAGGGGCCCGCGCAAGCCCCCGCAATCGCGCGGCCGGCCCTCGGTCGGGGTCGTCGCGTCATGAGGTGGATCGCGCTGCTCCTCGTACGCCTCGTCATGCCAGCGCAGGCTGGCATCCCTGCCGGGTCCGCGGGGGCAGCGAGTCAGCATGGACCCCAGCTTTCGCTGGGGTGACGGTGGGGGAGCACGACCATTCGCGCAACCTGGTCATGACAGCGCAGCCTGGCATCCATGCAGGGTTCGGAGGGGCACGCAATCGCGAGGCCCGGCCCGCTAGCCCTGTCGCTGGAGCGGGAAATAGGCGCTCAGCGCGTCGACGCTGGTCGCCGCGTCCTTGTGGTGGATGAAGATGCCGCCTGCCTCCTCCCACAGATGCGCGTGGCGAAGCTGGTCGTCGACCAGCACGTCCCCCGCTTTGGCGTGCTTGCGCTTGTCGCGCGCCAGGGTGGTGATGATCCGGGTGCCGGGGAAATAGTGCGCCGCCCAGCGCACCTTCTGGTCCGCCGCCCAATTGCCGCGGGGGAGGCCGGTGAGGATGACCGGATCGAGGGGACGGACGGCCTCGAACAGGCGCATCGCATCGGGCAGCAACGGCAGGCCGAAATAGAAATCCGGAGCGGTGGCGAGCCTGGCCCAGAAGCGGCCGAGGCCGAAGCGCTTTTCGAAGGCCTTGGGCGGCATTCCCAGGGCGGCGGTCGCGCCCTTGTCGAAATCGGCGAGGACTCCGTCGCAGTCGAGATAGAGCTGCCGGGCCATCGCTTCGGCGCGCTCAGCGGAAGCGGGCGGGGAGCAGCCTCACCGGCATGGGGAGGTCGAACCGCTCCCACGGGCCGGCGCGCAGCACATCGTTGGATTCGCGGGCGTGGCGGCCCGGGCCGAGCGACCAGGTGATGTGATAGGTGCCGCCGTCGGGCCGGTCGGTCGTGCCGCCGATCGCGACCACCAGCGCCTCGACCCCGCTTCCGTCGTCGGCGCGGCCGACGATCTCGCCCTGCGTCTCATCCGGGAGCGGGCCGTGGCGCGAGCCGCGGACGAGGGTGACGTGATCGGCGACGACGTTCCTGAACCGCGGGCGGAATTGCTGGAGCAGCTCCTTCCTCTGCTCGCGGTCGAGCTTCCAGCCGATCACGGTGTCGCCGCTCCCCGCCTGGTGATGTGCCTGCTGAGCCGTCGGTGCCATGCGCCCACAACCGCGCGCCGCGGAGCCGGTTCCTGCCGCGCGCGTTCAGCCTCCACCAGCCAGGAGATCGCCATGGGCCGCGACAAGGACCTGCCGTCGGACGACGAGGAGACCGAACGGGAAGCGGAGGAGACTCGGCGGGAGATGGACGAGGTGCCGCCGCCGGGCACCGATCCGCTCCATGAGGGGCCTTAGGCGGCGTCCCAACGACCACTGAAACCGCTCATCCTGAGTAGGGGCTGAGCCTGGGAGGGTTCCCATGAAAGTAGTACTTTCATGGGGCCCGCGAAGGCCCGTATCGAAGGGCGCTCTGGAGCTGTGCGTCCTTCGATACGCCGGTTCGACAAGCTCACCGGCTACTCAGGATGAGCGGGATGGTTCGACTTGATCAGGACGGACCCTAGGCTGCCAGCCAGCGCTCGAGCGCGTCGCGCTCGGCGGGGGTGAAACCTAGCCCGAGCTTGGTGCGGCGCCACAATATGTCGTCGGCGGTGCGGGCGAATTCGCGGTCGCGCAGCCAGCGTATTTCCGCCTCGTAGAGATCGGCGCCGAAGCGGCGGCCGAGGCCGGCCGGGCTGCGGGCGTCGCCGATCAGGTCCTTGAGGCGGGTGCCGTAGGCTTGCGACAGGCGGGCGACGGTCGCGGCCGGCATCCACGCCTCGAGCTCTTCGAGCCAGGCGAGGAAGGCCGGGTAGAGGTCACCGCCGGGCAGGGCCTTCCAGGCGGTGGAGCGGCGTCCCTCGACCCCGAGCCGGTCGAGCGCCTCCTCCGCCAGCGCGCGCGCCGTGGTGATCTTGCCGCCGAAGACCGACAGCAGCTTCGGGCCGGGATCGTCGTCCAGCTCGAGATGATAGTCGCGGGTCACCGCCTTGGGGTCGGCCGTGCCGTCGTCGTAGAGGGAGCGGACGCCCGAATAGCTCCAGACCACGTCCGCCGGCACCACCTGCGGGCGGAAATAGCGGTCGGCCGCCTCGCAGAGATAGCGCACTTCCTCGGAGGTGATCGCGGCGTCCTCGGGGCGGGCCACCGGAATGTCCGTGGTGCCGATCAGGGTCAGCGCGCCGTGGAAGGGGAGGGCGAAGACGATTCGGCGGTCGGGCTGCTGGAGGATGTAGGCGTGGTCGCCCTCCCACAGCCTGGGGACGGCGATATGGCTTCCCTTGACGAGGCGGACCCGGCTTCGGCTGTTCTCGCTGAGGCGGCCGAGCACGTCCGCCACCCACGGGCCGGCAGCGTTGACGATGGCCGCGGCGGCGACGGTGCGGCCGCCGGACAGCTCCGCCCGCCAGGACTCGCCGACGCGCCGGGCCGAGAGCAATTCGGTGCGGGTCGCGATCTCGGCGCCGTGCCCGGCCGCGTCGACGGCGTTGAGGATGGCGAGGCGCGCATCGTCGACCGCCGCGTCCCAGTAGGAGAGCAGTCGGCGGCGCTCGGTCAGCGGCGCCTGAAGGGCCGGCTCGCCGCCCGTGACCCGCCGCGAGCGGGGGAGGCTGCCGCGCAGGGCGAGCAAATCATAGAGGAGCAGCCCGATGCGGACCATCCAGTGCGGCCGCATCCCCCGGCAATAAGGGAGGACGAAGCGCAGGGGCCGGACGATGTGGGGCGCGGTGCGGAGCAGGATCTCGCGCTCCCGAAGCGACTCGCGAACGAGGCGCAGCTCGCCCTGCTCCAGATAGCGCAGGCCGCCGTGGATCAGCTTCGAGGAGGCGGAGCTGGTGTGGCCGGCGAGGTCGTCCTTCTCGACGAGCAGCACGCTCGCCCCGCGGATCGCGGCATCGCGAGCGATCGCCGCGCCGTTGATCCCGCCGCCGACGATGAGGAGGTCGAAGCTGGTCATAGCCGCCTTGCAGCCTAACGCCGGCCCGCGCCATAGTCGAACGGAAGGGAGATTGCGGTGGGCGACATCCTCCTCGTCATCGACGAAGGCACGACCGGCACTCGGGCGATGCTGTTCGGCGCGGACGGCGCCTGCCTCGGCGTGGAGCAGAGGGCGCTGACCCAATCCTATCCGCGGCCGGGCTGGGTCGAGCACGACGCGGAGGAGATCTGGGCGCTCAGCCTCGCCTGCGCGCGGGCCGTGGCGGCGAGGGGCGGCGGCGCGGAGCGAATCGCGGCGATCGGCATCGCCAACCAGCGCGAGACGGTGATATTCTGGAGCCGCAAGACGGGGCGGGCGCTCGCGCCGGCCATCGTCTGGCAGGATCGCCGCACCGCGGACCTGTGCGCCAGGCTGCGCGAAGAGGGGCGCGAGCCGATGGTCCAGGCGCGGACGGGGCTGGTGCTGGACCCCTATTTCAGCGCCTCGAAGATCGCCTGGGCGCTGGAGCATTGGCCACAGCTGCGCGAGGCGGGCGACGATCTCTGCGTCGGGACGGTGGAGAGCTGGCTCGTGTTCCGGCTGACCGGCGGCCTTCACGTCTCGGACGCGACCAACGCGTCGCGGACGGCCCTGATGGACCTGTCGGCGGCGTGGGACGAGGAACTGCTCGGCTTGTGGGGCGTGGGCCGGACGTGCCTGCCCGAGATCGTCGACTGCGCGGGCCGCTTCGGCGCGTCGCTGGCGGAGCATTTCGGAGGCGCGATCCCGATCTGCGGCATGGCGGGGGACCAGCAGGCCGCCGCGATCGGCCAGGCCTGCCTCGCGCCCGGCGACACCAAGGCCACTTACGGGACGGGCGCCTTCGTCCTCGCCAACACGGGGCCGGAGTGCCGGAAGAGCCGTCACCGCCTCCTTTCCACCATTGCCTGGCAACTCGAAGGCCGCCGCAGCTATGCCCTCGAAGGCTCTGTTTTCGTTGCCGGAGGCTTGGTCAAATGGCTGCGCGACGAGCTCGGCCTCATCGCGACCGCGGTGGAGAGCGAGGGGCTGGCGCGCTCGGTGCCGGACAGCGGCGGCGTGCAGATCGTGCCCGCTCATTCCGGCCTCGGCGCGCCGCATTGGCGTCCTGACGCCCGCGGCGCGATCTGTGGCCTCAGCCTGTCGACCGGCCGAGCCCACCTCGTCCGCGCCGCGCTGGAGGCGATGGCGCACCAGACCCACGATCTGATGGCCGCCTTTGCCGCCGACGGCGCGGCCTGGGGCGTGCTCCGCATCGACGGCGGCATGGCGGCGAACGACTGGGTGGCGCAGGACCTGGCGGACGTGCTCGGCCTCGCCGTGGAGCGGCCGCTTTATGTCGAGACGACCGCGCTCGGCGCGGCGATGCTGGCGGGCGTCGGCTGCGGCCTGTTCGGCTCCCTGGAAGAGGCCGCGGCGATGCGGGGCGACGTGGAGCGTTTCGAGCCGGCGATGGCCGATGAGGCGCGGGACGGCCGCCTCACGGGGTGGAAACGGGCGCTGGAGGCCGTGCTCCGCTGAATCTGCGCCCGTGGAGGGGAAGGCGGGCCAACCCTATCTTAACTCGACGCGGCTATTTCCGGCCCCATGGTCCAGCGCATCCATCTCATCGCCGCCGCGCGGCCCAATTTCATGAAGGTCGCACCGTTGTGGCATGCCTTGAGGGCCGCGCCGGGCTTCGAGCCGGTGCTGGTCCATACCGGCCAGCATTACGACCCCAACATGTCCGACGCCTTCTTCGCCGACCTCGGCCTGGCCGAGCCGGACCATCATCTGGGAGTCGGCTCCGGCAGCCATGCCGAGCAGACGGGCGGCGTTATGATAGCTTATGAGAAAGCGGTCGCAAAGGACCGGCCCGACTGGATAGTTACCGTCGGCGATGTCAATTCGACGGCGGCCTGCGCCATGGTGGGGGCGAAGCTCGGCATCCCCGTCGTCCATCTGGAGGCGGGTTTGAGGAGCCGCGACCGTTCCATGCCGGAGGAGATCAATCGGCTGGTCACGGACGTGCTGGCCGACGTCCTGTGGACTCCCTCGCCGGACGCCGACGAGAATCTGCGCGCCGAAGGCGTGCCAGACAGCCGCATCACCCGGGTCGGCAACATCATGATCGACAGCTTCGAGCTGGTGCGGCCGGCGATCGAGGCGGCCGACGTGCCGGGCGAACTCGGCCTGGAGCGCGGCGGGTACGGCGTCGTCACCCTCCACCGGCCGTCGAACGTCGACGATGCCGCCGTGCTCATTCGCCTCGTCGACGCGCTGGTCGAAGCGCAGCGGCGGCTGCCTTTGGTCTTCCCGGTCCATCCCCGCACCGCGAAGCGGCTTCGCGGAGCCTTGTTCGACGGCCGCCTCGCCCGCGCCGGCGTCCGGCTGCTGGAGCCTTTGTCCTACGTCCGTTTCATGAGCCTCGTCACCGGCGCCGCGGCGGCGATCACCGATTCGGGGGGAATCCAGGAGGAGACGACCTATCTCGGCATCCCCTGCCTGACGTTGCGCGAGAATACCGAGCGGCCGATCACCATCCTCGAGGGCACCAACCGCCTCGTCGCGCCTGAAACCCTGCTGCTCGAGCTCGATCGCGCGCTCGAGGGGCCGCGCGCGGCGAGCAAACCGGATTTGTGGGACGGCAGGGCCGCGGCGCGCTGCGTCGAGGATCTTCGCCGCCGTTCAGGTCCGGTGCGCCTGCCGCTGCCCGCGCAGGCTCCGGCCGAGCTCGGCCGCCGCTATTCGGGCGACGAGCGCCGGGTCAGCGGGCGGTCCAGCTATCGTCGATCATCTTGATGATGCCGGAGAAATCCTTGCCGCCTCCGCCCAGACTCTCGGCGAAGCGGGTATAGAGCTCCTCGGCGGCCGCGCCCATCGGCGTGTAGCTGTCGACCCCCTGCGCCGCCTCCATGGCGAGCCGCAGGTCCTTGAGCATCAATGCCGCCGCGAAGCCGCCTTCATAGTCGCGGTCCGCGGGCGTCGCGGGGCCGACGCCCGGGACGGGGCAGTAGCTCGTCATCGACCAGCATTGGCCCGAAGCCTTGGAGGCGATGTCGAAGAAGGTCTGCGCATCGAGCCCCAGCTTTTGCGCCAGGACGAAGGTTTCGCAGGTCGCGATCATCGAGGCGCCGAGCAGCATGTTGTTGCAGATCTTGGCGGCCTGGCCGGCGCCGGGGCCGCCGGCGTGGATCACCGCCTTGCCCATCGCCTCGAGGATGGGCCGCGCCCGCTCGAAGGCCTCGTCGGTGCCGCCGACCATGAAGGTGAGGGTGCCGGCATCGGCCGCGGCGATGCCACCCGAAACCGGGGCGTCGACCATCCGGTAGCCGGCCGTCGTCGCTTTCTCATTCTCCTCGCGGGCGGTGGCGACGTCGATGGTGGAACAGTCGAGCAGGATGGCGCCGGTCGGGGCGGTGCCGATCACGCTGGCTTCATAGACGTCGCGGACATGCTTGCCGGCGGGGAGCATGGTGACGACGGCCTCGGCCTCCGCCACGGCCTCGGCCGCGGAGCCGGCGCGCGAGCAGCCATTCGCCTCGGCCTTCGCCAGCGCCGCCTCGCTGAGGTCGAAGGCGCGTACCTCGTGCCCGGCCTTCACCAGGTTGGCGGCCATCCCGCCGCCCATGTTGCCGAGCCCGATGAATGCGATCCGTGCCATTTTACCTCCGTCACCCCAGCGAAGGCTGGGGTCCATGCTGATCAGGCCATGCCGATGCGACATCGGCATGGATCCCAGCCTTCGCTGGGATGACGGCGGTTGCCGTCACCGCCCTTTCCAATCCGCTTTACGCTTGTCGACGAAGGCGCTCATCCCTTCCTTCTGGTCGTTCGTCCCGAACAGGGCGTGAAACAGCCTGCGCTCGAAGACGATGCCCTGCGCGAGGCCCGTCTCGAAGGCGGCATTGACCATCTCCTTGGTCGCCATCGCCGCCAGCGGCGCCATCGCGGCGATCGCCTCCGCCGTCTTCAGGGCCTCGTCGAGCAGGCTCGCCGCCGGCACGATTCGGGCGACGAGGCCGCAGCGCTCCGCTTCCTCGGCGCCCATCATCCGGCCGGTGAGGCACATCTCCATGGCCTTGGCCTTGCCGATGGCGCGGGTGAGGCGCTGGGAGCCGCCCATGCCCGGGGTGACTCCGAGCTTGATCTCCGGCTGGCCGAACTGGGCATTGTCGGCGGCGATGATGAAGTCCGCCATCATCGCCACCTCGCACCCGCCGCCGAGCGCATAGCCCGCCACCGCCGCGATCCAGGGCTTGCGCGTCGCGGTCACCCGCTCCCAGCCGGCGAAGAAGTTGGACGAATACATCGCTGCGAAGCCCTGGTCCGACATCTCCTTGATGTCCGCGCCCGCGGCGAAGGCCTTTTCGCTGCCGGTGAGCACGGCGCAGCGCTGCGTTCCGTCCCCGTCGTAGGCGGCGAAGGCGTGGATCAGCTCGGCGAGGACGCCGCTGTTGAGGGCGTTGAGCGCTTTCGGGCGGTTCAGCGTGATCAGGGTCACCGCGCCGCGTCGCTCGACCAGGATGCTCTCGTAGGTCATGTAGCTTCCTTTCCCCTCTCCCGCTTGCGGGAGAGGGCAGGGTGAGGGTCTTCTTCCGGAGCGCCGATAGAAGAAAGAAGACCCTCATCCAACCTTCTCCCGCGAGCGGGAGAAGGCTTCAGAGCGGCGTCCACTCCTCGCCGTCGGGCATCGGCGCGAAGATGGTGTCGATCAAGTGATCGCTGACG
Source organism: Allosphingosinicella sp. (assembly GCA_036403015.1). Lineage (GTDB taxonomy): Bacteria > Pseudomonadota > Alphaproteobacteria > Sphingomonadales > Sphingomonadaceae > Allosphingosinicella. The sequence continues at coordinate 34,703 of DASWRU010000081.1, forward strand.
GCCTGGGCGGTCGGCGGTTCCCAGCGGGGCCGATTGTCCTTGTCGACGAGCAGAGCGCGGACGCCCTCGACGAAATCGTGGCGCTGCACGACCCGGCTCGCCACCGCATATTCCTGACGCATCTCGTCGGCGAAGCTCGCCATCAGGCCGCCGTCGTAGAGGAGGCGGAGCGAAACCTTGCAGGCCTGCGGGCTCTTGGTGGAAAGCGTTTCCCGCTCCCTCAGCGCCCAGTCCGAGCCGTCGGCCTCCAGCGCGGCGAGAATATCCTCATAATCGTCCGAGGCGAACAGACGGTCGATCCGCTCCTTGTTGCCGGCGATCCGCGGCTCGGGCGGCCCGACGCTGCTCGCTTCGAGCAGTTCGTCCGTCCGCTCCGGCTCGGCGGCGATCCGCGCTTTCAGATCGTCCAGCGCGAGCGAAGGAATGTAGTGGGTGGCGAGGCCGAGGTGGAAGCATTCCGACCCGTCGAGCCGAGCGCCGGTGAGCGCCAGGAACGGACCGACGCGGCCCGGCAGGCGCGGCAGATACCAGCCGCCGCCGACGTCGGGAAACAGGCCGATCGCCGTCTCCGGCATGGCGAAGCGGGTATTCTCCGTCGCCACGCGATAATTGCAGGGCTGCGAGAGGCCGACGCCGCCGCCCATGGTGATCCCGTCCATGAAGGCGATGGTCGGGCTGGCGTAGGTGAAGAGGAGGTGGTTGAGCCGATATTCCTCGAAGAAGAAGGCGCGCGCCTCGCTCCCGTCGCCGGCGCCGCTCCGGGCCAGCATCACCACGTCGCCGCCCGCGCAGAAGCCGCGGCCCGTCGCATGGTCGAGCATCACCGCCTGGACGTCGGAGTCCTCGCGCCAGCGGAGGAGGGCGGCGATCATCGCGGTGCACATGTCCTTGGTGAGCGCATGGATCGCGCCGGGCCGGTTGAGGCGGATGCGGCCGACCTTGCCGTCGGTGGGAGTGAGGACGTCGGAGGTCATGCCCAGCCCCTATCCGTTCGCCCCGAGCGAAGTCGAGGGGCCCTCCCGAGCGAAGCCGAGGGTGAGAGATCTCGGCTCCGCTCGATGGGGTGTCTCGACTTCGCTCGACACGAACGGGTTTCCACACCCCAATGGCCGAGGCTCACTGCCGCAGCAGGTCCCGGGCGACGATCACGCGCATGATCTGGTTGGTGCCCTCGAGGATCGAGTGGACGCGGAGGTCGCGCCAGAAGCGTTCGATCGGATAGTCCATCAGATAGCCGTAGCCGCCGTGGAGCTGGAGCGCGCGGTCGACGACGGAGGAGCCGGTGTCGGTGGCGAGGCGCTTGGCCATGGCGGCGAAACGGGTCTTGTCGGGCGCGTTCTCCGTCACCTTCACGGCGGCGGCGTAGAGGAGGGTGCGGGCCGCCTGCAGCTCCGTCTCCATGTCGGCGAGGGTGAACTGAGTCGCCTGGAAGTCGGCGATCGGGTTGCCGAACTGCTTGCGCTCCTTGGTATAGCCGATCGCCTCGTCGAGGCAGCGCTGCGCCCCGCCCAATGAGCAGGCGCCGATGTTGAGGCGGCCCCCGTCGAGGCCCATCATCGCAATCCGGAAGCCCTCGCCCTCGCCGCCGACCAGATTCTCGGCCGGCACCCGGACCTCGTCGAAATTGACCTGGGCGGTCGGCTGCGAATGCCAGCCGAGCTTCCTCTCCTGGGCGCCGAAACTGATTCCGGGCATGTCCTTTTCGACGACGAGGCAGGAGATGCCCTTGGGCCCCTCCGGCCCGGTACGAACCATCGTCACGTATATCTCGTTCTCGCCGCCGCCGGAGATGAAGGCCTTCGAGCCGGAGACGACGTAGACATCGCCGTCCTTCACCGCCTTGGTCTTGAGCGCCGCGGCGTCGGAGCCGGAGCTCGGCTCGGTCAGGCAGTAGGACGCCATCCGCTCCATGGTGACCAGCGAGGGGAGGTATTTCGCCTTCACCGCCGCCGAGCCGAAGCGGTCGATCATCCAGCTCGCCATGTTGTGGATCGAGATGAAGGCGGAAGTGGAGGGGCAGCCATAGGCCATCGCCTCCATGATCAGCGCCGCCTCCAGCCGCCCGAGGCCGATGCCGCCGCTCTCCTCCGAGACGTAGATCGACCCGAAGCCGAGCTCGGCGGCCTGGCGGATCGTGTCGCGGGGGAAGATGTGCTTCTCGTCCCACTTCGCCGCGTGCGGAGTGATCGCGTCGGCGGTGAAAGCGCGCGCCATCTCCTGGATCTGGCGCTGCTCGTCGGTGAGGTCGAACTGGCTCATCCGCGCGCTCTAGCGGACGCGGCGGGAATCGCAATCGTGCGGGTTCAATGGAGACTGATGAGCGCGCCGAGGATGGCAACGGTCAGCGCCGTGGAAGCGCCCACCATCGCCCCCATTCGTGTCGTGAGTCGAAGCTCCAGCTCCTTGAGATCGAGCTTTGTCGCAACATCGTCAAAGGCGTGCTGACTTAGCGCCTCGGCAAGCGCTTCCGCCTGGCGCATCTCCATCCCGGCGGCGGAAAGCCGCTTCACGAAAGCGAGTGTGTCGAAGGTGAGCTGCGCAGCCATTCTCCCATTCTAGGTGGTTTTCGATTCAGGTCAATCCGCCACAGGAGTCATCGTTTAGTGTTTATCCCATCGTCGGGATGACGAACGCATTCTCCCCCGTCGCGCTTCCGTCCGGCCACCTCTGCGTCACGGTCTTCGTCTTGGTCCAGAACCGCACCCCTTCCATGCCGTGCTGATTGATGTCGCCGAAGCCGGAGCGCTTCCAGCCGCCGAACGTGTGATAGGCGACGGGGACCGGGATGGGGACGTTGATTCCGACCATGCCGACATTGACTCGCGCGGCGAACTCGCGGGCGGCGTGGCCGTTGCGGGTGAAGATGGCGACGCCGTTGCCATAGGGGTGCTCGGAGGGGAGGCGGAGCGCCTCCTCGAACCCGTCGGCTCGGACCATCTGCAGGACCGGGCCGAAAATCTCCTCCTGGTAGGAGCGGAAATCGGGCTTCACATGGTCGAAGAAAGTCGGGCCGATGAAGAAGCCTTCCTCATGGCCCTGCAGGCTGAAGCCGCGGCCGTCGATCACCAGCTCGCCGCCTTCGTCGGCGCACATTTGGATGTAATTTTCGATGCGCTGGCGGTGCGCGGCGTTGACGACGGGGCCGTAATGGGCCTCGGCGTCGGTGGAGACGCCGACGCGCAGGCCCTCGATCGCCGGGATCAGCTTCTCGCGCAAATTGTTCGCGGTCTTGTCGCCCACCGGCACGACGACCGGCAGCGCCATGCAGCGCTCCCCGGCCGAGCCGAAGGCCGCCCCCGCCAGATCGTTCACCACCATGTCGAGGTCGGCGTCGGGCATGACGATGCCGTGGTTCTTGGCGCCGCCGAACGCCTGGACGCGTTTCCCGTTCGCGGTGCCGCGGCTGTAGATATATTGGGCGATGTCGGAGGAGCCGACGAAGCTGATCGCTCGGATCGCATCATGGTCGAGGATGGCGTCGACCATCTCCTTGTCGCCGTGGACCACCTGGAGAATGCCGTCGGGCAGCCCCGCTTCCTTCATCAGCTCGGCGAGGCGGACGGGGACCGATGGGTCGCGCTCCGAGGGCTTCAGGATGAAGGCGTTGCCGCAGGCGATGGCGACCCCGAACATCCACATCGGGATCATCGCCGGGAAGTTGAACGGGGTGATGCCGGCGACGATGCCGAGCGGCTGGCGCATCGAATAGACGTCGATGCCGGGGCCGGCGCCCTGGGTATATTCGCCCTTGAGCGCGTGGGGGATGCCGCAGGCGAACTCGATCACCTCGAGGCCGCGCTGAACGTCGCCTCTGGCGTCGGCGATGACCTTGCCGTGCTCGGAGGCGAGGAGGAAAGCGAGGTCCTCCATGTTCTTCTCGACCAGCGCCTTGAAGTTGAACATGATTCGGGCGCGGCGCTGCGGGTTGGTCGCGGCCCAGGCGGGGAAGGCCTCGCTCGCCGCGGCGACGGCGCGCTCCAGATCGGCCGCCGAGCCGAGCCGCACCTTCGCCTGGACGCCGCCATTATTGGGATCGAACACGTCGCCGTGGCGCTCGCCGGAAGCATGGACGCCGCCGCCGATGAAATGGTCGATGTTACGCATGGGGATGGCCTTCAGGTCTGTATGCCGGGATTGACGCTGCCCCTAGCCAAGCCGCAGGGCAAATGCCAGTTGCTCTTCGCCCGGAAACCCCGTCGCCCCAGCGAAGGCTGGGACCCATATGGCGGTTGTGCGGGCATGGAGTCAGCATGGATGCCAGCCTTCGCTGGCATGACGGGAGTAGCGAATGAAGCTGGGTTCCTTGAAGGGCAGCGGCCGCGACGGGCGGCTGGTGGTGGTGAGCCGGGACCTCGCCTGGTGCGCCGACGCGGGCCATATCGCGCCGACGCTGCAGGCCGCGCTCGACGATTGGGAGCGGACCGCGCCCCAGCTCGAGCTGCTCGCCACGGATGTCGAGCACGGCGTCGTGCCGAGGGACCGGTTCCACGAGCGCGAGGCGCTGGCCCCGTTGCCGCGCGCCTACCAATGGGCCGACGGCTCGGCCTATGTGAACCATGTCCAGCTGGTCCGGCAGGCGCGGGGCGCGCAGATGCCGGAGAGCTTCTGGACCGATCCGCTCATGTACCAGGGCGCGTCGGACGAGATGCTGCCGCCGCGCGGCGCCATTCCCCTCCTCGACGAAGCCTGGGGCTGCGACCTCGAGGCCGAGGTCGTCGTGGTGACCGGCGACGTGCCCCGCGGCGCCTCGCGCGAGGAAGCGCTGCGCGGAATCCTGCTCGTCGGCCTGGTCAACGACGTGTCGCTGCGCAACCTCATTCCGGCCGAGCTCGGCAAGGGGTTCGGCTTCCTCCAATCCAAGCCCGCCTCGGCCCTGTCGCCCGTCTTCGTCACGCCCGACGAGCTCGGCGACCGGTGGCGGGACGGCAAGCTCCACGGCCCGCTCAAGGTCGACCTCAACGGGCAGCCGTTCGGCCGCGCCGATGCGGGCGTCGACATGACTTTCGATTTCGGCACATTGGTCGCCCACCTCGCCAGGACGCGCAACGTCGGCGCCGGCTCGATCGTCGGCTCCGGGACCGTGTCCAACCGCGACGAGGGCGGCGGCCCCGGCCGGCCGATCGCCGACGGCGGCCTCGGCTACAGCTGCATCGCCGAGGTGCGCACGGTCGAGACGATCCTCCAGCGCAAGCCCGCGACGCCGTTCCTGAAGCGCGGCGACACGGTGCGAATCTGGATGGACGACGACAGCGGCCACCCGATCTTCGGCGCGATCGAGCAGACGGTCGCCTAGCGATCTCCCTCCCTGCTGCAGGAGAGGGGTCAGGTCACCGCCCCGACATTGTCCTCCGAATTCCGGTCGATGTAGAAATTATACGGATCGACGCCGGCGTGGGTCGGCTTCTTGTCGGTAATGAAGCGGAAGACCTGCTTGCCGCTGCGGATCGGCTGGCGCTCCATCATGATGACGTTGCGGCGGTCGAATTTGCCCTGGCCCGGTTCCGCGGTGAACAGCCCGATGGGGATGCGGTCGACCAGCTTCGCTTCCTTCTCCTCGCCCTTGCCGGCGGCGTAGAATTTATGCGCCTCGACCGGCACCGTCACGTCCCACCTGCCGTCCGCCCTGCGCACCGCCTTCGGCTCCTGGACGCGCAGGTCGTAGACGGCGATCCGTTCGAACAGGTCGGTGATCAGCGCCTGGTCCTCCGGCGTCTTCGCCTCGCGGCGGAACGCGTCGACCAGCTCGACCGAGCGCGGATAGGGCGCGCCCTTGAACCGGTATTTGGCGAGCATCGCGCGCAACGCCCGGTTGACGGAGTCCTCGCCCAGCCGGTCCTGCAGCAGGTACATGACCAGCGAGCCCTTGTTGTAGTGGATGTATTGCTGGTTCTCGACCCGCTCCAGCGGCAGCTCCTCGACGGCCTCGTTGCCGCGATTGCGAAGGTAGGTGTCGAGCTCGTATTTCAGGAAGCGGCGGATCTTGTCCTCGCCGTAGCGGTGCTTCATCACCATCAGCGCCGAATATTGGGCGAGCGTCTCCGACAGCATCGTCGCGCCCTGCATGTCGGCGCCGATGATCTGGTGGGCCCACCATTGGTGGCCGAGCTCGTGGGCGGTGACGTAGGTGACGTAGTCGATCTTGTCGGGGTCCGACGTGTCGGCGACGAAGCCGATCGCCTCCGAATAGGGCATGGTGTTGGCGAAAGCCTGGGCGAAGGTGCCGTAAGCGGGGAATTCGATGATCCGCGCCTGGTCGAACTGGTAGGGCCCGAAATTGGCCTGGTAATAGGCCATGGCCGAGGCGAGCGCGTCCAGCATCCGGTCGACGTTCCGGGGGTGCGCCGGGTGGTAATAGACGCCGAGGTCGATGCCCTGATAGTTGCGATGCTTCTCCGCATAGCGCGCCGACTGGATCGAGAAGAAGGTGAGGATCGGCGCGTCGGAGACGAAGCGGGCGGTGCGCCGCCCGTTCGCGACCACGTCCGACACCTTCTTGCCCGGTGCGATCGGGGTCTGGTCCGCGTCGGTGGAGACGGTGATGTCCGCGGTGGACCACCCGCCGCCGAAATAGCTCTGCGCCGTCGCGGAAAGGTCCTCCAGCTTCGCCGGCCGAAGCTCCGGGGGGAGGCCATATTTCCGGCGCTTGGCGCGCTCCTGGAGGAGGGCGGAGCGGTCCATCCCGATCGCCGGCGTGAATTCCATGTTGTTGAGGAAGGTGCCGTTGCCGACCAGCCTCTTATCGTTCCCGGTATTGCGGAAGCCGCGCTGCCAGCGCCTCGTCTCGAAGCTCAGGGTGCGCGTCTCGCCCGGCTTCATCGGCGCGTCGAGCCGGTAGATGCGGTAGCCGAACTCCCGGTCGTCGAGGACGAGCCGGGCGCCGGGGAAGGCCATTCCGAGCAGCGCGAGATCGCGATTGGTCATCCGCACGTGAACGTCGCGGATCGGTCCTTGCGTGAGGTTGGCAAGGACGTAGCTGCCTTTCACCAGCGCCTTGGTGTCGCGCGGGTAGAGGTCCACGTTGAGCACCACCCGGCTGATTGTGGGCCGCGGCAGCGTCTCGTATTTCAAATATTTCTTCTCGTAGCGCGCCTGGAACGCCTCGCTGTCGCTGCGCGTGCGATATTCGTTGAGTATGTTGGTGTTGTAGAAGGCCCAGGCGCCCGTGCCGGCGAAAACGAGCAGGGCGACGGCCGCGACCAGCCCCGGCGTCCCGCGCAGGCCGGCCGGTACGCGGCGCAGGCGGGGGCGCAGGCGGCTCTCGGTCCCGCGCCGCCACATGAGGTGCGAGACGACCAGCAGGAGGACGCAGAAGGCACCCCAATAGAGGCGGAGCCACCAGGCGCCCATCCAGTAGATGCCGGCGCCGTTCATGTCCGACAAGGGCTCCTCGGTCGAGGTGCCGAAGCGATAGAGCACGTGCTCGAAGCCCAGGGAATCGAACACGATGGTCGTGACGAGGTAGACGACCATCAGCGCCCAGCCGACATATTTGTTGGGGCTCAGCGACTGGATGAAGACCGCGAGCACCGCGATCATCAGCATCTCTACGGTCTGCGGCAGGATGAACCAGAGGAGGTATTTGGCCGGTTCGATGTCGGTATAGCCCTTGATGAGCTGGACCAGCACCGCCGCGGCCGTGCCGAACAGGAGGGTCACGAAAAGGACCAAGGCGACTGCGATCGTCTTGGGGACCACATAGGCCCAATTGGGCAGCGGGGTCGCGTCCACGATTTCGTGCATCCGCCGCTCGCGCTCGCGCCAGACGAGCTCGCCCGAATAATAGATGGCGATGATGATCGGGAAGATGCCGTAGGCGCCCTCCAGCACCGGAATTACCCCGCGCGTCACCGGATAGGTCGGAGTGCCGAACAGATCTCCGCCGAACCACAGGGTGGCGATCGTGTTGATGATGCCCAGCGCGACGAGGACGACGAAGGCGGGGCTTCGGAACACCTGCCGCATCTCGAAGGCGGTGCGGGCGCGCAGCTGCGCCCAGGCCGCCGAGCCGCCGCCGGCCGGGAGCGGTGCCGGCGCATTCGGCGGAGGGGCCGCCTCGACCGCTTCGTCCGGCTTGCGCTTCGCCGTGGCGCCCGCCTCGGCGAAGCGGAAGCGGGCGATCGCGAAGCCGAGGAAGGCCGATCCTATGGCCAGCCAGATCAGCCGGTTGAACAGGATCGTTCCGTCGAGCGGCGGCAGCATCGTGTTGCGCTCGGCGGCGGTCCAGTAGCGTACCGACTTGGCGAAGGCGCCGATCCCGAACGGCTCGATCAGCGCGATGGTGTCGCGCAGCTCCGGCTTGGCCCGCGTCAGGCCGGTGAGGATCAGCCAGGCGAGGAAGAAGACGATGACGGCGACATAGGTCCACATCATCGAGCGGGTCAGAGTCGCCGCCGCGAAGAAGATCGCGCCGGTCACCAGCAGGTCGGGCAGGCCGAAAACGAGAAAGCCATAGGCGTAAGCGGAGAGCCGGTTGGGCCCCAGGGTTTCCGGATCGATCCACGGCATGGCGGAGCCGATCCACAGGCCGAGCGGCACGAACAGGAAGGCGACGGCCGCCGCCGCGCAGGCGCCGGCGAAGCGGCCGCCGAGATATTGGGTTCGGGTGATGGGCGTCGACCGGATGATCGGGCCGAAGCCGGTATCGTCATCCCGCACCACAACATTGGCGACGAAGGCGGTCGTCACGAACATGAAGAACAGGCTGAGGACCGCCTGGATCTGGATGAGCGCGATCGGGCCGTTCTTGTGGACGTTGCCGCCGGCGCCGATCTGGACGTTCTCGGACGCCATCGAGCCGAAGGTCAGCAGCAGAAACATCACCGCGGCGACCCAGAAGACCGGGTTCTTGAGCTGGTAGCGAAGCTCGAAGCGAGCGATCCGAAGGAACATTCGCATGCTCCTCAGGCGGCGCGACGGGTTTGCGCGAGAGTCGAGAAATAGACGTCCTCAAGCCCGCCGGGCACCGAGGTGAAGCCGTTGCCGGGATCGCCATCCGAGAGGATGTGGACGACGGTGCGGCCGGCGAAGAGGCGGGTCGAGATGACTTCGTGTTTCGTGCGGCAGGCCTCCAGCTCGCCGCGCTCCACCGTCTTCATCCAGATCCGCCCGCGAGTCGACTCGACCAGCTCGTGGGGCTTGCCTTCGAGCTGCACCCGCCCGTCGGCGAGCACCGCCATGCGCGGGCAAAGATCGGAGACGTCGTCGACGATGTGGGTCGAGAGGATCACGACAACATGCTCACCTATTTCGGCGAGCAGGTTGAGGAAGCGGTTGCGCTCCTCGGGATCGAGGCCGGCGGTCGGCTCGTCGACGATGATCAGCTCCGGATTGCCGATCAGCGCCTGGGCGATGCCGAAGCGCTGCCGCATGCCGCCGGAAAAGCCCGCCAGCGCCTTCTTGCGGACACTCCACAGATTGACCTGGTTGAGCAAACCTTCGACGACAGCCTTGCGCCGCGCGGCCGAAGCTATGCCCTTCAGCACCGCCATATGATCGAGCATGTCGTAGGCCGAGACGCGCGGATAGACCCCGAAATCCTGCGGCAGGTAGCCGAGCGTGCGCCGAAGCCGCTCGGGCTCGGCGATGACGTCGATCTCGCCGAAGCGGATCGTGCCTTCGGTCGGCGTCTGCAGCGTCGCGACGTTGCGCATCAGGGTCGACTTGCCGGCGCCGTTCGGCCCGAGCAGGCCGTACATCCCGCGGGGGATCGACAAGGTGACATGGTCCAGCGCACGGGTGCCGTTCGAATAGACGTGGCTGACGTCGGCAAGCTCTAGCATGAAGGTCCCCAACCGGTTGTGGACGGCGGTGTGGCACGCGGGTCCGAGCGCTGTAAAGCGGCCGGTTTGACCCATCTTGCGAATTAGCCGTGCAAGGTTCAGGGGCGAGGGCCATGAAAAAGCTGCCCTTCCTCCTCGCCCTCGCCGCCGCCGCCCCGGCCGCCGCCGCCGCCCCGCGCCAGACCGCGACTCCGGCCGCGACTCGACCGCCGCCGCGCCAGGTGGCCGACGAAGTCAGCCAGGCGCGGATCCGCGCCACGGTCGAGACGCTGGTGAGCTTCGGCACCCGCCATACCTTGTCCTCGACGACCGATCCCAGGCGCGGGATCGGCGCCGCCCTGCGCTGGGCGCAGGAGGAGTTCGGCCGCTACGCCCGGGCCTGCGGCGGCTGCCTGCAGGTGGTAACGCCAGAGGAGAGCTTCACCGGCACCCGCGTCCCGAACGGCGTCCGAATCCGCGACGTCGTCGCGATCCAGCGCGGCACGAGCGACCCCAACCGCGTCGTGATCATCACCGGCCACATCGACAGCCGAGTCTCCGACGTGATGAACGCGACCGCCGACGCGCCGGGCGCCAATGACGACGGCTCGGGCACCGCCGCCGTCATCGAGGCCGCCCGCGTGCTCTCCAAATACAAATTCCCCGGCACCATCGTCTACGCGGCGTTGATGGGCGAGGAGCAGGGCCTCTACGGCGGCAGGACGCTGGCCGATTATGCCAAGGCGCAAGGCTGGCAGGTGATCGCCGACCTCAACAACGACATCGTCGGCAATAGCTGCGGCTCCGACGGCATTTGCGACGACAGCCATGTCCGCATCTTCTCCGAAGGCCCGCGCTGGCAGGGGCATGAGGACCTCGCCGCCCGCCAGCGCAGCCTCGGCGGCGAGAATGACGCACCGGGCCGCAACGTCTCCCGCTGGCTCGACAACCTCGCCGACGACCTCGCTCTCGGCCTCGACGTCAGGCAGGTCTGGCGCAACGATCGCTTCGGCCGTGGCGGCGATCACAGCGAGTTCCTGAACCTGGGCTTCCCGGCGGTGCGCTTCACCGTCGCGATCGAGAATTACAACTGGCAGCACCAGGACCTCAGGACCGAGAATGGCGTGCAATATGGCGACTCGATCGACAAGATGGACTTCCCCTATTTGCGCAAGGTGACGCAGCTCAACGTCGCGGCTCTGGCCGCCCTCGCCAGCGCGCCGCCGCCGCCGGAGCCGAAGGTGGAGGGGGCGGTCTCGACCGACACGACGATCGCCTGGGCGCCTGTCGAAGGGGCCGCCGCCTATATCATACGCTGGCGGCCGACCGACGCGGCGAACTGGACCCAGAGCCTGCGCGTGCCGGGGGATGTCAATCGCCAGGTGCTGCCGCACGTGCGCGTGGACGATTTCGTGTTCGGAGTCTCCTCGGTCTCGGCGGACGGCTATGAGAGCCCGGTGGCCTCCGCGGTGCCGGGCGGCGCCTTCCGGCCCTACACCCCGCCTGCGCCGCCGGCGCAGCCTTAGGCATGGCCAAGCCGAACCGCCCCGGGCTCCCCACCCGCGAGCAGATCCTCGACTTCATCGCGTCGAGCGACCGGCCCGCGGGCAAGCGCGAGATCGCTCGCGCCTTCGGCCTGTCGGCGGCCGACAAGGCGGCGCTCAAGACCCTGCTCAACGACATGGCCGACGAAGGGCTGATCGACAGCGCACCGGGCCGCGCCTACCACCAGGCCGGCGGCGTGCCCAAGGTGACGGTGCTGCGCGTCACCGACGTCGACGACAGCGGCACCGCCTGGGCGGTGCCGGAGCGGTGGGAAGCGGACCTCCCGGAGCCGCGCCTGCGGGTGCTCGAGCGGCGGGGCAGGGGCTCGGCCCTCGCGGTGGGCGACCGAATCCTCGCGCGCACCGAGCAACGCGGCAACGGCTACGCCGCCCACCCGATGAAGAAGCTCATGAAGGGGAGCGAGCTGGTCCTCGGCGTCGTCCATAAGGAAGCGCAGGGTTTCTGGCTCCGCCCGGTGGAGAAGAAGGAAAGGCGCGAGCTTCCCATTACCGACATCGGCCCGGCCGAGCCGGGCGACCTCGTCCTCGCCGAGAAGACCGGCCGGCCGCCGCGCCTCAGCGCCCGAGTCTCGCAAGTGCTCGGCGATCCGTTCGCGCCGCGCAGCTTCAGCCTCATCGCGATCCACAAGCACGGCATCCCCCACGAATTTCCGGACCGGGTGCTGGAGGAGGCGGAGCGCGTCGCCCGGCAGCCTCTGGGGCCGCGAGAGGACCTCACCCACGTTCCGATCGTCGCGATCGATCCGGCGGACGCGCGCGACCATGACGACGCGGTCTGGGCGGCGCCCGACGACGACCCCGCCAACCCCGGCGGGTGGAAAGCGATCGTCGCGATCGCCGACGTCAGCTTCTACGTGCGTCCGGGCTCGGCGCTGGACAAAGAAGCGCGCAAGCGCGGCAACAGCGTCTATTTCCCCGACCGGGTGGTGCCGATGCTGCCGGAGACGCTCAGCGCGGAAATCTGCTCGCTGAAGGAAGGGGAGGACCGCGCCGCTTTGGCCTGCCACCTCCAGGTGAGCCGGGACGGACAGGTGAAGGGCTGGCGCTTCACCCGCGCCCGCGTCCGAATTGCCGCCAACATCGCCTACGAGGACGCGCAAGCTGCGATCGATTCCACGTTGGGCCAGGAACGGATCGAGGTCGCCTCACCCACTTGCTCGATGCCCGAGATCGAGGCGGACGATCCGCCGGTGGCGCCGGAGATCGTCGAATCCACGTTGAAGCCGCTTTGGGCCTGCTGGCGGGCACTCTACGCGGCGCGGGAGAAGCGGGCGCCGCTGGAGCTCGATCTGCCCGAGCGCCAGGTCATGCTCGACGAGAAGGGGCGGATCGCGTCGGTCGCGCCGCGCGAGCGGCTCGACGCGCACAAGCTGATCGAGGATTATATGATCGCCGCCAACGTCGCCGCGGCCAAGGCGCTGGAGGCCAAGAAGGCGCCGGTCATGTACCGCGACCACGAGCCGCCCGGCCGGGAGAAGCTGGTCGCGCTCAAGGATTATCTCAAGACCTTCGAAATCGACTTCGCGCTGGGCCAGGTCGTCCGGCCGGCGACCTTCAACCATATCATCGAGAGGGTCGGCGACGCCGATTTCCGACCGCAGGTAATGGAGCAGATACTGCGCACCCAGACCCAGGCCTATTACGCGCCGCAGAATACCGGCCATTTCGGGCTCGCGCTCGGCTCCTACGCCCATTTCACCAGCCCGATCCGCCGCTATGCCGACCTCATCGTCCACCGCGCGCTGGTCCGCGCCTACGGCCTCGGCGAGGGCGGCCTCTCCGACGCGGAGGCGGAGGCGATGGAGGTGACGGGCGAGCTCATCTCCCAGCTCGAGCGCCGCGCGATGGAGGCGGAGCGCGAGACTCTCGATCGCTACGTCGCCGCCTATCTCTCCGAACGCGTGGGCGAGCTGGTCGACTGCCGAATCACCGGCGTCCAGCCTTTCGGCTTCTTCGCCACGGTCCTGGGCCTCGGCGGCGACGGGCTGGTGCCGGTCTCGACGTTGGGAACGGAATATTTCCGCTACGACGAGCCGAGCCAGAGCCTGGTCGGGGAGGAGAGCGGTGAAACCTTCTCCCCGGGCCAGCGCCGGAAGCTGCGCCTGGTCGAGGCCAACCCCGTCTCCGGCGGACTCCGCTTCGAGCTTCCCGACGCGTCGGGCCACGCACCGGCGCCGCGTCGAGGCGCGGGTCGCGACGGCGGCAGGGGCGGGGGCGACCGACCGGCCCGCCAGGGGCGGCGCGGCCGTCCGGGCAACGTTCGCCACCAGGGCCGAAGATAAGGGTTCAGGCGGCGAGCCGGTAGACGTTGATCACCGCGTCGAGAATGTCGGGCCAGTTATAAGCGAGGCTCGCCGTCGCCGCCGCCACGCCCAACCGGCGGGCGCGGTGCGGCGCGGCTACGAGCGCTTCGACGGCATCGGCATGAGCGGCAGGCTCGTTCGGGGGGACGAGCAGGCCGGTGCGGCCGTTCTCGATCAGCGCCTGGGCGCTGCCGACGTCGGCGCTGACCACGGCGAGGCCGGACGCCATCGCCTCGAGGTTCACATTGCCGAAGGCCTCGGTCACGCTCGGGTTGACGAGGATGTCCGCACTGGCGACGGCGCGGCCGAGCGCCTCGCCGTCGAGGTGGCCGGTGAAGCGGGCGCCGGGCAGCCGGGCCTGGAGGCAGTCCCGCGCCGGCCCGTCGCCGACGACCAGCGGCCGCACCGTCCGGTCCCGCGAGCGCAGCTGCTCGATCGTCGCGGCGAACATGTCGAGCCCCTTCTCCTGGACGAGTCGACCGAAGAACAGGACGATCGGCTCACCGGGCCCATAGCCGTGCGCGCGCCGCCATTCCTCGCTCCTGAGGCTCGGGCTGAACAGCTTGCGGTCGACGCCGCGGCCCCAGATGCGCACCCGCTCGCCGGCGACCCCGAACCGGCCCAGGCTCTCCGCCATCGGCCGGTTCGGCGCGAGCACATAGTCGCTGTTCGAATAGAAATGGGCCAGCCGGCGGAGGATGAGGGGGTTGAACAGGCCGAGGCCGTAATAGCCGAGATAGGTCTCGAATCGCGTGTGCAGGCTGGAAATGACGGGCACGCCCAGCGCCTTGCCGAAGGCGAGCGCGCGGCCGCCGAGATAATCGGGGCAGGAAAGGTGGAAATGGGTGGGGCGGAAGCGGAGAAGGTCGTCCCTTACCGCCCCGGGAAAGCCGATCGACATCCGGTATTCCGGCCGGGTCGGAATGCCGAGCGACGGCACCGGCACGAGGTCGCCGGCCGGCGGGAAGGCGGCCCGGTCCGCCGTCGGCGAATAGACGCGCACGGCGGCGCCGCGCTCCAGCAGGTGCGAGACCAGCCGGTTGAGCGCCTGATTGGCTCCGTCGCGGACGCAATTGTAGTTGCCGGAGAAGAGCGCCACCCGAAGCCCCTCGGCGGCACGCGCCTGCACCGGTGGCCGCGGGTCGGCAAAGGAGCTCGGGCGTTCCGCAAGGCGTGCGGCGGTCATGGCTCGGAATTCGGGCTCGCGGCGCTGAACCGTGGATTAGTCCGCCGCAGGGGTCCGTCATCCTCACCAAAAGTTCATGTGGCGGACAGGCGAACCCAGTCACCGCGAGGTGGGCGGAACGGGCGGGCCGTCGCGGGGTTGAGCGTGAGCAACCGTGGGAGCGTGACATGAGCAACAGCGACGGCCCCGACATCTCTTCACCGCCCGGCGGTCGGGCGGTGATCCCGTGACCGCGCCGCACCCCGTCGCCGTCCTCGTCGGCAGCCTTCGCGAGGGCTCGCTCAACCGGCTGACGGCGGAGGCGCTGGCGCGGATGGCGCCGGACAGCCTCAGCTTCGACGTCGTGCCGATCGGCGATCTGCCGCTCTACAATGAAGATCTGGAGAAGGAGGTCCCGCCCGCCTGGCAGGCCTTCCGCGACCGCGTCCGCCCGGCGGAGGCGGTCCTGTTCGTCACGCCCGAATATAACCGCTCCGTGCCTGGGCTGCTCAAGAACGCGATCGACGTTGGGTCGCGGCCCTATGGGCGCAGCGTCTGGTCCGGCAAGCCCGCCGCGGTGGCCAGCGTCTCTCCGGGCGCGATCGGCGGCTTCGGCGCGAACCACCATCTCCGCCAGTCGCTCGTCTTCCTCGACATGCCGGCGATGCAGCAGCCCGAAGCCTATTTCGGCGGCGCCGCCGGCTTCTTCGACGATAGCGGGCAGCTTGGCAACCCGGCCACCGAGAAGGTGATGCGCGCCTTCATCGAGGCTTTCGCCCGTTGGGTGGAGCGCTTCGCCGCAACCTAGAGCTTCGGCAGCGTTACCCCCCGCTGGCCCATATATTTGCCGGCCCGGTCCGCATAGCTCGTCTCGCATGGCTCATTGCCTTGCAGGAACAGGAACTGGCAGGCGCCCTCGTTGGCGTAGACCTTCGCGGGGAGCGGCGTCGTGTTGGAGAATTCCAGCGTCACATGGCCTTCCCAGCCGGGCTCCAGCGGCGTCACGTTGACGATGATCCCGCAGCGCGCATAGGTCGACTTGCCGAGGCAGATGACCAGCACGTCGCGCGGAACCCGGAAATATTCCACCGTCCGCGCCAGAGCGAAGCTGTTGGGCGGGATGATGCAGACGTCGAGCTTGCGGTCGACGAAGCTGTTCGCGGCAAAATCCTTGGGGTCGACGATGGCGTTGTCGACGTTGGTGAAGATCTTGAAATCGTCGCCGACCCTGGCGTCATAGCCGTAGCTCGACAGGCCGTAGCTGATCGTCCCCTCGCGCCGCTGCCCGTCCTCGAACGGCTCGATCATGCGGTCCGTGAGCGCGCGCTCGCGAATCCAGCGGTCGGACATGATGCTCATGCGCCCATTCCCGAGCTTCCTCCCACAATGTTCATGGGTTCCGGCTTTCGCCGGAATGGCGGAGGGGAGCAAGCCTCACTTGATGTGCAGCACGCAGATCAGGGTGAAGAGCCTTCGGGCGGTGTCGAAGTCCATCTCCACCCGGTCGCCGAGGCACTCCTGGAGCAGCTCGGCCGCCTCGTTGTGGACCGCGCGCCGGGCCATGTCGATCGCCTCCAGCCCCTTGGGCGTGTTGGAGCGCACCGCTTTGAAATAGCTTTCGCAGATGGCGAAATAGTCGCGGACCGGGCGCTTGAAGCGGCCGAGGGAGAGACGGATCGTCTCCAGCGGCGCACCCGCCTCGTCCCTGAGCGCGATCGCGAGCCGGTTGTCCTCGATGGCGAGGCGGATGCGGAACGGCCCCTCATGCCCCAGGGGCTGGAACTGATTGCCTTCGAGAAGGTCGAAGATGGCGACTCGCTTCTCCTGCTCGATCTCGTCGCTGCGGCGGATGATGGTGCGCTCGTCCAGCTCGACGTCGATGATGCGCGGCTCGCCCATCGCGGCCTGTTAGCGGCTCGCCTTTTCCTTATCCACAGCAGTTCCACAGACTTGCTGGCTTGAGCCCCGATCCCGAAAGGAGGACAAAGGCCGCCATGGCCGACAATATCATCCGACTCGCCGATACGCCGGCGCCCGAGACCTCGACTCTCCCGCACAATGTCGAGGCGGAGGCGGCGTTGCTCGGCGCGCTGATGATCGACAACCGCCTGGCCGAGGACGTCCAGCTCAAGCTCCGGCCGGAGCATTTCTTCGAGCCGCTCCACGCCCGCGTCTACGAGCAGGTCCTGCGGCTCATCGACCGCAACATGATCGCCTCTCCGGTCACGCTCCGCCCTTTGTTCGAGGCGGACGAGGAGATGAAGGAGCTTGGCGGCCCGGCCTATCTCGCCCAGCTGACCGGGAGCGGCGCCGCGATCATCGGCGCGCGCGACTTCGCCGCCCAGATCTACGAGCTGGCGCTGCTGAGGGCGCTGATCGCGGTCGGCCGCGAGATGGTCGAGAACGCCCTCGACACGTCGGAGGAGGTCGATCCCAAGGGGCAGATCGAGGCCGCGGAATCCGCCCTCTACCGGGTCGCGGAGGAAGGCGGCGGCGAGGGGACGGTGAAGAGCTTCGCCGAGGCCACCCGAATGGCCGTCCAGATGGCCGAGAAAGCGCTCAACACCGGCGGCGGGCTCTCGGGCCTCACCACGGGGCTTGAGACGCTGAATGCCAAGACCGGCGGCCTCCACCATAGCGATCTCGTCGTCCTGGCCGGCCGGCCCGGCATGGGCAAGACGGCGCTGGCCACCAACATCGCCTTCAATGCCGCGCGGCGCTTCATCCGCGACACGGTCGAAGACGGCATCGCGCCGGAAAAGTCGGCGGGCGCGCCGGTGGCCTTCTTCAGCCTCGAAATGTCGGCCGATCAGCTGGCTACCCGAATCCTCGCCGAGCAGTCGGGGATCAGCTCGGAAAGCCTGCGCATGGGCAAGATCAGCCAGCAGGACTTCCGCAACCTGGCGCGCGCCGCCGCCGAGCTGGAGGGCCTGCCGCTCTACATCGACGATACCGCCGGACTCACCATCGCGGCGCTGCGCACCCGCGCCCGCCGGCTGAAGCGCCAGCGCGGCATCGGGCTGGTGGTGGTCGATTATCTCCAGCTCCTCCAGGGCTCGGGCAAGAACAGCAACGAGAATCGGGTCAACGAGATTTCGGAAATCTCCCGCGGCCTCAAGACGCTGGCCAAGGAGCTGAACGTCCCGGTCATCGCCTTGTCCCAGCTCAGCCGCGCCGTGGAGCAGCGCGAGGACAAGCGGCCGCAGCTTTCCGACCTGCGCGAATCGGGGTCGATCGAGCAGGACGCCGACATGGTGTGGTTCGTCTACCGCGAGGAATATTATCTGGCGACCCGGCAGCCCACGGACGATCACGCCGATTTCGCCAAGTGGCAGGAAGAGATGAACCGGGCCTACGGCCTTGCCGAGCTGATCATCGCCAAGCAGCGCCACGGCGCCACCGGCAAGGTCAGGATGAAGTTCGAATCGAAGATCACCCGCTTCTCCGACCATGTCGACGACCAGTATCTCCCCGAGGCGAGAGGCTGAGCGAGGAACCGCGGCCGCGCATCGTCGATTGAGGCCGCAGGCATCACCCAGCCTCGAGGAGGCATGACATGAACGACGGCAAGCCCAAGCTCAGCGGCCGCGAGGGCGGCGGCGATTCGGGCGGCGGCGCCTATCCCAATCCCCACACCGGGAAGGAGAAAGACGGCAAGAACGGCTTCATGGGTCATGGCGGCCAGACCGAGATGCCCTATCACGGCCATGGCCGGCTGGGCGACGAGGATGTCGGCGACAATCCGAACGCGCCGGCCGAAGAGGAGGACTGAGGCCTTTCCTGCCCTGCGGCGGTGACCAAGGTCAGGGGCCGGAGACCCGCAGGTCCCCGGCCCCTCCCTCACTACGCGACACGAGGGGTCACCCCAGGGATGACAAGGGGCTTATGCCCTGATTCGCTTGAGAAAAGCCTGAATGGACCCGTCAGCGCGCGTTCACCTCGGGCACCGCTCCGGGCGCTTCCCCGAGCCCGTTCAGCTCGCCCGGCGGCGGGGTGAGGTTGAGATCGGGGGCCTCCTCGTGAGGGACGACGACGTTGACGCCGATCTCGTCGGCCGGCCTGCCTTCGCCGAGGTTGAAGACCACCCAGACGACGGCGGCTGCGCCGAGCAGCAGGATGAGGACGACCACGGCGAGGTCCCGCCGCTCACGCCCGCCCGCCGCCGGCGCCCCGTCCCGTGGCGCCTCCGGATCCCGGTCCAGGTCCCCCATCCTCTCCTCTCCCGCGGCCGCTCCGGCCGGGCGATCAACCCGATTTGGCGGGCGTGTCGACGTTGACCTTGATGTCGGTGTGCTTGCTGCCGAGCAGCTGGCCGCCGAACAGATAGAAGAGGAGGGCCAGGACCGCGATCAGCAGGACCACCGCGACGACCGTCCCGCCGCCGCCGCCGCCGCTGTCGGTGTGGATGACGGTGGTTTCCCTTTCGCGATCGGGATCGGTCATGACTGGTACTCCGCTTTGTTTCGGAGGCTCAACGCTGCCCGCCCGCGGCCGGTTCCGCTCAGTCGCGGCTCAGCGCGAGACGCGCCGCGAAGAGCAGGAACAGGCCGCCGGTGGCGCGGTCGAGGGTGCGGATCACCGCCGGCCTCGCCAGGGCACGCGAGAGCGGGTGCATTGCCGCGACGAGGAGGAGGAACCAGAGGAGGCCGAGCGCGGCGTGGATCGCGGCCAGGAGCAGGGTCGTCGCCGGCACGTCCGCCCCCGCCGGGATGAATTGCGGCAGGAACGAGACGTAGAAGACGCCGACCTTCGGGTTGAGCATGTTGGTGAGGAAGCCCCGCCGCAGCCAGGCGCCGCCGGCGGGCGCGGCTCCCGAAGCGCCGAAGGGGTCGCGCTTCGCGAGGATCAGCTGCGCCGCGAGCCAGACGAGGTACGCCGCGCCCGCCCATTTGAGCAGGGTGTAGGCCAGCAGCGAGGCCTTCAGCAGCACGCCGAGGCCGAGCGCCACGATCACCCCCCAGGCGAGGCAGCCCAGCGCGATGCCGAGCCCGGCGAGCAGCGCCCGCCGCGGCCCTTCCACCGCCGCGGTGCGAAGGACGAGCGCCGTGTCGAGACCCGGCGTCACCGTCAGCAAGGCCGCGGCGGCGGTGAAGGCGAGGAGGCAGGCGAGGAGCGGAGTCATCCCCCCGCTTCCGTCATGCCTGCTCGGGGAGGAAGTCCGGCACCGAGAGGTAGCGTTCGCCGGTGTCGTAGTTGAAGGTGAGGATGCGCTTGCCCGGGCCGATCTCGCCGAGCTTCTGCGCTACCGCGGCGAGGCTCGCGCCGGAGCTGATGCCGACCAGCACGCCTTCCTCCCGAGCCGCGCGCCGCGCCATCTCCTTGGCGTCGGCGGGGTCGACCAGGATCACGCCGTCGATCGCGTCGGTGTGGAGGTTGGCGGGGATGAAGCCGGCGCCTATGCCCTGGATCGGGTGCGGGCCGGGCGCGCCGCCGGAGATGACCGGGGAGAGTGTCGGTTCGACCGCGAACACCTTCAAGTCCGGCCATTCCTTCTTCAGCACCTCGGCGCAGGCGGTGATGTGGCCGCCGGTGCCGACGCCGGTGATGATGACGTCGATCGGGCTGTCGCGGAAATCGTCCAGGATCTCCTGCGCGGTGGTGCGGACATGGACGTCGATGTTCGCCGGATTCTCGAACTGCTGCGGCATCCAGCTGCCCTCGATCTCGCCCAG
This sequence comes from Allosphingosinicella sp., assembly GCA_036403015.1. GTDB lineage: Bacteria > Pseudomonadota > Alphaproteobacteria > Sphingomonadales > Sphingomonadaceae > Allosphingosinicella. Next base: position 55,166 of record DASWRU010000081.1, read on the forward strand.
CAGCTCCTCGGCGCGGGCGATGGCGCCCTTCATGCCCTTCTCCTTGGGCGTCAGGTCGAAGCTGGCGCCGTAAGCGAGCATCAGCCGCCGCCGCTCCAGGCTCATGCTTTCCGGCATGACGAGGATGAGCTTGTAGCCCTTGACCGCGGCGACCATGGCGAGACCGATGCCGGTATTGCCCGAGGTCGGCTCGACGATGGTGCCGCCGGGCTTCAGCGCGCCGGAGCGTTCCGCGTCCTCGACCATCGCCAGCGCGATGCGGTCCTTGATCGAGCCGCCGGGATTGGCGCGCTCCGACTTCACCCACACTTCGGCGTCTCCGAACAGGCGCTTGACTCGGATGTGGGGGGTGTTGCCGATCGTCTCGAGGATATTGCCCGCTCTCATGTCGTCGTCTCCATGACTTTCGAGGTGTCGCCCAGATTGGGTGGATCGAAGCTTCGCGCAAGGCGCAATTCGGGAAACCATCTCGCCCACAGGAAGGTGACGAGGATCGCGCCGACGCCGCCGCCCACCACCGCGGCCACCGGCCCGATCGCGGCGGCGAGGAAGCCGGACTCCGCCTCGCCCAGCTCGTTCGACGCCGAGATGAAGAGCGAGGAGACGGCACCGACCCGGCCGCGCATCTCGTTGGGCGTGTAGAGCTGGATCAGCGACTGGCGAACGTAGACCGAGAGCATGTCGGCCGCGCCGAGCAAGGCGAGGCAGAGGAGCGACAAAGGCATGAAGCGCGAAAAGCCGAACACGATCGTCGCGGTCCCGAACACGGCGACGGCGGCGAGCATCTTAACCCCCACATCGTGCCTGAGCGGGCGCCAGGCGAAGTAGAGCGCGGTCAGGGTGGCGCCGACCGCCGGCGCCGCGCGCAGGTTGCCGAGGCCGGCCGGGCCGGCGTGGAGGATGTCGCGGGCGAAGACGGGGAGCATGGCGGTGGCGCCCCCGAGCAGCACCGCGAACAGATCGAGCGAGATGGCGCCGAGCACCAGCCGGTTCCTCATCACGTAATGGAGGCCGTCGACCATCTGCCGCCAGGGATTGCGCGAGCCGCCGATCGCCGTCCGCTCGATCGGGCGGATCATGAACATGCAGAAGAGGGAGAGGGAGAAGAGCCCGCCGGCGACGGCATAGGGCATGTGCGGCGCGATCGCGTAGAGATAGCCGCCCACGGCCGGGCCGGCGACCGCGCCCGACTGCCACGAGATCGAGCTGAAGGCGATGGCGCGCGGCAGGATCTCTCGCGGCACCAGGTTCGGCGCCAGCGCGCCCAAAGCGGGCATGGCGAAGGCGCGGGCGACGCCGAGCAAGGCGGCGACCGCGAACAGAGCGGGGAGGCTGGTGCTGCCGACATAAGCCAGCCAGCCCAGCACCGCCGCGCAGAAGATTTCGAGGCTGATGGTGAGCCGCGCGACCCAGCGGCGGTCCACCCGGTCGGCGGTCCAGCCGGTGACGAGGGTGAGGGCGAAGAGCGGCACGAACTGGACGACTCCGATCAGGCCGAGCTGCATCGCCGCGTGGTGGAGGTCCATCGTCCGCCGGGCGATGTCGTAGACCTGCCAGCCGATGACGATGACCATGCTCATCTGGGCGATCGTCGAGGACAGGCGGGCGACCCAGTAGAAGCGGAAATCGCGGAAGGCGAAGGGGTGGGGGCCGGCGGCGGTCATTCGTCCGGCGCCTTAGGGGCGGCGGCTGACGGCGGCAATAAGCGACGGAAAGCGGGGCGGACGGTTCGGAGGGTAAGGCTGCCGTCGGCAGACGAAACGAGCCCGGCGGCAAATAAGTTGAGGAAGCTGAGGGTTGCCGAGAGCCGCACCGCTGCCGGCGGCGCTTGGATGAGTCCGAATGCGCCGAAAGGTCCGTAAAGTCCGTCTCCTACGCGTGCGCGCACGAGGGTGGCCGCACGGCGATTCCGGACGTCCGGGAGGATGCCCGCGGCGGAGAGCCGATGAAAGAGGCAAAGTGAGGTGATTCGTCCATGGAGATTTCATGCGGGCACGTGCACGAATAGGAAAGTTCTTTTTTTGTTCCAGCCATGCGCCTTCTTTGGCGCAGCTCAACGGCGGGCTGGTTACGGTCGGGCTCATCGCTTTCGGTTCGGCGGATCGCCGGGTTCCGGCGGCGGGCTGCAGACCCCCGCGAGGCCTCCCTGGATCAGAGACTGGCGTGCGCGCCTAGGTCTGCTTTTGTGAGACGCTCAAGCCGAGCCACTGGGCGACCTCGCTCGGTGAGGACGATCTCTTCGCCCGCCTCGGCGCGCCGGACCAGCTCACAGAGCTTGGCTCTAGCTGTGCTGAGAGGAACCTCCACCGAATCATGCCCTTGTTGCCCGCGACAAACATCTACTCGGCCGCGCTCGTTGTCAAGCGACACTTGACACACGACACCCTCTGCGCGATTATCTGGCGGTGCAGATCGAGAGCATTCGACACAAGCCGTTGCGCCGATTTGCCGAAACAGGAGCGTCCAAAGGGCTTCCGCCCGGAAGCGTGGAGCGGCTGCGGAATATGCTCGCATACCTGGCAGCGATCGAAGGCGAGGAAGAACTGCTCGTGCCGCCGAATTTCGGCGCGCATAGACTGACCGGAGACCGCAAGGGCATTTGGGCGCTGACGGTGACGCGGAACTGGCGAATGACGTTCCGGATCAACGCCGCTGGCGCGATCGAAGGCATGGACCTGGAGGATTATCACTGATGGCGATCAAGCTTCACGACAGCTTCGCGGTCCATCCGGGGCCTTGGCTACGCACCGAAATTGTCGAGCCGGCGGGGCTTGGCGTCACCGCGCTGGCCGAGCGGCTCCACGTGACGCGCCAGGCGGCAAGCAACCTGCTCAACGGGAATGCGGGGCTATCCGCCGAGATGGCGATCCGCTTCGAGAAGGCGTTTGGACTGAGGGCCGAAACGCTGATGCGGATGCAGGCGAGCTACGAGGTCGCCAGGGCGCGGGCGCGGGAGGATGAGATCGTGGTGGAGGCGGCGTGAAGCGCCAATAGAAAATATGTGCTATCGCTGTTCTAGGCTCTTTCGGCGCCAGCGCGGAGGATGCAGGTTGACCAAAAACCAGCTACGCTTCCAAATAGACCGAGGAGTGGGTGAACGTGATTGAGGTAGAGCTGAAATTTACCGGTGCGGAGTCAGATAATGGTTTCCTCAACTTCTATGATGCTGCTCGTGCGCTAGCCGGGTTCGAAAGATCACTGGCCCTCACCACTCATTTGGTCCTCAACGGCGAGATCATCACGCAGTCTCCCGCTCTCAAAGGTGCGGACATCTATCTCCCTCACATAGAGGAAGGAAGCTGGAAGGCCAAGGCGGTCGTTGCACTATCAGCCGCATCCGTCGTCCTCAGCGCGGGCAAAGATTCACCTCTCGGTCATGTGGTCACTTCGGTTTACGATTATGTTCTATCGGAGACGATGGGCTTTCATCCCGATTACGATAAAACTCTGCAGCAGCAGTATAGGGAGCATCTTGCCGAAAAGGGGATAACTAAGGAAAAGCTAGATAGCTTATCCGAAAAAATTGAACCTAGCGTAGCTGAAATTCACCGGCCAATCGATCCACGAGCCGTAGTGAAGCTGAAGGCGCGGCGACTCGTAAGTACGACCGGCCGATTGAAACGCCTGCACGTGTCGGTAGCCGTCCGCGCAAACTGACCCGCGTCATAGCTCAAGCTGTTTCAGGCTATGTCCACAAAACTATCCAGCACCCGCTTCCGCCCGGCATGCTCGAAGTCGATCTCCAGCTTGTTGCCTTCGATTGCCGCCACCACCCCGTA
>DASWRU010000082.1:0-11830 GCA_036403015.1 Allosphingosinicella sp.
GGAGCGGGGGCGCCTGACTCCGGCAGGCTGGATCGCCCTGCTGCTGGGCGCGCTGGTCATGGTCGCGCCGATCGTCTGGACCCTGCTCCTGTCGCTCAAGCAGAACGCGGCTTTGGTCGGCCACAGCGGCGCGGCGCTGCACGCGCCCTACACGCTGGAAAATTACCGGGCGATCTTCGGCAACAGCTCGACGATGCGCTGGCTGCTCAACAGCGCCGTCGTCGCGCTGGGCACCACCGCCGGGGTGCTGGTCCTGGCCAGCCTCGCCGGCTACGGCTTCGCCCGCCTCGAATTCCCGTTCCGCCGCACTTTGTTCGTGATCGTGCTGCTCGGCCTCGCCGTGCCGAGCCAGGCGGTGATCCTGCCGCAGCACCAGCTGTTCGCCTGGCTTCACCTCCACAATTCCTATCCGGGGTTGATCCTGCCCGGCCTGATCGCGCCGTTCAGCGTGTTCTTCATGACCACCTACATGCGCGGCATCCCCGTCGAGCTGGACGAAGCGGCGATGCTCGACGGCGCCTCGCGCTTCACCATCTTCACCCGGATCATCCTGCCGCTGACGGTGCCCGCCCAGTCGACCCTGGCGGTCTTCACCTTCCTCGGCAGCTGGAACGATTATTGGTGGCCGCTCATCTCGGCGACCCACAGCGACATGTACACGCTGACCGTCGGCCTCGCCGCGGCCCAGATGAACTATGCCCAGACCAGCGGCCTCGGCTACCTCATGGCCCAGGCGGTGTTCGCCTCGATCCCGATCTTCGTCGTCTACATCGTCTTCCAGAAGCAGATCGTCCGCGCCATGGCCGGCACGGCGGTGCGATGAAGCGGCTGGTCGCCTTCCTCGCAGCCGCCCTCGCGCTCGGCAGCTGCGCGCGGGGCGACGACAAGACCCACATCTACCTGCAGCGCTTCTTCGGCGAATGCGGCGCCGCTTACGGAGCGAGCACGGACGTATCGAAGGCGGAGGGCGAGTGCGGCATCATGACGGCGCTCATCAACCGCTTCAACGCCGAAAATCCCGACCTCAAGGTCGACGTCAACGTCGTCGCCTGGCCCGGCTATCCGCAGCTCACCGCCCAGATGGCGGCGCGCGATCCGCCTGATCTGGTGACGATGCACGAAGGCGTCATCGCCGACTATGCCGCCAAGGGCCTGCTCGAGCCGGTGGAGGATTATTTGCGCCAGGCGCACATCGCGCCCGCCAGCTTCACCGCGGCGAGCCTGCTGGGCGTGACGATCGGCGGGCGGATCTACGGCCTGCCCTGGGACACGCATGGCGGCCTGTTCCACGTCAACACGGCGCTGTTCGCAAAGGCCGGGCTGATGCGCGGCAGCAGACCGGTGCTGCCGACCTCGCCCGAGGAGCTCATCCAGCAGGCGCGCCAGTTCCAGCAGCGGACCGGCAAGCCCTATCTCATCCAGAGCAATGTCGGCGACACGGCCTATGCGGCGCGCAATCAATATACCTACATGATGGCGCAGGGCGCCTCGCTCTTCCCGGACTCGCACCACATCCGGTTGGCGACTCCCGAGGGGCTGCGGGTCGCGACCTTCTTCCGCCGAATCAACGCCGAGGGACTCGGAACGCAGAACATGGATACGCCGGCGGCGATCGCGGCATTCGTGAGCGGGGAGGGCGGCATCTATCCGACGGGGACGTGGATGATCGGCTCCTTCCAGCAGGAGGCGGTGACTCCGGGCCGGCCGCTCTACAACAGCTATGCCGTCTTCCCTTACCCCCATCTTTGGGGCCAGGCGGTCGAGTTCGTCAGCGGCCATTCCTGGGTGGTGCCGGCGCGCAAGCGCTCGCCCAAGCAGCGCGCGGCGATCGCCCGCTTCTTCCGCTTCATGGCGGCGCACAATTACGACTGGGCGCGCACCGGCCACATCCCCGCCTTCCAGGCGGTGCTCGACGACCCGCGCTTCGCGGCGCTGCCACACCGCGCCGACATCGCCCCGCTCGCCGCGATCGGCCGCCCGCTTCCCACCAGCGTCCAGCGCCAGTCGGCGATCGAGGGTCTGGTCGGCGAGGAGATGTCGGCCTCCAACACCGGGCAGAAGACCCCCGCCCAAGCGCTCGCGGACGCGGAGCGCCGGGTTAACGAGCTTCTCGCGGAGGTCGACTGAGGCCGAGGAAGGGGCGGAGCCGAAACGGGGCAGTGTTGCCCGCCCGCTTCACTAATCTATAAATATGACAAATGGCTTGTCGCCCTTTCGGCGGCATTGCATTATGCGCCCGTAACAGTGCCCCGCGAGAGGGCCGTGAACATACGCCTGGGGAGGCCCGCACATGCGCGTCAAGACGCTCGTTCTCTGCTCGACGTCCACCTTCATGCTCGCTCTGGGCGCCACGCCGGCGATGGCGCAGGGCCAGCCCGCAACGCCGCCCGACACGACGGCGACGACGCCGGCCGATCCCGCGCAAGGCTCGCCGCAGGCGGACGCGGCCGGGACGGCCAGCGCTGCCGACGACACCGTGGAAGGCGAAACCATCGTCGTGACCGGGCTTCGGCGCAGCCTGCAGTCCGCCGAGAACATCAAGCGCAACTCGACGCAGCAGATCGACGCGATCGTGGCAGAGGATATCGGCAAGCTGCCGGACCTCGCGGTTTCCGAAACCGCGGCGCGCATACCGGGCATCCAGGTCACCCGCCGCGGCGGCGAGGCGGACACGGTGCTGGTCCGCGGCCTTCCGGATTTCGCAACCACCTACAATGGTCGCGAGATCTTCACCGCCGAGACGCGCCTCGTCGCGTTGCAGGACTTCCCATCGGCGAACATCGCCGCGCTGGAGGTCTACAAGACCTCCACGGCGAACCTCGTCGAGGCCGGTCTGGCCGGGCTGGTCAACGTGCGCTCGCGCCGGCCGTTCGACTTCCGCGGGTTCGAGCTCGCCGGTTCGGTTTGGGGCCTGTACACCAAGCAAGCCGGCAAGTTCACGCCCAACGGCAATTTCCTGGTCAGCGATCGCTGGGACGCCGGCCAGGGCGAGTTCGGCGCGCTCCTCAACGTCTCCTATACCGAGATGCAGTATCTCGATTCGGAGCCGTCCAACACCGACTTCATCGCCGGCGGGCCGAACGGAAGCCGTTTCCCAGACATCCAGCGGCTCTTCTACCGCAGCGGCAATCGCGTGCGGCCGTCGGTCAATGCGATGCTGCAATGGCGGCCGGCGCCGGGGATCGAATTCTATCTGGAGGGCCTGTACCAAGGCTTCCGCAACAAGATTTCCGACCGGCTCATGGCCGTGCCGTTGTGGGGCGGCTCGCAATATACCGATCTCGTCCGGCGTCCCGGGACGGACCTTCTGCAGAGCGGCCGGGTGGTCAATCCGTTCCGGCCCGACGGCTTCCAGGGCGGCACCTATAACAAGACGGACACCTACCAGTTCGCCGGCGGCGGCAGCTACGATGCCGGGCCGCTGCGCCTGTCGGCCGACATCGCGCATACGGATACGAAGTTCACCGGCTCGACCGAGAGCGTCGACTATCGCCTGCGCAACCAGCAGACGGTGATCTTCAACAACGGCCTTCCGAACGGGGAGGGCGGCGGCCCCGAGTTCCGCTTCGAGAATTTCGATCCGACCAACCCGGCCAACTACATCTTCCAGGGCTTCTATGAAGAAGCGCAGGTGTCGAAGGGCAACGACTGGCAGGGGCGGATCGATGCCGAGTACGAAACCAACCTCTCCTTCCTTCCGAAGATCGAGGCAGGCATCCGCTTCAGCGACCACAAGGCCCATCGGGAATTCGGCAACCGCTTCGCGGGCTACGACAACCAGGCGATCCCGATCAGTTCGGTGCCGCTCAACTACGAGCTGTTCCGCGCGGGGTTCCGCGGCACGTCGATCCAGGACGGCTTCCGCAACTGGCTGGCGCCGACCTATTCCAGCATCCGGTCCAGCCGTGTCGCGATGCGCAACTTCGTCAACAGCCTGCCGCCCCGCGACGGCCGCAGCTTCGGCGTGTTCACGCCCGATCCGGTCGCTCCGGATCGGCTCCAGACCTACGACGCCAACGAAAAGAGCTATGCCGCCTACGCCCAGCTCAACTACAAGTTCGGCGACGCGGTGGACGGTGCGATCGGCATCCGCGCGGTCAAGACGAAGACGACGGTTTCCGGCACGTCGAACGTGGCGGGGACGCTGACGCCGGTGTCGGTCGGTAACGAATATACCGACTGGCTGCCCAATGCGAGCATGCGCATCCACCTCAACCGGGAGGTGCAGCTGCGCCTTTCCGCGACGCAGACGCGGACGCGCCCGACCTTCGCGCAGCTCAACCCGTCCTCGACCGTCGGCTCGCCGCCCACCGGCTGCTCCGGCGCGGGCGATCCGTTCGCCTGCGCCCGTACCGGCGGCGGCGGCAATCCGTTCCTGCGGCCGTTCACGTCGAACAATTACGACGCCTCGCTGGAATATTATTTCTCCCGGACGGGCTTCGTCTCCGCGGCCATCTTCCAGCGCGATCTCAAGGGCTTCATCCAGAACGCCCAGGTTCGCTACATCGACCCGCAGCTCGGGCCGCTGGTCCTCAACGGCCCGGTCAACACGCGCAGCGGCCGGATCAAGGGCGCGGAGCTGCAATTCTCGACCTTCTTCGACTTTGAATGGCTGCCGTCGTTCGCGCGCGGCTTCGGGGCGCAGGCGAACGTGACCTATCTCGACACCAGCCTGGAGGACACGATCGGCCCGGTCACGCGACACCGCATCTTCGGAGTCTCGAAGTGGACCTACAACCTTGTCGCCATGTATGAGCGCGGCGGCCTGTCGGCGCGGCTCTCCTACAACAAGCGCAGCAGCAGCCTCGAGACGATCCAGGCCCGCGGCGACCTGAACAATCCGAACGACCCCAATCGGGATTTGTACACCGAGACGGCGCATCCGGCGGGGCGCCTCGACCTGTCGACCAGCTACGCCTTCAACGACAAGCTGACTTTGTTCTTCGACTGGACCAACATCCTGGAGCAGCCGTTCCGCCAGGACCTGAGCTCCGCTCGCGGCGGCGCGGCGCGGTCCGAATATACGCGCTTCTTCCGGTACGAGGAGACCGTCTACTCGGCCGGCATCCGCTTCCACTTCTAACGGGAGCGGCAAGCGAAAAAGGGCCGGAGGACGGTGCGCCGCCCTCCGGCCTTTCCTTTTGGCGCGGCCGGTGCTGATCTGGGGCGGCGAGGAGTCGAAGGTGCCGCCAGAGCAAGGCCGGAAGCAAAGGGTGATCGTGCTCGGCGGCGGCACCGCCGGCTGGATGACGGCCGCCGCGCTCGTCCGGCTGCTCCCCCATGCCGCGACGGTGCGGGTGGTGGAATCGGAGGAGATCGGCATCGTCGGCGTCGGCGAGGCGACGCTCCCGCACCTGCGCGCCTTCGTCCAGACGCTGGGCCTCGACGAGGCCGAGTTCATGCGCGCCACCCACGCCACCTTCAAGCTCGGCATCGACTTCAAGGATTTCGGCCGCATCGGCGATTCCTACCTCCACCCGTTCGGCAGCTTCGGCACCGAGCTGAACGGGGTCGGCTTCCACCATTATTGGCGGCGCATGCGGGCCGAGGGGCGCGAGGACGACCTCTTCGCTTATTCGCTCGCCAACGTCATGGCCGCGCATCGCCGCTTCACGCCGCCCGCCACCGACACCGCCTCGATGCTGTCGACCTACAGCTACGCCTATCAGTTCGACGCCACCTTGTTCGGTCCCTATCTGCGCCGCTACGCCGAGGCGCGCGGCGCGGCGCGCACCGAAGGCAAGGTGACGGACGTCGAGCTCGACCCGCAAACCGGCGACGTCGCCGCGCTGCTGATGGAGGATGGCGAGCGGATCGAGGGCGACCTGTTCGTCGACTGCTCCGGCTTCCGCGGCCTCTTGATCGCCCAGACGCTCGGCGAGCAATGGGAGGATTGGTCCCACTGGCTGCCCTGCGACCGCGCCGTCGCCATGCCCTGCACGCCGCCCCCCGGGCCGATCGAACCCTACACCCGCGCCACCGCGATGAAGGCGGGCTGGCGCTGGCGAATCCCGCTCCAGCACCGGGTCGGCAACGGCTACGTCTATGCGAGCGGCCACATATCGGACCAGGAGGCCGCGGACGCGCTCGTCGCCGCCGTCGAGGGCGAGCCGATGGCCGAGCCGCGCCTGCTGCGCTTCCGCGCCGGGCGTCGCCGCCACAGCTGGGTGAGGAACGTCGTCGCGATGGGGCTCGCCTCCGGCTTCCTCGAGCCGCTCGAATCGACCAGCATCTATCTCGTCCAGGGCGCGATCACCCAGTTGATCGAGCTGTTCCCCACGGGCCGCGTCGCCGAGGCGGACCGGGCCGAGTTCAACCGCATGGTGGACCTGGAATATGACCGCATCCGCGACTTCCTGATCCTCCACTACCACGCCACCACGCGCGACGATTCGAGCTTCTGGAACCACGTCCGGACGATGGACGTGCCCGACAGCCTTCGCGAGAAGATGGAGCTCTGGCGCCACGCCGGCCGGGTCGAGAAATACACCCAGGGCCTGTTCCTCGAGCCGAGCTGGATCGCCGTCTATGTCGGCCAGAACATCGTCCCGGAGGCGTGGGACCAGCGCGCCGACGCGTTCGAGCCGGCGGCGCTCGGCGCGGCGATGGACCGGCTGCGCGGCCAGGTCGAGCAGGCGGTGCGGGCGATGCCGGACCATGGAGAGTTCATCGCCCGCCGCAACGCCGCCATCGGGGAGGCGGCGCGATGAGCGCTCCCGCCGACCGGGCGATCCGCGGCGTCGCCGTGCTCGGCGGCGGCATCGTCGGCCTGTCCGCGGCGATCGCCTTCGCCCGCGCGCTGCCGCGGGCGCGGGTGGAGGTGGTGGAAACGCCGGCCGATCCCGCCGCGCTTTGCGACCGCCTGCCCGGCAGCCTGCCCACCATCCACCGCTTCCACGCCGCCCTCGGCCTCGACGAGCTCGACCTCGTCCGCCGCGGCATCGCCACCCATCGGCTCGGCACCCGCTTCGAGCATTGGTCGGCGGACGGCGAGCCCTGGTACCATGTCTATGGCGAATATGGCTTCGGCCTCGACGGCGCCCCGTTCCCCGATCTGTGGGCGCGCGCCCGGCGGGCGGGGCAGGCGCTCCCTTACCATCTCCATGCCCCGGCCGCCCTGCTCGCCGAGGCCGGCAAGTTCGTCCATCCCGAGGCGCGGGGCGGGTCGCCGCTGGCCACCTATCTCTACGCGCTCCGGCTCGATCCGGACCCATATCGCGAGCGTCTCGCCGCGCAGGCCGATGGCGCCCGGATCGCTCGGACGCGCGGCCGTCTCGAAGGCGTGGAGCGGCGCGAGGATGGCGGCCTCGCGGCGCTTCGGCTCGACGGTGGGCGGCGGCTGGAGGCGGACCTGTTCCTCGACTGTTCGGGCCCGTCGGCGCCGCTGGCGGCGGCCGTCGACGCGCGCTTCGAGGAGTGGGGCGAGTGGCTGCCGGCGGACCGGCTGCTGCTCGGCGCGCGGCCCGGTGCCGGGGTCCTTGCGACGGCCGACACGGTCGCCGCGGCCGCGAACGGATGGCAATGGTCGGCCCCGCTGCCGGACCGCACGTTCGTCGGCCAGGTCTTCGCTTCGGCGACCACCGACGAGGCGGCGGCGCGGGAGGCGTTCGGCGTGCCCGGGGCGGAGGCGGTCTCGATCCGCCAGGGCCGCCGGCCCGAGCCCTGGACCCGCAACGTGCTGGCGATCGGCGACTCCGCCGTCGCGCTCGATCCGCTGCACTGGGCCGGGCTTCACCTCGCCCAGAGCGCGATCCTGCGCGCGCTCGAGCTGCTGCCGGGCCGCGACTGCCACCCGCTGGAGCTGCGCGAATATAATCGCCGCACCGGGCAGGAGACGCAGCGCGTGCGCGACTTCCTGGCGCTCCATTACCTGCGCTCGGGGCGGGGGGAGGGCGCCTTCTGGACCGCGCTCGCCGGCCGGGCGCCGCCGGAGAGCCTCGCCCACACGCTGGAGCAGTTCGAGGCGCGGGGGCGGCTCCCCTTCTACGAGGAGGAGAGCTTCGACAAGCAGGCCTGGCTGGCCGCGCTGCTGGGCCTCGGCGTGCTTCCGCGCGAGATCGGCCCGGCCGCGGCCGGGGTTCCGCCCGGCGAGGCGGCGGCGACGATGAAGGCGTTCGCCGAGCGCCTCGCCGCTTTGCCCGCCCGGCTCCCCGCCTATCGCGACTATCTGGCGAAGATGGCCGGCCTCCCGCCTTCGGCTATTGTTTCGCGGCTGGGGGCCTGAGCGCCGCCCGGCGCTCCGGTCCCGCCGCGATGGCCGGCAGCGCCGCGCCGGGCCGGTCGAGATAGAAATAGGCCACCGCCGAGACGTCGTCGCTGCGGTAGAAATTGGTCCAGCCCTCCGGCAGCGACGGGTCGGTCAGCGGCACCGGCTCCGCCCCGGCGAGGAGCTGCCGGAAGCCGGTGCGCGAACCCGGGTCGACCGTGACCGGCATGAGCGGCGCGCCCTGCCGCTGCAGCCGCATCACCTCCTTCTTCGGCCAGCCGCCGATCTGCTGGAGGGCCACCTCAATGTCGCGGTTGAAGAAGATCGGATCGGGTATGTGGAAGCGGTAGAAGGTCCAGCGGCCCCGCGCCTCGTCGGCCACGGGCGCCCCCTGGAAGCGGTTGATGAAGGCGCCCTGGCCCCAGGCGGTGCCGACATAATCCTCGGTGCCGGTGCCGGCGAGCGAGGGGAGGGCGCGGTCGCCGTCGAGGAAGATGCGCATCTCACCCTCGCCCCACCAGCTCTTCTCGTAGCGAGGGTCGGTGAAAACGGTGACGCTCGCGCCCAGGAAGCGGCCGCGGCCCTCGACGCGCGGCAGGATTCGGAAGGCTTCGCCCGGCCGGGTCGCGCGCGACCGGCTCCACCAGGCGTGGAAGTAGAGGGCGTCGCGGGGCACGCGGCGCAGCGCCCGCCAGTCGACATCGTAGAAGATGAGGTTCACCGGCCTGGCGGATTCGTTGGTGACGACGATCCGCGCGCCCGTGCGGAAGGGCATCGGTACATAGGAGACGAAGGATCGGCCTTCGGGGCTGGCGAGGAGGGCGGTCTCCATCGGCACCATCTCGCCGGCGCCATGGAGGAAGAAGTCGCCCAGCGGGGCCGAGACGGCGGGCGTCGCGGCGCCCTCCCAGAAGATGTCGAGCCTGAGGCCGCGAAGCGCGTCGGGCGAGCGGTCCTCGACCGTCATCCACATCCGGTCGATGGTGCCGGCGCCGCGTATGTCGGCGAGCACGAGCGAGCCGCCCACCGGGATCATCTCGAAGGCGTGGCCCTTGGCGCCGCGATTCTCGCGCCCGCCCGCACCCTCGGCGCCGGTGGGGTTCTCCGGGCTCGCCCAGTGCGTCCGCTCGCCGCCGCGGAAGCGGTAGAGCGACTCGTCCGGCGCCGCCTGCGCCAGTCCGGCACCGGCCCAGGCGAGCGCGGCCAAAGCCGCCAGAAGGCGGCGCGGCCTCAGTGCGCGCCGCCCGGACGCAGGCCGACGCCGGGATGCGGCCGCCCGTCCTTGAAGAACAGCGGCGCGACGTAGAGGAAGCGGTACCAGTCTTCCCGGCGGCAGCTGGGCGTCGCCGCCCAGGCGTGGAAGGCCATCAAATAGTGCTGCCCGACCTGGAACACCGCCTGATGGCCGGGTCCGCTGAGGCAGCCGGGCGCCCCCATGAAGCTGTGCAGGATCGGGTTTTCCGGGGCGGCTTCGCACGGGCCCGTCGGCGCCCGGCAGGTGGCGTAGCCGATCGCGTAGGCCGAGAGGCGCTGTGTATCCTGCCAGCCGAAATCGTTGGCCGAGAAGAAGAGCAGATAGGAATCGCCGTAGCGGATCATCGTCGGCGCCTCGATCAGTCCGCCTTCCCAGGCCGCGTCGGCGCGCAGCACCGGCGTCGGCGCGCCGGTCGTGGCGAGTCCGTCGGGCGCGAGCCGCTGCGCCCAGAGCTGGACCGGCTTCCTCGCATTGGGATTGTTCCCGTCATTCTTGACGTAGAGGTAGAGCTGCCCGTCGGCGTCGCGGAACGGGCTGGCGTCGATGGTGCCGCCGAGATCGGCCTGGCAAATGAGCGGCGCGGTGGCCGCGGAGGTGAACGGCCCGCGCGGATCGGCGCTCGTCGCGGCGCCGACGCATTGCAGGTTGGTCTTCCTGTCCTTGGCGGTGAAGTAGAGGATGTAGCCGTTCGCCGTCTTCAGCACTTCGGGCGCCCACGTGAAGCCATGCTTGGCCCAGGGCGGCAACTCGGGCATGGCATCGCGCGGATGCCCGGAGGAGTCCTTGACGATCTCCCAGCTGACGAGGTCCGGCGAGGCGGCGAGCTGGACGTTGACCGAGCCCTTGTCGCGATTGGTCGCATAAGCGAGGAAGCCGCCTTCCACCTGGAGCACGAACGGATCGGGAAAGTCCGTCCGAAGCAGCGGCACGAACAGCGGCGGGTCGGCCGCGATTGCGGCCGCGCCGATACCGGCGGCGGCCACAAGGCAGGCGCGAGCGGCGCGGCGCAGGATCGTAGCGAGGGTAAGCAGAGGGGCCTCCATGCGGCGCGCCGGCGGCGGCCCGGTTGTTCCAGCACCCTTATTATCATACTAATCGCCGCAAAATCATAGAGGCGGGTGAGCCGCCGGGAGGAGGCGCATGCGCAAGGGCACGTTGGGAATGGCGGCGGCGCTCGCCGCCGGGGCGGCGGCTCCGGCGCTGGCGGCCGACGCTTCCCGTTCCACCTTCGGCAAGCTCCCGGACGGGCAGGCGGTCGAGGCGATCACGCTTTCCAACGGCAACGGCATGAAGGCGCGGATCATCACCTACGGCGCCTCGATCCAGTCGGTGCTCGTCCCGGACCGGCGCGGCGTCCCCGCCGACGTGGCGCTCGGCTATTCTTCGATCCGCGATTATCTGGAGCATCCCCAATATTTCGGCTCCACCGTCGGCCGCGTCGCCAACCGCATCGCCCGCGGCCGCTTCACCCTCGACGGCAAGACCTACCAGGTGCCGGTCAACAACGGCCCCAACTCGCTCCACGGCGGCACCAGGGGCTTCGACAAGGTGGTCTGGGCGGTGGTCGGGATCGAGAAGGGGCCCAGGGCCAGCGTCACCTTGCGCTACGTCAGCCCCGACGGCGACATGGGCTATCCGGGCACCCTCACCGTCACCGCCACCTATGCGCTGGACGAGGCGAACAACCTCTCCGTCGAGTATCGCGCCACGACCGACCGACCCACCGTCGTCAACCTCTCCAACCACGCTTACTGGAACCTGGCGGGGGAGGGGGCCGTCGAGGGCGCGATGGGGCACCTCCTCACCATCCCGGCCGATCATTATTCGCCGACCGACGCGACCGCGATCCCGACCGGCGAGTTCCGCCGAGTCCAGGGCACCGTGTTCGATTTCCGCAAGCCCACCGCCGTCGGCACGCGGGTCCGCGACGCCTCGGACGAGCAGATCGTCTTCGGCCGCGGCTATGATCATAATTGGGTCGTCGCCCGCTCGCTCTCGCCGGAGCCGCGGCTGCTGGCCCGGGTGGAGGAGCCGAAGTCCGGGCGGGTGATGGAGATATTCTCGAACCAGCCGGGCGTGCAATTCTATTCCGGCAACTTCCTCGACGCGACCACCTCGGGCAAGGCGGGCCAGCTCTACCGGATGGGCGATGCGATCGTGCTGGAGCCGCAGATGTTCCCCGACACGCCCAACCGGCCGGACTTCGGTTCCGTCCGGCTCGATCCCGGCCAGACCTACCGCAACGTCATCGTCTGGCGCTTCTCGACCGCGGCGACGCGCTGACCTTTCCCGGGGGAGGACAGGATGAAGCTCCGCCTTTGGCTCGCTGCCTTTGCCGCGCTGGCGGCGCCGCTTCCCGCCGAGGCATT
>DASWRU010000083.1:0-11308 GCA_036403015.1 Allosphingosinicella sp.
GCTCCGGCGTGTCGACTCCGTAGAAGCAGCTGTGCCGAGTAGGCGGCGAGGCGATCCGCATGTGGACCTCGCGGGCGCCGGAGTCGCGCATCATCTGGACGATCTTGAGGCTGGTCGTGCCGCGCACGATCGAATCGTCGACGAGGATGATGCGCTTGCCATGGATGAGGGCGGAATTGGCATTGTGCTTCAGCTTGACGCCGAGGTGGCGGACCGAATCGCTCGGCTGGATGAAGGTGCGGCCGACATAGTGGGAGCGGATGATGCCGAGCTCGAACGGGATTCCGCTCTCCTGCGCATAGCCGATCGCCGCGGGGACGCCGCTGTCGGGCACCGGCACGACATAATCGGCCTCGACCGGATTCTCGCGGGCGAGCTCGGCGCCGATCTGCTTCCGCACCGAATAGACCGAAGCGCCGTCGAGCACCGAATCGGGCCGCGAGAAATAGATATGCTCGAAGATGCAGGGCCGCGGCCGGACATCCTGGAAGGGGCGGTGCGACTGGATCCCGTGGGCGGAAACGACGATCAGCTCGCCCGGCTCGACCGAGCGTATGTAGGTGGCGCCGACCACGTCGAGGGCCACCGTCTCGGACGCAAAGATGTAAGCGTCGCCGAGCCGGCCCATGACCAGCGGGCGGATTCCCAGCGGGTCGCGGCAGGCGAGCATCCCCTCGCCGGTCAGGCAGACCAGGGAATAGGCGCCTTCCACCTGCTTCAGCGCGTCGATGAAGCGGTCGAGGAGGGTCCGGTAGGTGGAGGTGGCGACGAGGTGGATGATGACCTCGGTGTCCGAGGTCGACTGAAAGATCGAGCCGCGTCGGTTCAATTCGCGCCTCACTTTCAGCGCGTTCGAGATGTTGCCGTTATGCGCGACCGCAAAGCCGCCCGAGCTCAATTCGGCGAATAGCGGCTGGACGTTGCGCAGCGCGGTCTCGCCGGTGGTCGAGTAGCGGACATGGCCGATCGCCGCGGTCCCGGCAAGGCGGCGGATCACCTCGTCCTTGTCGAAATTGCCGGCGACATGGCCCATGCCGCGATGGGCGTGGAACACCCGCCCGTCGAAGCTGGTGATGCCGGCCGCTTCCTGGCCGCGATGCTGGAGCGCGTGGAGGCCGAGCGCGACCACGGCCGAGGCGGTTTCCGCGCCCCAGATGCCGAAGACGCCGCATTCCTCGCGCAATTTATCGTCGTCGAATGGATGGGTGGTCAGCATGTTTCCCCGCACGTCTTTCCCCACGCCCATATAGGAAGGCGGGGCGCGCTTGTCGCCCCGGGGAGGAGGAATTGGTGTGGATAATGGAACGGCTGGGCCGATAGCGCGGTTTGCCTGAACCGCCGCTGGATGGCATGCCGCGGGGATGGAGGATGGAGTGCACAAGTCGCTGATCGCCCTCGCCCTGGTCGCCGGTTGCGGCGGGGGGGACCAGGCCGGGAACCAGGCGGCGGACCAGGTGGCGCACCGGGCAGCCGCCCCGGTCTCCTCCGAGGCGCCGGCCGCGGCGGGCGCCTCGCTCACCGGCCTCTACGAAGGCGGCGCGGCGCACCGGCCCGACCAGCTCTGCATCCTCGACAAAGCCGGCAAGGCGCAGTTCGGGATCGTGGTGTGGGGCGGCGCCAACCTCAACAGCTGCTCGGGCGCGGGCGAGGCGGAGCGGCGCGGCGGGCAACTCACCCTGCGCATGGCCGGCGATGCCGCCTGCAGCATCGAGGCGAGCGTCGAAAGCGGCCGGATCGTCCTTCGCCAGGCGTCGGGCCCCGGCTGCGAAAGCTATTATTGCGGCCACGGCGCCCGCTTCGAAGGCGCCGCCTTCACGCGCAAGGGTGCCGGCGCGGCCGCCGCGAAGAAGGCGACCGACATCGCCGGCGATCCCCTCTGCGGCTGACCCGCCGGGCCGAGGTCCGGCTCCCGCCGCGAGTCGCCGGCCCGCGGCGCCTGCCTTGACGTTGACGTGAACGTAAACTAGGCCTCGGCCATGTCCCAGACCGCCTTACATGCCGATTTCCAGGCCCCCGAAATCAGCGGCAAGACCTACACGATCACCCATTTGTGCGAGGAGTTCGGAGTGACTCCGCGGGCGCTGCGCTTCTACGAGGACGAGGGGCTGATCTCGCCGGAGCGGCAGGGCCTCTCCCGCGTCTACGGCTGGCGCGACCGGGCGCGGCTCGCCTGGATCCTGCGCGGCAAGCGGGTAGGCTTCTCCCTCGCTGAGATACGCGAGATGATCGACCTCTACGATCTGGGCGACAACCGCGCCTCCCAGCGCCGGGTGACGCTGGAGAAATGCCGGGGCCGCGTCGACCTGCTGAAGAAGCAGCGCCTCGACATCGACGCCACCATCGCCGAGCTCGAGCGCTTCGTCGACAGGGTCGAAGCCGCCGAAGCCACCGACAAATAGCCTGCGAGGACCGTTCCGATGCCGACCTACACCGCCCCGATCCGCGAGACCCGCTACGTGCTCGACCAGATCCTGGGCCTGGAGCGCTATTCGAACCTGCCGGGCTTCGAGAATGCGACGCCCGACCTCGTCGAGGCGATCCTGACCGAAGGCGGCCGCTTCGCGTCGGAGGTGCTGGCGCCCTTGAACCGCGTCGGCGACGAGCATGGCTGCATCCGCCACGAGGACGGCTCCGTCTCCACCCCGCCGGGCTTCAAGGAGGCGTGGAACCAGTTCGTCGCCGGCGGCTGGACGACGCTTTCGGCGCCCGAGGAATATGGCGGCCAGGCGCTGCCGCAGGTCGTCGGCACCGCGATCAGCGAATATCTGCTCTCCGCCAACCAGGCCTTCGAAATGTATCACGGCCTGACGCAGGGCGCGATCGCGTCGATCCTGGTCAAGGGCTCGGACGAGCAGAAGCGGATCTACCTGCCCAAAATGGTGTCGGGCGAGTGGACCGGCACGATGAACCTCACCGAGCCGCATTGCGGCACCGACCTCGGCCTGCTCAGGACCAAAGCCGAGCCGCAGGCGGACGGCTCGTACCTGATCACCGGCACCAAGATCTTCATCTCTTCGGGAGAGCACGACCTCGCCGACAACATCATCCACCTCGTCCTCGCCAAGATCGCGGGCGCGCCGGACAATGTGAAGGGCATCTCCCTGTTCATCGTGCCGAAGGTGCTGGTGAACGAGGACGGCTCGCTGGGCGACCGCAACGGCGTCGTCTGCGGCTCGATCGAGGAGAAGATGGGGATACACGGCAACTCGACCTGCCTCCTCAACTACGACAATGCCGTCGGCTATCTGGTCGGCGAGCCGGAGAAGGGCCTCGCCGCCATGTTCATCATGATGAACGCGGCTCGGCTCGGCGTCGGCCTGCAGGGCCTCGCCATCGGCGAGGTCGCCTACCAGAACGCGGTGACCTACGCGAAGGACCGACGGCAGGGCAGGGCGCTCGTCCCCGACGCGCGCGATCCCGAAGCCAAGGCGGACGCGATCATCGTCCACCCCGACGTGCGCCGCATGCTGATGGAGATGAAGGCGTTCAACGAGTCGGCCCGCGCCCTCGTCCTCTGGGGCGCGCTCCAGGTCGACATATCGCGCCGCGCCCAGACCGAGGCGGAGCGCGAGGCCGCCTCCGACCTGCTCGGGCTGCTGACGCCGGTCATCAAGGGCTATCTCACCGACCAGGGCTTCAAGGCCGCGGTCGACGCCCAGCAGGTCTATGGCGGCCACGGCTATATCCGCGAATGGGGCATGGAGCAGTTCGTCCGCGACGCGAGGATCGCCCAGATCTACGAAGGCACCAACGGTATCCAGGCCCTCGATTTGGTCGGCCGCAAGCTCGGCGCCAACGGCGGCCGCGCCATCCAGGCCTTCCTCAAGATGCTCGCGGAGGAATGTGCCTCCCCATCGCCCGATGGGGAGGGGGGCGTAGCGGCTCGGCAGTCCGGGGGACTGCCGGAAGGCGCGGAACCCGACGCCGGAGGCGTCGGTCGGCCGAAGGGTGGTGGAGGGGTAATCCCCCAGCTCTCCGCGTCCCTCCAGCGCGCCACCGCCGACCTCCAGACCGCCACGATGTGGCTGATGCAGAACGGCATGACCAACCCCAACAACGCCGGCGCCGCCGCTTATTCCTACATGACCCTCCTTGGCACCGTCGCCCTCGGCCTGATGTGGCTGCGCATGGCCAAGGCGAGCACCGCCGCACTCGCGAACGGCACCGAGGACAAGGCCTTCCACGAAGCCAAGCTCATCACCGCCCGCTTCTTCGCCGAACGCGTGATGCCGGAAACGGGGAGCCTCAGGCGCAAGCTTGAGGCGGGGGCGGAGAGCCTGATGGCGCTGCCGGCCGAGGCTTTCTAGCGTCGGTTGGCCACTCCAGCCGTTTCCCGCAGCGCCCGCAGCCGCGCCTGCCTCTCCTCCCGCGTCATCGCCAGCGCCCAGGTCCACGCTGCGTCGTAATCGTAGGCGCCAGGTATCCGGCGCTCGATACTGACCATCCGGTTGGCGAAATCGTGGCCGTAGAGGTCGGTCCAGACGTCGTAGAGGAAGAGGTAGAGGAGGCGGTGGTCGTCGAGGCCCGGCGGCCGCTTCAGGGTGAAGGCGAGGCGGTGGCCCATTTCGTGGACGAGGGTGGCCTTCTTGTAGTCGGCCGAATAGCTCGCCCGCAGCCACATCGTGCGGCCGTCATAGGCGGTCATCGGGCGGCCGTCCGTGACGAGAACGTCGATCGGCGTGGCCGGGAAGACAAGGCCGGTGACGTGCTCCATCGCGGCGGCGATGCGGGGGCCTTCCGCCTGCCAGAGCCGGCAATATTCGTCGGCGGCCGGGGCGAAACGCGGCTCGACCGGCGTGAACGAAACCGGCGGTGCGGCGGCGGCGAGCAGCACGCCAAGAGCCAAAGCGAGCCAGGGCCGCGGCATCAGTCCGAGCGGTAGAGCTTGTGGCACGCCGCGCACGCCGCCTCGACCGCCGGCGCCTGGGCCGCGAAGCCGGCCGTGTCGCCGGCCTTGGCGAGGGCGGCGAGCCGGTCCGCGGCGGCGCCGAGCTCCGCCGCCTTGCGGTCGAAATCGGGCTTGTTCGCCCAGATCTCCGGCCGAGCGCGGCTTTCCGGGTGGGCGCTGCCGGGCGGAAACAGGCCCGGTATGGCCGCGGCCCACAAGGCGATGCCTTCCGGCTGGTGGACCTGCTCCTTGACGTCGGAGCCCTCCTTCACGGCGGCCTTGATGCCCCGGTAGAGGAGGGTCGCCGCCATGTGCATCCCCGCCTGGCGCGCCGCGACGAGCTGCGCCGTCGTCGGCTGCGCCGGGCCTGGCGGCGTGGCGCCCCGCACGGCCTCGCCGCCGGTCGCGGTCGAGCAGGAGGCGAGCAGGGCAAGCCAGGCGACGGGGAGCAGTGCGCGCATATCGGCCTCCGTAACAGCGGCGGTTTCGGGCGAGGCTAGCGCAAGGCAGGCAACAATGTTTGCTAATTTCGCAGGCCGCAGGTGGAGAGTTGACGCGAGCTGGCGCCGGAGCGCTATGTCGGCGCGGCAGGGAGTGAGGATGGAAAAGCTGGTCCTTCACGAATATTCCGCGTCGGGCAATTGCTACAAGGTGCGCCTCACCGCCGCCTGGCTCGGCCTGCCGCTCGAACGGCGGGAATATGACATCGCCAAGGGCGAGACTCGGACTCCCGAATTCCTGTCCGGGGTAAACGCCAATGGCCGCATCCCGGTGCTGCAGGTGGGCGAGCGCTTCATTCCGGAGAGCAACGCCGCCTGCTTCTATCTCGCCGACGGCTCGACGCTGGTGCCGGAGGACCGGTTCGACCGCGCCGACATGCTGCGCTGGATGTTCTTCGAGCAATATAATCACGAGCCCAATGTCGCGACCTTGCGCTTCTGGATGGCGTTCGTCGGCGAGGCGCGGCTCAGCGAGGCGCAGCGGTCGCAGATGGCGGGGAAGCGCGCGGCGGGCGACGCGGCGCTGAAGCTGATGGACGAGCATCTCGCCGGCCGCCGCTTCTTCGTCGGCGAGCGGCCGAGCCTCGCCGACATCGCGCTCTACGCCTACACCCATGTCGCGGCGGAGGGCGGGTTCGAGCTCGGCCGCTATCCCGCAATCGTCGACTGGCTGGAGCGGGTCGCGGCGCAACCGGGCTACGTGGCGATGGCCGCCTGAAGCGTCAGTTCGAACCGTCGCTTCGCGCGGCAAGCGCGAGCACGAGGAACCCCGCCACGATCACCGCGCCGGCAATTCCCGCCGCGCCGATCGTCGACACGCCGAGGCGGCGGCCGTCCGCTCCGTTCGCCTCGCCGCCGACGCGGTAGCCGGCGACGCTCAGCGCCGGTCGCGTCCGCCCGGCCAAGCCGAATTCGAGGCCTTCGCCGAAGCGCAGCTTCGTCGCGCCGTCCTGCCCGCCGGTCCGCTGCACCGGGGCGAGGGCGAGGCCGAGGCGGACCGGCGTTTCCCGCCCACCGCCGAGCGGCACGCGCAGCCGCGCGCCGGCAAAGGCGCCGACGCGGGTCGCCCCGGCGGCGCAAGGCGTGTCGAGCAGGTCGGCGGCCGAGGCCGGCGCGGCGGCGAGGATCTGGCCCGCGATCAGGGCGGCGGCGGCGAGAATCTTCATTTCCGTCTCTCCCTTGATCAGTCGTCGCAGCGATTGCCGTCGCAGGCGACCGCGACGGCGAGCAGGGCACCGCCCACCACCGCCACGCCGATGATGGCGAGCACGGCCGCGCCTTTGAGGATGACCTTGCCGGTCTTGCGCTGCTTGCGCTCCGCGTCGGCCTGCGGGATCGCGGCGAGCCGCTCGCCGAGGCTGAGGCCGCCGAGCCGCAGCTTGACCGGCTCCCCGCCTGCAATGCCGAGCTCCATCCCCTCGCCGAAGCGGAGGCGTTCGGCCCCGGAGGCGAGCTGGGTCCGGTCGAGCGACGTGAGGGTGAGGCCGGCGCGGGGCCGCCCGGCTTCCGCACCGCCGAACGGCACCCGCAGCCGCGCTCCCGCGAACGTTCCATGCTCCCGGGCGACGACGCTGCCGTCCGCCGGAATCTCCGCCGCCTGCGCCGCGGTCGCGATCTGCGCCGCGCATAGCGCGGCGGCCATCACCCTCTTCATGCCCCCTTTATTCCCCTTCCCCTTCGCCCGGCGAGACAAGCATGGCCCGGCACGGCGTGCAAGCCGCTGGCGCCGCTCGCTTTTCAGATGACATGCGACTGTGGCATGTTTGCCGCCATCGCTTCTTGCCCTCGCGCCCGGCGTGGACTAAGTCGAGCCCATGTTCGGCCGCTCCGGGAGGGGCGGCCCTTATTGTTTTACGGAGACACCAGTGGCCCAGCCGCTCATGCCCCATGCCACCGCTTCGTGGCTGGTCGACAATACCGCGCTCACCTTCGAGCAGATCGCCGAATTCTGCGGCCTCCACATCCTCGAGGTGCAGGCGATCGCCGACGATATGGCCGCGACCAAATTGACCGGCCGCGACCCGATCCGCGCCGGCGAGCTCACCCAGGACGAGATCGAGAAGGGCCAGGCGGATCCCTCCTACCGCCTCCACATGCACAAGGAGCCGGACCAGACGCGCCGCACCAAGGGCCCGCGCTACACGCCGGTCTCCAAGCGCCAGGACAAGCCGGACGGCATCGCCTGGATCATCCGCAACCATCCCGAGATTTCGGATGGGCAGATCGGCAAGCTGATCGGCACCACCCGCTCGACCATCGCCGCGATTCGCGACCGCAGCCACTGGAACATCGCCAACATCCAGCCCAAGGACCCGGTGACGCTCGGCCTCTGCTCGCAGCGCGAGCTGGACGCGATCGTCGCCAAGGCGGCCAAGGCGGCCGGGATCGAGCCGGCCCCGCAGGACCACCGCCTCGCCGGCGACCGCGAGGCGCTGATCGAGGAGCTGCGGCGCGAGCGCGAGACCGCGGCGCGCGACGCCGAAGCCGCCCTTGCCGCGGAGGAAGCCGGCACGGCCGGGACCGAAGGCACGGCCGGCGGCCGGGACTTTGACAGCATCTTCAAGAGCTGAGCCGGCCTCGCCGGACGTCTCGCTGGCCTCGGCCGGGGAGACGTATAGCCACAAGGGCCTCACCTACCCGCTCGGCCGGCAGGGACCGGAGACGGGGGAGGTCATCGTCCTCGCCGACGGCGTCGGCTGGGCGCGGCTGCCGATGCCGGGATCGCTCAAGCATATCAACATCTGGCTGCTCGACGACGGCGACGGCGTGGCCATCGTCGATACCGGGATCGACCTGCCGCCGTCGCGCGAGGCCTGGGAGGCGCTGCTCGCCGGCCCGCTCGCCGGGCGGCGCGTGACCCGCATCGTCTGCACCCACTTCCACCCGGATCATGTCGGCCTCGCCGGCTGGCTGGCCGAGCGGTTCGACGTGCGCTTGTGGATGACTCGGGGCGAATGGCTGTTCGCCCGAATGCTCACCACCGACATTCGCGACGCGCCGCCGCGCGAGGCGATCGCTTATTGGCGCGGCGCCGGCTGGGACGAGGCGCGGATCGCCGCTGAAGCCGCCAAGGGCTGGGGCCGCTTCGCCTCCATGGTGACGCCGGTGCCGGTGAGCTTCATCCGCATCCAGGACGGCGAGACGCTGCGCATCGGCGCGCGCGAATGGCGGATCGTGGTCGGCAGCGGCCATTGCCCGGAACATGCCTGCCTCGTGGACGATGCCGGCGGCCTGATGATCGCGGGCGACCAGGTGCTGCCGCGGATCACCTCCAACGTGTCCCTGAGCCTCAGCGAGCCCGAGGGCGATCCGCTCGGCGACTGGCTCGCCTCGATCGACAAGCTGCGGCGCCTGCCCGACAGCCTTCTCGTCCTCCCCTCCCACGGCGAGCCCTTCAACGGTCTCCACGCGAGGCTGGATGCCCTCGCAAACGGCCACGCCGACCGGCTGGACGCGCTTCACGGCTTCCTCGACGAACCGCGCCGCGCGGTCGACTGCTTCCCGATCCTCTTCGCCCGCAGGATCGACGACAGCCTCATGGGCCTGGCGACGGGCGAGGCGCTCGCCCACCTGCGCCGGCTGGAAATGGACGGGCGGGCGCGGCGCGACGTGCGTGACGGCGTCGCCTGGTACCGCGCCGAATGATCGGCCACCTTGACCCTCCCGCACGCTAGGACCATGGCTTGGCCGATGCCGGACCAGCCCGAAGCCATAGCCGAACTGTCGTTCGAAGCGGCCCTGAAGCGCCTCGAGGAGATCGTCCGCCGCCTCGAAGGCGGCGAAGCTTCGCTCGACGAATCGATCGAGCTTTACGGCGAGGGCGATCGCCTGCGCCAGCAATGCGAGGCGCGGCTCCAGGCGGCCCAGGCGAAGATCGAGAAGATCCAGCTCGGCCGCGACGGCCAGCCCAGCGGCACCGCCCCCTTCGACGGCGAGTGAGCCCTCGCGTGGCGGACAATCCGGCCACCCTGGAGCCCGCCTTCGAGCGGATCCGCGCGGAGGTCGATTCGTTCCTCGACGCGCTGCTCGCCGTCCCGCCCGATCCCCGCGCCCGGCTCTACGAGGCGATGCGCTACGCGGCGATGGGCGGCGGCAAGCGCCTGCGGCCGCTGCTGGTCGCGGCGTCCTGCGGGCTGTTCCTGGCCGATCGGGGGCGGGCGCTGCGGGTCGGCGCGGCGGTCGAATGCGTCCACGTCTATTCGCTGATCCACGACGACCTGCCGGCAATGGACGACGACGATCTGCGCCGCGGCAAGCCGACTTTGCACAAGGCCTATGACGAGGCGACCGCGATTCTGGCCGGGGACTCCCTCCACGCCCTCGCCTTCGAGATCCTCGCCGACGAGGCGACCCACGAGGACCCGTTCGTGCGCGCCGAGCTGATCGCCGATTTGGCACGCGCCGCGGGGCCGGCCGGCATGGCGGGCGGCCAGCTCATGGACCTGGCGGCGGCGGAAACACCGCTCGACCTCGCCGCGGTCACCCGCCTGCAGCAGCTCAAGACCGGCGCGCTGATCGGCTTCTGCCTGGAGGCCGGGGCGATCATGGCCAAGGTGCCGCCGGAGCGCCGGACCAGCCTGCGCGGCTATGCCCGCGACGTCGGCCTCGCCTTCCAGATCGCCGACGATTTGCTCGACGAGGAGGGCGAGGAAGCCAAGACGGGCAAGAAGGTCGGCAAGGACCGGGCCAGGGGCAAGGAGACGTTCGTCTCGCTGCTCGGCCGGGAGCGGGCGCGCCGACAGGCCGATCTCCTCATTCGCCAGGCCAACGAATATCTGGCGCGCTACGGCCCGGAGGCCGATCTCCTCCGCGCCATCGCCCGCTTCGCCGTCGAACGCGACCATTGATGTGCCGGCGTCCGCACGGCTAAAAGCCTGCGTCCAGCTTGGGGGCTCCAGATGAAGACGGCGGTTTATCCCGGCACGTTCGATCCGGTCACGCTCGGCCACATGGACATCATCCGCCGCGGCGCCAAGCTGGTCGACCGGCTCGTCATCGGCGTGACCACCAACCCGTCCAAGTCGCCGATGTTCACGGTCGAGGAGCGGATCGACATGGTCCGGCGCGAGATCGCCGGCATCGGCGGCGTCGACGTCGTCTCGTTCGATTCGCTCCTGATGACCTTCGCCGAGCGGCAGGGGGCGACGGTGATCCTGCGCGGCCTCAGGGCGGTCGCCGATTTCGAATACGAATATCAGATGGCGGGCATGAACCAGCAGCTGAACGACTGCATCGAGACGGTCTTCCTGATGGCCGACGTGTCGCTGCAGCCGATCGCCTCGCGCCTCGTCAAGGAGATCGCGCTCTACGGCGGCGACATCGGCCGGTTCGTCACGCCCTCCGTCGCGGCCGACGTCGCGAAGCGGGTCGAGGCGCTCGGGCGCAAAGGGGCTTGATCCCGGCGCCCGGGGCACGCACAAGCGCGGCGGGGGCCGGCGACATTTCTCGGGACAGCTAAGCCATGCGTTTGAAGGCGTTTCTCTTCCTGTTGGTGGGTATTCTGTTTGCCGGCGCGGCCGTCGCGCAGGGCATCCAGACGCCGCCGCCGGTGCCGATGCTCGACCCGGAGAACACCCTCCTGCTCGATCTCTCCAACGGCGGTCGCGTCGCCATCCAGCTCCGCCCCGACGTCGCGCCGCGGCATGTCGAGCGAGTGAAGACGCTGGCGCGCCGCGGCTTTTACAACGGTCTCGCCTTCCACCGGGTCATCGAGGGCTTCATGGCCCAGGGCGGCGACCCCAAGGGCGACGGCACCGGCGGCTCCGATCTCCCGGATCTCGCCGCCGAGTTCAACGGTCTCCCCCATGTCCGCGGCGCGGTTTCGGCCGCCCGCACCGAGAATCCCAACACCGCCAACAGCCAGTTCTTCATCATGCTGGCGCCCAAGCTGTCGCTCGACGGCCAATATACCGTCTTCGGC
>DASWRU010000084.1:0-9219 GCA_036403015.1 Allosphingosinicella sp.
CCACCCCAACCCCTCCCCTGAAGGGGAGGGGCTAAGAGATGCACGGTTCTCAAGCCCCTCCCAAGAAGGCGAGGGGCTAAGGGGCGCCCCGTTCTCAAGCCCCTCCCCTTCAGGGGAGGGGTTGGGGGTGGGGCTTGTGCCACTCCGCGGCGAACGCGAACGCAACGGCGCGCTCGCCGATTTCATCTGGTTCCGCACCGGCGGCCCCGCTGAATGGCTGGTCAAACCGCGGGACATCGAGGACCTCGCCGGCTTCCTGCGGGCGCTCGACCCCGCCGTTCCCGTGCTCCCCGTCGGCGTCGGCTCGAACCTCATCGTCCGCGACGGCGGCGTGCCGGGCATCGTCGTTCGTCTCCCGAAGTCGATGAGCCACGTCGATGTCGAGCCGGGCCACCAAGTCCGGGCGGGCGGCGGAGCGATGGGCATCACCGTCGCCTCTAAGGCGCGCGACGCCCACGTCGCCGGCCTGGAATTCCTCCGCGGCATTCCGGGCACCGCCGGCGGCGCGGTTCGGATGAACGCGGGGGCCTATGGCCGCGAGGTCGCGGACGTGCTGGTCGAGGCGACTCTGGTCCTGCGCGACGGCAGCGTCGAGACCTGGTCCGTCGAGCGTTTCGGCTACACCTACCGCCACAGCCAAGTCCCGGAAGGCGCGATCGTCGTCGAAGCTTTGTTCCAAGGGGCCGCCGGCGAGCGTGCCGCGATCGGCGCCGAGATGGACCGGATCGCCGCCGAGCGCGAGGCGAGCCAGCCGCTGAGGAGCCGCACCGGCGGCTCGACCTTCAAGAATCCGCCCGGCACCAAGGCGTGGAAGCTGATCGACGCCGCCGGCTGCCGTGGACTTCGCATTGGCGATGCCCAAGTCTCTGAAAAGCATTGCAACTTCCTGCTCAATCTCGGCAAGGCTACGGCCTTGGACATCGAGGCGCTGGGCGAGGAAGTGCGGCGGCGGGTGCGCGAACATTCGGGCGTCGAGCTGGAGTGGGAGATACAGAGGGTGGGGGTGGCCAGGTGAGAGTGCGTTTACCCGTCATGCCAGCGAAGGCTGGCATCCATTCTGACTCAGCATGGACCCCAGCCTTCGCTGGGGTGACGGTCAGTGTTCGTGGCTGAGCGGCCTAACCCCCTCCACATCGCCGTCCTGATGGGCGGCTGGTCCGCCGAGCGGGAGGTGTCGCTGCTGAGCGGCGCCGGAGTGGCGGACGCCCTGGAGAGCCTCGGCCATCGCGTCACCCGCATCGACATGGAACGCGACGTCGCCGCCCGCCTGCTCGACGCGAAGCCGGACATCGTCTTCAACGCGCTCCACGGCACGCCGGGCGAGGACGGCACGGTGCAGGGCCTGATGGACCTTATGGGCCTCAAATATACCCATAGCGGGCTCGAAACCTCGGTTATCGCGATCGACAAGGAGCTTACCAAGATGGTGCTCGTCCCACACGGTATCCGAATGCCGGAAGGGACGATGGTGGAGAGCGAGAGCCTCTACCAGGGGGACCCGATCGCCCGCCCTTACGTGCTGAAGCCGGTCAACGAAGGCTCCTCCGTCGGGGTGGCGATCGTCACCCAAGGCGGCAACTACGGCGATCCGATCGGCCGCGACAGCGCGGGTCCCTGGAAGCATTTCGAGCGGCTGCTTGCCGAGCCGTTCATCCGCGGCCGCGAGCTGACCGTTGCCGTGCTCGGCGACGAGGCGCTGGCGGTGACGGAGCTCCAGCCCAAGTCCGGCTTCTACGATTACGAGGCGAAATATACCGATGGCCTGACCGAGCATGTCTGCCCGGCCGACATCCCGCCCGCCATCGCCGAGGCGGCGATGGCCATGGCGCTCAAGGCGCACCGGCTGCTCGGGTGCCGCGGCTGCTCCCGCTCCGACTTCCGCTGGAACGACGAGAAGGGCGAGGAGGGGCTCTACCTGCTCGAAGTGAACACCCAGCCCGGCATGACCCCGCTCAGCCTGGTTCCGGAGCAGGCGCGCTACCGCGGCCTGGGCTACGCGGATCTCGTCCGGCGGATCGTGGAGGAAGCGTTATGAGTGCGAAGGCGCGCGGCGGCAGCCAGCGGTCCAGGTCAAAGGCGAAGCCGTCGACACGGGGCCGAACCGTCGCCCGTGGCGGCGGAGGCCCCGGTGCGCTGCCGGAGGCGGTAAGGCGGTTCAGCGGCTGGGTCCTGCTCGCGATGCTGGCGGCGGTGGCGGTCGCCACCCTCGTCGCGCTGCGCATCCCGCAGGCCGTGGGCAGCACCCTCGGGCAGGCCGCGGGCGACGCCGGCTTCGCGGTCAACGGCTGGGAGATACGCGGGCTTCGCCACATGGACCGCTCGCGCGTGGATGCCGTGGTCGGCGAGGCGCTCAAGCAGACCCGGTCGGAGCCGCTGATCGATCTGCAGGCGCTTCGCAATCAGCTGCTCCGGTTCGGCTGGGTGAAGGATGCCCGCGTGTCCAGGCGGCTGCCGAACTCGCTCGTCATCGACATCGTCGAGCGCGAGCCGAAGGCGGTGTGGCAGAATCGCGGGACGCTGATGCTGATCGACCCCGAAGGCGTCCTGCTCGATTATGTGCGTCTGGAGGCGATGCCGGACCTCCCGCTCCTCATCGGCCCCGACGCCAACGTCCATGTCGCCGAGCTGGGCCGGCTCGCCGGCGCCGCGCCGCGGTTGAGGTCGGCCATGGCCGGCGCGACCTGGGTCGGCGGGCGACGCTGGGACCTGCGTTTCCAGACGGGCGAGGTGCTGGCGCTTCCGGAAGGCGAGGCGGCGGCGGCGCGGGCGCTTGCGGACTTCGACCGGAAGGACCAGTCCACGCAGCTTCTGGGCCGCGGGTTCGTTCGCTTCGACATGCGCGTGCCGGGCAAGCTGATCGTCCGCATATCGAGCGAACCGGGCAGCGCGATCCCCGCCATCGCTCCGGAGACGGCCCCGCAGCCCGCGCCTCGCCCGGCGACCCCGACGCCACCGACGGTGGGCTCGCACGGCGACGTCGACGCCACGAAGACGATCTGATGAAGCGCCCGACCGTCCAGCCCTCGCGCAGACTCGTCACCGCCCTCGACGTCGGCTCGTCCAAGGTCTCGGCGCTGATCGCCGAGCCGGGCGACGACGGCAGCCTCAAGATCCTCGGCACCGGCCAGCGCCAGAGCCAGGGCGTCCGCCGCGGCTTCATCGCCGACATGGAAAAGACGGAAGGGGCGATACGCGAGGCTGTCGAGCAGGCGGAGCGGATCGCGGCGACCAACATCGAGGACGTCTATGTCGGCTTCTCGGCCGGCGGCCTGGTTAGCTCGCTCGCCAGCGTCGAGGTCCAGATCGGCGGCCGCCGAGTCACCAAGGAGGATGTCGACGAGCTGCTCGGCGTCGGCCGGGATTCGATCGACGCGGAAGGCCGGATGATCCTCCACGCGCTTCCGGCGCTCTACACGCTGGACGGGCTTCAGGGCGTCAAGAAGCCGCTCGGCCTCCACGCGGACCGGCTCGCCGTTGACATCCACGTCATCGCCGCCGAGCCTTCGCCGGTCCGCAACCTCGACCTCTGCGTCCGCTCGGCCCATCTCGGCGTGGAGGCGATCGTCGCCTCCCCGGTCGCGGCCGGCAAGGCATGCCTGAGCGACGAGGAACGGGAGCTCGGCGTCGCTTTGGTGGAGCTGGGGGCCGGAGTCACCAACGTCTCGGTCTTCGCGGGCGGCATGCTGGTCGGCCTCAAGTCGCTGGCCATGGGCGGCATGGACATCACCGACGACATCGCCTCCGCCTTCGGCACCCGCCGGGTCGAGGCGGAGCGGATGAAATGCTTCTACGGCTCGGCGATGACCTCTCCGCGCGACAATCACGACATGATCGAGCTGTCGCCGATCGCCGGGTCCGAGGAAGGGACGGAGGCCTCGCGCATCACTCGCGCCCAGCTGATCGCCGTCATCCGCCAGCGGCTCGAGCATTTGACCGGCGAGATTGCCGGAGCGCTCAAGGATCTCGGCTTCGGCGGGCCATTCGGCCGCCAGGTGGTGCTGACCGGCGGCGGCTCGGAGCTCAAGGGCATTGCGGATTATGCGCAGGGCGTGCTCGGACGCGCCGTCCGCATCGGCCGCCCGAGCCTTCCCGGCCTCCCGGACGCCCATTCCGGGCCGGCTTTCACGACCCTCGTCGGCCTCGCCCAGTTCGCCGCTTCCAGCGAGCTCGACCTGCGCGCGGTGATGTCGCCGGAGCAGGTCGTCCAGAAGTCGAACGGGGGCGGCGGGCTGATGCAGCGCATGCTCTCGGCCTTGCGCAGTGGCTTTTGAGACTCACCGCGTTGCAGCCGGGACTCACTTGCGTGACTTTCCGGACTCACCAAGCCCTTCATCCACCGAAAAAATACTAGCTTGTTAACTTTTTTCTCGCGCCCAAGAATCGCATCGTGCAAAAGGGTTTACGAGTGTTCGCGAAGCGCGAGAGCCTAAGGGGGAGAGCATCCGATGAGCATCGATTTCATCCGTCCGGAAGTGGATGAGCTTCGGCCCAGGATCAGCGTCATCGGCGTCGGCGGCGCGGGCGGCAACGCGGTCGCGAACATGATCGCCAACGACGTTCAGGGCGTCGATTTCATCGTCGCCAATACCGACGCGCAGGCGCTCAACGCCTCGCCCGCCAACCAGCGCATCCAGCTCGGCCTCCGCATCACCCAGGGCCTCGGCGCCGGCTCGCGGCCCGAGATCGGCAAGGCCGCCGCGGAAGAGGCGATCGAGGAGATCGACGCGGCGCTCGACGGCGCCCATATGTGCTTCATCGCCGCGGGCATGGGCGGCGGCACCGGCACCGGCGCCGCCCCCGTCATCGCCAAGGCGGCGCGCGACAAGGGCGTGCTGACCGTCGGCGTCGTCACCAAGCCGTTCAGCTTCGAAGGCAATCGCCGCGGCCGCTCCGCCGACGCGGGGATCGAGGAGCTTCAGCAGCATGTCGATACCCTGATCGTCATCCCCAACCAGAACCTCTTCCGCATCGCCAACCCGAACACGACCTTCAAGGAAGCGTTCATGATGGCCGACGAGGTCCTCCAGCAGGGCGTGCGCGGAATCACCGACCTGATGGTCATGCCGGGCCTCATCAACCTCGACTTCGCCGACGTCCGCTCGGTGATGGGCGAGATGGGCAAGGCGATGATGGGCACCGGCGAGGCGTCGGGCGACAACCGCGCCATCGAGGCCGCCGAAAAGGCGATCGCCAACCCGCTTCTGGACGGCGTCTCGATGCGCGGCGCCAAGGGCGTCATCATCTCGATCACCGGCGGCGAGGACATGCGGCTGATGGAGGTCGACGAGGCCGCCAGCCACATCAAGGAGCTGGTCGACCCCGACGCCAACATCATCTGGGGCTCGGCCTTCAACAACGACCTCGAGGGCAAGATCCGCGTCTCCGTGGTGGCGACCGGCATCGACGCCGACGCGGTGATGCAGGCGCCGCCGCAGCCGGCGAAGGTGTTCGCCTTCCCCGGCGCCGCCCGCACGTCCGAGCCGAAGATGACGCTGACCCCGCCGACGCCGATGCCCGCCGCGGAAGCGGCCGAGGACGAGGCGCCGGCGACGGAGCTCGGCGCCGACACGGCCGAGGTCGAGACGGACGAGCTGACCCTCGACACGCCGGCCGGCGACGAGCTGCTGCTCGACACCGGCATGCTCGACGAGGAGGATGGCGGCGAGGGCTTTACCGAGGACGATTTCGCCGGCGGGCCGGAGGCGAGCGCGCCCGGCACCCGCAGCTGGATCACGGGCGAGGAGCCCGCCGCCGAGGCGAAGCCGTCGCGCGAGGGCGGCACGCTCTTCGAGCGGATGTCGAACATTGCCCGCGGCGCCGCCAAGGCGCAGGTCGAGGAGGAGCCCCAGGCCCCCGCCCGCGCCCGCCGCGACCCGCTCGACATCCCCCGCTTCCTCGGCCGCCAGAACAACCAGTAAGGCAAGCTACTCACCGCCGTCACGAACCGCCTGAGCGCTTAGCCATTGCCGGTTAAGGCGGCGGCGGCTTTCATGGCAGCCATGACCTTATCGAAGTGGGGTGCCCGGTTCGGCTTGGCCGTGCTGGGTGCGGGGATACTGCTGGCCGGGGGGCCGCTCATCGCACAGCCGAACGGAGCCTGGGCGGGGGAGAGTCCCGCCGACGCCTTGTCGCGCAACCTGCGCAGCCTGGCGGCCGATCCCCGCAACCTGCCGGCTTTGATGAGCGCGGGGCAGGCGGCGCTCAGCCTCGGCGATGCTCAGGCGGCGCTGACCTTCTTCGCCCGCGCCGAAGAGGTGGCGCCCCGCGACGGCCGCATCAAGATGTGGATGGCCTCCGCGCTGGTCCAGCTCGAGCAGCCGCGGGCGGCGCTCAAATTCTTCAAGGACGCGACCGACCTCGGAGTCACCGACGCGGAAATGGCCCGCGACCGCGGCCTCGCCTACGATATCAGCGGCGATCCGCGCCGCGCGCAGCGGGACTATCGGCTCGCGCTGCAGCATGGCGGCGATGCCGAGGTGACTCGGCGTCTCGCCCTTTCACTTGCCATCACCGGCGACCGCGAGGCGGCGCTGCAGCAGCTCGAGCCGCAGCTGCGCACCGGCGACCGCGCCGCCGAGCGGACCCGCGCTCTCGTTCTTGCGCTTACCGGCGACGCGGCGGGCGCCGGCCAGGCGGTGCAGTCGGCCATGCCCGGGCCGCAGGGCGAGGCGATGATGCCCTTCCTCGCCCGCCTTCCCTCGCTCAGCTATGCCGACCGGGCGCTCGCCGTCCATCTCGGCCATTTCCCGCGCGACGGCCGCACGATGCCCGCAGCGGTCTACGCCTCCAACGCCGCGGCGCAGCCGGCTTCCCGCGCCGCCCCCGCCCGCAGCGCCACGGACGCCGGGCGGCCCGATCCCGCGCAGGAGCTCCTCCAGCGGCGGATCTCGAACGGGGAGACCGCGCGACCCGCCTCGCCGGTCCCCGCGCCAAACCGCATCGCGTCGGCGGCGCCGGCCAAGCCGGCGGCCCGGGTCGCGGGCACCGCTCCCCCGGTGTCCAGCTGGTCCTGGTCGCGCCGCGAGGCGGAAGCGGCCACGGCGCGGCCGCTCCGCCGGCCGGAAACCACGGCTCCGACGGTTCGCGCTCGGCCGCAAGCCGCATTGCCGTCGGACCGCCCCGTCCCCGCCGCCGTGTCGCCATCGACCTTCACCCTGCCGCCCGGCTCCCGCCCGTCCGCCGTCGTTGCCGAAGCCGATCCCGCGGCGGTCGCGCCGTCTTCGGCACCCCCGCCCGCGGGCTCCGTTGAGCCGGCAGCCGAGGCGCGGCCCGAACCGGTGGCTGCCGAACCCCGCCCGACGCCCGCACTGCCCGCAATGAACCATGCGTCGAGCCGCCTTGCCGATCTCGCCGCCGCCGTGGCCGGTATCGCCGAGCCTCCACCCGCCCCCGCCAGCCCGGCGCCGCGGCGGGAGAGCACGGCGGCCAGGGCTCCGGCCAGGCATGTCGGCGCGGAGGAGACGGCGCCGGTGAAGCCCGGCTCCCGCCGCGGCGCGGGCGAGACCGCCGAAGCCAAACCGGACAAGAAGGGCCGCGCCGCCGTGGCGGCCAGCGCTCCGCCGAAGAAGCCGCCGCCGCCGCGCGAGCCGAGCCGCGTCTGGGTCCAGATCGCCGGCGGCGCCGACCGCGACGCGCTGCCGCGCGAATTCAGCCGTCTCAAGGCGAAGGCCCCCAAGCTGCTCGCCAGCCGCACGCCCTGGACGGCGAAGCTCAACGCCACCAACCGGCTGCTGGTCGGTCCCTTCGCCGACGCCGAGGCCGCCCAGGATTTCGTCAACGCGTTGCGCAAGGTGGAGCTGAGCGGCTTCGCCTGGACCAGCGAGGCGGGCGAGAAGGTCGAGAAGCTCGCGGCCAAGTGACGGCGGCCGCCGCCTGTGCCTCGGACCCGGCGCGCTCGCGCGGACGGCTTCATGCCGAGACGCCGAGCGGCAGCCGCGGGCCCCGCGACGCCTTCCAGCGCGATCGGGACCGGATCATCCACTCCATCCCCTTCCGCCGCCTGCGCCACAAGACCCAAGTCTTCATCGCCCCGGACGGCGACCATTTCCGAGTCCGCCTGACCCACAGTCTGGAGGTCGCGCAGATCGGTCGGACGATCGCGCGCGCGCTCGGCCTCAACGAGGATCTGACCGAGGCGCTGTGCCTCGCCCATGACATCGGCCATCCCCCCTTCGGCCATTCCGGCGAGGATGCGCTGCAGGAGGCGATGGCGGGCGCCGGCGGCTTCGACCACAACGCCCATACGCTCCGGCTGCTCACCCGGCTGGAGACGCCCTATCCCCGCCACCCCGGCCTCAACCTCAGCTGGGAGATGCTGGAAGGCCTCGCCAAGCATAACGGCCCGGTCGCGGCGCCCGGCTGGGCGCTGGCGGAGGTGAATCGCGAATGGGATCTCGATCTCGCCCGCTGGCCCAGCCTCGAGGCGCAGGTCGCGGCGATTGCCGACGACATCGCCTACGACAATCACGACATCGACGACGGACTGCGCGCCGGGCTGTTCACGCTCGATGAATTGACGGCCGTGCCGCTCATCGCCCGCGCCTGGGCCGAGGTGCGGACGCGCTACCCCGATCTGCCGGAAGCGCGGCTGGCGCCGGAGCTGGTGCGCGATCAGATCGGGGTGATGGTCAACGACGTGCTGGGCGAAACGCGTCGCCGGCTCATGGAGGCGCGGGTGGAGACGGCCGAGGACGTCCGCGGCGCGGGCCGCCCGCTCGTCGGCTTTTCCGCGGAAATGGCGCGGGAGGAGCGGGCGCTGAAGGCCTTCCTGTCCGCGCGCATGTACAACGCGCCGCCGGTGAGCGCCGTCAAGGCGGAAGCGCAGAGGATCGTCGCCAACCTCGCCGCCGCCTATCGCGCTGATCCGGCCCTCCTCCCGGCAAGCTGGCACGGGCCCGGCGCCGACGAGGTCGCGACCGTCCGAGCGATCGGCGACTTCATCGCCGGCATGACCGACCGCTACGCGATCGCGCGGCACCGCGAGCTGGTCGGCCCAGTGGCGATGCCCGAGGCCTTCTGAGCCTTCAGTTTGCGTTCAGCGCCGGTGAGTGACAGGCTGTGCCGGTCATGACTTCGCTTGCCGTCGCCTACGATCGTTTCGGCCTTGGCGCACGCCCCGACGAGGGGGCGCCGCGCGACGCGAAGGCATGGGTCGCCGGGCAGCTCAGCCGCTACGACCCCCGGCCCGCCGCCCTCGCCGCCGCGCCCGCGCGGCGGGAC
>DASWRU010000085.1:0-14340 GCA_036403015.1 Allosphingosinicella sp.
ATCGGCGCCGCGGCCGAGCAGGTGGGTGGCGAAGCTGTGCCTCAGCGCATGCGGCGTGGTCCGCTCGGAAAGGCCGAGCCGGACGCGGGCGCGGCGGACGACGCGGCGGATCATCTCCCCGTTGAGCGGCCCGCCCCGCGCGCCCCGGAACAGCGGCGCCTCCCGCGACGGCGGATAGGGGCAGAGCTCCAGATATCGCCCGATCGCCTCCCGCACCGGCTCGAGCAGCGGCACCATGCGGGTCTTGCTGCGCTTGCCCGTCACCACCAGCGCCTCCGACAGCGGCAGCGCCGCGCCGGTCAGGCCCAGCGCCTCCGCCACCCGCAGGCCGGAGCCGTAGAGGAGCATCAGCACGGCATAGTCGCGCGCAGCGATCCACGCTTCGGTCGCGTCCTCGCCGACTTCCTCGGCGAGCGATACCGCCTCGTCGGGCGAGACCGGGCGCGGCACGCTGCGTGGGCGCTTGGGGCCCCTGAGGCGCGGCAGGCTCCCCTCCCCGCCTGCCTCTCCCGCCGCGAAAGCGAGGAAGCCGCGAACCGCGGAGAGCTCCCGGGCCGACGAGGAATTGCCGAGCCCGTCCCGCCGGCGGTGGGCGAGGAAGGCGCGCAGGTCCGCGGGCGTGAGGGCGGCGAGGCTGCCGGCCTCGACGGCGCCGCCGAGATGCTCGGCCAGGAAATGGATCAGCCGCCCCGCGGTCGCGGCATAGGCCCTCACCGTGTGCGGCGAACGGCGGCGGTCGCGGCTCAAATGATGCTGCCAGCGAAGCGCGATAGCCGCCGCCGGATGGTCGTTCAGGAAATCAGCCACCGGCCCATGCAGCGCGTGAGGACTCGGCCCAGGTAGACGAGCAGCTCCGAGCCGTGGCGGGTCTCGAAACCCTGCTCGGCGCGCTGACCGAGCGCAAGGAGCCCGCTCGGCAAAGGCGGCGCGGTGTCGAGCCGGACCAAAGCCTCGGCGCGGATCAGCGTGCAGGCGGGGCCGAACAGGGGATGGCCGCGCTTGCAGCCGCGCAGCACGACCCCGTCCAGCCCGGCGAGCGAGCGCTCGACGATCCTGGGGTCGACGAACTGCAGCCCCGACGCGTCGGCGCGCAGCCCCTTGTCCCCGATGAACAGGCCGATCGCCACCGCGTCGAGGCCGAGTATCTGCGGCCATTCCTGGGTGACGATGTGGATCAGATGGTCGAAGCCCTCGGCGTCGATCGCGGCGAGCACCGCCTCGTGGATCGAGGCGACCGCGCCCGAATGGCCGCGGGCGAAGGCGATGAGATCCTGGTTCGCCTCCTCCACCGCCGCGACCCGCGCCCTGAGGCTGGCCACCGCCCGGTCCTCGAAGTTGATCACCTTGCCCATCGCGGGAAGGTAACTCGAAGATGGTTAAGAAGCGATGGCGAAAGTGCCTCCCCGTCGCGGGGGCGATGAGGAGGCGACTAGCCGATCGTCTGCCCCGTCTTCTGCCAGTCCGCCAGGAACGCCTCCAGCCCGCGGTCGGTCAACGGGTGCTTGAAGAGCTGGCGGATGACGGCGGGGGGCGCCGTCATGACGTCGGCGCCGATCATCGCCGACTGGAGGACGTGGATCGGGTGGCGCACGCTCGCGACCAGGATCTGCGTCTCGAAATCATAATTGTCGTAGATGGTGCGGATCTCCGAGATGATCTGCATTCCGTCGAAGCCGGTATCGTCGTGACGGCCGACGAAGGGCGAGATGAAGGTCGCGCCCGCCTTGGCGGCGAGCAGCGCCTGGTTGGCGGTGAAGCACAAGGTGACGTTGACCATCGTGCCGTCCCCGGTCAGCGCCTTGCAGGTCTTGAGCCCGTCAACGGTGAGCGGCACCTTGACCGCGATATTGGCGGCGATCTTGCGAAGGATCTCCGCCTCGCGCATCATCTCCCGGTGATCGGTCGCGACGACCTCGGCCGAGACCGGCCCCGCCACGATGCCGGCAATCTCCTCGACCACCTCCAGGAAGTTGCGGCCGGCCTTGTGGATCAGCGAAGGGTTGGTGGTGACGCCGTCGAGCAGACCGGTCTCCGCCAGGTCGCGGATTTCGGCGGTGTCGGCGGTGTCGACGAAGAATTTCATGGGCTGCGGCCTCGGCTGGAAAGGATTCGCGTCCTTCTAGCCAGCGGGCGGGGCGGGCGCGAGTCGGCTCAGCCGGGCGGGCGGCGCGGACGCTGCTTCGCCGAAATGGACTTGATGACGAGCCGCTGCTCCGCCGCTGCCTCGAAGGGCGGCTCGGCGCGGCGGACCGCTTCCGATATAAGCGTATCGACGTAAGGATCGCCGAGCGCTTCTGGGTCGAGCAGCCGGATGTGGCGGACACGACTACCGTCACCCTTCAGCCGCCCCTCCGGATCGGGGAGGCCCGCGCCCTGGAGGAAGCAAAGGGTTACCCAGCGCGGAAAGACGGCGAGGGAGAGGATTGCCTGGCCCGCTTTCTCGCTCGGGCCGAACCCGATCGCGAGCGCGTTGTAATTGTCGTAGACGAGGATCGTAGCGCCTGGCAGCCGCGCCCGCATCGCGGCAAGGTCGGCGCGGGCGCGCGCCGCCACGTCGGGCTCGAACTTGTCGAGGAAAAGATCGAGCTGCGCCTGCGCGTCGTCCATGTCCGCGCCTCCCGGCGCGGAGCATAGCAGATCAGCGGCGCGGTCCGAAGGCTTGGGCGAGAAGCGGGTCTCCGGCGGCGCCCGGGTCGGCGCGGATAGCGGCTTCCTCGCGGCCGATGGCGCGGTAGAGTCCGGCAGCGGCCTTGCGCGTGACGTCCGCCTGGAGGCCGGTGAAGTCGATTCCGGTGGTGATCCGCAGCGCGCGCTGGACGAGGCCGTCGTCGGCGATCCGCAGGACCTCGCCCACGCCCGGGAACATCGCCTCGAAGAGGCCGTCGCCGAGGCTGCGCTGCAGCGCGTCCGTCGCCGCCGTCGGGCCGCCGCGGGCGATCGCCCGCGCATCGGCGAGGCTCATGTTGCGGATGGCCTCGTAGACGACCGGCGCCGCGGCCCGAGCCCCCTCCGCCGCGGCGCGGTTGACGAGGCGGAGCAGCCTGTCCTGCGCCTCCCTTGTGCCGAGCAGCACCGCCAGCGCCCGCGTGAAGCCGCTGCCGCCCATCGGCGAGGGCAGGTTCACCCGCGCCAGGTCGTCGGCGAAGAAACCCTCCTCCGTCGCCAGCCTCGCCACCGCGCGATGCGCGGACAAGGTAAGCAGACGCCTGATCGCCTCGTCCAGGCCGGGTATGTCGCCGAGCCGGGTCGCGCAGCCCGGCAGGGCGAGCAGCGGCAGGGCCAAAGCGGCGGCGAGCAGGCTGCGGCGCGAGGGCATCGGTGGCATGGCGGCGCTCCCTTGTTACACCGGCGGAACCGTCCCCCAACGCGGCGGGCGCGGGGCAGTTTCAATCCTGCCGCCTTTGATCCTAGATGGGCGGGCATGAACCGCTGCCGCGTCCTCCTCCTCAACGCCGCTTTGGGGCCGCTCGACTACCGCGTGCCGCACGGCATGACGGTCGAGCCCGGCTCGATCGTCCTCGCCCCGCTCGGGCCGCGGCAGATGACCGGGGTGGTGTGGGAGCCGGAGCGGCTGGAGGCGGAGAGCGTCGGCGACAACCGGCTTCGCCCGCTGCTCCAGGCCTACGACCTGCCGCCGCTGGCCGAGCCGCTAAGGCGGCTGATCGAGTGGACGGCGGATTATTATTTGGCGCCGATCGCCGCGGTGCTGCGCATGTCGCTCGCCTCGGCGAGCGCGCTGGACGGCAGCCGCACCGTCACCGAGTACCGCCTCACTCGCCTTGTACCCGAGCGGCTAAGCCCGCAGCGGGCGCAGGCGCTGGAGCGGCTCGGCGAGCGGCAGGGGCTGGTGCGCGAGCTGGCGCTGGCGGCCGGGGTTTCCGACAACGTCATCCGCGGCCTGGTCAAGGCCGGCGCCGTCGAGCCGGTGGACGTGTCGATCGACGACCCGTTCGCCGCCCCTCTTCCCGACTTCGCGCCGCCCCAGCTGGAGCTGGCGCAGGGGGCGGCGGCGCACCTCTTGGTCGAGGCGGTGCGCCAGGGCGGGTTCGCGCCCTTCCTCCTCGACGGAGTCACGGGCTCCGGCAAGACCGAAGTCTATTTCGAGGCAATCGCCGAATCGCTGCGGCGCGGGCGGCAGACCTTGGTCCTCCTCCCGGAAATCGCGCTCACCGAACCCTTCCTGAAGCGCTTCGCGGCCCGCTTCGGGCACGAGCCGGTCGCCTGGCATTCGGGCCTCAGGCAGTCGCAGCGCCGCCGCGCCTGGCGCGCCGTCGCCACGGGCGACGCCAAGGTGGTTGTCGGCGCCCGATCCGCGCTTTTCCTTCCCTACCGCGAGCTCGGCCTGATCGTCGTCGACGAGGCGCACGAGACCAGCTTCAAGCAGGAGGAAGGCGTCCAGTATCACGCCCGCGACGTCGCCGTCATGCGGGCCAAGCTCGAAGGCCTGCCGATCGTCCTCGCCTCCGCGACGCCCGCCATCGAGAGCCGCCAGATGGCGGAGATCGGCGTCTACACCGAAGTGAAGCTCCCCGACCGTTACGGTGCCGCGGAGCTGCCGGAGATCGAGGCGCTCGACCTCATCGCCGATCCGCCGCCGCGCGGCCGCTGGCTGGCGCCGCGGCTGGTCAAGGCGCTGGAGGAGATTCTGGAGCGCGGCGAGCAGGCCCTGCTCTTCCTCAACCGCCGCGGCTATGCGCCGCTCACCCTCTGCCGCCATTGCGGGCACCGTTTCCAATGTCCCAATTGCACCGCCTGGATGGTCGAGCACCGGCTCGTCCACCGCCTCGCCTGCCACCATTGCGGTCACGTCATGCCGCCGCCGCGCCTCTGCCCCGAGTGCGAGGCGGAGGACAGCCTGGTGCCGGTCGGCCCCGGCGTCGAGCGGATCGCCGACGAGGTGCGCGCGCTGTTCCCGGAGGCGCGGACGGCGATCGTCACCTCCGACACGATCTGGTCCCCGGCCAAGGCGGCGGAGTTCGTCGGAAGGATGGAGGCGGGGGAGATCGACATCGTCGTCGGCAC
Source organism: Allosphingosinicella sp. (assembly GCA_036403015.1). Classification (GTDB taxonomy): domain Bacteria; phylum Pseudomonadota; class Alphaproteobacteria; order Sphingomonadales; family Sphingomonadaceae; genus Allosphingosinicella. Next base: position 5,023 of record DASWRU010000085.1, read on the forward strand.
CCAGCTCGTCACCAAGGGCTATCATTTCCCCAACCTCACCCTCGTCGGCGTGGTCGACGCCGATCTCGGCCTCCAGGGCGGCGACCTGCGCGCCGCCGAGCGCAGCTTCCAGCAGATCGCCCAGGTCGCCGGCCGCGCCGGCCGCGGCGAGAAACCGGGCCGCGTCCTCGTCCAGACCCATGACCCTCACGCCCCGGTGATAAGCGCGCTCGTCAGCGGCGACGCGGAGAGCTTCTACGCCGCCGAGACGGAGGCGCGGCGCGAGGCGGCGATGCCCCCCTTCGGCCGCCTCGCCGGCATTGTGGTGTCCTCAGAGGATCTGGCGGAAGCGACCGAGACGGCCCGCCTGATCGGCCGCAGCGCGCCGCGGGTGGAGAACATGGCCGTGTTCGGCCCCGCCCCGGCGCCGCTCGCCATGCTGCGCGGACGCCACCGCATGCGCCTCCTCGTCCACGCGGCCCGGGCGCTCGACGTCCAGGATGTGATCCGCGAATGGCTCGGCAAGCTGACCTGGCCACGCGGGGTGCGGGTCAGCGTCGACGTCGATCCTTATTCCTTCCTCTGACTCGCACGGGTCGTCACTCGACGGTGACCGACTTTGCAAGGTTTCGAGGCCGATCGACATCCGTGCCCTTGGCGACGGCGACATGGTAGGCCAGCAGCTGGACCGGAATGGCATAGACCAGCGGCGCGATCAGCGGGTGGACCTTCGGCATCTCGATCGTCGCGACGAGGCGCTCGTCCGAGGCGGCGGCCAGGCCTTCCGCATCTGAGATGAGCACGACCCTGCCGCCGCGCGCCTGAACTTCCTGCATGTTGGAGACGGTCTTGTCGAACAGCGGCCCGCTCGGCGCGAGCACGATGACGGGGACGTTGTCGTCGATCAGCGCGATCGGCCCGTGCTTCATCTCGCCCGCGGCATAGCCTTCGGCGTGGATGTAGCTGATCTCCTTCAGCTTCAGTGCGCCTTCCATCGCCAGCGGATAATCGGCGCCGCGGCCGAGGTAGAGGACGTCGCGCGCTCCGGCGATGAAATGGGCCATGGCCGCAATGTCCTCGTCATGGTCGAGGGCGCGGTTCATCGCGGCCGGGGCTTCGGAGAGGTGGGCGACGATCTCGCGCTCCTCGGCCTCGGTCATGCGGCCCTTGTCGCGGGCGACCTTGGCCGCGAGCGCGGCGAGGACGGCGAGCTGGCAGGTGAACGCCTTGGTCGAGGCGACGCCGATCTCCGGCCCGGCATGGGTGGGGAGGAGGAGGTCCGCCTCGCGCGCCATCGAGCTGGTCGGCACGTTGACGACGACGGCGATGCGCTGGCCCTCGGCGCGGGCGTGGCGGAGCGCGGCGAGGGTGTCGGCGGTCTCGCCCGACTGGCTGATGAAGAGGGCGAGCCCGCCCGGCTCCAGCACCGGCTGCCGGTAGCGGAACTCGGAGGCGATATCGAGCTCGACGGGGACGCGGGCGAATTGCTCGAACCAGTATTTGGCGACCATACCGGCATAATAAGACGTGCCGCAGGCGACGATGGTGATCCGGGGCACGTCCGCGAACGACCATTCGATATCGGGCAGCGCCACCTTCTGCTCGTAGGGCCGCAAATAGGAGGAGAGCGTCTGCGCGACGACGACCGGCTGCTCGAAAATCTCCTTTTGCATGAAATGGTGGAAATTGCCCTTCTCCACCACTCCGGCCGAGGCTCCGGATTCGACGATGGGCCGCTCCACCTCCTGGTTGGCGCGGTTGAAGATCGTGGCGCCGTCGCGGGTGACGAGCGCCCAGTCGCCCTCCTCGAGATAGGCGATGCGCTGGGTGAGGCCGGCGAGCGCCAGCGCGTCCGAGCCGAGATAGGTCTCCCCCTCGCCATAGCCGACGGTGAGCGGGGCGCCCATGCGCGCGCCGACGAGGAGGTCGGGGAAGTCGCGGAACAGGATGGTGATCGCGAAAGCGCCGTGGAGGCGGGGCAGGACGGCGGCGACGGCCTCGCCCGGCGCCTTGCCCTGCTTGAGCTGGTGATCGACCAGGTGGGCGACCACCTCGCTGTCGGTCTCGCTCTCGAAACTGCGCCCCTCGGCGATCATTTCCTCGCGCAGCGGGCGGAAATTCTCGATGATGCCGTTGTGGACGAGCGCGACGCCGTCGACGATGTGCGGGTGGGCGTTGCCGAGCGTCGGCGCGCCATGGGTCGCCCAGCGGGTATGGGCGATGCCCACCGTGCCGGCGAGGGGGTGCCCGGCGAGCTCGCGGGCGAGATTGTCGAGCTTGCCCTCCGCGCGCCGGCGGTCGAGGCGGCCGTCGACGATCGTGCACAGGCCGGCCGAATCGTAGCCGCGATATTCGAGGCGGCGCAGACCGTCCATCAGCCGCGGCGTGACCTCGCGCCGGCCTACGATTCCAATGATGCCGCACATTCGACGCGAACTCCTGCCCCGGACCGGCGCCCCTGTAGCGGGTGCGCCGCGATCCTCCTAGGGGGTGCCGGTGCGGGCGTGACAGCCGCGCGCCGGCGGCATAGGCTGCGCCCACCTCCAGCGGGGAGAAGGCTCATGCGCAAGTCCATCCTGACCGCCGCGGCCTGGCTGCTGACCGGGGCGCTCGCCGCCGCCGCCGCGCCGGCGCCGCTCCATGCCGCCGCCGCGATCGACGCCAAGGCCGAAGCGAAGCAGATCGACGACGCGTGGCGGTTCATCGAGGCGCACCAGCCCGACAAGGCGGTGGCCCTGCTCGATACCCTGATCGCCGCCGAGGACAAAGCCCATGCGGGCGAAAGGCGGCAGGTCTACTGCGCAGGGTCGACGACGGAGACACTTGCCTACACGACGATGGGCGTGAGGGACCACAAGAGCGTGGTCGTGTTCGGGCCGGAATGGTCGATGGCGATCTTCCTCAAGGGCTTCGCGCTCGTCGATCTCGGCCGCGGCGACGAGGCCAAGGTGCAGTTCGATCGCGCCCTGGCGCTCTCCCCGCTCAACGCCCAGTTCCTCGGCGAGCTCGGCGAGTGGCACAAGGGCAAGCGCGACTGGGCGAAGGCCTATGACCTGTTCAAGCGGGCCACCGATGCCTCGGCCCTGATGCCGGACGCCGAGTCGCAGAAATTTCACAAGCGCCGCGGGATGAGGGGCATGGGCTTCGTCCTGATCGAGCGGGGCAAGCTCGACGAGGCCGAGGCGCTGTTCCGCCAGTGCCTCGAGATCGACCCCAACGACGCCGGGGCGAAAAGCGAGCTCCAGTACATCCAGGAGCAGCGGGCGAAGGCGACCCCGCGCACCACCTGAGCGGCGCATGACCGACGGCGGCCGGAGCGCGCGTTGGGTGGCCTGGCTGACCGGCGCGGCGGCGCTCGCCGCCTGGTTCGCGCTGCTGTGGTTCATGTTCGGCGACGTGCTCTAACGGCGATCCCTGACGGCGCGGAGCCTTGCCCCGGGCTCCGCGCCGCCCCACATGGCCGCCATGCCTTTCGAGAACCTCCCGCCGCGCCTCGCCGGAGCGCTGTCCGCGCGCGGCTATGCCGAACCCACTCCCGTCCAGGCCGCCGTCCTGGAGCCGGAGGCGAAGGGGCGGGACCTCATCGTCTCCGCCCAGACCGGTTCGGGCAAGACGGTGGCCTTCGGGCTCGCCATGGCGCCGCAGCTGCTCGCTCCGAACGGGGAAGCGCCGTATCTGCGCGAACCCGCCGCCCTCATCGTCGCGCCGACACGCGAGCTGGCGCTGCAGGTCAGCCGCGAGCTGATTTGGCTGTACGGCCCGGCGGGGGGCCGGATCGCGACCTGCGTCGGCGGCATGGACGCGTCGAAGGAACGGCGGGCGCTCCAGCAGGGGGCGCATATCGTCGTCGGGACGCCGGGGCGCCTCAGGGACCATCTGGAGCGCGGCGCACTCGATCTTTCGAAGCTCAAGGTGGCGGTGCTCGATGAGGCCGACGAGATGCTCGACATGGGCTTCCGCGAGGATCTGGAGGAGATACTCGACGCCACACCCTCCGAGCGCCGCACTCTGCTCTTCTCGGCGACCATGCCGCGGCCGATCGTCGCCTTGGCCAAGCGCTACCAGAAGGACGCGCTACGCATCTCGACGGTGGGCGAGGAGCGCGGCCATGGCGACATCGCCTATCAGGCGATGACGGTCGCGCCCGCCGACATTGAGCATGCGGTCGTGAATTTGCTGCGGCTCCACGAGGCGGAGAGCGCCCTCCTCTTCTGCGCGACGCGCGAGAATGTGCGGCGGCTCCATTCCTCCCTGACCGAGCGCGGGTTCAGCGCCGTCGCCCTCTCCGGCGAGCACAGCCAGAACGAGCGCAATCAGGCGCTGCAGGCGCTCAGGGACGGGCGGGCGCGGGTGCTGGTCGCGACCGACGTCGCCGCGCGCGGCATCGACCTCCCGAACCTCACCCTCGTCGTCCATGTCGAGCTGCCGAGGGACGCCGAGACCCTCCAGCACCGCTCCGGCCGTACCGGGCGGGCGGGCAAGAAGGGCATCGCCGTGCTCGTCGTCCCCTATCCGCGCCGCAAGCGGGTCGAGATGGTGCTGAGGGGCGCGCGGATCGAGGCGGAATGGATCAAGCCGCCGACTCCGGAGGACATCCGCAAGAGCGACCATGAGCGGCTGCTGGCGGCCCTGCTGGAGCCGGTCGAGCTGGAGGAGGAGGACCGCGAGCTCGCCCGCCGCCTGCTGGAGGAGAAGAGCCCGGAGGACATCGCCGCCGCCTTGGTGCGCGCCCACCGCGCGCGAATGCCGGCGCCCGAGGATCTCGTCGATTCCGGCCCCGCCGGCCGCGACGGCCCGCAGCGGCCCGATGGCCCGCGTCCCGGCTTCGAGGACACGATCTGGTTCCGCATGGACATCGGCCGCCGCCACAATGCCGACCCGCGCTGGCTCCTCCCCTTGCTCTGCCGCCGCGGCCACATCACCAAGAGCGAGATCGGCGCCATCCGCATTGCGGCGGGCGAGACGATGTTCGAGGTGCCGCGCGCCGCGGCGGGGCGGTTCATGCAGGCGGTGCGGCGAACGGCGACGGACGAGGACGGCGAGGGCGGCGTCAGGATCGAGCCGGTCCAGGGCAAGCCCCGCGAGGCAGCGCGGGCGAATCGCAAGGCCGGCCCGGCGCCCCACAAGCGCTACAAGGCGAAGCCGGCGCGTCGCGGGTGACGTCAAGCCGTCATCGCGAGGGGCGAAGCGACGCGCCGATCGAGGCCGGCGTGCTCGCCTCCGCCGGCGTCGGATGGCTTCGCCGCCGGGCGAGGCCTCGAAAGGCGCGGAAGTTTCGAACTCCTGCTAAGTAAAACCCGTTCGATCGTTGGACGGCTTTTGATCGATCGTCTCAATCGGTCCGATTTCAATATCCGGCAGCTCTGGTAGTCTCGATTGGGTCTTTTTCGATGTGCCGAACCTATTTCTTCTTGGTAAAGAAGAGACGGGGCCGGCCACCACCGGGATATGTTCATCTGCACGCAGATGTCACGCGTTCGGCCAAGCCCTGGCTGCACCCATGAGCATGAAAGTTGCGTGGCCGGCATTCCCCTGGGACCGGCCGGCCGTCTCCGCTTATTATCAGCGAATGTATAACTGGAGGACCGCCATGGTAGACGCAAACGTTCTTGCCGTCGCCGACAAAGCCACGACTCAGTTCTCGACCTTCGACGTTAGCTCGATCATGATTTATGCGATACCGGCGGAGCTGACGACCAATGGGTTCAATGTGGGATGGAACTCTGATATTTTCCGTGGATAATGGATGTTGCGCAGCAGTTCCTTGACTGTATAGGTAAGGCCAATTCGAACTCCAGGGGGAGGAGCGAGAATGGCGGGTTTCTGTCCCGATTGTGGTGCCGCTCGGTTGGACGGTGCGGCTTTCTGCGAAAAGTGCGGGCGACCGTTCGGCGCCTCGACGGACCAGTCCGCCTCGACGGACCAGTCAGCGGGGCTTCACGCCTCCCGGGCCGAGCCGGCCGCCGGCCCCGGCGGCGGCGATCTGCCCGGCCGCAGGCGCTCACGAATCCCGCTGGTCGCGGCCGGCGTGGTGGCGCTGGCCCTGGCCGGCGCAGCGGCCTACCGCTTCTCTGGAGCCGGGGACGGCGGCGTGCTCGGTCTCGGCGGACCGAACACAGCCGCCGCCGATGCGAGTTTGCTCCCGATCGGCTTCGGCGGCAAATGCGGGTTCGTGGACAAGAGCGGCCGGATCACGCTCAATCCGCAATTCGAGGATGCGGGGCCGTTCGTCGGCAAGTTCGATCTCGCGCCGGTCAGGATCGGCAAGAAGTGGGGACTGATCGATCGCGACGGCAAGTTTGTCGTAAACCCGCAATTCGACAACATCGTCATGTCGGGCGACGAAGCCAACATCCGCGTCCAGGTCGCGGGAAAGTGGGGGACGATCGACGGTGGAGGTCGATTCGTAATCAATCCCCAGTTCAGCTCTCTCTCGGCCTTCGACCCGACCGATCACGCCGCCGCCGTGATCGGCGACAAGTGGGGCATCATCGATGCCTCCGGCAAGTTCGTGGTCGCCCCGCAATATGACGGCATCTTCACCTATTACCAGGACCAGACCGGGAGGCGCACCGGCCGGCGGGTCAACTATCTGGATGGCCTGCTCCAAGTCCGCCAGGACCAGAAATTCGGGTTCATCGACGGAGCAGGCAAGATAGTCGTCACTCCGCAGTTCGTGGACGCGGAGGACTTCGACGAGAGCGGTCTCGCCGCGGCCGCGATTCTCGTCGGCGACTCCTCGGCGGCCACGGCAGACGACACTCTCATGAGCAATGCGGCCACGGCCGATAGGAACCTCGCCACCGCCGTCCCGCCGGACCAGCCGATGAAGCGCGCTTATGGATATATCGACCGCTCCGGAAAGTTCGTGATCCCAGCGCAGTTCGACCATGCGGGTCACTTCACCAAGGCCGGCCTGGCGCCGGTGCAGCTGGGAACGTCGTGGGGCTATATCGATCGCACGGGGCGAATTCAGATAAACCCCCAGTTCAACTCGGCGGGTCCCTTCTATCGCGTGAACGAGGACTGGCTCGCGATCGTCGGCGTCAGCACGCCCGGCTCGGACAAGCTGCGCTTCGGCTTGATCGACTCCAAGGGCGCCTTTCGGGTGAATCCGCAATTCGAAAGCTTCGAAGACTTCAGCGATGACGGGTTCGCCGTCGCTCGAAGCGGCGAGACAGCCGGGCTCATCGACGCAGGCGGCCATTTCGTGATCCAGCCGGTCTATGCCACCCTGGCGCGGATCCGCGGCGCCTCGGATTACCTGTTCGTCAAGCCGGTCGCGGGTGCAGGAGAGGATATCCGCGAGATCGGAATCATCAAGCCCAACGGAACCGTCCAAACGACCGTGCGCGGCAGCGTCTGCCAAGGGCTCGACTTCCTGCGGTGACCCCTCTTCGGCACAAGGACGACCCGCGGAGCCGACCATCGCGGGCCGGCCACCGCCCGCACGGCCTTGACGCTTCGCGCGCCCCTCACTATCTAGCCGTCACACCCCATTCGCATCGGAACAGGACGCGCCGTCGCGCAGCGCGTTCAACGCATTGATCGGGTAGGGTTTTCAAGACGCTGAAGCTGCGGTTTCCGAAGATGGAGACTCGCGGCTTTTTGCGTCTTTGCAGCGCACCGCATCGGGCTTCGCCCTCGCTTTTCCTGCGAGGTGACGAGTCCGAATGGACCCCGGATCAAGTCCGGGGTGACGATTTCCGGACCAATCCGGGATGACGATAGAAGGCGAGACACACACTCCATGGCGACCACCGCTCCTCAGGCTCCGGACACCCGCTCCACGGCCTCCAAGCGCATCCGCAAGATTTTCGGCAACATCCACGAGGTCTCGGAAATGCCGAACCTCATCGAGGTGCAGCGCGAGAGCTACGAGCAGTTCCTGCGCTCGCGGCCCCAGGACGGCTACGTCTCGGGCCTGGAGAAGACTTTGCGCTCGGTGTTCCCGATCCGCGACTTCGCCGGGACGGCGGAGCTCGACTTCGTCCATTACGAGCTGGAAGAGCCGAAATACGACGTCGACGAATGCCGCCAGCGCGGCATGACCTACGCGGCGCCGATGCGCGTCACCCTGCGCCTGATCGTGTTCGAGGTGGACCCCGATACGGAGACTCGGTCCGTGCTCGATATCAAGGAGCAGGACGTCTACATGGGCGACATGCCGCTGATGACGAAGAACGGCACGTTCATCGTCAACGGCACCGAGCGCGTCATCGTCAGCCAGATGCATCGTTCGCCGGGCGTGCTGTTCGACCACGACCGCGGCAAGACCCACGCGTCCGGCAAATATCTCTTCGCGGCCCGAGTCATCCCCTATCGCGGCTCCTGGCTCGACTTCGAGTTCGACGCCAAGGACATCGTCAACGTCCGCATCGATAGGAAGCGCAAGCTGCCGGTGACGGCTTTGCTCCACGCGCTCGACATGTCGAGCGAGGAGATTTTGAACACCTTCTACGACCGCGTCGTCTTCGTCCGCGGCGAGGGCGGCTGGCGGATCCCCTACGTGCCGGAGAACTGGCGCGGGCAGAAGCCAAGCTTCGACATCGCCAACGGCCAGACCGGCGAGGTCGTCTTCCCGGCCGGGCAGAAGATCAGCCCCCGCGGCGCCAACAAGGCCGCCAAGGACGGCTTGACCGAGTTGCTCATCCCCACCGAGGAGGTGTTCGGCCGCTATTCCGCCTTCGACCTCGTCAACGACAAGACCGGCGAGATCTATGTCGAGGCGGGTGACGAGATCAGCCCCGAGAATCTGGAGAAGCTCGACAAGGCCGGGATCGACCGGCTCGAGTTGCTCGACATCGACCATATCTCGACCGGCGCCTGGATCAGGAACACGCTGAAGGCCGACAAGGCCGAGGACCGCGACCAGGCCTTGAGCGACATCTATCGCGTCATGCGCCCCGGCGAGCCGCCGACGCGCGAGACCGCGGATGCGCTGTTCGCCGGCCTGTTCTTCGATTCCGAGCGCTACGACCTCTCGGCCGTCGGCCGGGTCAAGCTCAACATGCGCCTCGATCTCGACGCGCCCGACACGATGACGACGCTCCGCAAGGAGGACATCATCGCCGTCGTGAAGACGCTCGTCGGACTGAAGGACGGCAAGGGCGAGATCGACGACATCGACAATCTCGGCAACCGCCGGGTGCGCTCGGTCGGCGAGCTGCTGGAGAACCAGTATCGCGTCGGCCTGCTCCGCATGGAGCGGGCGGTGAAGGAGCGCATGTCGAGCGTGGACGTGTCCACGGTCATGCCGAACGACCTGATCAACGCCAAGCCGGCGGTGGCCGCGGTGCGCGAATTCTTCGGCTCCTCGCAGCTGTCGCAGTTCATGGA
>DASWRU010000086.1:0-7070 GCA_036403015.1 Allosphingosinicella sp.
TCCGTGACGAACTTGTCGATCCAGGTGCCGACGAAGTTCGCCGAGAGCCCGCCGAGGCTTCCCAGCTCGTGCGAATAGCTGGCGCCGAGGTCGATGCCGCGGGTGGAGAAGGCGCCGATATTCTTCGGCGTGTCGACGACATAGCCTTGCGAGGAGCGCCACAGCGAGCCGCCGGCGTCGCGGTGGACGAGGTTGCACAGCGCCGGGTCGGCGGTGGCGACGCAGGTCGCCAGGATCGTGTCCTGGCCGATCGGCTGGACCGCGTCCCTGATCTTGATGTCGAACCAGTCGACCGTCAGCGCGAAGCGCGGCAGGAAGCGGGGCTGGATGACCAGCCCGACCGTCTTGGTGTCCGCCGTCTCGGGGCGGAGATCGCGATTGCCGCCGACCAGGCCGTTATACTGGCCCGCCGGATTGCCCGCGACGATCTGCCCCAGGTGCAGGCCCTGGAGCAGGCAGCCCCGCTCGCCCGCCTGGATGGCGTGGCCCGAGCAGGGATCGCCGGCCCCGTTCAGGGCGACGACATTGGGCGCGAACAGCTCGACGATGTTGGGCGCGCGCACCGCCCGGTTGAAGCTGGCTCGAAGGCGGATGTCGCGCACCGGCGCGAAGTCGAGCCCGATCTTCCACGTGTCGGTCTTGAAGCCGCGGCCGCCGCTGTTCTTGAGGTCGTAGTCGGACCGGCGGTAGCCGGCCTCGACCGACAGATTGTCGAAGAAGTCGTTCTCGACGATCGGCACCCGGACCTCGCCGAACAGCTCGCGCACGTCGTAGGCGCCCGCCGTGTCGACCGCCGCCGCGCCCTGGCCGGCGAGGTCGCTCGCCGGCAGGAGCGAGAAGGAGGCGTCGGTCCTGAAGTCGAGCGATTCCTTGCGATATTCGGCGCCCAGCGCGATTCCGATCCCGTTCTCGGCCCAGGGGAATTTCAGCCCATATTCGCCGAGCTTGCCGGTCAGCGCGGCGCTCGCCACGCTTTCCTTGTTCTCCGCGCGCTGGAAGCCGGAGGTCATCAGATAGTTGAGCGCGGCCGGGCTGACCGTGCCGGTCCCCCACATATCGTAGGGGATGCAATTGGGGTCGGTGCCGGTCCGGACCGAGCGGCAGATCGGCTGGCCGTTCGGGCCGGCGACGACGTCGAGCGCCTTGATCAGCCGGGTGACCGAGAATTCGTTGCGGTAGGTGTCGGCGAAGTTGGTCTGGCCGTAGAGATAATAAGCGTCGTAGGACCAGGCCGGGCCGAGATCGCCGCGCAGCCCGGCGGTGATCCGCCACGACGTGTGCTGGCGGTCGTCCTGGCGCGGCCCGCCCTCGACGTTGCGCCGGAAGATCTGCGCGAAACCCTTATTGTAGGGCTGCCCCGTCCCCGGATCGAAGAAGGTGAAGGGCGTTCGGCAGCTCGGCCCGACGCAATCGGGATCGGGCGCGGTGACGGTGCCGGGGTAGAAGCCCATCAGGTCCGGCGTGGTCAGCAGATTCTCGCGCGCGCAGATCACCGCGCGCTGCTGCGCCCCGAGCAGCGGATTGTCGCAATTGACGGCATAGGTGTTGCCGAAGTCGCCCGACTGCGCGATCTGGGCGACCGTCCGATCGTCCATGAACATGCCTTCGAGATAGGGCTTCAGCGACTCGCTGATCTCGTAATTGCCGAAGAAGCCGAGCGTGTAGCGCTCGTCCGGCCGCTGATAGTAATTGGTGGGGGCGAAGTTGAAGCGGTCGATCGTCGTCTTCAGGGTCCGGTTAGCGCCGACCTGGAAGGCCGTCGACGTGCCGTTCTGGTAGAGGAAGACGGTGGCGTCCTTGTTGGTCACCGAGCCGCCGCAATCGAACGGATTGGCCGGATCGGCGGCGATCTGGGCCGGGGTGCGGGCCTGGGTGGTGCAGGCGCTGTAGTCGCGCTTGCTCTGGGTCACCGGCCGGATCAGGCGGTAGCTGGCATAAGCGACGACGTGGCCGCGATTGTCGTCGAAGCCGGCGCCGATCTGGGCGGTGAGATCGACCGTGCCGCCGTCGGCGACGTTGCCGCGCGGATAGCTGAAGCCGCGGCGGTCGAAGGCGCGGACGAATTCCGGGCCGGCGCGATTGTCGTGCTGGTAGAGGCTGTACTGGCCGTCCAGCTTCACGCCCTCGAAGTTCGTGTCGATGATGAAGTTGACGACCCCCGCGACCGCGTCCGAGCCGTAGACCGAGGAAGCGCCGCCGGTGAGCACGTCGACCCGGTCGATCAGAGTCGCGGGTATCATGTTGATGTCGGCCGCCGCCGAGGTGGGATCGCCCGGCACCAGCCGGCGGCCGTTGACGAGGACGAGGGTGCGCTGCGGGCCGAGGCCGCGCAGGTTGACGGTGGCGATGCCGGTGGCGCCGTTGGCGAGGTTGCCGCCCTGCTCGCCGAAGGCCTGGGGCAGGGAATTGATGAGGTCCTCGGTCTTGGTCGTGCCCTGAAGGCGTACGTCCTGGCTGTTGACGACCGTCACCGGGCTCACCGCGGTGAGGTTGGGCTGCGGGATGCGCGAGCCGGTGACGACGATGGCGCCATTGTCGGCGGCCCCGGCATCGGCGTCCGCGGCCGGCGCGGCGGCGGCCGTCTCGGCGGGAGCCGTCGGCGCCTGCGCCGGCGCCGCCCCGTCCTGCTCCTGCGCCCGAGCGACGCCCGGAAGGGCCAGCGCGCCGGCGATGACGGTCGAGGCGAGAAGCCGATGGCACAAGCGGTAACGCATTCCATTCCCCCGTCTTTGCGGCCCGTCGAGGACCGTTGCCCCGCCACCTTGGGCGAGGACGCCGGACGGCGGCAGGGGTCAGGGAACGAGCGGCCCGTTCGCTGCAGCGGACGGGCGGGAGGGCGCCGGAAGGGCGCGGCGCGGCGCGGAGACCGGGCAGTTGGACGGCGCGGCGGCGCCGTTCAGCCCGAACGGGCCGTTGGGCGCCCGGCGGCGTCCGTTCGGGGGCGGGGGCAGCGATTTTCGGAACGTCGGAATCCTCGTCATGGGCATCGACGTTCCGGTATAGTCTCACTTTTTGAGAGGGAGCTCGATCCGATGCGATGGCGTGTGCCGTTCCTTGGCGTTCTCGCCGCCGGCGTCATGGGCTCCGCCGCGCCCGCGGCCCCCCGCCCGGAAGCGTCCTCGATCGAACCCGCTCTCGGCGCGCTGACCCCCACCATCCAGGTGGCGGGACGGGCCTATCCGGCGCGCTCGCTCCCGCGGGTCATGCGGGAGAACCATGTTCCATCGGTGTCGATCGCCTTCGTGGCGAACGGACGGGTCGCCTGGGTGCGCGCCTTCGGCCGATCGGATGTGGAAGCGGGAAGACCGGCGACGACGGATACGCTCTATCAGGCAGCCTCCATAAGCAAACCCGTCACCGCCACGGCCGCGCTGGCGCTCGTCGACCGGGGCCTGCTTCGGCTCGATGCGCCGGTGAATTCCGAGCTGAAGACGTGGCGAATCCCGGACAACGATTTCACCCGCGCGCAGCCGGTGACGCTCCGGCATCTCCTCACCCACACGGCGGGTGTGACCGTTCACGGTTTTCCCGGCTATGGGCCCGATGCGCCTCTGCCGACCGTCGTCCAAATTCTCGACGGAGTGCCGCCGGCCAATATCGGCCCCATCCGGGTCGACGAGATTCCGGGCCGGCATTGGCGCTATTCCGGAGGCGGCTTCACGATCGTCCAGCTCCTTCTGACGGATGTGGCGGGCCGGCCTTTTCCCGAGCTCCTTCGCCGGCTCGTGCTGGACCCCTCGGGCATGACCCGGAGCAGTTTCGGCCCCTTGACGTCCGCAGAGAAGATGAACGCCGCCAGGGGATATCGTGAGGACGGCTCCGTCGTGAAGGGTGGGTATAACGTCTATCCCGAGCTGGCGGCGGCCGGACTATGGACCACGCCGGGGGATCTGGCGCGATGGGCGCTGGCGGTCTCGAAAGCCTATCGGGGCGAAACCGGCGGGCCGATCCGGCCGGCGATCGCGCGTGAAATGCTGACTCCCGGCCTCGGCGGCTGGGGATTGGGCGTCGGCGTGCGCGGCACCGGAGAATGGCTCGGCTTCAGCCATGCCGGAGCCAATGAGGGGTACCGCGCTGACTTCCTCATGTTCCCGAGGCGAGGCGAAGGTATCTTCATCATGACGAACGGCGACGGCGGGGCCGAAGTCTTCGCCGAAATCGTCCAGGCAGTGGGGCGAGGTCGCGGCTGGCCGGATTCGGCGCCTCGAACCATCGTCCAGGCCAAGCTTCCGTCCCGGCAGCTCCAGGCGCTGGAGGGGCGCTACTCCAACGGGACGATATCGGTCACGATCGGCTCCAAAGACGGCTCGCTGATCGCCTCCGTCGGGAGCCTTGTCGTCGAGCTCGTTCCGTTGAACCCGGACGATTTCATCAACATGAACGATGGTGCCAGGGTGCATTTCGAGCGCGACGCGACCGGGCTCGGCACGGGGGTTTCGGCCCTCGGCGTGACCCTGAGACGGCAACCCTGAGGCGGCGTTGCAGGCTCGGCCAGGCAGAACATCGAATTCCCGGCTTGCCAGCCGAAGCCCCTCAGGGCGCAATGTGAGAAGTAGTTTTGGGGGTGCCGACCCCTTGAACCAAGGCCACAGCGTTCCTATAGTGTTCTCCTCTAACACGAGGATGGTGCAATGGCTAAGGGTTCAACTTCCAAGACATTCGCTATCGGGCGCAATGCGACGACAGGCCGATTGGTGCCGGTTAGTGTAGCCAAGGCAAAGCCAGCGAACCACGTCGTTGAACTTATGCCTAAGGCTGGATACGGCGACAGCGATTAGGACGCCGAATCATCCCGACCGCTTATGCTCGTTCGGAGTGTCGTTCGCATCGGTTCTATCTCGCGCCGGATTAGCAGCCCCGTCATCAATTTCACGAGCAGCGCGGGCTACAAAACCAAGCGCATGAACAGCAAAGATTAGTGCTTCAAAGATACGCGCGTAGACAGGGTCATAAGGGCAATTAATAAACACGTAGGTTGGAGGGCTTGGCTTCCCGTCCAACTACCTGCCCCTTCGATTTTTGATGACCTCGCTAACCAAGTTAGATTTGTGTGTCCGGAAGGCGGCGCCTGCTTTGATAGCGGGTGCGCGCACGAACTGGCCGCTTACCGCATTTCGGCCGACAACCATTCCGGCGCGGCTTGATTTCACTTGATATTTCCCAGTGTCGTCGGAAATCGTCGTCGGGCGGCGCTCGCTGTCTTCCGTTTTCACATAGCGCCCGGATCGGCCTGAGCCGTCCCGGTGCTCCTCGTTGCTCTTTTTGGCCATGGAGAAGACATGCAACCTCGCCGCCGCCAATTCAAGCTCTGAGGAAGCGTCTGGGCCGAAGTGATGATCCGACGAAAGGACCGAGCATGTCACGCGGGACGGTACTGGCTGCCTGCAGATCGTCAGGGACGACCCGCCGGAAAACAGTAGGTGGCTTGGCGGCGACTTAGGTGTCGTGCACACAAGGCTACATCTTTGAAGATGTAACACCCGCTTGGGTTAGGCCGCTGTTTTTCTGATTTCCTATATGGTTGAACCACTTAGGAAGGCTGGTGGAGCCGAGGGGGATCGAACCCCTGACCTCTGCAATGCCATTGCAGCGCTCTCCCAGCTGAGCTACGGCCCCGAACCTTTTTCGCCGCCCCTGGGAGGGCGGTGCGGCGCCGGATTTAGGAGAGGCGCCGCTTTTTAGCAAGCAGGTGATGGGTCCCCATCGAAGTACCACTTCGATGGGTTTTCTAGACCTCCTCGTCGTCGTCCCCCGCCCCGGGAACGCCGATATCGTCGTCGCCGCCCAGGTCCACCTCGTCGTCGGGATTCTCCTCGGCATCCTCGTCGATGACGAGATCCTCGGCGGCCAGATCGGCATCCTCCTTCTCGTCGACGACGACCTCCTTCTTGGGCGCGTCGAACGGCAAGGGCTGCTTGGACTTGAGGATGGGCTCGGGGTCCCAGGCGATGCCGCAGGCGACGCAGGTCACGGGATCTTCCTTGCCGAGGTCGTAGAAGCGGGTGCCGCATTTCGGGCAGGTCCGCTTCGTGCCCCATTCAGCCTTCACCATGGGTGAAATTCTCCGGTCAAATTCGTTGGGAACGGCCAGCCGGCCGTGCGGTCGGGGCGCGCCTTGCCACATGGGTAGGCCGCTGTCAAAAGCCAAGCCCATGACCCGTGCCGAGGCCAGCAAGGCGGCGTTCGGAGCCTCCGGCCCCCTGCGGGGAACGGCCCGCGTCCCCGGCGACAAGTCCATTTCCCACCGAGCGCTGATGCTGGCGGCGATCGCGTGTGGGCGAAGCCGGATCGAAGGCCTGTCGGAGGGCGGCGACGTCCGCTCCACCGCGGCGGCGCTGCGGGCGATGGGGGCCGGGATCGAGCGCTCAGGCGGGGCCTGGGAGGTGGACGGCGTCGGCACCGGCGGCCTGCTGCAGCCGCGCCAGGCGCTCGACATGGGCAATAGCGGCACCTCGGCCCGGCTGCTGATGGGGCTGGTGGCGAGCCATGCCATCACCGCGACCTTCGTCGGCGACGCCTCGCTCTCCGGCCGGCCGATGGCGCGGGTGGCCGGGCCGCTGCGGCGGATCGGCGCCGAGATAATCGCGAGCCCGGGGGAACGGCTGCCGCTGGCGGTGCGCGGCCTCTGCCCGGCGGTGCCGCTGACCCACCTTATGGCGGTGCCTTCGGCGCAGGTGAAGTCGGCGCTGCTGCTCGCCGCGCTCAACATCCCCGGCGAGACCCGGGTGATCGAACCGGCGGCGACCCGCGATCACAGCGAGCGGATGCTGAAGGCGTTCGGCGCCGACATCAGGATCGAGGGCGAGGCGATCGCCCTCACCGGCGAGGCCGAGCTGAAGCCCCGGTCGCTCGCCGTGCCCGCCGACCCCTCGGCCGCGGCGTTCCTCGTCGTCGCGGCGCTGATCGTGCCCGGCTCCGAGGTCCGCATCGAGGGGGTCGGTCTCAATCCCGGCCGTACCGGTCTGTTCACGATGCTTCGGGAGATGGGCGCCGACCTCGCTTTCTCGGGCGAGCGCGAGGCGGGCGGCGAGCCGGTCGCGGACGTCACCGCGCGCCATTCGGCGCTTCGC
>DASWRU010000087.1:0-23206 GCA_036403015.1 Allosphingosinicella sp.
TATTCCCCACTGCTGCCTCCCGTAGGAGTCTGGGCCGTGTCTCAGTCCCAGTGTGGCTGATCATCCTCTCAGACCAGCTAAGGATCGTCGCCTTGGTAGGCTTTTACCCCACCAACTAGCTAATCCTACGCGGGCTCATCCCTAGGCGATAAATCTTTGGACTTACGTCATTATCCGGTATTAGCAGTAGTTTCCCACTGTTATTCCGAACCTAAGGGCAGATTCCCACGCGTTACGCACCCGTGCGCCACTAGACCCGAAGGTCTCGTTCGACTTGCATGTGTTAGGCATGCCGCCAGCGTTCGTTCTGAGCCAGAATCAAACTCTCAAGTTTATGTCCGACAACCACTCCGGGGGAAAACCCGAAGAGGAGGCCGGCATCTCTGGGAGCCGTTCCTGCACTTCACATATACTGTGGATATGTAACGAGACATGTAGATCCCACCGAAGCGTGAGCTTCGACAGGATCTTGGAACGGCTTGTTTTACCGATCCACGACACCCAGAGGATATCGCCGACCGGGGCCGCCGCCCACATGTCCCTTCATCTAAACCGACAATGTCAAAGAGCCGACGCGTCTCCGTCCCCTTTATCCGGGGGCAACCGGGCTACCGATCGTTAAGAGACGCAGACGGGCCGGGCCAAAAGGCCGTGTCCCGCCGGTGGAGTGCCATATATGGGCGGCAAATCCGCCCGTCAATGGCTTTTTTCGGCCAATTTTCCGAAGCGTCCGGCCCCGGCCTAAGCCGCGGCGCGAACCGCTCCCGCGGCATCCGCGGGCCGACGGGCGGACCCGGCGGCCTTCGCTTTTGCGCGCGAAGGGAGAGTTGGCGAAAGGGACGCTCCACCCGAAGGCGGCGCCCCTGCCGGACCGAGATAGGCACGGAAAACCGCGCCTTCAAGGCCCCAGAACTTGATTTTCAAAGATTTCCAACGACTTGGGTAAGCGCCCTTGCCGCCGGGAGACGTCATCTAGAAAGCCGGCACGTGCCTTTCAACCCACTTTTTTGCGATCTCCGCCGCTTTAGCCGCCGCTCCCTAAGGAGGGCTTAACCCCGTCCGGCTAGAGGGTGAGGGAAGCGACAACGGACGGGCAAGTTGGCAGGCAGGGCGATTCTCGAGGAAGACGAGGCGGCGGGGCTCACCGACCGGGTGCGCGGCGCCGTCCTCTGGCGCTCGGGCAGCCAGATCGTCGCCCAGCTGGTCATGTGGGCGGCGACCTTCGTGGTCATCCGGCTCCTCAACCCGGCCGATTACGGCCTGTTCGCAATGACCCAGGTGATCCTCGTCTTCCTCAACCTGATGAACGGGTGCGGCCTCGCCAGCGCCCTCGTCCGGCAGGAGGACGTGACGCAGACGCAGATCCGCCAAGTGTTCGGCATGCTGCTGCTGGTGAACCTCGCGCTCGCTTTTGCCCAGATCGCCCTCTCGCCGCTGGCTGCCGCCTATTACCGCCAGCCGATGGTCGGCGAGCTGATGCGAGTCCAGTCGCTGCTCTACCTCGCGACGCCGTTCATCGCGCTTCCGCAGGCGCTGCTCGGCCGGCGCATCGACTTCAGGCGGCAGGGGCAGGTGCATCTCCTCTCCGCCGTGCTCAGCGCTTCGACCGCGCTCGGCTGCGCGGCGGCGGGCCTGGGCGTCTGGACCCTGGTCGCGGCGCCCATCGTCCTGTTCTGGACCCAGGCCATCGCCCTCACAATCCTCGCCCGCTCGCTGGTGCGGCCGAGCTTCCGCTTCGCCGGCGCCGGGCACCTGTTCCGCTACGGCGGGACGATGGTCGCCGTGCAGTTCTTCTGGTTCATCCAGAGCCAGTCGGACGTGTTCATCGCCGGCCGGGTGTTCGATCCGCACGATCTCGGCCTCTACACCACCTCGCTCTTCCTCACCCAGATCCTCGCCGCCAAGTTCGTGCCGCCGATCAACGAGGTGTCCTTCGCCGCTTATTCCAGGCTCCAGGCGCGGCCCGACGCGGTGGCCGAGGCGTTCCTCAAGGCGGTGCGGCTGGTGCTGCTCGTCGCTTTGCCATTCTATTTCGGGCTCGCCGCGACGGCCGAGCCGCTGGTGATGACAGCGCTGGGCCCGAAATGGGTGGCGACGGTGCCGCTGGTGCGCACCCTCGCCTGGGCGATGCCGTTCATGACCCTCCAGATCCTGTTCGCCCCCGCCGTCAATGCGCTCGGCCGGCCCGGCATTCCGCTGAGGGTGGCGATGACCGGGGCGGCGCTGATGCCGCTCTGCTTCGTCGTCGGAGTCCATTTCGGCGAGCTGGGCCTGGCGCGCGCCTGGCTGGTCTCCTTCCCGCTCCTGCTGGGCGTCACCGCCGCCTTGTCGCTGCCGGCGATCGGCGCGACCTTGGGGCAGCTCGGCCGCGCCATGCTGCCGGGCCTGCTGGCGAGCGCGGCGATGGCCGCGGCGGTGGCCGGGCTGGGGGCGCTGCTGCCGCCGATGGCGCCGCAGCCGCGCCTGGCGATCCTCGTCACGTTCGGGATCGCGACCTATGGCGGCCTGCTGTTCGCCTTCGCCCGGCCGCTCACCGAGGAAGTGCTGGCGCTGCTGATCCGCCGCCGCGCGCCGGCCGCGCCGCCGGCCGCCGCTCAGGCGCTCTGAATATAGGTCCTGAGCGCCTCGGCCTCCTCCTCGATCCGGTTGATGCGGTAGGCGACGAGGTCGCCGATCGAGACGATGCCGATGAGATGCCCTTCCTCCACCACCGGCAGATGGCGGATTCGGCGCTTGGTCATCTGCGACAGAGCGGCCAGCGCGGCGACGTGGGGTTCGATGGTGATAGCGGGCGCCGTCATCACCCGGCTGACCTGCCATTCGAGGATCGCCTCGCCATGAGCGGCGATATGGTAGATGACGTCGCGCTCGGAGAAGATGCCGGCGACCCGGCCGCCCTCCGTCACCGGGACCGCGCCGATCCGCCGGCCGGCCAGCAAGGCCACGGCCTCGCGCACCGTCGCGTCGGCGCCGATGCTGACGACCTCGCGGCCCTTCCTCTCGAGGATTGCGGAGATGGTCATGGTCCCTCGCGCCTCCTTTTTTCCCCGACTCGGCTTGAATCATCCCATGGGCGGGGCGCAAATGCAAAACATGCCCCACCATGACCCGATCCCGCCGCGCCGCGACCCCCGTGACCTCGAGCACGCCCACCGCGCCTGGCTCCGCTACAAGAGGACGATGCGCTGGATGGCGCTCGCCTCGGTGGCGGCGGCTTTGCTCGCGGTTCTGTATCTCAAGCTCACCGGCAGCCCGATGAAGCTCCACCTCGTCATCGCCACCCTCGCCGGAGTCGGCCTCTCGGTGCTGCTCGGCACCGGGCTGATGGGCCTCGTCTTCCTGAGCTCGAGCGGCGGCCACGACGACGCCGCGGCCGGCGGGAGTGAGCCGCGATGAGCAAGGCGCCGCGCGAGCCGATCCTGCGCGTCGTCCCGCGGCCGGGCGACATCAACGCCAACGGCCATATTTTCGGCGGCTGGGTGCTCAGCCAGATGGACATCGCCGCCGGCATCGTCGCCTCGCGCCGCGCCAAGGGGCCGGTGGCGACGGTCGCGATCGAGGCGATGGAGTTCATCGCCCCGATCCTGCTCCACGACATCATCTCGGTCTATGCCAAGATCGAGCGGACCGGCCGCACCTCGATGGCGATCCGAATCGAAGTCGTCGCGCAACGCGACCGCGGAACCAGCGAGGTGAAGGTGACGGAAGGGGTGTTCACCTTCGTCGCCCTCGACGACCACAACCGCCCGCGGCCGCTGCCGGCGGCCTAATCTTCGCCATCCTCCTCGGGGTCGGGCGGAGGCCGCAGACGCTTCAGCGTGTAGCGCAGCGTGGCGGTGCCGTTGGCGGGGACGTGGGCCAGCCACATGTGGCGGCCGTCCTTGCGTCCGAGCTTGCGGCTCGGCTTCTCCACCACCTGCCGCTCGTAGAGGCGCAGGACGAGCTCCAGCGTCACCGGCACCGGCCTCGCATTGGTGATCTCGACCTCGTAGCGCCGCGGCTTGTAATCATCGTCATCGTTCTCCGCTTCGCCACCCGCCTTGCCGCGCGGCGCCAGCCGCTGCACGACCTGGACGTCCGGGCTTTCCGCGACCTCCAGCTCGACCGCCTCGCCGACGGCATAGTCGCGCACCCGAGTCTCGCCGGCCAGCATCGACGCGCCGTTCACGGTCTCGAACACGGAGACGCTTCCCTGGGGAAGGGGCAGGCCGAGCCCCTTTTCCTTCAGATTCTTCATTCGAAGCAGGATGTGGGCGGGCCAGGCGGCGTCCCCTTCGTCAGCGACCTCCCCGGCGGGGATCGAGAGGCCGTAGAGACGCTCGAACGGCACTTCGCTCCGGCTGAGCAGCGCGACCTGCTTCTGGGAATGGGCGGCGACGGTTACCGGGATCGGGATTCGATAGAGCTTGAGGTCGCCCAGCTCCTCCTGCTGGGCCGTCACCACGGCGATTGCCGAGGCCGATTCGAGCATCACCTCGCGCCTGCGCGAGCCGGTGACGACGATCGAGTCGCCGCTGTTGCTCTCCGCCTCGTCGAACCGCTGCGGCGGCCCGGGCGGCTTGACGGCGGCGTCGCTTGTCGTTCCCTGCGGCCAGCATTCGAGCTTGATTTCGGAAGAAACCGGAATGGGCTCGCCTGCCTCACCATCGCCGTCCTCATTCTTGTTGAGATCGCCTGCGATGGCGTTGGCGCGCGCACCCTCGAAGCTCTCGTCGTTGCTGTTGGCGAGCGTCAGCCAGGCGAAGAGCTCGAGGGTCGATCCGCCCGGCCGTATGTGGGCGACGTAGCTCGCCTGCCAGTCGAAGCCGGTGGCGAGGTAGGTGAGCCGGACCTGCGCGGTCGTCGCCTCGGCGAGGTGCGCGGTCACGGCGAGGGTGGGCTTGTCCGAAAGGCCCTCGGGGACGGCATCGTAGGTCAAGGTCTCGGGTAGCCCCGTGCAGCGTAGCGCCTCGAACCCGTCGGCGGTCTGGAGCACGACCCCCTCGGGCCCGGAGCGGATCACCGCGTCGGTTTCCGTCACCCGGCCGGTGCGGGCATTGGTGCGGCGGATGTGGACCCGCCGGCCGAGCGCGGCGTCGATCAGGGTGCCGGGCGAAATGAGCCGCGCGTCGCGGTTCTTCTCGCCGACGCCGCCCGGCAGGCCGTGGACGATCGCGCTGGCGGGGACGATGCCGCCCGCCACGCCTTCGAACCGGACGACGCTGTCGCCGGCGGGAAGTCGGACGGTGCGGGTTTCGGAGACGAGTGCGTAGCCGTCGAGCCAATCCAGGTTCCAGTCTTCCTGGCGGCGCCCGTTCGGATCCCGGTAGACGGTCACCGAGACCGCCTCCGGCCCCGGCGACACCACCGCAGGCTGCGCCTGCGCCGCCGCCTCCGGCCCCGCCAGCAGCAGGAGCGCCAAAGCGAGCCGTCCCCGCCCCATGATCAATAACGCGTCTCGAACGTCGCGGTGAGCGTCGCCTCGCCGTTGCCCGGCACCGGGACCCGCCACAGCGCCTCGCTCGAGGAGAGGCGCTGGCTCTTCAGGCTCTCATCGGCGATGCGCGTATCGTCCCAGCCCCAGTTGAGTCCCCCCTGGATGAGGTCGACCGTCACCGCCTCGGGCCGTGCATTGGTGAGCGTGTAGCGCATCGTCGTGCGCCACCGATGCTCGTTGACCCGCTCCCGTTTCTCCATGACCGGCTTCACCTTGACGTCGAAGGCGGAGCCGGTGCGGATCGCCAGCTCCGAGCCCATCGGCGTGTGGCCGATCCGGTTCTCGCCGATGAACTGCGGGTCGCCCCGCCGATCCTTGATATAGACCCGCACCGTCCCGGCCGGCAGTTGGTCGCCGAGCCCGCCCGAGGCGGAATTGGAGAATTTGAGGACGGTGTCGGCGCTGAGCGGCTCGCTCGCCGTCTGCAGCCAGCCGGCGCGATATTCGTAGGTCTTGTGCGCGGGCGCGCCCTCGACGTCGAGGAAGCTCACCTGCTTCGTCTGGGCGTTGGCGATCGTCGTCCGATGCTCGAGTGGATAGATGTAATAGTCGCCGAGCCGCTCGCGCGAGCCGCTCTCGGTCCCGGCGCGGACGGTGCCTCGGCTGGCGTCGTCGTAGCTGACATAGGTGTTGGCCTGGTTCGGAGTCCCCGCCACCATGATCACCTTGGCGTCGCCGAACGTCGTGCCCGTCGAATTGCTGAGCGTCACCCATCCCTGGACGTCGATCTTGCCGGCCGCCTCGTCGAACGCGGCGACATAGTCGGCGCGCCAGCCGAGGCCGCGCGTCAGGTAGGTGAGCCGCGCCGGCCGAGTCCCGGGCCGGCTGCTCTCCACCGTCACCGAGAGAGTGGGGCGCGCGCGCAGGTTCGGCGGCACCTGGTCGAAGATGACTCGCACCGGCAACCCGTCGTCGCGGAGCACCTCGATGCGGCTGCCGATCTGGAGGACGACGCCGCCGTTGGTGGCGAGGATCTTCGCCTGCTCGCGGGTCTCGGCGCCGTTCGCCGGGTTCACCCGGACGATCGTCACCGTCTTGCCGACCGCCTTCTCCATCAGCTTGCCGGGCGAGAGCAGGTCGTAGTCGAAATTCTGCTCGACGATGCCGGCATCCGCGGCGCCGAACGACACGGTCTCGGCGCGGATCTGCGCGGAGACGTCGGGGAATTCCTGTCGCGACGTTCCGGCGGGGATGGCGAGCTGGCGCGTGTCCTGCACCAAAGCCAGATCGTCATTGTAGATGGTGATGGCGAGGTCGCCCTGCGCCGAGGGTCCGACCGGCGAGATCGCGGCGCGGACCGGCGGCTGCCCAGACGCCGGCGCGGCCAGGCAGGCGGTAAGCAATAGCAGGCGACGCATGGCGGCTCCCCCCGGGTGGTTGGCAGGCAGGCTGTTGCATTGCCGCCGGTTCGTCAACGACTTACGCTCTCAGCGAACCCGGCGGGCCGCTGCATCCGAGCCTCGGTCAGGAGGGCGGCACCTTGTAGCGCAAGGTGGCGCTCTCGCCCGGGCCGAGGGTCAGCTCCCATAACGGCCGGCCGTTCTTGCTGCCCAGCGGGGTTTCGGACGTCACCGGCCGCCCCCAGGCTTCGATCTGCGTCTCGAAGCGGACCGGCTGGACGCCGTGATTGACCGCCTTGAGCTCCCACTCTCCCTGCGGCTTGCCGGGCGGGGCCAGGCTGACCGCCTCCAGCGAGACGGCCGGGGAGCTGCCGACGCCGATCTCGACATCCTCGCCCACCGCCTTGTCCTCGACCGCGCCGCGCCCGATCAGCAGGGGACGCGCGCGCGCGCCGGCGAACAGCGCAAGGCTTCCCGAGGGCAGCGGCAGGCCCAGCCCCTCTGCGGCGACATTCTTGGTCCGGAGCACTCGCCGAACGTCCTGCATCCCGGGCGACCCGGTCGCATAGACATAGGCGCTCTGCACCGTCTCCACCTTCACGCCTTGGCGGGCGAGGAGCGCGACCTGCTTCTGGCTGTGGGCGGCGACGGTGACCGGCATCGGGATGCGGTAGAGCTTGAGGTCGCCCAGGTCCTCCTGCTGCGCCATGGCCGGGGGCGGCGGGGGAGGCGGCGGGGGCGGGGGTGGCGGAGCCGGCGGGGCCATGTTGACCCACATGTTGGACCGCCCGACGATGATCTCCTCCGGCGCTTCCGGCTGGGTTTCGCGCAGATCGCTGGTGGTGGTGCCCGAAGGCCAGCAGCGCAGCACCAGCGGCGGCGCCTCCTCGCGGCGAGCACGCAGCGAGGCGCGGCGCAGATAGCCCGCCACGGCCTGCGTGTCCGCCTTGACGAAGCTCGTCTCGTCGCCGCTCGCCAGCGTCAGCCAGGCGAACAGGTCGATCGTCCGGCCGTCCGGGGCGAGGTGGGCGACGTAGTTCGCCTGCCAGTCGAACTCGCTGGCGAGATAGGAGAGGGTGACCGTCGCCGTCACCGGCTTCGGGCTTCGCACCCGCACCGACAAGGTCGGCTTGGCGGAGAGCCGGGGCGGCACCCCGTCATAGCCGAGCGTCTCGGGAAGGCCGGTGCAGCGCAGCGATTCCACGCCTTGTGGGGTCTGGATCACGACTGCCCCGTCCGGCCCGGAGCGGACCACCGCCTCCGTCTCCGTCGTCCGCCCCGTGGCGCGGGCGGTACGCTTGAGATGCACCCTCTTGCCCAGGCTCGCATCGACCAGGCTGGCGGGCGAGAGCAGCCAGGCGTCCTGGTTCTTCTCGACGACAAAGCCGGGGAGGCCGACGACGATCGCGCTCTCCGGCAGGATCGCGCCCGACACGCCTTCGAAGCGTATGTCGGATTCGCCGGCGGGAATGACGACCCGCCGCCGCTCGCTGATCAGCGCATAGCCGTCGAGCCAGCCGAGGTTGATCGGCTCCGAAGCGCCTCGATAGGGCGCGCGGTAGACGGTGACCGCCACCGATTGCGGCCCGGGCGACCGCGCGATCGTCTGGGCCGCGGCGGGCGCGCCGCCGAGCGCGAGCGCGGCGGCGGCGAGGAAGCGGGCGCCCCGCATCCCCGGCGCCTCAGTAGCGCGTGTCGAAGGTGGCGGTGACGCTCGCCGAGCCGTTGGCCGGGACGGAGACCCGCCACATCGCCTCGTCGGCCGAGCGGCGGACGCTCTTCTCGCTCTCTTGGCTGATGCGCACGTCGCCCCAGAGGCCGCCCTGGATGAGGTCCACAATCACCGGCTGCGCGCGGGCGTTGGTGAGCGTGTAGCGCATCGACGTGCGCCAGCGCTCGCTCCCCGCTTTCTCGCGCTTCTCGACCACCGGCTTCACCTTGACGTCGAACGCTTCGCCGGTGGTCAGCGAGATGTCGGAGCCCATCGGCGTGTGGTCGATGCGGTTCTCGCCGACGAACTGCGCCTTGCCGCGCGAATCCTTCTGGTAGACGCGCACCGTCCCGGCCGGCAGCGCGTCGCCGAGCCCCTGGTTGCGGCTGCTGGAGAATTGCAGGACCGTATCGGCGCTCTCCGCCTCGTCCTCGGTGTTGAGCCAGTCGTTGCGGTAGACATAGGCGCGGTGCGCCGCCGCGCCGGCGACGTCGAGGAAG
Organism: Allosphingosinicella sp.; assembly: GCA_036403015.1. GTDB lineage: Bacteria > Pseudomonadota > Alphaproteobacteria > Sphingomonadales > Sphingomonadaceae > Allosphingosinicella. The sequence continues at coordinate 9,028 of DASWRU010000087.1, forward strand.
CTCACCTGCTTGGTCTGCTGGTTGGCGATCGTCGTGCGTTCCTTCAGCGGATAGAGGTAGAAGCCGCCGAGCTGCTCGCGGTCGGGCGCTTCCGTGCCGCCGTTGGTGAGGCTGCGCATCGACGGGCGGTAGCCGCCATTGCCGTTGCCGACGTCGCCGGCGACGAGCAGGGTGTCGGCATTGTCGAAGGTGGTGCCGGTCGTGTTGGTGAGCGTCACCCAGCCCTGGACGTCCATCGTCCCCGCCTGCTCGTCGAACAAGGCGACATAATCGGCCTTCCAGCCCATGCCACGAGTGAGGTAGCTCAAGGTCACCGGGCGGGCGCCGGCGCGGGTGCTGTCGACGGTGACGGAGAGGGTCGGGCGCGGCCGCAGATTTTCGGGAACGCGGTCGAACACCACCCGCACCGGCAGGCCGTCGTCGCGCAGCACCTCGATGCGGGGGCCGATCTGGAGGACGACGCCGCCGTTCACCGCCAGCACCTTGGCGCGTTCGCGCAGCTCGGCGCCGGTGGCGGGGTTGGTGCGGATCAGCGTCACCTCCTCGCCCACCGCCTTCTCCATCAGCTTGGAGGGGGAGAGGAGATCGAAATCGAAATTCTGCTCGACGATGCCGACGCCCTGGCCGGCGAGCGTCACCGTCTCGGGGCTGATGCGGCCGGAGACGCCGGGGAATTCCTGGCGGGTGCGGCCGGCGGGAAGGTCGATCTGCCGCGTGTCCTGCACCAGAGCGAGGTCGTTATTGTAGACGGTGACGGCGAGGTTGGCGGCCGGCGCCGGGACCAGGCTGGGCGCAGTCGCCTGCGCGTAAAGCGGGGCGGGCGCGGCCAGACAGACGCTGAGCAGAAAGACTTGACGCACGAACATGCTCCCCATGGCAGTAAGGCTGGGCGGGAACATGTTACAATGTAACGTGCGCTGTCAACCGGGCGCGCAACGAAAAAGCGGCGGCTCCAGGGGGAACCGCCGCCTTTCTCATTATGGGTGTGAAGCCGCGCTCAGGCGGCGGGAGCGATCTCCTCGCCGTCCTCGTTGCGCGGGCGGCGGGTGCGGGGGCGGCGCGCCTTGGTGGGTGCGTCGCCTTCGACCACCGAGATGGCCGGGGGCAGGACCTCGAGCGAGATCCGCTCGCCACTTTGGCTCTCCTCCTCGCGCGCGGCGGGGCGGTCCTCGCGAGGCCGGCGGACGTCGCCGTTGCGCTCCGGACGGAACTCGCGGCGCGGCCGCTCGCGCTCGGCCCGGAAGCCGCGATCCTGGCGCTCGGGCCGGTCCTGACGTTCGGGCCGGTCCTGCCGCTCGGAGCGATCCTGCCGCTCGGAACGATCCTGGCGGTCGTCGCGCATGTCTCGGTCGTCGGTCTCGTAGCGGTCGTCGCCGTCGCCGCTTTCGGCCGACAGGCTCTCGTCCTGGTCCTCGTCCTCGTCCGAATAATCGTCGCGGCGAGGGCGCTGCTCCTCGAAGCGGGCGCGGCTCTCGTTGAGGACGCGGTAATAATGGTCCGCGAACTGCAGCCAATATTCGGTCTGCACGCGGTCGCCCGACAGCTGCGCGTCGCGCGCCAGCGATTTGTACTTCTCCAAAAGCTGGGCGGCATTGCCGCGCGAGCGATTGTCCTGGCGGTTGCCCTGCGGGCCCTGGTTCGGCGTGCGGGGTCCCCCACCGCCGCGGCCGCGACGGCGGCCGTTTTGACGATTGTTGATCAAAAGTAGGTCCTCGTCCTCGTGGTCCTAAACAGCCACTAGGCGGCCGGGCCCCTCCCGGCCGCAATATCTTAGCACGACACCGAAGGCAGGGCCGCAATGCGCGGCCTCCGCCACCTCACGCTGCGACCGTCCTACGGACGTCCAAGCAATCGGGGGTCGGCGACGGTTGGCCTCACGCTGGTCAATGCTGTGAGCGGCCCCGTCCCTGGTCCCTTATGTAGCTATCCCCGCAAGGATTTCCAAGCGGAAAGATGATGACGTAGATTAACGGCTTAGCAGCAGGCAGCGTTCGATCCCTCCAAGGTCGCGGCGGGACGCGACGGTGAACCCCTCTGCGCGGAACAAGGCCCCCGCCGCCTCGGCCTGGCCGGCGCCGATTTCGAGGCACGCCAGGCCGCCCGGCGCGAGGAGCGGCGGCAAGGCGGGGGCGAGACGGCGATATTCGGAAAGGCCGTCCGCGGCGGCGAACAGCGCCTCGTGCGGCTCCCATTCCCCCACGTCCCGCATCAGCCGGGCGCCGGCCTCGACATAAGGCGGGTTGCAGAGGATGAGGTCGAAGACGCCGTCCAGCCCCTCCGTCCAGTGGCCTCCCCGCAGCTCGGCGCGGCCGGCGAGGCCCAGCCGCGCGGCGTTGCGCCGGGCATAGGCCAGCGCTTCCTCCGACGCGTCCACCCCAACGCCGCTCGCCTCCGGCCATTGGTCCAGCGCCGCGAGGAGCAGGGTGCCGGGGCCGGTGCCGAGATCGAGGATCGCCGCGGGTGCGCGATCGGCGAAATGCTCGACCGCCGCCTCGATCAGCGTTTCGCTGTCCGGCCGCGGGATCAGGACGCCGGGACCGACTTCCAGCTCGATCGTCCAGAATTCCCGGCGGCCGATTATGTAGGCGACCGGCTCCCCGGCTGCGCGGCGGGCGAGGAGGGATTGGAAGGCGGGGGGTGCGGGGTCTTCGAGGCGGGAGAGGAGCAGGTCGTCGCGGGTGGTGCCGAGGGCGTGGGCCATCAGCAGCTCCGCGTCGAGACGAGGGGTGGCGCTGTGGGGGGCGAGGCGGGCGGCCGCGGCGACAAGCGCCGCGCGAACGTTCAAAGTCCCTCCCCTTCAGGGGAGGGGTTGGGGTGGGGCTTGTGGCGGTCCGGGGACACTGAAGCTGTCACTCTCGACATCCCCCACCCCAACCCCTCCCCTGAAGGGGAGGGGCTTTATTGCTCATCCAGGCTCGCCAGGCGGGCCGCCTCGTCCTCGGCGGTCAGCGCGTCGAGAAGCTCGTCGAGCTGGCCTTCGAGGATCTCCGGCAGGCGGTGCAAGGTCAGGTTGATGCGGTGGTCGGTGACCCGGCCCTGCGGGTAATTGTAGGTGCGGATGCGCTCCGAGCGGTCGCCGGAGCCGACCATCGACTTGCGCGCGCCCGCGCGGGCCGAGGCCAGCCGCTCGCGCTCGGCCTCGTAGAGGCGGGTCCTGAGCACCTTCAGCGCCTTGGCCTTGTTCTTGTGCTGCGATTTCTCGTCCTGCTGGATGACGACCAGGCCGGTCGGCAAATGGGTGATCCTGACCGCGCTGTCGGTGGTGTTGACCGACTGGCCGCCCGGCCCGGACGAGCGGTAGACGTCGATGCGCAGGTCCCGGCTCTCGTCGATCTGGACATCGACATCCTCCGCCTCGGGCAGCACCGCGACGGTGGCGGCGGACGTGTGGATCCGCCCGCCGCTCTCGGTCACCGGCACCCGCTGGACGCGGTGGACGCCGCTTTCGAACTTCAGCCGCGCGAACACGCCCGGACCGGTGACCGAGGCGACCACCTCCTTGTAGCCGCCCATTTCGGACGGGCTGGCGGAGATGAGCTCGACCCGCCAGCCCTTCCCCTCCGCATAACGCTGGTACATTCGGAACAGGTCGCCGGCGAACAGGGCCGCCTCGTCGCCGCCGGTGCCGGCGCGGATCTCGAGCATCGCCGGCCGGTCGTCGGCGGCGTCGCGGGGGAGCAGCTTCAGCGCCAGCGCCCGCTCCGCCCCGGGCAGCGCCCGCTCCAGCTCGGCGGCCTCCTCGGCGGCCATGTCGCGTATGTCCGGGCTCGGATCGGCCAGCATGTCCTGGAGGAGCGCCATCTCGGCGCGGATCCGGCGCACCTCCCGCGCCGCGGCGGCGACCGGCTCGATCTCCGCATAATCCTTGGAGAAGCGCACGAAATCCTCCGGCGCCAGGGCGGGCGACGCCATGGCGTTCTGCAGCTCGTCCCGCCGCGCCTCGATCTGCGCGATCCGAGCGTCGGAGATGATGCTCAAAGCCCCTCCCCTTCAGGGGAGGGGTTGGGGTGGGGCTTGTGGGGATCGAAAGGTCTGCGGGCTGTCACGGCCGACCTTCCCCACCCCAACCCCTCCCCTGAAGGGGAGGGGCTTTTACGGCCTCAGCGACCTCGCCCAGCTTCACATTCCGCTGCTCGCCGGTGCGCAGGTCCTTCACCGCCGCCTCGCCCTTGGCCAGCTCGTCGTCGCCGAGAATGATCGCGTAGCGGGCGCCGCTGGCGTCCGCTTTCTGCATGCGGCGCTTCATATTGCCCTTATAGGCCATCTCGCAGGCGATGCCGGCGCGGCGCAGGTTGGCGGCGATGGCGATGGCGGCTTCCTCGGCGGCGGCGCCCAGCGGAATGAGCGCGGCGTCCATCCTCGGCGGCGGCGGCGGGGCGATCAGCATCGCCAGCCGCTCGATCCCCGCCGCCCAGCCGACCGCGGGGGTGAACGGGCCGCCCATGCTCTCAATGAGCCCGTCATAGCGCCCGCCGGCGATCACCGCGCTCTGGGCGCCCAGATCGTCGGTGACGAACTCGAAGGCGGTGTGGCGGTAATAATCGAGGCCGCGCACCAGGCGCGGGTCGCGCGTCCACGCGATCCCCGCCGCGTCGAGGCCGGCCGTCACCCTGGCGAAATAGGCGGAAGCCTCCGCCGTCAGGAAATCGTCGACCACCGGCGCGGCATCGACGATCGGCCAGTCCTGATGCTCCTTGGAATCGAGGATGCGCAGCGGATTCTTCTCCAGCCGCGCCCGGCTCTCGTGCGAAAGGTCGGCGGTGTGGCGGCGGAAGTAAGCGACGAGGGCGGCGCGCCAGGCGTCCCGCGTCTCCGGGTCGCCGAGCGTGTTGAGCTTCAGCTCGACCCGCGCCCCGATCCCGAGCTCGGCGAGGAGCTGGGCGCCCATCGCGATCAGCTCGACGTCGCTCGCCGGCTCCGCCGCGCCGATGATCTCGGCATCGAGCTGGTGGAACTGGCGGTAGCGCCCCTTTTGCGGCCGCTCGTAGCGGAAGGCCGGGCCGTGGGTGGCGATCTTCACCGGGGCGAGCTGCTGCCAGCCTTCGGAGAGATAGGCGCGGCAGATGCCGGCGGTGAATTCCGGCCGGAGCGTGAGGCTGTCGCCGCCGCGGTCGGGGAAGGTGTACATCTCCTTGGAGACGATGTCGGTCGTCTCGCCGATCGCTCGGGAGAAGACCTCCGTCGCCTCGAACACCGGCATTTCCACCCGCCGGAAGCCGTAAAGCCGGCGCACGCGCTCGAACGCCTCGACCACCGCCTGGAAGCGGTCGGCATCCTCTCCCCAGATATCCTGGGTCCCCCTGACCCTCTGCGGCCCCTTGCTCATCGGCGCGGCCTTAGCATCTTTGGCGGCGCAGGAAAGCTACCTCCCCTCTCTCTTGGGAGAGGGGAGGAAGGCCTGGTGCTTTACAGAGGCGGCGCTCCTGTTCCATGCGGCGCCCGCATCCCGTCTTCGGAGACTCGCAAGCCATGCGTTCCGCTTTCCTCGCCTTCCTGCTCCTTGCCGCCTCCCCGCTCGCCGCGCAGGCGCCCGCCAACTTCACCCGGGCCGAGCCCGCGCCGAAGATCGACACCATCCCACCGGCGCGCGACATCCCCTTCCCCGGCACCATCCAGCTGCGGGTCGACGCGACCGACCTCCAGCGCCGCATCTTCCGCGTCAGGGAGACGATCCCGGTGCCCCGCGCGGGCGACTTCGTGCTCCTCTATCCCAAATGGCTGCCCGGCAACCATTCGCCGACCGGCCAGATCAACAAGGTGGCGGGCCTCGTCGTCAGCGCCGGGGGGAAACGGCTCAGCTGGATACGCGACACTTTGGACGTCTACGCCTTCCACATCGACATGCCGCAGGGCGTGAAGTCGATCGAGGTCGAGTTCCAATACGTCTCCCCCACCGCCGAGGACCAGGGGCGGACGGTGATGACGCCGGACATGGCCAGCATCCAATGGACCGCCAATTCGCTCTATCCGGCCGGCTATTACGTGCGGAACATAGCCGTGCAGGCGTCGGTAACGATCCCGCGCGGCTGGCAGATCGCGACCGCGCTCCGCCCGGCGAGCGGCGGCGGCACCTCCACCATCGCCTACAAGACGGTGCCCTACGACATCCTGCTCGACTCGCCGGCCATTGCGGGCGCCTATTTCAGGAAGTGGGAGCTGAGCCCGGACGTGACTCTGAACGTCGTCGGCGACACCCCGGCCGAGCTCGCCGCGACCGACGAGCAGATCGCGCTCCACCGCCGGCTGGTGGAGCAGGCGGTGAAGCTGTTCGGCGCCCAGCATTACGACCATTACGACTTCCTCCTGTCGATCTCGAACAATCTCGGCGGCATCGGCCTCGAGCATCACAGGAGCTCCGAGGACGGGGTGAAGACCGGCTATTTCACCGAATGGGAGGCCGCCCAGCGCGACCGCAACCTCCTGCCGCACGAATATACCCACAGCTGGGACGGCAAATATCGCCGAGGGCGGGACCTGTGGACGCCGGACTATCGCACCCCGATGCAGGACAGCCTGCTCTGGGTCTATGAAGGCCAGACCCAGTTCTGGGGCTACGTCCTCGATGCCCGCTCGGGCATGATGTCCAAGCAGGAGACGCTCGACGCGATCGCGGCGACCGCGGCGACCTACGACCAGGCCACGCCGGGGCGGAGCTGGCGCCCGCTCATCGACACCACCAACGATCCGGTCATCGCCCAGCGCACGCCCCAGCCCTGGCGGGGCTGGCAGCGCTCCGAGGATTATTACAGCGAGGGGCAGCTGATCTGGATCGACGTCGACCGGATCCTGCGCCAGCAGTCCGGCGGCCGCCGCTCGATCGACGACTTCGCCCGTGCCTTCTTCGGCGTCAACGACCGCGACTATGGCGAGCTCACCTACACGTTCGACGATGTCGTGAGGACGCTGAACCAGGTGCAGCCCTACGACTGGGCCGGCTATCTCAGCCGCCGCCTCAACGCCTACACGGAGCGGGCGCCGCTGGAGGGGATCACCCAGGGCGGGTACAGGCTCGTCTACACCGACACCCCCACCAGCTGGTTCAAGTCCGGCGAGAAGAAGTCGAAGGTCGTCGACCTCACTTATTCGGGCGGCTTCGCGGCGATGGCCACCGGCGGCAAGGTGACGAGCGTCATCTGGGACAGCCCGGCCTTCGACGCCGGCCTGACGGTCGGCGCGACGATCCTGGCGGTGAACGGGCGCTCGTTCGACGACGACGCGCTCAAGGCGGCGATCAGGGCCGCCGCCGGAACCCGGGAGCCGGTCCACCTGCTCGTCCAGAGCGGCGACGCCTACCGCACGCTGGATCTCGATTGGCACGGCGGGCTGCGCTATCCGCGGCTGGAGCCGACCGCGGGGGGCAAGGGCACGCTCGACGCCTTGCTCCGCCCGCTGCCCTGAAGAAAGGACCGCCGCCGATGCGCCTCTCCTCCCTTGCCGTCGTCGCCGCCTTGCTCCCGGCGGCGGCCTTCGCCGCGCCCAAGGCCCCGCCGTTCCAGTCCGCCGCCACCGCGCAGTCGAACACGCGGGCGGCGCTGCAGCGGATCCGGGACCTCAACCCCCGGGTGAACGCGGTCATCGCCACCGATCCGACGGCGATGGACCAGGCGCGGGCGCTCGACCGCTCCGGCAAGCGCGGGCCGCTGTTCGGCATGCCGCTCCTCATCAAGGACAATATCGAGAGCGTCGGGCCGCTGCCCACCACGGCAGGCAGCCTCGCGCTCCTCCAGAACGTCACCAACCGGGATGCGCCGCTGGTGGCGCGGCTGCGCGGCGCCGGGGCGGTGATCGTCGGCAAGACCAACCTGTCGGAATGGGCCAATATCCGCGCCGGCAACTCCATCTCGGGCTGGAGCGCCGTGGGCGGCCAGACCCGCAACCCGCACGCTTTGAACCGCAACGGCTGCGGCTCGAGCACGGGCAGCGGCGTCGCGGTCGCGGCCGGCATGGTGCCCGCGGCGATCGGCACCGAGACCGACGGCTCGATCACCTGCCCGGCGGCGCTGAACGGCATCGTCGGCTTCAAGCCCACGGTCGGCCTGGTCAGCCGCAGCCGGATCGTGCCGATCAGCCACAGCCAGGACACGGCCGGGCCGATGGCGCGGACGGTGCGGGACGCCGCCCTCGTCCTCACCGCCATCGCCGGGGCCGACCCGGGCGATCCCGCCACGGCGGAAGCCGACCGGCACCGCACGGACTTCGCCGCGGCGCTCGATCCCGGGGCGCTGCGCGGCAAGCGGATCGGCGTGATGCGCTTCGCCGCGGGCTTCGGCACCGACGCCGCGTTCGAGGAGGCGCTGCGCACCCTCAAGGCGCAGGGCGCGACGCTCGTCGACATCGCCAAGTTCGAGGGCCGCGACCAGATCGGCGCCAACGAGTTCAAGGTGCTGCTGACCGAGCTCCGGGCCGACATGAATGCCTATCTCGCCACCACGCCCCCCGCTGTCCGCTCGCGCACCCTCGCCGACCTCATCGCCTTCAACGCCGCCCATGCCGACAGCGAGCTCTATCTGTTCGGCCAGGACACCTTCCAGCAGGCGGAGAAGACCAAGGGGCTCGACGATCCGGACTATCGGAAGGCGCGGGAGACCTCCTACCGGCTCGCCGGGCCGGAGGGGATCGACCGGCTGCTCAAGGAGAATGACGTCGTCGCGCTGGTCGGGCCGACCATGCCGCCGGCCTGGCCGATCGACGCCGTCAATGGCGACCAGATTTCCGGCGGCGGCGCGGGCGCCCTCGCCGCGGTGGCGGGCTATCCGCACCTGACCGTGCCGATGGGCGTTGTGAAGGGCCTGCCGGTGGGCCTCAGCTTCATCGGCCCGAAATGGTCCGACGCGCAGATCCTGTCGCTCGGCTACGCCTACGAGCAGGCGTCGAGAAAGCGGGTCGACCCGCGCTTCCTGCCGTCGATCGAGGACAGCCCGGAGGTCGCGCCGCACCTGAGGCCGGCGGCACGCTGAGCGCGCCGCGATCGGCGCCGGCCCGTCCTTCCGGGCGGCTCGGTTCGTCGCGGCCCGGAAAATCCCTGCAACAAAAGCATAATCCGGCGGTTCTCAGCCCACAGGACGTTGCGGGTGGCGCTGAAAGGAGCCCAACATGTTCCGGCGTATCATGGCGGCATTGCTGGTCGCGGCCCCGATGGGCGCGGCGATCGGCCAGAGCGAGGGCACCGGCGAATGGGCGCTCGCGACCATGCCCAACGGGTGCATGGTCCAAGCGACGTCCCCGCAGGGAACGATGATCTCGATCTGGGGCTTTGCCGGCCAGGACAAGCTCGCCTTCCTCCTCCAGAACCGCGACTGGAGCGTGCGCGACGGCCAGCCCTACAAGCTCGACCTCGATTTCGTCGGAATCAGCTCGCTGCCGGTCAACGCGACCGCGCGCCAGCATATCGACAGCGACGGACCGGGCTTCCTCTTCACGGTGAAGCCGGGTGCGCAGGGTGCCTCCGGCTTCCTCGCCGCCTTCACCAGCGCGACCGGCATGCGGATCGAGCAGAACGGGCAGAGCTTCGACACCCTGCCGCTGGCCGGCAGCCGCACGGCGATGGCCGCGCTCGCCAAGTGCCTCGCCGACCGCTGGAGCAAGGCGCCCGCCGCGGCGGCGTCTCAGGAGGACAAGAGTTCGTCCGACGACGCGACGACGATCTGAGCCTCGCGGTCGGCGCGATTAGCCGGCCGGAGCCCGCCCCGCCTCGGCGATCCAGACGACGTGCCGCGCGCCGCGCCGCCCGCCCGCCGTGCGAACGTCATGCTCCTCGACGCGGAAGCCGGCCCGCCGGAGGCGCGCGGCGAAGGCTGCGTCGGAATGAGCAGACCAGATGGCGAGGATCCCGCCGGGCCGCAGTGCCGTGCGGGCGAGGGCGAGGCCCGCAGGGGCATAGAGACGGTCATTGGCTTCGAGGGTGAGGCCGTCGGGCCCATTGTCGACGTCGAGCAGGATGGCGTCCCAGGCCGAGGGCGCCGAGGCGATCGAGCGGGCGACGTCCTCCTCGGCGATGCGGACGCGCGGATCGTCGAGCGTGCCGCCGTGGAGCGCGGCCATCGGTCCGCGCGCCCAGGCGACGACCGCAGGGACGATCTCCGCCACGACCACCTCCGCGTCCGGCCCGAGGGCGGCGAGGGCCGCGCGCAGCGTGAAGCCCATGCCGAGGCCGCCGATCAGCACCCGCGCCCGCGCCCGCTTGCCAAGCTTTGCACAGGCGAGCCGGGCGAGCGCCTCCTCGGAGCCGCTCCGGCGGCTGTTCATGAGCTCGTTCGCGCCGAGCATGATCGAATATTCGTCGCCGCGCCGGACCAGCCGCAGCTCGCCGCCGCCGGGGATCGGAGCGGTGTCGAGGGTGTGACGAGGGAGCATCCGCCGGCTCTGCGGCACGCGGGCCGCGGCGGCAAGCCCGGTGCCCCCGGGCGTCAGCCAGCGGGCGGCGGCGCCTTTTCCACGGTGATGACGGCGACGGCCGGGACCGCGGGGCCGGTGCGCGGCGGGTCGCCGGGGAGCGGACCGGTTTCGTAGAGCCAGGTCGATTCGCCCTCGCGGCGGCCGGCGGTGGTCCTCAGCATCACCCGCCACAGCGCGCGCAGCCGGTGGACGTGGAGGTCGTCGCCCATGATCGCGGCGGCGTGGCGGACGGTGTCGACGCTGATCTCGGCCCCGGCGACGGGCACCGCGTCCTCGGTGGCGGGGAGGCCTACCCGCGTCCGGAAGACGGGCGAGGCATCGGCGAACATTACCGCGCCGATCGCCTTCACATAATCGGCGGGCGCGCCGGCCGCCAGCACGGCCCGCTCGAGATCGAAGATCGTCCGGATCTTGTGACCCCTGAGCGCGATGAAGGCCGGCGTGCCGACATTGGCGCAAAGCTGCGCCTGCAGCACCCAGTCGAATATCTCGAGCAGCGGATAGGGCGTCTCGGCGTAAAGCGAGATCGGGTTGACCGTGGCGAGGTTCTGGACGTCGTAGAGATTGTTCTCCTCGAGCCGATAGGCGGTTTCGGCGTCGATCCCCTCGATCACCTCGAGCGGCACGACCTTCGATGCGCTGAGCGCCGCCTCGTCGACGTCCTTGCGCCGCAGCTTGGCGACCTTCGCGATCCGGTTGAGCCCGAGATTGGGATAGAGGCCGAGGACGAACGCCACCGAAATCGAGGTCGCGAACGCGACCGGGCCGGAGGCGGCGGCGGCCGTGCCGGCGGTGAGCGGGCCGTCGAGCAGCGCCACCTCGATCCGATAGGCGATGAGCGCGACGATCATGCCCTGGAAGACATTCAGCGTCCCCCGCACGAAGGCGAGCGCGCCGAGCTCCTGATTGAGCGTCGCTCGGACCAGATATCGGATCTGGAAGACGTAGCCGCCGAGGAAGGCGACGCCCACCACGGTCACCGTCCGCGCCAGCTCGGAGAGGACGGCGGACCCCAGCGGGCCGGCCTCGTAGGCGGGGGACCAGAGAAGCGCCATCGTGATCTTCGGAAAAGCGGGGACGTTGGCGAGAAGCTGCGAAGTCGGGACGAACAGCAGCGAGAAGCCGGCGAAGCTGAGGCTGCTGAAGATCAAAGCGCCGGTCCAGATCCGTCCCGCCGCCTGGCGTGTCTCGCCGGCCGCGTCGCTCTCGGACCGGTAGCGGGCGGCGGCCAGCTCCAGCTGCGGCAGATCGGGATCGTCCTTGAACAGGTTGACCCGAAGCTCTTCGACCAGCCTGTAGCGGACCTTACGAAGCTCGTTGCGCGTCGCGATCAGCGACAGCGGCGCGAGGATGGCGGCCAGAAAGGACCACACAAGATATGGGCTCACGTTCACGACCTCTCCCCCCATCGGCGCGGCGACCGCTGCCCCTGCACCTTCGCGCTGAGCTCGCCATCAAAGGACGAGCTTAAGACGAATGACTCGTCCGGCAAAGGCTCTGCCTCAGTCAGGCGCGAGTCAAGCCGGAACGCTACAGTCGCTACCGGTAAGCGGCTGCGATTCGACAAGATATTCGCCTTCGCATCCCGCTGGCCACCAGATGACATTTACCTAGGTTAAGCTGTGCGTGAGTCCCCAACTCTCCTATGAGCTTGAACTGGACTTCGTGCAGGCAGATGATCGGGCCGAACGACTCGGAGCGACAAAAGCGAAAAGGCGGCCTCGGAAAATTCCACGACTTGATGCGCCGCATCGCGGGGCCGGCGGCGGCACCATTGACCGGGGAGACGGAAATGCCGAATGCAAGCGACATCCTGTGGTTCAAGACCCAATTCCAGGCGGCGGTAAACACGGCCGTCGCGGGAACGCCCTTCGATCTCGACATGGTGACGGCGATCGCCTGCCAGGAGACGGGACACATATGGAGCGTGTTGCGGCACAAGAGCATGTCGGTCGAACGCATCCTCGAGCTGTGCGTCGGCGATACGCTGGACGCCCCCAACCGCTCGGCCTTTCCGAAGACGAAGGCGGAGCTGATCGCGGCGCCGCACGGCCAGGCGATGTTCGACATCGCGCGGGCCGCCCTGGTCGACATGGCCCAGCACATACCGGGCTTCCCGGTCTCCAATCCGAACAAGTTCTGCCACGGCTACGGCATTTTCCAATTCGACATCCAGTTCTTCAGGACGGACCCCGACTATTTTCTGCAGCGGCGCTACATCCATTTCGCCGACAGCCTCGGCAAATGTCTTCATGAGCTTCAGGCGGCCCGCACGAAGATCGGCTTCGGCGCCAAGACGCACCTCAGCGATCTCGAGATGGCGGCGGTGGCGATCGCCTACAATACCGGCCGCTTCAGGCCCGAGAGGGGCCTCAAGCAGGGCTTCTTCGACGGCACGAAATTCTATGGCGAGCGGTTCGCCGACTTCCTCGCTTTGGCGCGCAGCGTGCCCGCGCCGGCGCCCGCCGCAATGATCGTGGCGGAGCCGGTCCCTGCCGACGGCGCGCCCGGTGAGAGCCTCCGGGTCGAGACGGGCGGAAGCACCCTGCGGCTGCGCAGCAGCGCGGCCGTCGCGCCGAACAACATCGTCGCGAGCCTGCCGGACGGCCAGATCGTGCAGGCGATGGACGAGGCGACGGTCAACGGCTTCCGCCACGTCGCGACTATTCTGAACGGCACCCACGTGAGCGGCTTCGCCAGCGCCGGCTTCCTGAAGCCGATGCAGGAGACAGAGCCGGTGCTGACGGTGATCGGCACCTGAAGCCGGGCCAGCCGGGACGGGGATCTTTCCAGGCCGGATGAGCCTGCCGATCCTGATTTCGGCGGGAGCGGAACCGCAGCGCGAAGCGCCGCCACACCGAGCGACGAAGCCGCGGAAGTCCGTCAGACGTCGAGATTGGCGACGTTGAGCGCATTCTCCTGGATGAACTCGCGGCGCGGCTCGACGACGTCGCCCATCAGGCGGGTGAAGATCTCGTCGGCGACGTCGGCCTGAGCGACCTCGACCCGCAGCAGCGAGCGGTTGTCGGGATCGAGGGTGGTTTCCCAGAGCTGGTCGGCGTTCATCTCGCCGAGACCCTTGTAGCGCTGGACGGCGAGGCCCTTGCGGCCGGCGGCGAGGATCGCGTCCAGCAGCTCCGACGGGCGGCGCACCAGCACGCCCCTGGGATCGGCCGCCCGCTCCGCGGCGCGCTCGGCGCCGGCGTCGAGAGCGGCGCCGGGAGTGTTCTCCTCCTGCTCCGGCTCCTCCTCGGCGGCCAGGCTTCCCATCGAAGTAGTCGTTTGATGGGCGCCCGCGGGCGCGGCCGCGGCGCTCTTCAGCCTCACCAGCCGGGACTGGCTCGCATAGGCCGCCGCCTGCTCGGTCGCCAGACTATGGAGTTTCCGCGCTTCGGCCGAAGCCACGAACTTGTGGTCGACGACATGGTGGTCGGTGACTCCGCGCCACAGGCGGCGAAGCACATAATCGCCGTCCGCGCCCCTCTCGCCGGTCCATTGCGCGTCCTCGTCGCCCGCCTGCAGCCAATCGGCGGCACGGGCGATGGCGGCGGCGCGCTGGCCGGCGCGCAGGTCCGGATCGAGCGCGCCGGCCAGCGCCAGCGCTTCGATGAGGGCCGGATCATAACGGCGCGGAACGTAGCGCATCAGGCTGCGCATGCGCCGCGCATGCTCGGCCAGCGAGCGCAGGTCCTCGCCCGAGCGCGGCCCCTGTGCCGTTTCGAGGACATGGCCGCCAATGCCCGCCTCGACGAGATAATCGTCGAGCTTGGCATCGTCCTTGAGA
>DASWRU010000088.1:0-50556 GCA_036403015.1 Allosphingosinicella sp.
GGAGGAGGTCGATCTTTCGGACATTTTCGAAGGCCTGTTCGGCAACGCGCAGCCGAAGCGCGGCGGCGGCGGCTTCGGAGGCTTTGGCGGCTTCGGCGGCGGCCGGCGCGCGCCGCCGCAAAAGGGCGCCGACATCGCCTATCGGCTGCCGGTGCCGTTCGAGGACGCGGCGGCGCTCAGGGAGCAAAGGGTGACGCTCCAGGGCGGCAAAACCATCTCGATCAAGCTTCCCAAGGGGGTCGAGGAGGGGACCCGGATCCGCCTTGCCGGCCAGGGCCAGCCCGGACCCGGCGGCGACGGCGACGCGATCGTCACCATCTCGATCCAGCCCCACCGCTTCTTCGTCCGCGACGGCGACCATATCCGCCTCGATCTGCCCGTCTCGCTCGACGAGGCCCTGCTCGGCGCCAAGGTCAGGGTGCCGACGGTCGACGGGCCGGTGATGCTGAGCGTGCCGGCGGGCTCGACCTCCGGCAAGACGCTTCGGCTGAAGGGCAAGGGCTTCACCGCCAAGGATGGCCGGCGCGCCGACCAGCTCGTCACCCTGATGGTCGACGTGCCGGGCGACGATCCGGAGCTGCTCCGCTTCGTCGAGGGCTGGAGCGGGAAGGGCAGAGGCAACCCGCGGGCGCCCCTGGGCGTCTAGAGGGTCGTGCAGCCGACCATCTCCCCCGAATCCCCCGAAGCCAGGCGCAAGCGGCTCGCCAAGGCGAAGGCGCGGTTCGGCAGGATCCGCCACGGCATGCGGCCGGGCCAATATCCGTTCGAAGTGCTGAAGCGGGTCGCGGTCGGCGTCTATACGGACGGCTTCATCCACGCCGGCAACCTCGCCTATCTCGCGCTGATGACGGTGTTCCCCTTCGTCATCGTCGCCGCGGCGGTGGCGCGGCTGTTCGGCCAGAGCCATGGCGGCATGCAGGCGGTCGCCGCCTTGCTCCATACCATGCCCCCCAACGTCGCCGACGTGCTGAGGAAGCCGATCTCCGACGTCCTGCAGGCGCGCTCCGGCGGCCTGCTCTGGCTCGGCGGGCTGGTCGGGCTGTGGACGACGGGGAGCTTCATCGAGACCATCCGCGACATCTTGCGCCGGGCTTATGGAGTCACCGCCGGGGCGCCGTTCTGGGAATATCGGCTCGGCTCGATCGGGCTGATCGTCGCGTCGGTCATATTGATGCTGATCTCGTTCAGCGCCTCGATCCTGCTCTCCTCGGTCGAGCAGTTCATCCGCACGGCGCTGCCTTATGCCGACGACGTGCTCGGCCTCCTCGCCCTCTTCCGGATCGTGCCGGGGCTGGTGCTGTTCGGGTCGGTCTACTTCATCTTCATCTCGCTGACCCCGCGGCGCTATCGCAGAATCCAGTGCCGCAAATGGCCCGGCGCGGCGTTCGTCACGATCTGGTGGCTCGGCACGACGGCGCTGATGCCGGTCGTGCTCGCCAGCCTGGGCGGTTACGACCTCACTTATGGCAGCCTCGCCGGAGTCATCATCGCCCTGATTTTCTTCTTCGTGATCGGTCTCGGCGTGGTTATCGGCGCACAGCTGAACGCGGCGCTGGCGGAACCGCCGGAGCCGACGGTAAAGGAAGCGAAGAAGGTCGTCGCCGCGGCGGAGGCCGTTGCGGCGGCGGAAGGGGAACCGACATGACCGGTTTGATGGCGGGCAAGAGGGGCCTCATCATGGGCTTGGCCAACGACAAGTCGCTGGCGTGGGGGATTGCGAGGAGGCTTGCCGAGCAGGGGGCCGAGCTCGCTTTCTCCTACCAGGGCGAGGCGCTGCAGAAGCGCGTCGGCCCGCTCGCCCAGGAGGTTGGCTCCGACTTCCTCATCCCCTGCGATGTGGCGGACATGGCCGACCTCGACCGGACGTTCGAGGCGCTGAAGGCGCGGTGGGAGACGATCGACTTCGTGGTCCACGCCATCGGCTTTTCCGACAAGAACGAGCTCCGCGGTAAATATGTCGACACCAGCCTCGACAATTTCCTGATGTCGATGAACATCTCCGCCTACAGCTTCACCGCCGTCGCGAAGCGGGCGCGGGCGATGATGCCGGACGGGGGCAGCCTCCTCACTCTGTCCTATTACGGCGCCGAGAAGGTGATCCCGCACTACAACGTCATGGGGCTCGCCAAGGCCGCGCTCGAGACCAGCGTCAAATATCTCGCCATGGACCTCGGCCCCGAGAACATCCGCGTGAACGCCATCTCCGCGGGCCCGATCAAGACTCTGGCGGCGAGCGGCATCGGCGACTTCCGCTACATCCTCAAGTGGAACGAATATAATTCGCCGCTCCGCCGCAACGTCACCATCGAGGATGTCGGCGGCGCCGGCCTCTATCTGCTCTCCGATCTTGCGGCGGGCGTGACCGGCGAGATCCACCATGTCGACGCCGGCTACAACGTCATCGGCATGAAGGCCGAGGACGCGCCGGATATCGCGACGACGTGACAATTGACCCCTCTCCCGTTCAGGGAGGGAGGGACCCAAAGCGGCAGCTTTGGGAGGGTGAGGGCACGCTCGTGAGGAAAGTCGACGGCACTGAAGCTTTGGCCCGAGTGCGGCAGTTGCGCCACGCGATGACGCCCGCGGAAGCGCTCCTGTGGACACGGCTTCGCGGCCGCAGGCTGGCCGGCTTCAAGTTCAAGCGGCAGGTTGGGGTGGGACCGTTCATCGCCGATTTCTACTGCTGGGAAGCGAAGCTGATCGTCGAGGTAGACGGGGCTCAGCACGCGGAGCGCACCCGGTACGACATCGATCGGACGGCCTATCTGAAGCGCGAGGGGTATCGGGTTCTCCGCTTCTGGAACAATCAGGTCATCGAAGAACTCGAAAGTGTGCTGATTGCCATCCGGGCCGTCCTCGAAGAGCGCGTGCCCTCACCCTCCCACCCGCCTGCGGCGGGCGGGCCCCTCCCTCTCCCTGAAGGCGAGAGGGTCCGATGAGCCACAACAGCTTCGGCCACGTCTTGCGCTTCACCACCTGGGGCGAGAGCCACGGTCCGGCCATCGGCGCGGTGGTGGACGGCTGCCCGCCGGGGCTCCCGCTGAGCGAGGCCGACATCCAGCCCTGGCTCGACCGCCGCCGGCCGGGCCTCTCCAGGCACACCTCGCCCCGCCAGGAGGCGGACCGGGTCCGAATCCTCTCCGGCACCTACGAAGGCCGCACCACCGGCACGCCGATCAGCCTCGTCATCGACAATGTCGACGCGCGCCCAAGGGACTATGCCGACCTGCTCCCCCGCGCCGGCCACGCCGACGCCGCCTACCAGGCGAAATACGGTCTGCGCGACCCGCGTGGGGGCGGCCGCGCCTCGGCGCGCGAGACCGCCGCGCGGGTGGCGGCGGGCGCGATCGCGCGGCTGGTCATCCCGGAGGTGCGGATCGCCGCCCGCGTCGCCGCGATCGGCGGCTCGGCGGACGAGGCTCGGTGGGAGGCGATGCTCGACGAGGCGCGCTCCGCGGGAAGCTCGCTCGGCGCGCTCATCGAATGCACGGCGGACGGCGTCGCGGCCGGCTGGGGCGCCCCGGTCTATGCCAAGCTCGACGCCGAGCTGGCGGGCGCTCTGATGTCGATCAACGCGGTGAAGGCGGTCGAGATCGGCGCCGGCTTCGAGGCCGCCCGGCTGCGCGGCGAGGACAATGCCGATCCGGCTCTCGCCGGCGGCATCACCGGCGGCATCTCGACGGGGGAGCAGATCATCGTCCGAGCGGGGTTCAAGCCCACGTCCTCGGTCGCCGCGCTCGGCGTGAAGGGCCGCCACGACCCCTGCGTCGGCATTCGCGGGGCGCCCGTAGTCGAGGCGATGGTGGCGCTGGTCCTCGCCGACCATAAGCTGCTCCACCGGGCGCAGTGCGGGTACAGCACGCTGAAGTGAGGTTGCACATTCGTCATGCCGGCCTTGATCCGGCATCCACCTTTTGTCCTTTCTTCAAAGGCTTGAAGAAGGTGGATCCCGGATCGAGCCTGTCGAAGGGTCTGGGATAACGATTCAATCTAAGCGACCAATGCTCCAGGCATCAGCGCCTGAGCAGCACCGTCTTTCCTATCGATGGCGACGATCCGCCCGCTCCCGGGGCAGGTTGTTCGGGATGCGCGGGTGGGAGCTCGCCAGTCCACAGGCGGCGCCCGCCGATCGCGACGCCGATCGCGCCGATCAGAGCCACGCACCAGAAGAAGGGATTAGCGCGGCTGAAGGCGAAGCCCGGGGCCGGAAGCCAGCCCAGCGCCACCGCGACATGGAGGACAAGGGACGCGAGCCAAAGGCCGCAAAGGCAGAGCGAGAAAACGAGCAGCCATGAGGCGGCGAGGCCGCGGCAATGCGCATAGCAGAGCCATGCGTAGGAAAAGAGGAGGGTGGCCGTCCATGCCGCGTAGAGGGCGCCGAGAAGCAGGACCTGTGCGTTGGCGGCGTTGCCCGACACGGTGGTCGCGAGCGCCGAAAGAAACAGGGGCGAGCCGTTCTGGAGGGCGAGCGAGGTGAGGATCAGCGCGCTGAACAAAAGCCCGAGGAGAAAACGGCGAGTGAATAGCAATCCCTGGATCGATCGTACCGCCGATTGAATGAGGATGATCAGGAACTTCCCCACGATCACGACGACCAGCCTCGGGTAACGCAAGGTATGAAAAACTGCCAGTCGCAAGGCGTCTGGCGCCGTCAGCGGGCCGCGGCTCTGGTCGATCACCTCCCCGTTGGCGCGGTGCGGCGTCATCGCCTGGAAATTGCGCACAATGCCGGAGAATTCGGAGCCGCGCCGGAACCACAGCAGCACGAAGTCGAGGAAGAGCGACAGGCCGAGCACGCCGGCGACGACATTGCGGAGTGTGAGGTTGAGGTCGGCCAGTTGCCGGGGCACGATATCGGAGAGGTAACCGAGCGCCCGGTCGCTGCCTAGCACGACCACGAGAGACAGGATGGTAACGGGTATCGTGACATACTCAGTCACTGTTTCCCTGGCCGAGAGCGGCGCCGAAACGGCGATGCCGACGAGGCTGAGCAGCAAAATGGCCATGCAAGCAAGCGCCGCGAGCCGATTAGCCGCGTAGAGAGCCGGATCTGACAAATAGATGCTCGCCTGATAAAGAAAATTCAGGACGCACGGCACAAGGACGACCAAAACCGCCGGAAGTGGCCTCACCAGAAATCCCGAGTCGGACCGGCGACGCGATTCTGAGTGTTCCGAGTAGGCGAGCCCACAGCCGAAGATATAGGCTGTAACTACCGCGACTGCGATGTTAGCGGCATAGAGGTGAACTTCCCGCGGCAACGGGAAGAGATAAGCTATCGCGACAACCACGCCGACGCTTACTAAAAACGATAAAACGGCGACCTGAAGAACTGTCGAATATTGCTTATTGGTCTCGTCGTTCATGTGTCCCCCGACGCGACGGCACCCGTGGCGATTCCCTACCACGGGGAGTCGGCTCCGGCGAGTCCACCCTGCCCCACAATCGGACCGCAAGGGCCGACTGCGGTTGATTTGTTAACCGGGGCTCCCTACATGCCCTTCAGCGAAGCGCCATTGCAGCGTGAACAGGCGCACATGCGCCCCGGCTCCGCTTCGTAATTTCCAAGGCTTTCCCTTTTCACGCGGGTTGGCAGAAGGGTTCCCACAAAAGTAACATTTTGTGGGGTCCCATAACCCGCTGCGTTTCCGCGCGCCATTTGGGCTGTGCGGGGCGCCGCTCACTAGTGAGTCTACACATGTCATTCGAAAATCTCGGGCTGTCGCAGCCCGTCCTCCAGGCGCTCGCGCTGAAGGAATACACCAAGTCGACGCCGATCCAGGAGCAGGCGATCCCGATCCTGTTGAAGGGCCGCGACCTGCTCGGCATCGCGCAGACCGGCACCGGCAAGACCGCGGCCTTCATGCTTCCGTCGATCGACCGCCTGACCGCGTCCAACAAGCGGCCGCAGCCACGCACCTGCCGGATGCTGGTGCTTGCGCCGACCCGCGAGCTCGCCTCGCAGATCGCCGAGAGCGCGCGCGGCTATTCGCATTTCTCCCACCTCAGCGTGGCGACCGTGTTCGGCGGCACCTCCGTCGGCAAGGACCGCCAGACCCTGTCGCGCGGCGTCGATGTGCTCGTCGCCACGCCGGGCCGCCTTATCGACCTCATCGAGCAGGGCTATCTGATGCTTCGCGGGGTCGAGATCCTCGTCCTCGACGAGGCCGACCAGATGCTCGACCTCGGCTTCATCCATGCGCTGAAGCAGATCGTGAAATTGCTCCCGGAGCGGCGGCAGAGCCTGTTCTTCTCGGCGACCATGCCCAAGGCGATCAAGGAGCTGGCCGACCGCTTCCTCACCGATCCGGCGCAGGTGGCGGTGACTCCGGTCGCCTCGACGGTGGAGCGGGTCGAGCAGTACGTGACCTTCGTCCAGCAGGCGGAGAAGCCGGCCCTGCTCACCATGATGCTGCGCGTCGGCTTCGGCGAGAAGGGCTCGATGGACCGCGTGCTGATCTTCAGCCGCACCAAGCACGGTGCCGACCGGATCGTGAAGCAATTGGGCCATGCCGGCATTCCCGCCAACGCCATCCACGGCAACAAGAGCCAGCCGCAGCGCGAGCGCGCGCTGGCCGAGTTCAAGGCGGGCAAGGTCAAGATCCTGATCGCGACCGACATCGCCGCGCGCGGCATCGACGTCTCGGGCGTCAGCCACGTCATCAACTTCGATTTGCCCAACGTGTCGGAGCAATATGTCCACCGTATCGGCCGTACCGCGCGCGCCGGGGCGGCGGGCGTCGCCATCGCTTATTGCGGGGACGACGAGCGGGCCTATCTGAAGGGCATCGAGCGATTGACCCGGCAGCCGATCCAGCCGGTGCCGCTGCCCGACAATTTCGTCCACGAGGCGGCGCGGATCAAGGCGGCGCGCCCGGCGGTGCCCGTCCACGAGCAGCGCCGGGACGAGCGCAGCGAGGATCGCAGCCGCGTGCGGCGGCCGACGAGCCGCAGGCCGAATTTCGGCTCTGCGGGCGCGCCGAGGACCAACCGAGCCAGGCGCCGCGCTTCCGGGCGGTAATAATCCTCCCCTCCCTGCGTCCAGGGAGGGGCTGGCGCGGCACACCTTACCCTCTCCCCTCGGGAGAGGGTTTTTTGTTGCGGCTCGCCCGCCTACAGCGGCCCTCGTGCGCCGGCTCGCTTTGCCCTTTCTCCTCCTCGCCGCACCCGCGGCGGCGCAGGAGATCGTCGTCACCGGCCGCGGCCTCGATCCCGCCGCCGGCGAGGAGGTGTTCGACTTCGTCACGCTGCCGCGCGAACGGCTCGAGACGGCGCAGCGGCTCGAGGACGTGCTGCGCGACGTGCCCGGCTTCCAGCTCTTCCGCCGCTCCGACGCGCGGACCGCCAACCCGACCAGCCAGGGCGCGACCCTGCGGGCGCTCGGCGGCAATGCGTCGAGCCGCGCGCTCCTCCTCCTCGACGGCGTGCCGCAGACCGACCCGTTCGGCGGCTGGGTGAGCTGGCCGGCCTACGACCCGCGGCGGCTCGGGGCGGTGCGCGTGACTCGGGGCGGCGGCTCCGGCGCCAACGGGCCGGGGGCGCTCGCCGGCACGATCGAGCTGGAAAGCGCTTCGCCCGCGGCGCTCAGCGGGGCCTGGGGCGGCGTCGCTTATGGCAGCCGCGACAGCCTCGACGGCCATGCCGGCCTCGGCGCGGCGCTGGGCAGCGGCTTCCTCACCCTCTCCGCCGCTTATGCCCGCGGCGACGGGTTCGTGCCGGTCGTGCGCGAGCAAAGGGGGCCGGTGGACCGGACCTCGCCCTACGAGCAGGCGAGCGTCGCCGCGCGCGCGGTGGCGCCGCTGCCGGGCGGGGTCGAGCTGCAGGCGAGCGGCCTCGCTTTCTACGACGCGCGGGAGCGGGGGACGGCGCTGAGCGGCATCTCGACCACGGGCGCCGACGCCGCGCTCAGGCTGGTGGGGCGCCGGTGGAGTGCGCTCGCCTACGTCCAGACCCGCGATTTCTTCAACAGCTTCGCCAGCGTCAATGCCGGCCGGACGGCGGTAATTCGCGCCTCGGAGCAATATAGCGTCCCCTCCATCGGGCTCGGCGCGCGAGTCGAATGGCGGCCCGATCTGGGGCGGGCGCTGGAGCTGAGGGCCGGCGGCGACGCGCGGCAGACCCAAGGCGTGACTCGCGAGCTCTTCACCTACGTGGCGGGCCAGCCGACCCGCGGCCGCGTGGCGGGCGGGCGGACTCTGACCCTCGGCGCGTTCGCGGAAGGCGCCTGGCGCAGCGAGGCGCTCACCCTGACCCTGGGCGGCCGCATCGACCGCTGGGCGATAACCGACGGGCAGCTGCGGGAGCGGGTGCTGGCGACCCAGGCGCTCGTCACGGACGAGGCCTATGCCGATCGCTCCGGCTGGCGGCCGACCGGCCGGGCCGGGGTGGCGTGGCGCCCGGCCGGGGGCCTGACGCTGCGCGCCGCCGCCTATCTCGGCTGGCGGCTGCCGACGCTCAACGAGCTCTACCGCCCGTTCCGCGCCGGCACCGATGCGACCGCGGCCAATCCGGCCCTAGCGCCGGAGCGGCTGAAGGGGGCGGAGGCGGGGCTGGAATGGCGGCCCGAACGGCGCGTGCGGATCGGCGCCACGCTCTTCGCCAACCGGCTCGAGAACGCCATCGCCAACGTGACGCTGGGCAAGGGGCCGGGCACCTTTCCGGGCGTCGGCTTCGTCGCCGCCGGCGGCGTCTACCGCCGGCGCGGCAATCTGGACGCGATCGCGGTCAAGGGGATCGAGCTGGACGCGCGGGTGGAGCGGGGCGCCTGGACCCTGTCGGGCGGCTGGTCCCTCGTCGACGCTCGGGTCGAGGCGAGCGGGACGGCGGCGCCGCTCGACGGACTGCGGCCGGCCCAGACGCCGCGGCAGACCTTCGCCTCGACCCTCGTATGGCGGCAGGGGCGCGCGGAAACCTTCGTGACGGCCCGCTACGTCGGCTCCCAGTTTGAAGACGATCTCAACCGCCAGAAGCTGCCGGGTGCCTTCACGTTCGATGCGGGCGCGGTGGTGCCGCTCGCGAAGCACGTCGCGATCGAGGCGCGGGCGGAGAATATCACCGACCGGCGCGTCGTGGCGGGGATCAGCGGCGACGGCATCGTCGAGCGCGCGACGCCGCGCACGCTGTGGATCGGTCTCCGGTTCGGCCGCTTGCGCTGACGGGATAGCGAAGATAGGTTTTGCGGTGAAACCAAAAGGGGAGGCTGCCATGATCGTCTTCGGCTCGTCCGTGTCGCCGTTCGTGCGCAAGGTGCTGGTCTTCGGCGCCGAAAAGGGCATCGAGCTGGAGCACAAGCCGATCGGCCTCGGCGCCACCGATCCCGACTTCCTCGAGGCGAGCCCGTTCCGCAAGATTCCGGGCTTGCAGGACGGCGACTTCAAGATCTGCGATTCCTCGGCCATCGTTCACTATCTGGAGGCCAAATATCCGGAGCCGGCGCTGATCCCGGCGGAGCCGCGGGCACGGGCGCGGACGATCTGGTACGACGAGTTCGCCGACACCATCCTGATGGCGTGCGGCGCGAAGATGTTCTTCAACCGCGTGGTGGCGCCGCGCTTCCTCGGCCGGCCTGGCGATCTCGCCATCGCCGACAAGGCGGAGGCGGAGGAGCTGCCGCCCATCCTCGATTATCTGGAGCGGGTAGCGCCGGAGCGCGGCGGCTTCCTGGTCGGCGACGCGATCACCCTGGCCGACATCGCGGTCGCCGCGCCCTTCGCCAATTTCGGCTACATGGACGTGGCGATCGACGCCGGGCGTTATCCCAGGCTCGAAGCCTATGTCGCTGCGATGCTGGCGCGGCCGAGCTTCGCGCCCTGGCTGGAGCGCGACCGCGCCTTCCTCGCCAAGGCGGCGGCGTGACGTGCCGGAATACGGGGCTATCGTGGAGTGGCGCTCGTCCGGCGGCTTCCGCGACGGCACGTACAGCCGGGCGCATAGCTGGCGCTTCGACGGCGGCGCGGTCGTGCCCGCATCCTCCTCGCCGCTGAGCGTGCCTCTGCCCTTCTCCGACCCGGCGGGGCTCGATCCGGAGGAGGCCCTGGTCGCGGCCACCTCCTCCTGCCACATGCTCTGGTTCCTGCACCTGGCGAAGGACGCCGGCCTCGACGTGGCGAGCTATGTCGACGAGGCGCGCGGGACGCTCGGCAAGAATGCGGGCGGGAAGATCGCCATCACCCGCATCGTGCTGCGGCCGCGGCTCGGTTTTGCCGGGGAGCCCCCCGAGGCGGAGACTTTGGCGCGGCTCCACCATGAGGCGCACGAGCGCTGCTTCATCGCCAATTCATTGACCGCCGAGATAGTGGTGGAAGGCTGAGGCGAGTGCTATCCTCGCCGTTCCAGGAGGATGCCATGGACCGGACCCGCCTCGCTCTTGCCGCCGCCGCCACGGCGGCCGCCGCCTTCGCCACGCCCGCGCTCGCGCAGGACTGGAGCCACGCCCAGCGGGTGGAGGTGCGCCTCGCCAATTTCTCCTACGCGCCCAAGGTCATCCACCTGCGCGCTGGGCAGCCGGTGGTGCTCCACCTCGTCAACACCGCGTCGGGCGGGCACGATTTCTATGCCCCCGCTTTCTTCGCCGCGGCGCAGGTGCGGGCGCAGGACCGCGCCCAGATTGACGACGGCAGCGTCGATTTCGGCGGCCGTGAGAGCCACGACGTCGCGCTCGTGCCGAAGGCCGGCCGCTATCCGCTGAAATGCACCCACGCCTTCCACAAGATGTTCGGGATGACCGGCGAGATCGTCGTCGACTGAGCAGGAGGGCCGGTGGTTTGCGGCGGACGCGCGGCTCTCCGCGACGCGCGGAAGCGGCCCGCGGGAACGAGCCGGTAGGGCGGCTGTTCTCCTTTGCGCGAAAGGAGAAGGCTATGGGCAAGCAGGCCGGCGAGCGCGACGACAGCAAAGGCGGCCTCGGCGCCGGCGGTCCGCAGGACGGGCCGGTGGGCGGCGGCGCCTCGGCCCCGGAAGCGGAGCCCGCCGCGCCCGGCGAAGGCGGCCAGCGCCACCCGGGCGGCAGCAGCCGCGACTCCGAAAGGCTGCGGTAAGGGACATGGCGATGGCTGAAGATCGCGACAGCCAAGGCGGGCTGAACGAAGCGGCGCTGGCGGGCCGCGACAAAGAGGATCTGGGCGGCGCCGGCGGCTCGTCGGGCGGCGGCACCTCGGCCGGCGCGGGCGAGCCGTCCGGCGGCACGCTCTCCGGTACCGGCGGCACCGCCGGCGGCGTGGCCGGGGACCTGCTCGGCGGCGATTCGCCGTCCGGAGCGAGCGGCGGCAGCCTCGGCGGCAAGGACGGCGGCGTCGTGGCGGAGGCGGCGGCGCTCGGCGAGGCGCCGGGCAGCCTCGCCGACGCGGTCGCCGCCCGCGAGCCCGGCGCCGAGCGCCCGGCCGCCGGTCCGGCCGGCGGCGAGACGGTCGGCGCGGGCGCGGGCCGCGGCGAAATCGGCTCCGGCACCCCCGGCGACAAAGGCGATCTCGGCGGCGGCGGCGCGACGGCGGGAACCCCGCGCGGAACGTCCGGCCCCGGCGGCGAGGGCCGCGCCTGACGCGGGGAATGGGCTGCCCCTGAACAAGGGAGAGACCGCGAGTCAGGCCGGAGGCTGACTCGGCCTGAGACGATCCTAAGCGAGGCTGGCGGCGCCGGCGGCTTTCTCCGCCTCGATGCGGGCGCGGTTGGTGTCGCTGCGCTCGGCGCGGGCGGCCATCGCTTCCCACGCCGCGGCGGCGCGCAGGCAGCGGTCGCGCACGTTCGCCAGGCTCGCCGCCTCCGCATCGGCGTGCGCTTCGAGCGCGCGGGCGCGGTAGAAATCGAGCTGGCTGGACATGGGGCGCCTCTCGTCGCCGGGGGGAAAGGCAGCCGCCTAATCCTCTCCCCGCGCGAATGCAATTGTGTGGATCAGGCGTCGCTCTCCGCCCGCGCGGCCCGGCGCTCGCGGCGGTGGCGGATCGCCGCCCGGCGCGAGGCGCGCCGGTCGCGCGTGGCGCGCAGCCAGGCGACGGCGAGCCCGACGATCGTCAGCAACAGGACGACATAGGCAATGGCGTGGCGGTGATCCATCCGGCCCCCAATGATCGCCGTCCGCTTTGGCTCCGCGATGACAGATAATTAATGCGGCGCCGCGGCTGGACAGGGGCGATCGGCGCAATAGTGTGACCGCGGCGCGACACGCTGCCGGGGGGACAGGGGATGCCGGCGAAAACGGACCATACGCTGGAGCGGCTGGTCTTCTTCTCGGATGCGGTCTTCGCGATCGCCATCACTTTGCTGGTGCTGGAAGTCGGCGTCCCGCACCTGCCGAAAGGCTCGCCCGCCGCCGCATTCGGAGCCCCGCTGGATGCGCTCATCCCGAGCCTCTTCGGCTACATCGTCAGCTTCGCCGTCATCGGCATGTTCTGGGTGACGCACCACCGCGCTTTCGCCTGCACGGTCCACTACCGCCCGAAGGTGCTGGCCTGGAACATGATGCTGCTCGGCTGCATCGCGCTGATGCCCTGGGTGACGGCGTTCATGAGCTCCAACATCCGCAGCCAGCTTCCCTGGATCGTCTATTGCGGCGCGCTGACGGTGACCGCGCTGCTGAGCTACGGGGTGGTGCGGCTCGCCACCGGTCCCGAAATGGCGGGCGAGAAGACGGCGCGCAGCCCGGAGGCGCTCTATGTGCGACGCCGCAGCCTCGCCACCCTGATCGGCGCCGCGCTGTCCTTCGGAATCGTCTTCCTGCTGCCGGGCTACTGGCATTTCAGCCTGCTCGCGATGGTGCTGGCCCGGCGCGGGGTCGACGCCGCCGAGCGCGTGCGGGCGAAGCGGGCGCCTCAACCCTAACTTAACAGGACCGTCGCTAACCTTTCCCCCGGGATTTTGGGGGGAGAGGATCGGATGCGGGCAATCTTGTTCGGCGTGGCGGCGGTGGGCGCGGGCGGCGCGGCGCTCACCCACGGCTTCGGGCGGAGCGCGGATTACGAGCGCGACATCGCCAGGTCGCCGACGGCGGTCTATTCCGCCTTCTCGGCGGTGGCGGACGCGGGCGAGGTCAGCACGGCGGCCGACGTGCCGGGCGGCAGCATCACCAGCCGGGTGAGGAAGGTCGAGGGCCGCTCGATCGTGCTGGAGGCGCTGATGGGCGGCAAGAGCGTGGTCCGCATGGAGCTGGACTTCGCGCCGAAGGCGGGCGGGGCGGCAACGCACATGACCGCTGATCTCGACATCGACAAGGCGGCGATCGACCAGCTCGACCCCGCCGGCCACCACGAATTGTCGCACGTGCCCGACTTCGTGATCGATACCGCCTTCGCCAAGTGGATGGAGTCGAACGTCAAGGAGATCGAGGCGGGGCGGCCGCTGGTGCCGTTCGACGTCGCCAGCGCCCCCTTCCAGAGCCGCACGGCCGCCAGCGATCCGGGCGCCGCCGTGGCGGAGCGGCGCTGGGAGGCGGAGAGCGCGCAACGCCGGGCCGTCGCGCCAACCGCGAGCGCCAGGCCGATGTCCGACCCCAACGCGGCCGCGGACCGGTATCTGCATCGCGACGAGTAGGGGGGCGGTCGCCTCCCGTCACCCTCGGCAACGAGGAGGAGGGCGCCGAGCCTCGGCTTACGCGCATCCGCCTGCCGCGGACGCGAAATGGGGGCCGGCGTTGCCGCCGGCCCCCACTGTCCCAAGGTCCGCATGCCGTGCCGGTGAGGGCGTGGCTGCCTTCCCTGAGAGAAACCTTCCTGAAGCAGAATGCTTCGAGGATCTCCCGGAAGGTTCCGGCCGAGGCCTCGCGGCCCCGGTCGGTTCCTAAGGGTTCCCCCAGAATATCGCTACTCCGGTCGGTTCCCTGCGGGGCGCTCCGAACAGCTTGCGCTGACGTCCGCTTCCCGGTCGGGTCGCCTCCCTCGGCCTTGCGGCTTCGTCGGGCTTCCCTCGAGTCCCACCGCTTCCGCCTTTCGGCCTGGCTGCGGTTCCCGTTTCGGGTCCCGATCCGCTCCGCCTTGCGGCATCGCTCGACCGTTTCCCTCGAAATGCCGGCCGAGGTTTGACCCTCTTTCGGCATCCCGTTCGACCGTCCCTTTCGAAGCAAGCTTCGGCCGGGAGGGCCTTTCGCGGTTCCTTCGCCCGGGGGGCTCCGGTTCCGCCGGACGGTTCGGGAAAAGTGGGTTCGGCTTTCGCTTTCGCGTCGGCCTCGCGCTTCTTCCCCTCGCTCGCCCCGCCTCGGCTCCGATCCGTCCAAACCCTTGCAGGTCCAGCCTTTTCTCGGCTCCGGCGATGTCGGGCCGCGTTCTTCGTTGCCGAAGGGCCGCGCCCCGTCACAAATGGAAGCTGTCATGCTTCGCCGAGTCGGGGAAGCGGAATCGTCCTGTGGATAACGGGGATATCGGGCATAACCTGGATCAAGCGGGGAACGTGGCGCGCCGGCCCTGGCGGCGGCGCCGGAGCTTGGCGGAGAAGCGCCCGCGGCGACGCCGGCTTGCGATCCCGGGGCGGGCGCGAGATAGTCGGCCCGGCGTGGGGCAAGGGGGGCGGCGGCATGAGCGCGTTCGAATTCGTCTTCTCGCTGTTCGGCCTGCTCCTCGGCCTGAGCCTGGCCGAGCTGCTGACCGGCCTGGCGCGTACCCTGAAGCAGCGCCGAAGCGTCCGCCTCGGCTGGCTGACGCCGCTGCTCGGCCTGCTCGTCATGTTCGATCTCGGCGCCTTCTGGGCGCTCGCCTGGGCGATACGCGACGCCATCCCGGCCAATTACCTGACGCTGATGGTCGCGATGGTGGTGACCGGCCTCTACTTCCTCTCCGCCACCCTCGTCTTCCCCGACGATGCGGGCCAGTGGCCGGACCTCGACGATTATTATTTCGCGCACCGCCGGCAGGTGCTGGGCGGCATCCTCGTCTCCAAGGTGCTCGCTCGCGGCGCCCAGTTCGCGCTCGGCGCGGTGGGGCTGAGCTATCTTGCCGCCTTCGTGCTGTTCGTGGTGCTGACCGTGGCGCTGATGCTCGTGCCGGGACGCAGGGCCAGTCTGGCGGTGTTGCTCCTGTTCCTGTCGCTCTACCCGCTCCTGGCGACGCTGGGGCTGGTGTTCCGGATGTAAGGGGAGGGGGCGGCGATGAGGTTCGAGCTGCAGCCGGTGCTGGAAGGCGAGCGGCTGACGCTGCGGCCGCTTCGCGAGGCGGATTTCGAGGCGCTGTACGCGGCGGCCGCGGACCCGGAGATCTGGCGGCAGCATCCGGCTTCGGACCGGTGGCAGGCGCCGGTGTTCCGGGACTATTTCGACGGCGCGCTGGCGTCGGGCGGGGCGTTCGCGGTGGTCGACCGGGCCGACGGGCGGGTGATCGGATCGACCCGCTTCCACGAATATCGGCCGGAGCGAGGCGAGATCGAGATCGGCTACACCTTCCTCGCCCGCTCGCATTGGGGCGGCGCGTGGAATGCCGAGATGAAGCGGCTGATGCTGGGCCACGCCTTCCGCTTCGTGGAGAGCGTCGTCTTCGTCGTGGGGCCGGACAACCTGCGCTCCCAGCGGGCGGTGGAGAAGATCGGCGGGGTGCGCGAGGGTCCGGTCGAGCGGCGCGGGCGGCGCGACATCCTCTTCCGCATCCGGCGGGCGGACTGGGAGGGCCACGTTTGATCATCCGCCGTCCGGCGCCGGCGCATTCGCCTCGAACGGGGCGAGCTGGGCGGCGAGCGCGCGCTGGAAGGCGGGGCGCGCCTCGCCGCGCGCCTGGTAGGCGGCGAGCGAGGGGCGGGCGGCGACGAGGTCCGTCTCGCGCAGGATGCGCAGCACGCTGACCATGAGGAGGTCGCCCGCGGTGAACGCGCCGTCCAGCCATTCGCGCTCCCCGAGCCGGGCGGCGAGATCGTCCAGCCTTTTCTCCGCCATCTGCTGAGCGGAGGGGCGGCGCAGCTTCGCCCATTCCTCGTCGCGGAAGAAGCCGACGACCAGGGCGAAGCCCTGGACGTGCTGCTCGACCGAGTTCAGCGCCGCGAACATCCACTGGACGGCGCGGGCGCGGGCCGCCGGATCGCGCGGCAGCAGGGTTTCGCTGCGCTCGGCGATGTGGAGGACGATCGCCCCGGATTCGAACAAAGCGAGCCGCTCGCCGTCCGCTTCCTCCTCATAGGCCGGGACCTGGCCGAACGGCTGGAGGGCGCGATATTCGGGGGTGGTTTGCTCTTTGAAGCCGATCAGGCGGGTTTCGTAGGAGAGGCCCGCTTCCTCCAGCGCCCATCGCACGCGAAGGTCGCGCACCAGCCCCTGCGCGAACGGCGGGACCCATTTGAAGGCGCTGACTCGGATCATGATCTGTCTCCTGGCGAGGTGTAGCAAGCTTACGAAACTGACAGATGCGCGCGGCCGTGCAAGCCGCCGGGCTTGCCATCGGGCGGGGCCGACGCAAAGAGGCGCGAGAGGAGGCGGCGCGGCGATGGCTATCCTGCACCTGGTCTGCGGCAAGATCGCGGCGGGCAAGTCGACCTTGTGCGCCCGGCTCGGCGCGGCGCCCGGCACGGTGACGATCGCCGAGGATGCCTGGCTGAAGCGCCTGTTCGGCGACGAGATGAAGGCGGTGGCGGATTACGTGCGCGTCTCCGCCCGGCTGCGCTCGGCGATGGGGCCGCATGTGGCGGACCTCCTTCGGGCGGGGCTGGACGTGGTGCTCGATTTCCCGGCGAACACGGTCGCGACCCGCGCCTGGATGAAGGGCATTGCCGAGCAAGCCGGCGCGCGCGCCGTGCTCCACTGGCTGGACGTGCCGGACGAGGTCTGCCGCGCCCGGCTGCGGCGCCGCAACGCCGAGGGCGCCCACGAATTCGCCGGAGTCACGGACGCGCAGTTCGATCTCATCACCCGCTATTTCGAGCCGCCGGGGCCGGACGAGGGGTTCGATATCGTGCGGGAGGGGTGACAAGGGCGAAGGAGGAGCAAGAGGATGCGCAAGGTGACCTATGGCGGCGCGGTGAGCCTCGACGGGTTCCTCGCGGGCCCCGGCGAGGCGATCGACTGGCTGCGCTGGAGCGACGATTCGGCGAAGATCAGCGCCGAGAGCTTCAGGGGCGTCGATGCGATGCTGATGGGGCGCAGGACCTTCGAATTCGCGCAGAGGATGGGCGGCGGGCCGGCACTGAAGGGGGTGACGCCCTATGTCTTCTCGCGGACGCTGGACTCGGTGCCCGAAGGAACGGAGCTGGTGCGCGGCGACGCGGCCGGGTTCGTGCGGCGGCTCAAGGGCGAGCCGGGTGGGAACATCGTCGTCATGGGCGGCGGCGAGCTCGGCAGCGCGCTGATCGAGGCGGGACTGGTCGACGAGATCGGGCTCTCGGTCCACCCGGTGCTGCTCGGCGGCGGCACGCCGGCTTTCCGGGCGCTGGAGGGGCGGGCGGAGCTCGAGCTGATCGAGGCGCGGCCCATCGCACGCGAGTGCGTGCTGTTGCGGTATCGGGTGCCGCACTAACCGGCCCACGAAGAGGCTTGCCACAGTGGCGGCCGCTGCGCGTGTCCGGATCCGGACAAAGGTCCGTAAGGTCCGCCTCTTACGCGCGCGCGCGCGAGGGCGGGGGGCGGACCGGTCGGGAGGAGCCTGCCGCGACCCGCGGGGAGCATTTGACGAATCGGTGCGGTGGGAGGCCATGGGGCGGAACAGATCAGGCGAGTTGCTGCATTGCAAGCGTCTTGTTCTACTCTTGTTCCCAAAACAGAGGAAGAGCGGCAGGGGGAGCGAAGCCTTCGCGTTCGGAGGCGATGTGGCGGCTGATCGAGGAGGGGCTTTCCGTCGACTGACGTGAGCGCTAACTCGCTTTTGTCGCCTGGAGTTGACGGCGTACATCTTGTCGCTTAAAAGCGACAGATGGCTGAAGTCGTCGAAACCGAGACGTTTTCGAAGTGGCTCAAGGCGCTGCGCGATCCGCTCGGACGACGGGCCGTCCTGCGCCGGATCGCGCGGATCGTCTCGACCGATCATTTCGGCGATCATGCCGGCGTCGGCGACGAGATCAGCGAGCTCAGGATCGACGTCGGGCCGGGCTACCGGGTCTATTATACGTTGCGGGGCGAGCTGGTCGTGCTGCTGCTGTGCGGCGGCGACAAGGACAGTCAGGAGCGTGACATCAAGCGAGCGAAGGACTTGGCCTCCGAGCTGGAATGAGGGCGGCAAGGTAACGCGAATAGTCCAAGGAGGGACAGGTAACATGGCATCCAGCACCCGGCCGTTCGACGCGGCCAACTATCTCGACACCGCCGCCGACCAGGCGGATCTGCTGAGCGACGCCGTCGACAGCGGCGATCCCCGCTACATCGCCTATGCGCTCGGTGCCGTCGCCCGAGCCCGCGGCGGCATCGGCAAGCTGGCGCGCGAGGCGGGCATGAACCGCCAGGCGCTCCACAAGGCGCTGAGCGAGGATGGCAACCCGACGCTGGAGACGGTGCTGAAGGTGCTGAAGGCGCTGGGGCTCAGCATGCGGATCGAGGAGGCGGGGGCGGAGGCGGCTTAAAGTTGGGGTTCACACGAAGCCGCGAAGCCGCAAAGGGACCAAGACGGGCCAAGACGGGTGGGCAAGCCCCCCTAAACTTTGCGGCTTAGCGGCCCTTCGATGCCGCCTGCGGCGTCGCTCAGGACATGCTTTGCGTGAGATCATCGGGCCGCTGAAGCGGCGAGGATGAGGCTCCACTAAGGCTTGTCCGGGGGACAAGCCATGAGCCTCATGGCGTCCTGCTTGAGGGCCTTCATGGCGGCGGCGTCGCCGTCGAATTCGACGGTGCGCTCGTCGAGGGCGAGGTCGAGCTTGCGGGCGAGGGCGGCGAGGTTCGGGGCGGGGGTGCGGAGGAGGCGGCGGAGGGCGACGTGGTGGCGCGCGCCGATCGGGTCGTAGACAAAATCGGGCGCCCCGGCGGCGGCGGCAGTGGCGGCTTCGGCGGCGGCGAAGCGGGCGAGGGCGCGGTCCCATTTAAGGACCGCGGAGGATTGGCTTGATTCGTCATCCCGGACTTGATCCGGGATCCATCTTCTCTGCTGCGATCGAGGCGAGGAGAAAGCCAGCAAGATGGACCGCGGATCAAGTCCGGGATGACGGGAAAGGACGGGCGCGGCGCAGACAGCGCCTAGCAGCGCGCGGCGCGACAGCTTATGCTGCCCGTCAGCCATCCTTCGCCTCCTTCACCGGGGCGTTTGCTGGTCAGGGCCGAAGCGAGGCGGGTGCCTTGGTTCGGATTGTTTTCAGTTATACTGGAAAATAGGGACAGGTCAATAGCCGTCGAACAAAAAAGACCGCGCGGCCGCCCTCGGACCGGCGTCTACCCCGCCCGAGCCGTGCGCATGCCGCCGGAGCTGGAGGCGGCGATCACCGCCTGGATTGACCAGCAGCCGGAGCCCAGACCCTCCCGCTCCGAAGCGATCCGGCGGCTGATTGAGAAGGGGTTGCGGTCGGATTAGGTATTCTGTTCCCGGTTATTATGCCCTCTAGGCGTTCGCGAGACGCTCTGCCTCCCACAGGCCGGGTGGAAGCAGCGTTACCAGACCAGATGCAAGCTCGAAGTCGATGAGCTTTTTCTCATGGAGCTTCGCCAAGACATTCTTTTTGTAAGCAGAAGCGCTCGAGTACTCGACGGCACGGCATAAGACTCTGTAATCTTCAGCCTTGCCAATGAAATAGGCTACGAGAAGTGTCTTGTCCGCATATGGGAGGTCGGGACGAAGGACTCGAATCTTGTCACCATCTGACCAAATCGCAGGCATGGACCTCTCGGAGATATTCTCAACAACGCGCTGTGCATCCCCAATGGTAGCGCCGTGGAAAATTCTAACTAACTCTGCGACGATCCATTTCACTGACCGCTGGAAAAACTCTGCGTCCATAAAATTGGGGTCGATATCACCCCCCACATGGCCGATCGCGCGGTTGTTCCGTAACTCGTACACAGCAATCAGCACACGAGGAATCTGGATCCGAACAGAGCGACTGAAACTGGCCGCTGAAGCCTGCTCAAGGGCAGTGCAGGCGGCAAGCATATTAGCAGGCTTGGACGGTTTGCTCGGAAACTTGCCCGCCACATAGCCGCTTAGGATCGAGTATGTGATTTCGCACAGCTTACCAGCTTTCAAGCCCACCGTCTCCCAGTGGCGTAAGCGCCATGCCTCCAGGCAGCCCACGTATTCCCCAATCAGCGGCTCACGAAGCTGCTTCGGAATGTTGGCCAATGCCGCCTGTAGTTCCTTGCCCACGTGCTCTCGATCACGGGTTCTGGTATGACCAAGAGCCACCTTCGCTGACGCGTCGAAGGACACCTCTCCTCACGAGATCTATAAGCGAGGCGGCGATGTGCTTGCCTTCGTAGGCGGTCCCCTTCTCGCGCAGCTTGGTTCCCACTTCACTCGCGGAGCGCAAATCAGAAAAGTAACCCTCCTCCTTCAGAGCCTGAATGCGTGAAGCGCAGGACGGACCTGACTTGCCGCGGCGGCGCGGCTTCTTTGCCTTGGAAGCTTCGTCCTCCCCTCCCTCGTTCGCGTCATCAGCCGGTGGCGACACTTGTTCCTGTGGTGGGGGAGCAGAAGACCGGCTGACGATAGTGTCCCGAAGGTCGGTATAGATCCGTTCGATCAGCTCAGGCGGACCTTCTGCCTCGACGATGCCTGCTGCGAGGTTGATTGTTAGACGGGTGTTCATCTCGAACTCCTACGACTCTGTTTGCCTAAACGTGCTGATAGGTTAGCAATGCGGGGCGTCGCCGCCGTGTATTGCGTCGACGCGGCTGTCGGAGCGCATTGGAAAACCCGTCCGCCACCGCCTCGCGACCGCTCCTCGTAACGTAGAGTTGGCGAGCGTTCACTGGATCTTCCGCGATCCAACCACGAGAAACCGCAATGCTAAAATCACGCGGGAAATTGCCCGGCGGGGACTCGCCAGCGGTGCGGAATCGCGACTTGATATCATCTTTTGTGAATCCGCTTTTACCCTCATGTTCTTCAAGGAAGCATCCGATCGCGACGATCTTGTCGGGATACCGTTTTGCCCCCGCGGTCATGAGAAACTCTCGCAGCGACAGCTTCTTTCCTGCTTGTAGGTCTGGTTGCCCAATCGTGGAGTCGAGCGCTTCCTGCATCGCTATGTCGGGAGGGAGGCTCCCGGTAAGCATGACATGCATCACTCGCGCGAGCGTTGGCTCGTCGACCTCACGCGTGAAGCTGAGATCTTTTCCGTCTATGCTGACCTTGAAAACAGGCGCGGACTCGTCGGGCATGAGCTACCTCCGAACCCTCCTAATGAGCTAGTTAGGAACGGATGTCAATGTCCCATACGGGTTTTGATTCACAAGTTTTCCAAATCACGCCAAGCGCAGTACAAGTTGCAAATCCGGTTCTCCTCTCAACTTGGTATCATTCCGCATTAGCTGTATGTCTGATCTGATCTGGCGTATGCGCCACCTCGCCGGGCGTTCGAGCTGAATACATGATGTATGGAGTGAAGTATGCCTATTTCCCCTTCGACCCTGACAAGGTTGGAACGGTATGTATCCAGCCCGAACGCCCGACGAGCAGGCGGCTACCACATGTATCACCGGCTATACGCAAGAAGGGCGCGCAAGGGAAAGGCCCTATTCGGCTGTTTCTCTTACTCGTGACCGAGCTGAACTTTTTTTCGTTCGAGGAGAGTGCAACTCAGCGCGGACCGATTTTGAAAGCAGTGGCCCGAGATAGCCGCCGGTATAAGAACGCGGCTCCGCCGCCACCTGCTCAGGCGTCCCCTCGGCGACGATCTCGCCGCCCTTGTCCCCGCCCTCCGGGCCGAGGTCCAAAATCCAATCCGCCGTTTTGATCACCTCCAGATTATGCTCGATCACCACCACCGAATTGCCCTGCTCGACGAGCGCATGGAGCACCTCGAGGAGCTTGCGGACGTCCTCGAAATGCAACCCCGTGGTCGGCTCGTCCAATATGTACAAAGTCTGCCCCGTCGCCCGCCGCGACAGCTCCTTCGCCAGCTTCACCCGCTGCGCCTCGCCGCCGCTGAGCGTGGTCGCCTGCTGGCCGACCTTGATGTAGCCCAGGCCCACTTCCGCCAGCATCGCCATCTTTTCGCGGATCGGCGGCACGGCCTTGAAGAATTCGACCGCGTCCTCGACCGTCATGTCGAGCACGTCGGCGATGCTCTTGCCCTTGAACTTCACTTCCAGCGTCTCGCGGTTGTAGCGGTGGCCGTGGCAGACGTCGCAGGTGACGTAGACGTCGGGGAGGAAGTGCATCTCGATCTTGAGGAGGCCGTCGCCCTTGCACGCCTCGCAGCGGCCGCCCTTGACGTTGAAGCTGAAGCGGCCGGGCTTGTAGCCGCGCGCCAGGCTCTCGGGGAGGCCGGCGAACCAGTCGCGGATCTGGGTGAAGGCGCCGGTGTAGGTGGCCGGATTGGAGCGAGGCGTGCGGCCGATCGGCGACTGGTCGATGTCGATCACCTTGTCGAGATATTCGAGGCCGTCGATCTTCTCGCACGGGCCGCAGACGACGCGGGCGCCGTTCAGCGCTCGGGCGGCGCCGGCGTAGAGGGTATCGACGGTGAAGCTCGACTTGCCCGAGCCGGACACGCCGGTGATGCAACAAAAGGTGCCGAGCGGGATCGAGGCGGTGACGTCCTTGAGGTTGTTGGCGCGGGCGCCTCGGACGGTGAGCTTCCTGCCGTTGCCCTTGCGGCGTTTGGCCGGGACGGGGACGGCGCGGCGGCCGGTGAGATAGTCGGCGGTGAGGCTGTTCTCGCTGGCGAGAACCTCGTCGAGCGTGCCTCTCGCGACGACCTCGCCGCCATGGGCGCCGGCGCCGGGGCCCATGTCGATGACGTAATCGGCGTGGCGGATGGCGTCCTCGTCATGCTCGACGACGATGACGGTGTTGCCGAGATCGCGCAGGCGCTTGAGGGTGACGAGCAGGCGGTCGTTGTCGCGCTGGTGGAGGCCGATCGAGGGCTCGTCGAGGACGTAGAGGACGCCGGACAGGCCCGAGCCGATCTGGCTGGCGAGGCGGATGCGCTGGCTTTCGCCGCCCGACAGGGTGCCGGAAGTGCGGTCGAGCTCGAGATAGTCGAGGCCGACATTGTTGAGGAAGCCGAGGCGCTCGTTGATCTCCTTGAGGATCGCGCGGGCGATCTCCTTCTGCTGCGCCGTCAGCTTGTCCTCGAGCGTGGAGAAC
Organism: Allosphingosinicella sp.; assembly: GCA_036403015.1. Classification (GTDB taxonomy): domain Bacteria; phylum Pseudomonadota; class Alphaproteobacteria; order Sphingomonadales; family Sphingomonadaceae; genus Allosphingosinicella. The sequence goes on from DASWRU010000088.1 coordinate 23,124, forward strand.
CAGGCCAAAGCGTGGCGGACCGAGCGGCGCGTGGACATGCTTATGTCCTCGCCGGCGATCTTGACCGCAAGCGGCTCGGGGCGGAGGCGGGCGCCGTGGCAGGTCTCGCAGGGGGCGGAGCTCTGGTACTTGCTCAGCTCCTCGCGCATCCAGGCGCTCTCGGTCTGGAGCATGCGGCGGTTGAGATTGCCGATCACGCCCTCGAAGGGCTTGCGGACGTCGTAGCTCTTGCGGCCGTCGACGAAGGTGAGCGTCACCGGCCGGCCCTTGGTGCCGTAGAGGATGATGTCCGCTATCCCCTCGGGAAGGTCGTTCCACGGCGTGTCGAGGCTGAAGCCGAACTCGCGGGCGAGCGAGCCCAGGACCTGCATGTAATAAGGGCTGGGCGGGTTGGATTTCGCCCAGGGCACGACGGCGCCCTTCTTGATCGACAGATTCTCGTTGGGGACGACCAACTCGGGGTCGAACAGGAGCTTTTCGCCGAGGCCGTCGCAGGCGGGACAGGCGCCTTGCGGGGCGTTGAAGCTGAACAGGCGCGGCTCGATCTCGGCGATGGTGAAGCCGGAGACCGGGCAGGCGAACTTCTCGGAGAAGGTGATCCGGCCCGGGGGGGCGTTGTCCTGGAGGACGCGATCCTTAAGCCCCTCCCCTTCAGGGGAGGGGTTGGGGTGGGGCTTGTCGGCCGGCGCGGCTGGATCGACATCCCCCACCCCCGGCCCCTCCCCTGAAGGGGAGGGGGGAAGATCGGCCGGGTCCAGATAGACCAGCCCTTCGGCGAGCTTCAGCGCCGTCTCCAGGCTGTCCGCCAGCCGGGTTTCGATGCCTTCGCGGACGACCAGCCGGTCGACCACTACCTCGATGTCGTGCTTGTACTTCTTATCGAGCGCCGGTGCGTCCTCGATGGCGTAGAACCGGCCGTCGATGCGCACCCGGGTGAAGCCGGTCTTCTGCCACTCGGCCAGCTCCTTGCGATATTCGCCCTTGCGGCCGCGCACGACCGGGGCGAGCAAATAGAGGCGGGTGCCTTCGGGCAGCGCCATCACCCGGTCGACCATCTGGCTGACCGTCTGGGCGGAGATGGGGAGGCCGGTCGCGGGGCTGTAGGGCACGCCGACGCGCGCCCACAGCAGGCGCATGTAATCGTAGATCTCGGTGACGGTGGCGACGGTGGAACGCGGATTGCGGCTGGTGGTCTTCTGCTCGATCGAGATGGCGGGGGAGAGGCCCTCGATATGATCGACGTCGGGCTTCTGCATCATCTCGAGGAACTGGCGCGCATAGGCGCTGAGCGACTCGACGTAGCGGCGCTGGCCCTCGGCATAGATGGTGTCGAAGGCGAGCGAGGATTTGCCGGAGCCGCTGAGGCCGGTGATCACGGTCAGCGTCTCGCGCGGAATGTCGACGTCGACATTCTTGAGGTTATGCTCGCGCGCGCCGCGGACGGAGAGGTGGGTCAGCATGGCCGATCGTGTTCCAGATCTGTTCTGTGGTCAAGTGGAGACGCGCGGAAGGCCAACGCGGCAGGGACGAGATGGGTGCGGAAGGGGCGGAAGGCAAGGTGGGGATTTCGCAGGCCGCGTGACGGAGATCACGTCTCGCGGACGGGCTTGCCGCTAGGCTTGCGGCCTTCGCACAGAGGAATGGCTATTCGTCATGGCAACTCCGGCTCCGCCTCCACCGCCTCCCCCGGTCGACCCCAATAGCGCCGCGAAAGCCGAAACCGAGCGGCTCAATGCCGAAGCCGCTCTCGAAAGGGCACGGGCAGACCGCATCAAAGCGCTCGGTCTCCCCAGCTTCGACGGCAAGACGACCCTCGGCCAAGGCGCGGGCGCGATCGAGTCGCTGCTGCTCGCCGCCGATGCGCTCGAGGAAGCGGCCGGGCGAATTGCCGCGGCCGCCCTGGCCGTCCTGCCGGACGGTGAGAAGGATCAAAGGCCGTTCCTGGTGCTCGCCGGCGACGAGACTGTCGACTTCGGCCTTCTCGGCAGCCTGCGCGCGCAGATCGAGGCCTTCAGAGCGATCTTCGACGAGCTGCTGGAGCCGCCCCAGGCCCGCAACTTCGCCGCGCCCGCGGGTTTCGGCGGGACGATCGCACTGATCGGTGCCCTGGCCGGCCTGGTGAGGACCGAAACCGAAGTGACGGCAGTCGACCTTCCCGCTCTGTCGCACCGGCTGCTGGCGACGGCCATTGCCGGCAAGATGAAGAAGCGGGCGATCCTGCCGACCGCCGCGGCCGGGCTGGCCGCCGGGGACTCGCCGATGCTCCTCGACATGGCGGGCCTGGCCGCCGATCGGGACAAGGTCGCGGCCAAGATCAAGACGCTGCAGCCACCCGATTCAGACCGATATGCGGCCGCTCTCGCGCGTTTCGATGCGTTCTTCACGAACGCCACGGCGGCCGATGCCAAGGGCGTCGTCCCGCTGGTGGAGGCGGCCCGGATAGAACGGATGTTCAAGGCCGCGCCGTTGGTGCTGCGAGTCTTCGTCGAAAAAGCGGGCGGCACTCTCCTCAACGAGAGGAACATCCGCACGTTCTTCGGGCGGGACCCGGTCCGCGTCAGCGGAGGCCTGGTAGCGAGCTACGCCATCACCGATCCGGCGAGCGGCAGCGTCCAGGCTGCGGCCGTGATCACCTGCCGGACCCGGATCGCGAAGATCGAAGAGATACAGGGCGAGAAGAAAGCCCCGGCATCACAGCCCCGGCAACAGACATTCGAGGGAGGCAAGGCATGATCCGAATATCCCGGCCCGGACGGCGCATTCGACTTCGCGCGGTCACTCGCGTTCTGGACTCGGAGCACGCGCTGGTAGAAGCTGCCGGCGACGAGGGAGGGGACGTCATGGACCAGGTCGAACGGAATCGTTCACGGGCACGTCGCGCGGGGCGGCGGCTGGCGCTGATTGCGGCGCTCGCCCTTTCCGCCTGCGTCAACCCCGCCTTCCGGGAGACGACCGGGCAATTCGGGGCCGTCACCAAGAAAGCGGTCAGCCAGCAGAACGACCGGCTCGCCTCCATCGCGTCCGACGAGGACGAGCGGATCCGGGCCGGCCTCGCCAGCAACCGCCGGATCCTGTTCCTTGATCCGGTCTGCGGGACGGCGGTGGCGCTGCCTTCGGGCGCCGGCGACCCGAACGCGCCGGCCGCGCCGTGCCGGCTCGTCCTCCAGGGCAATAATCCGATCGAGGAGGCGCCCAAGTTCCAGAACATCCTCGCGCTGAGCTCGGCGCTGACCGATTATGCCGACGGCCTCATCGCCCTGACCAGCGACGCCAGCGCCGACCAGCAGGCGTTCACGACCTCGCTGTCCGGCCTCGCGACGTCGCTCGGCGGGCTCGACGGAGCGATCCAGAAGGCGACCGGCGCCACTCCGGCCGACCGCTCGGCGAAACTAGGCGCCGTCGCCACCCTCATCGCCGAAGCCGGCAACCTCTATTTCGCGCACCGGCGCGACAACGCCCTGAAGCGCATCGTTCTCGCCGGCGATCCGCTCGTCCAGGAGGCGGTCGGTCTGCTGTCCGGAGTCGGCTCCGGAATCGATCTGTACGACCGCTCCGTCCTTGCCCAGCATCTCGCCGCCGCCGTCGACCGTGCCCAGATCGTCGCGGCGGACCAGAGCCAGAGGGTGGATTCGGTCCGGGCCGCTCAGGACGCCGTCTTCGAGGCTGTCGACGCGTACAACAATTACGGAGTGGACCGCCGCCAGTTCCGCGACATCGGCATCGCCCACGCCAAGCTCGCCGAAGCGGCGCGCCGCGGGGCCTCGCTGGCCGAGCTGAAGGCGGCGGTCGAGGCCGTCGGCCATCTGGCGAGCACGGCGAACACAACCCTCACGACGCTGAAGGGCAAGAGCGGGAGCAGCGGTAATGCCAATCAAAATCAATAGCCTCGACGAGTGGGTGCAGACTCGCAACGCCCTCGCCCAGAATCTGTCCTCGGCTCTCGAATTCGAGACTCAGCAGGATTTTTCGACCGACCCAGCGTCCGACTTTCAGAAGTCGAAGCAGCAGCGGGACCGGATCCTCGACGAGCTCAAGCGCCTCGCGGTCGCCGGGGTCCAGATGATCGACGACCAGATCGCCGCGGGCACGCTCGTCCAGCAGATCAAGGATCTGACGAAGGACGCCGTGGACGAAGCCGAAAAGCTCAAGAACGCGACCAAGACCATCGACAAGATCACCAAGGCGGTCGACGTCGCTACGGGCGTCGTGACCAAGATCACCCGGTTGCCGTTCCTATAGCGAAGCTCCTCCCCGCCGGAGCGGGAGGCCGCGGTTCAGCCCTCCCCGACCCGCGCCAGCGCCGCCCTCAAAGCGTCCGCGGCCCGGTGCATCTCGGCGACGTTCGCCTCGTGCTCCGCCTCCGCCGCCGCCAGGTCGGTCCCGCAGAAGACGCAATCCTCGCGGCCGTCGAATTTCACGAAACGCCGGCAGCCGCGGCACAACCGCAGCGGCACCGGAATCCTGCCCGTCTCAGCCATTGACGACGATCCGGTCGCGCACGCGCTCAGCCGCGTCAGGCACCGGCTCCACCACGATCTCGAACTCGCCATTGTCGAACGAGCGGCCGGGGGCGTCCTTCACCTTGACCAGGCGCTCGCGAAGGCCCTGGCGGTCGAACTCCAGCGCGCGGTGGTGGCACATCGGGTTGTTGCCGGCGCGGCCCATCAAGGCGTGGCTGGTCCAGGTGCAGCCGGCGAGGCAGGTTTCGGCATAATAGCAGGTGCGGCAGAAGCCCCACAGGTCGTCGACGGTGCGGCGGCGGTTGAAGGCGAGCGGCTCGCTATTCTCCCAGATGTCCTTCAACCGGCGGTCGCGGACGTTGCCGCCGGCATAATCGGAGCCGAGGCCGGGGCAGCCCTTGATCGTGCCGTCGGCCTCGATCCCCATCACCGTGTCGCCGGCATTGCAGCCGTGAAAGAAGATCTCCGGATCGAGGACGTTGCGGATCACGGATTCGTAGGGGCCGTAATAGCCGATATTGCTGGCCGGCTGGAGGAACAGACCGCGGTCGCGCCCCTCGACCGCGAGTTCGGCGAGGAGCGGCATCACCTCCAGCATCTGCCACGGCTGGAGCAGCATCTCGGGATGGTCGGCGGCATTGCCCATCGCGGTGGTGATGGCGAGTTGCCAGTTGGTCGCTCCGGCATCGATGATGATGTCCATCAATTCGCGAAGCTGGGGCAAGGTGTAGGCGTTGATCTGGCTGTTGACGGCCGAGGAGAGGCCGTGGGCGCGGACCCGGCGCAAGGCGGCCAGCGCCAGCTCGTAGGAGCCGGGGACGCCGCGGACACCGTCGTGGGTGGCGCCGATGCCGTCGATCGAGATGCCGACGCCGCAAAGGCCGGCCGCGGCTGCCTTGGCGACGCGTTCCTCGCTAAGGTTGCGGCCGCCGGTCTGGAGGTCGCAGCGCAGGCCAGCGGCCCGGAGGGCGGCGACGATCTCGAGCCAGTCTTTCCTGAGATAAGCCTCGCCGCCGATCAGGCCGACGTCGCGGGCACCGAGCTCGGCAATCTGCTCGACGAGATCGAGCGCTTCGGCGGTGCTCAGCTCGTCGCGCCGCCGGCGCCCCGCCCGCGAGCCGCAATGGCTGCAGGCGAGGTCGCAGGCGAGCGTGATCTCCCAGACCACGCTGACCGGAACGCGGTCTCGGATGTCGTCCGCGTCGGCGTAGCGGAGCGGCAGGAGCGCGTCGTCGTCGCCCCGTGCCACCGCTCAGCCCGCCTTTTCGAGCGCGCCCTCGAGATGGGTGATGAGCTGCGAGAGGCCGCCATATTTTGCCTTCACGTCGCGCGCACCCTTGAGTAAAGCTTCGATTTCGGCGCGCTCGCCGCGCTTCAGCACCTCATCGACGGCGGGGCGATAGAAGACCCGGCCGGGGTCCTTGAGCTTCTTCACTGTCGTCGCCTTTGCGCTCGTCTGGGGTGGCTTCACCATGGCTGATCCCTTTCCCGTTGCGATTCGCCAAGCAAGCTTACGTCAGACAGCCGCAGCGGCGAGGATCGAGATTGGTCTGTTTCGGACCCGGATTCCGTTGGAAATCGACCGGATGTCACCAAAGCGTCGGGCGCGCGCGCTGCGTCGAAGCGAGACGCAGCTCGGCCGGAAGGGCTTGTAAAGGCGAACGTTTACAATCAGTAATCGCTTGGTCACCGCGAAGCCCTAGGCGATTCGCGACGCCGGTCGGGGGCCGGACAATCGACGCCGCACCAATGCGACAGGATCGGCACGGGGCCGGCTCCTCCGCGTGCGGCCGGACAGGGGGATATAAATGACCACGGCGTTCTACAAGCTCGCGCTCGGCACGTTCACGCAGAATTGGTCGAACAAGGCGGCGATTTCCGCCGACGACAATTGGAACGGCGTGGACAGCATCGTCGGCTATCGCGGCGACGGGCTGGTCTCCGGCACCGGCAAGGATCCGAGCACCGCCACCGCCACCAGCAATGTGGTCGACGTCAACGCGAACCGCAACGATCCCAGCGTCTTCTCGACCGGCGGCGTCGCCGAGTTCGACGGCGCCAGCCTCACCGACCCGGTGGTGGCGCTGCAGGGCTCCGGCACCGCCAACGCCCCCTATCTCGCTTTCTATCTCGACGCGACCGGGCGGCAGAACATCACTTTCTCGACCCGGCTCCGGGATATCGACACCGGCACGTCGGCGGTCCAGCCGATCGCCGTCCAGTACCGGATCGGCGATGCGGGGCCGTGGAGCAACGTCCCGGGCGGCTTCGTCGCCAACGCCAATAATGGCGGCGACACCAACCTCGTCGTCACCCTGCCGGCCGACGCGAACAACCAGGCGCAGGTCGAGATCCGGGTGATCACCGCCGACGCGGTCGGCAGCGATGCCTTCATCGGAGTCGACGACATCGTCGTCACCAGCGATCCGTTGCTGGTCGTCAACCACGGCAGCTTCTCGATCGACGACACCTCGGTCATCGAGGGCAATAGCGGCACCGCCGCATTGACCTTCACCGTCCACCGCGACGGCGGCAGCGCCGGCGCGGCCTCGGTCAACTACCAGATCACGCCGGGCAGCGCCGGGCCGGAGGATTTCGCGCCGGGCAACGCCTTTACCGGCACGCTGAACTTCGCGGACGGGCAGACGGTGAAGACGATCACCCTCCAGGTCGCGGGCGACACATTGTTCGAGGCGGACGACACGATCGGAATGCTGCTGACCAACCCCACCGGCGGAGCGACGCTGGGCGACGCCCAGGCGGTCGGCACCATCCTCAACGACGATCCCGCGCCGACTCCGGGCACGGCGTTCATCAACGAGCTTCACTACGACAATAGCGGCACCGACGTCGGCGAGGCGGTGGAGATTGCCGGCCCGGCCGGGACCAGCCTCGCGGGCTGGAGCCTGGCCCTCTACAACGGCAATGGCGGCGGCGTGTACAACATGATTTCGCTCAGCGGCACCATCCCCGGCCAGGACGACGGCTACGGCACGCTCGGCTTCGCCGTGCCCAACCTGCAGAACGGATCGCCCGACGGCCTCGCGCTCGTCAATGCCCAGGGCCAGGTCGTCCAGTTCCTCTCCTACGAGGGGACGATGGTGGCGACGGCGGGTCCGGCCATCGGCATGACCAGCACCGACATCGGAGTCGCCGAGGAGCCCCCCCCCGGCGTCGGCCTGTCGCTCCAGCTCCAGGGCATCGGCGCCTCCTATGCCGACTTCGAATGGAAGGCGGCGCCGAGCGCGAGCAGCCTCGGCGGAGTCAATGCCGCGCAGGATTTCATCGGCGCCAATGCGACCGGCCTGCTTCGCGTCGCCGACACCAGCGTGGTCGAGGGCAATGACGGCTCGCACCAGCTCGTCTTCACGGTGCTTCGCGCCGGCGGCCTCGCCGGCTCGGCCAGCGTCCAATATGCGATCGACGTCCCCGGCGGCAGCGTCCAGGACGGCGCCAGCCTCGACGACATCGCGCCGGGAACGCCGCTCGGCGGCACCCTCATTTTCGCTCCGGGCGAGGCCTCGCAGCAGGTGGCCATCACGATTGCCGGCGACTCGGTCGGCGAGGGGAACGAGCGGCTCGGAATCACCCTCTCCAATCCCACCGGCCCGGTCGTCATCCAGCACGGGCAGGCGATCGGCACCATCCTCAACGACGATCCGATCGCCCTTACGATCATGCAGATCCAGGGCGCGGGCCACATGTCGGCCTATGTCGGCCAGGACGTCACCACGACCGGCATCGTCACCCAGGTTGGGCCGTTCGGTTATTACGTCCAGGACGCGCAGGGCGACGGCAACGACGCGACCTCGGACGGCGTCTTCGTCTTCACCCACGTCGCCCCGGCCGTCGCGGTCGGCGATTCGGTGCAGGTCAGCGGCAAGGTCGCCGAGTTCTCGGCCGACCCCGGCGTCGGCCTCACCGTCACCGAGATCGACGCGCCGACCACGACGGTGCTCGGCCACGACAATCCGCTTCCCGGCGCGATCGTGATCGGCGTGGACGGCCGCCTGCCGCCGAGCATGGTGATCGATGACGACGGCCTCACCAGCTACGATCCGGTCCATGACGGCATCGACTTCTACGAATCGCTCGAAGGGATGCGGGTCACGATCGAGAACCCGCTCGTCATCCAGAGCAGCAACGCCTTCGGCGAGACCTATGTCGTCGCGTCCGACGGCCAGGGCGCGACCGGCGTCGCCGCGCGCGGCGGCCTCACCCTCTCGGCCGGCGATTTCAGCCCCGAGCGGATCCAGATCGACAGCCTCAACGCCAGCCCGGCCCTCTACACCCAGGGCGACCATATCGGCAGCGTGACCGGAATCGTCGGCTACAGCCACGACGAATATGAGGTGCTGACGTCGGACGACCCGGCGGTGCGCACGCCAAGCTCGCTCACCCGCGAGACGACCGCCCTGATCGGCGACGACGACCACCTCTCGATCGCCACCTACAATGTCGAGAATCTCGATCCTTCCGACCACAAATACGACATCCTGGCGCACGACATCGTCTACAATCTCGGCGCGCCCGACGTCGTCGCCCTCCAGGAAGTGCAGGACGATAACGGCGCCGACAGCGGCGTGCTCAGCGCCAACCAGAATCTCCAGAACCTCGTCGATGCGCTCAACGCCGCCGACCCGACGGCGCACTACGTCTATGCCGACATCGATCCCGCCACGGAGAATTCGACCGGCGGCGAGCCGGGCGGCAACATCCGCAACGCCTTCGTCTACGACTTGAACAGGGTCAGCCTGGTCGACCTGCAGCTGATCCCCGGCGATGCGTTCCACAACAGCCGCAGCCCGCTGGTCGGCACGTTCGCCTTCAACGGCCAGAACGTCACCGTCATCGACATCCATTCCTATTCGCGCGGCGGCAGCGACCCGGATTTCGGCGCCGTCCAGCCGCCGGTCCAGTCCGGCGACGACCGCCGCACCGCGATGGCCGACACGGTGCGCGCCTATGTCGACGACCATCTCGCCACCAACCCGAACCTCCAGTTCGCGGTGATGGGCGACTTCAACGGCTTCTATTACGAGACGGCGCTCCAGCACCTCGCCGCCGGCGGCGTGCTGACCAACCTCAACACCCTGCTGGCCCCCGAGGAGCGTTATTCCTACCAGTTCGCCGCCAACCTCCAGATGTTCGACAACATGCTGGTGACCGGCGGCCTGCTGGCCGGCGCGCAATATGATTCGGTGCACATCAACGCCGAATTCTCCGCCGCCACCCGCCCGACCGACCACGACCCGCAAGTGGCGCTCTTCTCCATCCCGGCGCCGAACCGGGCGCCGACCGACCTCGTCCTCGACCACCAGGCGGTCGATGAGAACCAGGCGGCGGGCACGATCGTCGGCACCCTGTCGGCCACCGACAAGGCGACCGACACCCTCACCTACGCGCTCACCGACGATGCCGGCGGCCGCTTCACGGTCGATGCGCAGACCGGCGTGGTGAGCACGACGGCGGCGTTCGACCACGAGGCGAATGCCAGCTTCGCGGTCACCGCGACGGTCACCGACCAGGGCGGGCTCTCCACGCAGCAGAGCTTCACCATCGCGGTCGGCGACGTGAACGAGGCGCCCACGGGTCTCGCCCTCGACCATGCGGCGGTGGACGAGAACCGGCCGGCGGGAACGCTCGTCGGCACCGCCTCGGCGGCCGACCCGGACGGCAACGCGCTCGCCTACAGCCTGGTGGACGACGCGGGCGGCCGCTTCGCGATCGACTCGGCGACCGGCGCGATCACGACCACTCAGGCGTTCGACTACGAGGCGGCGCAGAATTATTCGATCACCGTCCGAGCGGCCGACAGCGGCGGCCTCTTCGTCGATTCGGCCTTTGCCATCGCGGTCGGCGACGTCAACGAGGCGCCGGTCGCCGGCAATGACGCGGCGGCGGTCGACGAGGATGCGACGACGGCGAACCTCTGGTCCTCGCTGCTCGCCAACGACAGCGATCCCGACGCCGGCACGTCGCTGGCCATCGCCTCGATCGACACGACCGGGACGCTCGGTCATGTCCTGTTCGATCCGGGCACCCAGTCGCTGCGCTACGTCGCCGACAACGACGCGTTCGACGCGCTGGCGCCCGGCGCCACCGCGGTGGACCACTTCGCCTACACGGTCAGCGACGGCCACGGCCTCACCAGCACCGCCACGGTTTCGGTGACCGTCACCGGCATCGCCGACGGCGTGACGCTCAGCGGCGGCAACGGCAACGACCTCATGTTCGGTGGCGGCGGCGAGGACAGCCTCTCCGGCGGCAACGGCAACGACACTATCTACGGCATGGACGGGCACGATCTCCTCTCCGGCGGCAACGGCAGCGACCTGCTGTTCGGCGGCGCCGGCAACGACCGGCTCTACGGCGACAATGGCGACGACCGGCTCGACGGCGGCGACGGCAACGACCTGCTCGCCGGCGGCAACGGCAGCGACACGCTGGCCGGCGGCGCCGGGGCGGACCTGTTCGTCTTCGGCAAGGGCGGCGGCCCGGACACGGTGCTGGACTTCGACACCGCGCTGGACCGGCTGCAGCTGGACGACGGCATCGCGGTGAAGAGCTTCAAGGTTGCGGACGTGAACCATGACGGCGTCGCCGACCTCAGCATCGCCTTCTCCAACGGCGGCGGCTCGGTGGTGCTGCTCGGCGTCGGCGATTTCGGCGCGGTCCACTTCGCGTCGGATGCCATGCCGGTCGCGCAGCCGCACGTCTTCGCCTGACCGTTCGCCTGCGGCCGGCCGGCGGGATAGAAGGGAGCGATGAAGGCCCTTTCCCTGCTGGCGGCCGCGGCGGCGGCACTGGTCGCTTCGGCCGCCGCGTCGCACCCGCCTTACGGGCTGGTCGTCGACCGCGGCGGGAACATCTACTTCAGCGACCTGGAGGCGGTCTGGCGGGTCGCGCCGGACGGGCGAGCGAGCCTGTTCCGGCCGGGCGAGGAGGGCGTGCATGTGCACGAGCTCGCGCTGGCGCCCGACGGGTCGATCGAGGGAGACCTCAACCGCTACGACCCGGCGACCGAGATATTTTCGAGCGCGATCTGGCGTCGCCCGGCGCAGGGGCGTGAGAACTGGGTGCTTGCGCCCACGCCGGCCCCGCCCAAGGGCATTGGCCTGTGGCAGGACCGCGCCGGCAACCGCTACACCGCGCAGTGGGTGAGCAACAAGGACCGCCGCACGATGCTGTTCCGGAGGAGCCCGGACGGCCGCGTGACCCTGCTCTACGGCCCCAGGGATAAGGCGGCACGATTCCGGGAGGCGATCGTCTCCAGCATCGGCGGCATGACCTTTCCGGCCGACGGCAGCCTCATCTTCGCCGACGGCCGCGCGCTTCGCCGGGTCGCGCCGGGCGGGGCGTCGACCCGCGTCTACGAGGGCCCGGCGGGGGCGAGCCTGCGCGGCCTCGCGGCGGCGCCGGACGGGCGGATCCTCGCCGCGGACTGGGGCCGGCGCATCGTCCTCGCCGTCTCCGCGCAGGGCAAGGCGGAGACGCTCTATGCTTCGCCCACGGGGTGGTTGCCGACCGCGGCGGCGCTCGCCGGTCCGCGCCTGCTGGTGCTGGAGGCCAATGCCGACCCTTACGACAATGCCCACCGCATGCGGCTGGTCGAGGTCAAAGACCGCCGAGGCACGGTGATCGCGGGCCCCAAGGGCGCGGTGGCGGCTGCGCCGTCCGCTACGGCCCGTGCCGCGGAACCGGAGCGCCGCGCCGGCACCGGCACGATCGCGGCGATGGCGGCGATCGCGGTCGCGGCGGCGGCCCTCGCTGGCGTCGCCGTCCGCCGCCTGCGTGACTCGCGCAAGGCGGTAGGCTAGTCGCTGGCAGCATGGCGGTGCGCTTTCGTCGCACGGCATGTTGCGCGCGAAGCCGATCCGGTCGAAGCGGGCGTCATTGGGAGCAAGGGGAGGATATATGCGCAGGATAGGCTTGGCGATGCTGGCGCTGGCAGTGGCCGCGCCCTTGGGCGGAGCGGCTGCGGCCAAGGCGCCCAAAGCGGCGCACACGATGGCGCGGGCGTCGGCCGACGTCGCCGCCGCCGTCGCCTCGACCGACCGGCCCGAGGACCAGGTGAAGCTCGATGCCAGCAGACGCCCGGTGGAGGTGCTCGGCTTCGAGGGGCTGAAGCGCGGCGACCTCGCGCTCGATCTGTTCGCGGGCGGGGGCTATTATACCGAGATCATCGGCAAGGCGGTGGGGCCGCAGGGCGGCGTGCTCGCCTGGGAGCCCGCCAACTTCATGAACGACAAGGCGCGCACCGCCTGGACCGCGCTGCGGCAGAGGGTGCCCAATGCCGGTGTCCTGGTGACTCCGGCCAACGCGATATCGCTGCCGGCCAATGCGTTCGATTTCGTCATGATCCACCTCAACTATCACGATTTCTATTGGGAGAGCGCCCGCTTCGGCCTGCCGCGGATGGACCCGGCGGCGATCCTCGCCACCATCTACCAGTCGGTGAAGCCGGGCGGGACCGTGGCGGTGATCGACCATGTCGCCGCGGCCGGCGGCGACACGCGCGAGGTGGTCGAGAAATATCACCGCATCGATCCGGCGACGATCAAGGCGGATTTCGCGCGGGCGGGCTTCGTGCTGGACGGGGAGTCGGACCTGCTCAGGAATCCGGCCGACGACCATTCGAAGAACGTCTTCGACCCGGCGATCCGCGGCAAGACCGATCGCGTCGTCTACCGCTTCAGGAAACCGGCGCGCTAGTCGAGGCGCAGGGTGAGGGGCACTTCGAGCAACGCCCAACCCAACAAGCGCATGGGTCAGTCCTTTTTGCCGACCGCGCCGCCGACGATCGAGGTCCGGCCAATCCCGGGTTCGTTCTTGCTGTAGTTGAACAGCAAACCGAATTCCTGAGCGTCGCGGCCGTAGAGCTGGCCCTGCAGGCTCCCTTGGGCGTTCGGATCGGTGACGTTGCCGAACAGGGCGGTGCCGCTGAGATTGCCGGTATATTCGAGCGTCCCCAACGGCGTGAACGCGCCGGTGCCGGCCGGGCGGGTGAGCACCGCCAGCAGCGAGCGGAAGGTGCTCGAGCCGAAATTCACCGCAAGCTGCGCGGTGCCGTCGACGTCGAGCGGAGCCCCCGACAAATCGCCATGGCCGAAGACGATCCCGGAATAGGTTCCCGTTCCTGTGCGCGGGATCTGCGAAGCCGGCGTGGCGATTCCGAAGACCGACCAGATGCGGTTGGAAAGCCCGGTGGCGCCGGTCACCAGGGTGAAGTCCGCAAAGCTCGTATAGGTGAGGTTGATGCGCGGGTTGGCGGACCCGGGGTTGAACAAGGCGGCGGTGAAGGTATCGCCGGAATCGAACTGGCCGGCCGGGCCGGAGCCGGCATAATGGGTAAACGTCGCGTCCGCCGAGGTCCGCTGGGCAGGGCCGAAGCGATAGGCGATGTCGGCCGCGTTGGTTGGCGTCGAGGGGTAGAAGCTGTAGGTCTGGCTGGCGGCGTCGTAGGCGAAATACGCCTGCTCCTTATTCCCCAAAGCCGGGTTCGAGACGCTGATCGCCGCGAAGCGGGTGTTTCCGGTGAGGGTGGCGAGGGTCGGCACGACGGCCGTGAGGCTGGGATCCTGGCGCCCGACCAGCGAGCCCGAGGCGACCCCGCCGCTGCCGTCGGTGGCGGAGAAGCTGCCGCCGATCTCCTCCGCCGCGGGACCGTAGAGGCGGCCGAGCAGCGGCCCTGAATAGCTGCCGAAGCCGGTGAAGCTCAGCGTGCCGTTGAAGGCGTTGGCGGAGCTCGACAGGGTGGCGCTCAGGCTGAAGTCGCCCGTCCCGGTCCGCGTCGCCCGCCCCGACAGGGTGAAGTCCTCGCGGAAGCCGAGAAGGCCGCTCCCGCTGATCGCGCCGCTGGCGAAATTCACGATGGCCGTGCCGTTGCCGCCGAAATTCACCAGGTTCGGGAAGTCGCCGTCGGCGGCGGTGCCGGTGAAGCCGATGACGAAACCGGCGCTTCCCGTCCGCGGCACGGCGGCGCTCGGCGTGGCGAGGCCGAAAGCGAAATCGCGGATGGTGTAGGCGGTCGCCGACGGACCGCCCGGCTGCTGGTACAGCCAGCGGCCGGGCTTCACATATTCCAGGTTGAGCAGCAGATCGGCGTTGGTGACCGAGCGGAAATCCAGGCCGATCGTCGGCGGCGCCGGGAAGCTGAGACTTTCCCGGTCGGTGCCGATGCTGCGGTCGAAATGGGCCGGGCTGCCGGGCCGGTCCGGGCCGAAATATTGCGAACGCTCCGGGGCGATGAGCGAATAGCTCTTCTGCGCGGCGTCGTAGTTGACGACGAGCGCCGTCGGGGCGGCGGCACCGTTGCTGAACGTGCCCGCGGTCGCGTTCGAGCCGGAGGTACCGGTCAGCGTGGCGGTCATGCGGGCGGCGTCGCCGGCGAAGATCTGGTTGGCGGTCAGCGCCGACAGCTTCGCGTTCGTGCCGGTTGCGGGCGTGCTTCGGCCGATCAGGGCACCGACCGCGACCGTGCCGTCCGACCGGCTCGCCTGATAGGCGGCGCCGACCTCCTGCGCAGCGGGCCCGTAGAAGGCGCCGCTCACCGTTCCGGCGAACTCGCCGAAATCCGAATAGCGGAAGGTTCCGGCGAAGGCGTTCCTGTCGCTCGCCAGGCGCGCCTCGGACGAGAAGACCGTCGGGCCGGTGATCGGCGCGGTCAGGGTCCCCACGGTGGTGATGCCGCCTCCGGCGAAATCCACCTGCATGATCCCCTGCCCGGTGACGCCGACGACGCCGGACGCGCCCGATTGGGCGCCGATCAGGTCGACGGCATATTCGGCGCGGCCGGTGCGCGGCAAGGCGGCATCGGGCGTGCGCACGCCGTAGGCGAAGGCGTCCATCGAGCCGGTGATCGCCGCCCCACCCTGGACGGTGCGCTGCCAGAAGGCGCCGCCGACCCAATTGTAGGTGAAGCGGCCGGACGTCCCCGGCTTCGTCAGCGTCAGGCTGTCGGTCGTGGCGCCGTTGACCTTCAGGTAGACGGTGATCGCCGCCGTGCTTTGCGACGCATCGATGTCCGCGGGACCGAAGGTCAGCGAGCGGCCCTGGACCGACAAGGTGTAGCTGCGGGTCGTCGCATCGTAGGCGATCGTCCCGGTCGCGGCCGACACGGACGTGGTCGGCGCGCTTCCCGACAAGGGGAAGGACCCGGACGCGGTCGCCGCATCGTTGGCGAAGCTTTCGCTGAACCGAAGGTCCGCGAGCGTGCTGTTCGTGCCCGCCGTCGGTGGCGGCGGGGGCGGGGGCGGTGGAGGGGGAACGGGTACCGGAGGTGGCGGCGGCGGCGGAGACGGGGGAGGCGGCGCGGGCGTCGGGGGAGGCGCCGCGATTGGCTCGATTCCGCTGCCGCCGGCGCCGCCCCCGCAACCGCCCAGCATCACGCAGCCGCAAAGCGCGGCCGCCACTATCACGCGTCTCATGTTGGACAATCCCCCTTCCCCAAGAACAGGTAAAAGGACGCCGAGGTAACTGTCAACGCTGGATTTTCTTCTGAGGGGGGGCGCAGCGCCGACCAAGCCGCGGGCTTCGTCGACGAAAGGCGCTTGCGCTCGGCTACAAATGTGGCATGCTACAGGTGTAGCAGAGACAAGGCCGATTCGTCTTATGATCGAAGGACTGCCGCGCCGGGAGCGCGAGATATTCGAGATCGTCTGCAGCATCGGGGAGGCGACCGCCGCCGAGGTGCGCGCGGCGATGGCCGATCCGCCGAGCCAATCGGCGGTCCGGACGCTGCTCGCGCGGCTGGAGGGGCGGGGGCTGCTCCGCCACCATCTGGCCGAGCAGAGCTATGTCTACCGAAGCGTGCCGCAGCCGGCGAAGGTCCGCGAATCGGCGCTTCGGCAGCTGGTCAAGACCTTCTTCAACGGCTCGGCGGCGAGCGCGGCGACCGCGCTTCTCGGCCTCTCCAAGGAGCTGGAGCCGGACGAGGTCGAGCAATTGCAGCGGGCGATCGAGCAAGCGAGGGAGCGCGGGTCATGAGCTTTCAGTTCCTGGTGGAAATGGCGTGGAAATCGGCGCTGATCAGCGGCGCGGCTCTGGCCATGGCGACGATGCTGAGGACGCGCAGCGCCGGCGAGCGCTCGGCGCTGCTCGGCACGGCCGTGGCCTTGATCCTGGCCCTGCCGGCGATCGCCCTGCTGCTGCCGGCGCTGACGGTGGTGACGGGCACCGTGCACGAGGCGGCGCCCGCGGCGCTGAGCGCGGCCGATCTCGCCGCGCTGGCGGCGAGAGCGTCGTCGTCGTCGAGCGTCGCCGACGACCCCACTCCCTTGATCGAGTGGCTGTGGCTCGGCGGCGCGGCGATGGTGCTGCTGCGCCTCGCCGCCGGCCTCTGGACCTTGCACCGCTGGACCCGCACCGGCAGCGACGTGACCTGCGCGGAGTGGCGCGCGGCACTCGACCGGGCGCGGGCGCGGGTGGGCTGCGGGCGCGAGGTGCGGCTGCTCGTCTCGGATGCGCCCTCGCCGCTCAGCTGGGGCTCGCTCGCTCCGGTCATCCTCCTCGACCGCGACACGGTGCGCGATCCGGGCGAGGCGGACGCGGTCCTCTCCCACGAAGTCGCGCACGTCGTCCGCGGCGACTGGCTGGTGCTGATGCTGGCCCGCATCGCGGTGGCGCTGTTCTGGTTCAATCCTTTGATGTGGCTGCTCGAGCGGCGCATCGTCGGCGAGGCCGAGGAAGCGGCGGACGCGCGGGCGCTCGAACATGTCGAGCCGGCGCGCTACGCCCAGACCCTGCTGAGCTGCGCCCAGCAGCAGGCCGGGATGCGGCTGCCGGCGAGCGGCATGGCCGATGCCGGGCTCGGGCGGCGGGTGCGCGCCATCCTCGAGCGGCGGATGCGGGCCGGCGCGCCCGAGCCGCGCTGGATCCGCCTCGCCATCCTGCTCTGCGTCCTCGTCGCCGCGCCGATCGCGGCGCTGAAGCCGGTCGTCGCCGTCGTCCGCAGCGCCGCCCCGGCGGCGCCGGCGGCCCCGGCGGCCCCCGCCACGGCACCCGCAGCGCCCGGAGCGCCTGCCGCCCCGACCGTGCCCGCAGCTCCGCAAGCGCCGGCGGCGCTGGCGGACTCGAGCGGCGTTGCACCGCGGGCGGCCGTCCCGCCGCTCCCGGCGATGCCGCCGGTGCCGCCGCGCGCGCCCCTGGCGCCCGCCGCGATGATGGCGCCGCCGCCCGCACCCGCCCCGCCCGCCCCGCCGGCGATGCGGCCGCTGGTCGACGGCGACGCGATCGCGCGAGAGGTGGAGGAGGCGGTCGCCGAGGCCATGCGCGACAAGGACGAGGCGTTGCGCGAGGCGGCCTCCGCCCGTGAGGAGGCGCTGCGCGACGCCCGCGCCGACTCCGCGCGCGACGCGCGGCACATCGCCGCCGAGGCGCGGGTCGCCGCCCGCCGCGGCATGGCCGCCGGCGCCAAGGGCATGGAAGCCGGCGCCCGCGGCATGGAAGCCGGCGCCGACCAGCTCGAACGCGAGGCCGACAAGCTCAAGTCGCGCGACTATCGCGAGGAGCAGATCGCCAAAGCCGCGCGCGAGGGGCGGACGCTGTCCCACCAGCAGCTGCTCGACATGATCCCGCGCTTCCGCGACGGCGCCCGGGGCATGCGCGAAGGCGCCGCCGCCATGCGCCGCAACGCGGAGAAGATGCGGCGCGAGGGGTAAATCCTGCCTCCCCCTCCCCGTCTTTCGACGGGGAGGCAAAGGGGCTAACCTCCCTCCGACAGGAGGGACTCCATGAAGCTTGGGATATGGGTCGGTCTCGCCGCCGCGTTGCTCGGCGGGTGCGCGGCGGTGGTGCCGGAGGCGCGCTTCGACACGGTGCTGCGCGGCGGCACGATCTACGACGGCGGCGGCGGGGCGCCTTATGCCGGCGACGTCGGCATCAGGGGCGACCGTATCGCCTATGTCGGCCCGCATCTGGCCGGCCGCGGCGGGCGCGAGGTGGATGCGCGGGGGCTCGCGGTCGCGCCGGGCTTCGTCAACATGCTGAGCTGGTCCAACGAATCGCTGATCGCGGACCCGAGGAGCCAGAGCGAGATCCGCCAGGGCGTCACGCTGGAAGTGATGGGCGAGGGCGACTCGATGGGTCCCTGGTCCGAGGAGATGAAGGCGCGCGAGCTGCGCCGCCAGGGCGACATACGCTTCCCGATCGAGTGGACGACGCTGGGCGACTATCTCGGCTGGCTGGAGCGCAAGGGCGTCACGCCCAACGTCGCCAGCTTCGTCGGCGCGACGACGGTGCGGGTGCACGAGCTGGGCGAGGGCGATGTCGACCCGACGCCGGAGCAGCTCGTCCGGATGCGCGCCTTGGTCCGGCAGGCGATGGACGAGGGGGCGATGGGCGTCGGCTCCTCGCTCATCTACGCGCCCGCTTATTTCGCCGAGACGCCGGAGCTGACCGCGCTGGCGAAGGAGGCGGGTTCATGCCACGGCATGTATATCAGCCACATCCGCGACGAGGGGCCCAAGCTCCTCGAAGCCATCGACGAATTGGTGGCGATCTCTGCGGGCTCCGGCGCACCGGCCGAAATTTACCATTACAAACAATCGGGTAAGTCGAACTGGAACAAGCTCGGCGATGCCATTGCACGAGTCGAGGCGGCGCGGGCGCGGGGCATGCGGATCACCGCCGACATGTATACTTATGCAGCGAGCTCCACCGGCCTCGATGCGGCGATGCCGCTGTGGATCCAGGCGGGCGGGATCGAGGCCTGGGTCGCGCGGCTCAAGGACCCGGCGCAGCGCAAGCGGGCGCTCGACGAGATGCGCGCCGGCACGGTCTCGGAGAATGGCGATCTGGTCGTGCGCGAGCCTTCGAAGGTGCTCCTCCTCGGCTTCAAGAATCCGGCGCTGAAATCCCTCACCGGCCAGACGCTGGAGGCGGTGGCGCGCGCTCGGGGCAAGAGCCCCGAGGAGACGGCCGCCGACCTCATCGTCGAGGACAATAGTCGCATCCAGGTCGCCTATTTCTCGATGAGCGAGGACAATGTCCGGCGCGAAGTGGCGCTGCCGTGGATGAGCTTCGGCTCCGACGCTTCCAGCCAGGCGCCCGAAGGGGTGTTTCTGAAATCAAGCACCCACCCCCGCGCCTACGGCAATTTCGCCCGCCTGCTGGGCAAGTTCGTTCGCGACGAGAAGGTGGTGACGCTGCAGGAGGCGGTGCGGCGGCTGGCGGCGCTGCCCGCGAGCAACCTCGGCATCACCGATCGCGGCATGCTGAAGGCCGGTTATTATGCCGACGTCGTCGCGTTCGATCCGGCGACGATCCGCGACAACGCGACTTTCGCGCAGCCCCAGCAATATGCGACCGGGATGCGCCACGTCTTCGTCAACGGCGTCCAGGTGCTGAAGGACGGCGAGCATACCGGCGCGACGCCGGGGCGGTTCGTGCACGGGCCGGGCTGGAAGAGGTGTCCCGCCACGGCGCCCTGACGGACCGTCAGGCGCCGGCTTCCAGCAGGCGGTCCTCCTCCGCCGCTTCAGACTTTGCAAAGCCGCTGCTGCGGGCGAGCGTGGCGGTGGTCGCGACGTCCATCGAGACGTTGCCGACGGTGCGGAACAGGTCCGGGATCGGCTCGATCGCCACGAACAGGACGAGCGGCTCGATCGGCACTCCGATGGCGAGGCAGATCGGCGCAATCGAGCTGATGTAGCTGATCGAGCCGGGCAGGCTGACGGCGCCGAGCGAGGTGAGCGCCGCCACCGCCACGCCGGCGGCGAGCTGCGCCGGGCCGAGGTGGATGCCGAACCAGGTGGCGACGTAGATGGCGACGGCCATGTTCATCGCCGGGCCGGTCGCGCGGAAGAGGGCGACCGCCAGCGGCAGGGTGACGCCCGAGGCGGCGACGGGAACGCCGAGCCGTTCCGACCCGCGCAGCATCGCGGGCAGCGAGGCCAGCGAGGATTGCGTGCTGATCGCCACCGCATAGCTTGGCCCGATCGCGCGGGCGAAGGCGACCGGGCCGACGCGCCCGAACACCATGGCGAACGGCCAGGACAGGAGGAGAATGAGGAAGCCGACCGAGGAGACGGTGACGACATAATGGAACAGGGCGCCGAAGGCGGTGCCCCCGGCGCGGGCGCCGACGACGTAAGCGAGCGCGAACACGCCGATCGGGGCGATCCACAGCACCCAGTTGACGATCACCAGCATCGCATCGGCGATGGCGCGGAAGAAGGCGACGAGCTGGGCCCGCGGCGCCTCGGCGAGGCGGGTGATGGCGAAGGCGAAGGCGGTGGTGAAGACGATCAACTGCAGGATCTGGTCGCCGGCGGCGGCCGCGATCGGATTGGTGGGGACGATCGAGGAGACGAACTGCGCGACGGTCGGGATCTCGCCGACCTGCCCGGCCGAGGCGGAGAGGACGCTCTTCAGCTTGGCCGCCGATTCGCCCGGCATCGGCCAGGCCTTGAGGAGGAGCGGGATGAGCAAGGCGGCGAGGATCGCAGAGACCCACAGGAGCGCCATGTAGAGGAGGACGGCGCGGCCGGCGAGGCGGCTCGCCCGCGCCGCCTCGGCCGACGCGGCGATGCCGATGACGAGCAGCGAGACGATGAGCGGGATGATCGTCATCCGCAGCGCGTCGAGCCACAGCCCGCCGACCGGCTCCGCGACGGCGACCAGCCCCGGGGGCCAGGCGAGCTTCGCGGCGAGCACGCCGATGACGAGGCCGGCGGCGAGGGCGAGGAGGATGCGGACGGGCTGGGACATTGGCGGGGTGTAGCGGCCTCGTTCGGATCGGGGAAGGTGGTGGAGGGGGACGTTCCCGTCCTCCCGTTCCGGGGAGGACAAAAGACGCGCTCCGCGCTATCTGCAGGGCGAGCAACAGGCACAAGGGGCCCCATGACGCGCAAATATTTCGGGACCGACGGGATCAGGGGCCGGACCAACCAGCCTCCGATGACGGCGCAGATGGCGCAACGGGTCGGGCAGGCGGCGGGGGCGCATTTCCTGCGCGGCGACCACCGCCACCGGGTGGTGATCGGCAAGGATACGCGGCTGTCCGGCTACATGATGGAAACCGCGCTGATCTCCGGCTTCACCAGCGTCGGAATGGACGTGGCGATGGTCGGGCCGGTGCCGACCCCGGCGGTGGCGATGCTGACCCGCTCGATGCGCGCCGATCTCGGCGTGATGATCTCGGCCAGCCACAATCCTTATGTGGACAACGGCATCAAGCTGTTCGGGCCGGACGGCTACAAGCTCTCGGACAAGGACGAGGCGGCGATCGAGCGGCTGATCGAGAAGGAGCCGAAGCTGGTCGACTCGGCGCTGATCGGCCGCGCCCGCAAGATCGAGGACGCGCGGGGGCGCTACATCCATTTCGCCAAGTCGACCTTCCCGGAGGAGCTGAGGCTCGACGGCCTGAAGATCGTCGTCGATTGCGCCCATGGCGCCGCCTATCAGGTCGCCCCGTCCGCTTTGTGGGAGCTCGGCGCCGATGTGGTGGCGATGGGCGTCAGCCCGGACGGCACCAACATCAACGACGGCTGCGGCTCGACCGCGCCGGCCGCGCTGCAGGCGCGGGTGGTGGAGGAGCAGGCCCATATCGGCATCGCGCTGGACGGCGACGCGGACCGGCTGATCGTCGTCGACGAGAAAGGCCGGATCGTCGACGGCGACCAGCTGATGGCGGTGATCGCGATCAGCTGGGCCCGGCGTGGTCTGCTGGAGGGGGACGGAATCGTCGCAACGGTGATGTCGAACCTCGGCCTGGAGCGCTTCCTCGAGGGCAACGGGCTGGAGCTGGTGCGCACGCAGGTGGGCGACCGCTACGTGCTGGAAGCGATGCGGGGGCGCGGCTTCAACGTCGGCGGCGAGCAGTCCGGCCATATCATCCTCTCCGATTATTCGACGACCGGCGACGGGCTTATCGCGGCGCTCCAGATCCTCGCCTGCCTCGTCGAGGAGGGGCGGCCGGCGAGCGAGCTCCTCCACCAGTTCGATCCCCTGCCGCAGTTGCTCAAGAACGTCCGCTTCGGCGGCGGCGCGCCGCTGGAGGCGGACATTGTGCGGTCGGCGATCGCGGCGGCGGAGGCCCGGCTCGAGGGCAGCGGCCGGCTCGTCATCCGCAAGTCCGGCACCGAGCCGCTCATCCGCGTCATGGCGGAAGGCGAGGACGAAGCTTTGGTCGAAGAGCTGGTCGACAGCATCTGCGAGGCCGTGAAGGCGGCGTGATGCCGTCATTGCGAGCGGAGCGAAGCAATCCAGGGCCGGCGATCGTCGCGGACCGCGCACTGGATTGCCGCGGCGCTCCGCGCCTCGCAATGACGGAGAGGGGTTGAAGATGCTCGAGCTGAGGCCGGATTGCGAACGTTGCGGGCGCGACCTGCCGCCCGAGAGCCGTGAGGCGCGCATTTGCACGTTCGAATGCACGTTCTGCGCAGCGTGCGTTGACGGCGCGCTGGCGGGCGTCTGCCCGAATTGCGGCGGTAATTTCGAGCCGAGGCCGATCCGGCCCGCCGCCGAGCTCGCCCGCTACCCGGCGTCGCGCGGGCGCAGGGGGCCACATTGACCCCGCCGCGCGTCCTGATCGTCGCCGGCTCCGACAGCGGCGGCGGGGCCGGGATCCAGGCCGACATCAGGACGGTGACGATGCTCGGCGGCTTCGCCATGACGGCGGTCACCGCGCTCACCGCTCAGAACACGCTCGGCGTCGAGGGCGTGATGGCGGTTCCGGCGGACTTCGTCATTCGGCAGGTCGAGGCGGTGCTTTCCGACATCGGCGCGGACATCATCAAGATCGGCATGGTCGGCTCGGCCGAAACCGCCGCGGCGCTGGCGGAGCGGCTGCCCGATAACGTGCCCGTCGTGTTCGATCCGGTGATGGTGGCGACGAGCGGGTCGACCCTCGCCGACGCCGCCACCATAGCGGCGTTCGAGCGGCTGATGGGAAAGGCGGCGCTTGTCACCCCCAACGTGCCGGAGCTCGAGGCGCTCACCGGCCGTCGGCTCGATAGCCTGGCGGCGATCGAGGCCGCCGCCGCCGCCCTCGCCCTGCGCACCAAGGCGGTGGTGCTTGCCAAGGGCGGCCATTTGGAGGGGCCGACGGTGGTGGACCTGCTCGTTTCCCCTCACGCAACCGTCGGCCGGTGGGAGAGCGAGCGGATCGACACCGTCCACACCCATGGCACCGGCTGCACGCTGGCGAGCGCGATCGCGACCTTGCTGGCGTTCGGGCTGCCGCTCCGGGCGGCGGTGGTGCGGGCGCGGCAGTTCGTGATCATGGCGCTTCGCGACGCGCCGGGGCTGGGCGGCGGGCATGGTCCGATGGGGCATCACAAGGTGCGGCTGGATCTGGGCGGGGAGCTGCGGCTCAATCAGGTGACGCTCCCGGCGCACGATTTCGACACCAGCTTCCGCTTCTACGAGGCGCTGGGGCTGACGGCGATCGTCAGCTCGCCGCCGCGCTACGCGCGCTTCGAATGCGAAGGCGGCGCGACGCTCTCGATCGAGCTCGGCGGCGAGGCGGGGAGCGGCGGCGTCTATTTCGAATGCACCGATCTGGATGCGGTGGTCGCCGGCTTGCGCGGGCGCGGGATCGAGGTGGCGGACCCCGCCGAGCGGAGCTGGCTGTGGCGGGAGGCGTGGCTGGCCGACCCGGCCGGCAATCGGCTGTGCCTCTACCAGGCGGACATCAACCGCCGCTTCCCGCCGTGGCGCCTCCCGGCCCGCTGAGGGGCCGATATCCACAGGAAATGAACGGGATATCGGCTTTCCGCTGGAATGACGCGGGCGGGAGCCATAGGCATGGTGGGTCATGGCTCGCCCCTGCTTCAAGCTCGAAAAGGTCCATCCCGAACCGCTCGCCGGCGTCGACGAGGCAGGCTGCGCACCGCTGGCGGGGCCGGTGGTCGCCGCCGCCGTGGTGCTGGATCGCAACCGCTTTCCGCGCGGCATCGACGATTCCAAGGCGCTTCCCGCCAAGACGCGGGAGGCGATCTGCGCGAAGCTCTACAAGGTGGCGAGGGTCGGCGTCGGCATCGCGACGGTAGAGGAGATCGACCGGATCAACATATACTGGGCGCGCATGCTGGCGATGAGCCGGGCGGTGGAGGCGCTCGGCTTCGACCCGGCGATGATCCTCGTCGACGGCAATCGCTGCCCGCGCTGGGAGCGCCCGTCGGTCGCGATCGTCGCGGGCGACGCCAAGTGCCGGTCGATCGCCGCCGCCTCGATCGTCGCCAAGGTAACGCGCGACCGGATCATGGCCGATTATGCCCAGGCGCATCCCGGTTACGGCTGGGAGAACAACAAGGGCTACGGCACGCCCGAACATTATCGCGGTCTGGACGCGCTCGGCCCGACGCCGCTGCACCGCCGAAGCTTTGCGCCGGTGCGACAATATCTGGCGGTGCCCGACGGTGTCGCGACGGTCGGCTCGCAGCAGCTGATCGACCTATAGGGCCCGCCGAAGCGCGCCGCGCGCCCGGCAAGCCGAGGGAACCGGAAGCCGCCTTGCCGCATTTTACCTGTCGCTAACCATCATAGGCGGCTGGAAAGGCGAACTATTGCGGCTTGTTTCTGCGTCGAAGCCCTTTCCCGGCCGTGATAGCGGAAACCCGCGCGCCTGCTCCAACCCGCCCGTTTGCGTTCCGCCTTCCACCTTAGGCGTGACCCGCCGTTGATCGACGAGCGGACCCCCATGTCCGACCCTTGGTCGGCGCCGGTGCGCCGCCTCTTCCACAGCCTTGGAGACCGATGATGCTCGCCAGGAATGCGCGTTCCCTCGTCCTTTCAAATCTGTTCGCGGAAGACCGCGGCGGATGGCTGACCAATATGTGGCAAAGCGCGTTCCCGGCGCCGGCGATGGCCGATGCCCGACTGATCGCAGCGCCGTCGGACATCGTCACCGCTCCGATGCTCACCGCCTTCCCCGCCGACGGCGTCGGCAAGACGGTCTCGCCTACCGCCGCCGTCACCATCGTCACGTCGGACGAAGCGGGCGACGGAATCGGCCTCGCGCCCGGCAACCCCACCGTCACCGTCGGCGCGCCGTCGACCATCGGCACGATCAACACGCTCGGCGACCAGGATTATTACGCCATCCACCTCGACGCCGGCACCCTCTACCAGATCGGCCTCTACGGCTATGTCGGCGGTCCGAACGGGGCGCCGCTCCCCGACGCCTATATCGAGCTTTACGATGCCACCGGGCATTTGATCGACGTCGCCGACGGCGGCGGCGAGACGCCGGGCGGCCAGGCCGAGGGCCTCGACGCCATGCTCACGGTCAAGGTCGACACCAGCGGCACCTATTACATCAATGCACGCGCCTTCGATCAGAATGACGCCAATGGCGAGAACGGCGACGGGGTGGGCGACTACGAGCTGTTCGCCCGCGTCTCGAGCTACACGCCCTATTACGACACCAACAGCCCGCTCTACTCGATCGACTGGGGGACGCAGGTCAACAAGATCCACCAGTCGGTGCGCAACCCCGACGGCGACGAGGGGCCGCGGGATACCGGCAATCCCCAGGGCACGACCAGTTATTCGGACATCACCAGCCTGCAGGCGCTTGCCACCGCGCAGGGCAAGGACATCACCGGCAAGAACGTCATCACCGTCTATTTCGCCCATGCCGGCGAGGCCTATGTCGACGACGACCCGACGACGCCGGGCACCACCGAGACCAACGTCGCCAAGGGCTTCGCCGCCTGGGAGATCGCCGCCTACAAATATGCGTTCGCCGCCTATGAGAAAGTCGCCGACATCGTCTATCTGGTGGTGGACAACGTCTATAATCCGCTGACCCACACGGCGGCGGCCGATTTCACCTTCCTGACCTACAACGGCACGCCGGGGACCGCTGGGACGCCGAGCCTGCTCGGGCGGATGAGCCCGCCCGACACCGACAATGAAGGCCAGTCGGAGTTCAACGGCAACGACCTGCGCTGGACCCAGCAGGGGCTGGCGCCGGGGGGCTTCAGCTTCACCACCCTCATCCACGAAATGGGCCACGGCCACGGCCTCGCCCATCCCCACGACAATGGCGGCCATTCCGGCGTCATGCACGGCGTCCAGGCTTCGGGGACCGCGAGCGTCGCCAGCTACACGACCGGCGATTACGACCTCAACCAGAGCGTCTACACGATGATGTCCTACGAGGACGGCTGGGAGAAGTCGCCCTACGGCCAGGCGAAGACGACCGATCCGTTCGGCTGGCTGAAGGGCCTGATGGCGTTCGACATCGCCGCCATCCAGGACAAATACGGCGTCAACGAGAATACCGGCGCCGGCGACAACCTCTACATCCTCGAAGACGCCAATCACGGGACGCTGTTCGACGACAACAACAACATTCTCGTCCAGGCGTCAGGCTTCGAATCGATCTGGGACGCCGGCGGGACCGACGAGATACGCTATGTCGGCAGCCGCAACGTCAACATCGACCTGCGGCCGGCGACGCTGAAATACGAATATGGCGGCGGCGGCTGGATTTCCTATGCCTATGGCATCTACGGCGGCTACACGATCGCCAACGGCGTCGTCATCGAAAACGCCACCAGCGGCTCCGGCAACGACACGCTGATCGGCAACAGCGCCAACAACATCATCGACAGCGGCGCCGGCATCGACGTGATCATGCTGCAGGAAGGAGGGGACGACACCGCTTTTGCCCGCGAAGGCAATGACGGCTTCTACCTCGGTGCCGCGCTCAGCGCCGGCGACTATCTCGACGGCGGCGAGGGCACCAACGACCAGACGATCCTGCAGGGCGACTATTCGACGCTGACGACGCTCGGCGCGAACGTGCTGCTCAACGACGAGGTGCTGTCGCTGCTGTCCGGCACGAACACCCAGTTCGGCGACGACGGCACCCATCTCTACAGCTACAACCTCAAGAGCGTCGATGCGAACGTCGCCGCCAACCAGCGGCTCGTCGTGGACTTCACCAACCTCGTCGTCGGCGAGAATGTCACCTTCGACGGCTCGGCCGAGACGAACGGCGCCTTCACCTTCGGCGGCGG
>DASWRU010000089.1:0-38743 GCA_036403015.1 Allosphingosinicella sp.
ATCCGCGTCGACCTCGACGTCCCGGAACGTCATCCGCGCGCCGATGCTGGAATCGGCGAGGCGCACGCCCTCGACCTCCAGGCCCTTGGCGTCCTTCTCGACCGCGAACAGGGTCGTCCCTTCCTCGGCGCGGGCGGCGACCAGGATCAGGTCCGCCGAGGCGCCCTGCACGACGAACTGCTTGGTCCCGGACAGCCGGAAGCCGTTGCCGGAGCGCTCCGCCCGCATCGCGATCGCGTCGGGCCGGTGCTTGGGCCCCTCGTCGACCGCCAGCGCGGCCACCGTCTCGCCGGCCAGGATGCCGGGAAACCAGCGCGCGCCGTGCGGCGTGCCCTTGAGCGCCTCCACGACGGCGACGGCCGTGATCAGGAAAGGGGAGGGGGTCAGGTTGCGCCCGATCTCCTCCATGACGATCCCCGCCTCGACATGGCCGAGGCCGAGGCCGCCCTGATCCTCGGGAATGCGGAGGCCGGTGAAGCCGAGCTCGGCGAGCTGCTTCCACAAAGCGTGGCCGAAGCCGTCCCCGCAGTTCATGTCGCGATATTCGCGCAGCTGGTTGGCGATCGAGCCTTCGTCCGCCATCAGCCCGCGGGCGGTGTCGCGGAGCATGATTTGGTCTTCATTGAGGTAGAGCGGCATTCGCAGTTCCTAGGAAGGGGCAAGAAACGGGAAATCCGTTCGTGTCGAGCGAAGTCGAGACACCGTGCCGAGCGGAGCCGAGGCATGAAGGTCTCGGCTTCGCTCGACCAAGCCCCTCGACTTAGCTCGGGGCGAACGGATAAGCGCGGGCCTGAGCATCACGCCCCCGGCAGGTCCAGGATCCGCTTGGCGATGATGCCGAGCTGGATCTCGCTGGTGCCGCCCTCGATCGAATTGGCCTTGGTGCGCAGCCACTCGCGGGCGGCTTTGCCCTTGCGGCTGCGCTCGCTGTCCCATTCGAGCGCGTTCGAGCCGCCCGCGGCCATGACCAGCTCGTGGCGGGCCTTGTTCAATTCGGTGCCGGCATATTTCATCATCGAGGGCTGGGCGGGATGGGCCAGGCCCGCCTTCAGCTCGTCGATGAAGCGCTCGGACATGGCGCGGAAGGCCATGGCGTCGACATCGAAGCGGGCGACGTCGGCGCGGAGGACGGGATCGTCCGCCAGCACGTCCGCAAAGGCCTCGCCGAGGCTGCCGCTTTGTCCGCCCAGGCCCATGCCGCTGATCATCTCGCGTTCGTGGCCGAGCAGATATTTGGCGACGTCCCAGCCCTTATCGACCTCGCCCACCACCTGGTCCTTGGGCACCTTCACGTCGTCGAAGAAGGTCTCGCAGAAGGGCGAGTTGCCGGAGATGAGCAGGATCGGCCGGGTGGAGACGCCCGGCGTCGCCATGTCGAACAGGAGGAAGCTGATCCCCTTGTGCTTGGGCGCCTGCGGATCGGTGCGCACCAGGCAGAAGATCCAGTCGGCCTTGTCGGCGTAGCTGGTCCAGACCTTCTGGCCGTTGACCAGCCAGTGATCGCCCTTGTCCTCGCATTTGGTCTGGAGCGAGGCGAGGTCGGAGCCGGCGTTCGGCTCGGAATAGCCCTGGCACCAGCGTATCTCCCCGCGCGCGATCTCGGGGAGGAAGCGCTTCTTCTGCTCCTCGCGGCCATATTTGAGCAGGGCCGGGCCGAGCATCGAGATGCCGAAGCTCATCAGCGGGTTGCGGGCGTTGATTCGCGCCATTTCCTGGCGGAGGATCTTGGTCTCGGCCGGCGAGAGGCCGCCGCCGCCATATTCCTTCGGCCAGTCGGGCACGGTCCAGCCTCGCCCGGCCATCGCGTCCATCCAGCTCTTCTGCGCGTCGTTCTTGAAGACCGGGTTGCGCCCGCCCCAGCAGGCGTCGCTCTCGTCGCGCATCGGCTCGCGCATCTCGGGCGGGCAGTTCGCCTCCAGCCAGGCGCGGGTTTCCAGGCGGAAGCTCTCGGGATCGCTCATCGCTCGGCTCTCCTTTACGTAAACGTCAATGGCGGGGCGTGGCGGACTCGTCAACCGGGGTCGGGCGGGCGCCGAGGGGGCCACTTGCGATCGGCCCTTTACTCGCCGGGCGGCGGCGCTAACCTCATCAAAGCCTTGGAGAGTCCATCATGAAGAGCTTGCACGGCCTGGCGGCCCTCGGCGCCGCGTGCCTGGCCGCCGGGGCGGCGGCGGCGCAGACGGTGTCCGGAATGCCGGCCGATCCCTATGCCAGGCCGATCCACATGGCCCCCAGCGACAAGGCGCTGCCCTCGGCCATGGAGCAGATCGCCCGAGGGACGCAGCAGGCGGCCGACGACCGCGCGGCGGAAGCGGCGCGGCGGGCCAACGGCCGCGCCCGGCCGGCCAAGCCGGCCGACCTCCTGGCCGGCGCGGCGATCAGCGACTCGGGCGGCAAGCCGGTCGGCACGATCGAAGCCGTGGACGCCGACGGCGCCATCGTCGCCACCGCCGCCGGCAAGGTGAAGGTGCCGCTCGACGCGTTCGGCAAGAACAAGGCGGGCCTGCTGATCGGCATGACCAAGGCCGAGTTCGAAGCCTTGGTGGCGAAGGCGACGGCGGGCTGAGGCCCGCGGCGGCGGCCGGGCCGCCGTGCATGAGACAAGGGGGGAGTCTCCGCATGATCCTGCAATCGATCCGCTACAATCTCGCCAGCCTGTTCCGGCTGTCGGGCCGCGACAGCCGCGCGCAATTCTGGCCCTATGCGCTCGGAATCTTCTTCCTGTGCGTGGTGGTCGACGTCCTGCTGATGATCCCGGTGATGTTCGA
Source organism: Allosphingosinicella sp. (assembly GCA_036403015.1). Lineage (GTDB taxonomy): Bacteria > Pseudomonadota > Alphaproteobacteria > Sphingomonadales > Sphingomonadaceae > Allosphingosinicella. Next base: position 2,769 of record DASWRU010000089.1, read on the forward strand.
CATGATCGAGAAGCTGCAGGCCTATGTGATGGCGCACCCGGAGGGCCTGCCGCCGCCGGTGCCCGGGCAGCCCCCCTTGCCGCCCGAGCTGATGCCGGATTTTGGATCGATGATGGTGCCGATGACGCTCGTATCCGTGGCGGCGATCCTGCTGTGGGCCGGCGCGGTCGTCCGCCGGCTGCACGACCGCGACCGGTCGGGCTGGTGGGGCGCCATCGTCCTCCCGTTCCAGCTGTTCGGCGCCGTCGTCGCGCCGCGCGCGATGAAGGCGATGATGGCGGTGGGGCCGTCGGGAAAGCCTTCCTCCCTCGTCTTGGCCTCCACGCTCAACAGCCTGCTCTTCTGGGGCGCCGCGATCGTCCTCATCGTCCTGCTCGCCGGCCCGGGCACGCTGGGGCCTAACCGCTTCGGCGAGCCGCCGCCCGCCTGAGCCAAGGCGGCAGCCGATCAGCGCCGCCGCGGCCGGGCGGCGGCGGGGAAAGGATGGCCCACCTGGAATTGCGGGCCTGCCTTGGGATCGTTCCAGAAGCCGAGCAGGAAGGGCTCCGCCCGGCCGCAGAGGGTCACGTCCCAGCGCTCGTAGCGGGTGCCGCGCGGGCCGATCCGGAAGTTCGGGTCCGCCGGCGTCCAGCTCCGCGGCAGGGCCGACGCTCGCGCCGCGGTCACCTGGTCGCATTTGAGGGCGAGCGTGCTGAAGTGCCTGACCTCCTCGATCACGTCGGGCACCAGCGACGGGGTGGCAATCGTGCGGCCGGTGACCTTGACTCGAGGCGCCGGGGGCGGGGGCGCGGCCGGCGGCGCCAGGGCCGCGGCGAGGATGAAGGCGAGGATGTTCATTGGCCCCTCCGGCAGGCCATCAGCGGCTGGATTCGGGTGCCGAATTTCTCGGTGCCCTCGATGAAATCGTCGAAGGTGAGGAGGACGCCGCCGGTATTGGGCACCGTCGAGGCCTCGTCGAGCATCCGCGCGATGCTTTCGTAGGAGCCGACCAAAGTCCCCATGTTGAGGTTGACCGCGCTCTCCCGGTCGGCGAGCTGGCGGACGTTGGTGGTGGTCGAAGTCTTGTCGGCCGCGCCCTGCGCGCCGAGCCAGGCGACCGCCTCCTCATCCACGCCTTCGCGATAGGATATCCACTTCTCCATCGCTTCCTCGTCCGTCTCGGCGGCGATCACCATGAAGAGGGCGTAGATGCGCACGTCGCGGCCCGTCTTCGCCGTCGCCGCCATCAGCCGCTCGTTGTTGGACGCGAAGGCGGCCGGCGTGTTGACCCCCTTGCCGAGGCAGAAGGCGTAGTCGGCATATTGTGCCGAGAAGGCGAGGCCGTCGTCGGAGCTGCCGGCGCAGATGATCTTCATGTCGCCCTCAGGCAGCGGGCGGACGCGGCAATCCTCCATTCGATAATAGTCGCCCTTGAAGTCGGAGACGCCGGTCTCCCACAATTCGCGCAGGATGTGGGCATATTCACCCAGCATCTGGTAGCGGTTGCGGAAATGCTCGTCGCCGGGCCACAGCCCCATCTGGCTGTATTCGGGCCGCTGCCACCCGGTGATGAGGTTGAGGCCGAAGCGGCCGTGGCTGATCGAATCGATGGTGTTGCACATCCGCGCGCAGAAAGCGGGCGGGATGACGAGGGTCGGGCAGGTCGCATAGAGGCGGATCTTCTCCGTGACGGCCGCGAGGCCCGCCATCAAAGTGAAGCTCTCCAGATTATATTCCCAGAATTCGGTCTTGCCGCCGAAGCCCCTCAATTTGATCATCGAGAGCAGGAAGTCGACGCCGTAGCTTTCCGCCTTCTGCGCGATCGCCTTGTTGAGGTCGAAGCTCGGCATATATTGCGGCGCGTTTTCCGAGATCAGCCAGCCGTTGTTGCCGATCGGGATGAAGATGCCGACTTCCATGGACGAATCTCCTAAGGCAGTTCGCCGGCGAGCCAGGCGAGGGTGAAGGCGTTGAAATCGTGCACATCGGTCGTGTTGCAGGCGTGCCCGCCCCATCCGGGCAAGCCGAGGCTGGCCTTGGGCAGGCCGTCGGCCAGCGCCCGCCCCGCGCGGCATGGCACCAGCATGTCGTCCTTCGCGGCGACGACCAGGACCGGTCCCGCAATCTCGGCGAGCCGGTCGGAAATGTTGAACTGCGCCAGCGCGGCAATTCTCTTCTCGATCGTCTCGGCGCCGGGAAAGGCGGCCAACTGGGCGGGCAGCTCGGCCTCCAGCGCGGTGCTGTGCTCGGAGCTCCAATCGGCCGGATAGAGGAAGATCGGCTGCGCTCGCAGATAGGCCTCCGGCCCGCTGCCGCGCAGCAACGCCAGCCGCGTGTCGAAGCAGCGCAGGAAGTGCGGATCGGGCCTGGCCCAGCCGTTGACCACGACCAGCCGATCGAGCCGGTGCGGCGCCTTCAGAGCGAGCGCCAGCCCCGCGACCCCTCCGGCGGCGTGGCCGATAAAGCTCGCCCGTGCGACGCCCAGCGCGTCCATCAGCGCCAGCGCGTCGTCGGCGAGATCGTCCACAGACACCGTCCGCGGCAGGGCGCGATCGCTTCGCCCCGTGCCGCGGTGGTCGTAGAGGAGGACGCGGTAGCGCTCCGCGTAGGCGGGGAAGTTCGGCGCCCAATAGCCGGCCGAGCCGCCGAGCCCCGCAGACAAGATCAGCACCTCGCCCTCCTCGGGCCCGTGCCATTCGTACCAGAGCCCAGCGGCGTGCGGCATCAGCCGAGATGCGCCACGCTGGCGATCTCGACCAGCAGGCCCGGCTTCACCAGCCCGCATTGGATGCAGTAGCGGGCGGGCTTCGCGCCGGGAAAATATTCCGCATAGACGGCGTTCATCGCCGGATAGTCGGCCCAATCGGTCAGGAAGATATGGTTGAAGGCGACGTCGGCAAGGGTGGCGCCGGCGGCTTCGAGCGTGATCCGGATCGTCTCCAGGACGTGCCGCGTCTGCGCTTCGGCGTCTCCCGGGTGGAGCACGATGCCGCCGGGCCCCAGCGCGAGCGTCCCGGAGACGTAGACAATGCTCCCCGCCTTCGTGCCCGCCGAATAAGGCGCGATCGGAGTCGGGAATTGCGGCGGATTGATCGACTCGAAAGGCATCATTCGTCTCCCGCTATCTGGCCGAAGGCGCCGCAGAAATCGGCGACGGTGGAGACCCAGCCGAAGAACGTCTCCACATTGTAGACGGTCGCCTTCTGCAGGAATTCCGGCCCCGCCTGGTGAGTCGCGTCCTCCAGCATGATGCCGAAATATTCGAGGAAGAAGCCGTCGCGCAGGGTCGATTCGACGCAGACGTTGGTGGCGATGCCGACCAGCACGAGCTTGCGAATGCCCCGCGACCGAAGCACCGAGTCGAGCTGCGAGTTGAAGAAGCCCGAATAGCGGGTCTTGTGGAGGCGGATGTCGCCGGGCTTCGGCGCCAGCGCCTCGACCAGCTCGTAATCCCAGCCGCCGCGGGCGAGCAATTGCCCCTGCAGCTCCGGCCGCGCGCGCATCGTCTTCAGCGCGTTCGACTTGTGGAAATTGGGCGAGCCGGGGCCGCCGGCCTCGACATAATCCGCGTCCCAGCCGTTCTGGAAATAGATGACCGGCATGCCGGCGGCGCGGGCGACTTCGAGCACCTTGACGGTCTGCGCGATCACCTTCGCGGCGCCGCCTATGTCGAAGCCGGCGAGATCGAGATAGCCGCCCGGCGAGGCGTAGGCGTTCTGCATGTCGACGACGATGACCGCGGTCTCGTCGGCGGCGACGCGGATCGGCTCCGGCCGCGCCGGCAAGGTGACGAGCCGCCGCGATCTTCCCTCAGCCGTCGCGTCAACCGTCATCCGCCCCTCCTCGCCCGGAATGTTGACCAGAAGCGGCCAAGGTACAAGCCTTCGACCCTCCTTCAGTCAGCGGGCCAGCGGCCGCCGAACGCAAACTCGCCCACCGGCGTGCGCCCGCTCGGCACCTCGCGCGCGCGCAGCTTCTCGTCGAGCATGGCCGGGTCGCCGACCCGCCCGACCACCGCCGCCGCTTCGATGCGGAAGCGCTCGGGCACGCGCAGCTCGGCACGGGCGAGGTCGAACTGAACCCCGGACATGCCGTGCGCCTGATAGCCCAGCTTCGTCGCCTGCAGCGCGAGGCACGCCCAGGCGGCGCCCGCGTCGAAGCTGTGGGTGTGCGAGGTCGCCGGCTCCCCCGACTTGTCGGTCATGGGCAGCGTGTCCGACAGGATATAGATCAGCGCCGAGGCGCTGTGCGCCCACCCCTGGTTCCACGGGATGAGGAGGGAGAGGAAACGCTCCCAATTCTCATCCCCCCGCTTCGCGTAGAGGAAGCGCCACGGCTGCGAATTGAAGGCGGATGGCGCCCAGCGCGCCGCCTCGAAGATCGTCAGCAGGTCCGCCTCCGGCATGTCGGAACCGTCGAAGGCGCGCGGCGACCAGCGCTCGAGGAAGAGCGGATCGACCGGATGAGCGGGCTGGCGCGGCATGGCACGAGGCTAGGAGCCCGCCGCCACCGCGGCAAGGCGCTGCCAGCTTGGGAGCCCCGGCACCGCGTGCTAAACCGGAGCGGGAACAGGGCGGCGCAAGGGACGGGGCGATGAGCGATCGGGAAAATCCGGCGCGGGCTTGGCCAAAGGGCCGCGGCGCGCTGGCGCGGCTGAAGCCCTTGCTCGGCCGCTGGGAGGCGCAGGCCGCCGGTCCCGGGCCTGCCGGCCCGATGCGCTGCTCGCGCGAATTCGGTTTCACGCTGGGCGGGTCGTATGTGCTGCTGAACGCGCGCTGGGAGACCGGCCCGGGCCGCGCCTATGAGGAAACCGCCTTGTTCGGCAAGGACGAGAGCGGGGCGCTCGCCTTCTCGTCCTTCACCTCCGACGGCAAGCAGTCGCGCGGACTCGCCGCCGACGGCGCCGACGTCCACCCGAGCGCGATCGCCTTCGAGGCGCAGATGCCGGCGGGGCTGGCGCGGATGATCTACTGGCCCGCCGAGGACGACGGCTTTTACTTCGCCGTCGAGAGCCGAACCAAAAACGGCTGGAACCGGTTCATGCGCCATCATTACCGGCCCGCCGGGGAGAGCGGGACAGCGATGGAAGGGGGCACCCGTTGAGCGGCTTCTTCGCATCGATCGGCCATAATCTGCGCGGCCTCTTCCGCTTTTCCGGCCGCGACGCGCGGTCGCAATTCTGGCCGTACGCCATCCTCCTCATCTTCCTGGACATGGTCGCGATGATGGGGATGATAATGCCCGCCGTAATGGATAGCCTGGCGCGAATGCAGCGCTTCGCCGCGGTGCATCCCGAACTCACGACCGTCGAATCGGGACCGGGCCATTACTCGATCAGCATCGAAGGCTACCACCCCGAATTGATGCCCGACATGGGCCGGTTGGGCTCCGGTTTCGCCCTGATCGTGCTGGCGACCGTGCTCCTCCTCGCGGCTGCGGTGACCCGGCGGCTGCACGACCGCGACCGGCGCGGCTGGTGGGGCGCGCTGCCCGTCCCCTTCCTCGCCTTCGGAGTGATCGCGATGCCGCGGGTGATGACCGGCTTCCAGGCCCGGCCCATGCCGGACATGAGGCTGTTCTTCGCGCTGTTCCTCAACAACATGATCTATTTCGGCGCGCTCGTCCTGGTCGTGGTCCTGCTCGCCGGCCCCGGCACGGGCGGCCCCAACCGTTTCGACGACCCCGGCGGCTCCTGACGTTGCGGGAGGGGCGGCGCGGCCGTTCGCCGATTCAAGGCGCATGTCTGACGCCGGCTCCGGCCCTGGTGCATGCTGCACCCGAATCCGGGGGTGCCATGAAGGGAATCGCGCAAGCTGCGCTGCTCGCCGGCCTGCTGACAGCGTCGTGGTTGCCGGACTCGGCTGCCGCGGCCGGGACCGCGGCGGCTGCCGGGGCCGGCCTGATGGTAACCGACGAGAGGCCGGCCATGGAGAAGAAGAACCGGCTGTGGTCCCCGTGGATCTGGGACTGCGATTTCGGTGTCTACAATATCGGCGACGGCGGCATCGGCGACGAGCGCCTGGCGCAGGACCGGCTCGGCGACCTGCGGCGCCACCTCGAAGCCCAGCTCGGAGCCCGCCTGGCGGGCAAGACCCTTCGGATCTCCGCCTATCGTATCATCGTCAACGGCAATGCCCGGGCCAAGGCCTTCTCGGTCGGGGGCTCCCTGGGAGGGGGCGCCGTCGGCGAGGCGCTTGCCGGCGCGGTGGCGAGCGGGAAGACGCACAAGGCCAAGTGTCCGCCCGCGAAAATGACCCTCGGCTGGTTCGACATGTCCGAGATCAGCAACACCAACTCGCCGATCGTCGTCGAGATCGTCGCTTCGCTCGACGGACGGCCGGTGCGCGGCCGCGCCGTCCGCTCGCCCTCGCGGGAATTGTACAAGGGGGTGACGCTCGTCAGGCTCTATCCGCCCGATCTGGAAGATTTCCGGCAGACGATCTCGGCCGCGTCCGAAGACCTGGCCGCGTCCATCGCCCTTGCCCTGCCGCCGTCCTAGGGTCCGTTCCATCGCCCACTGGCGCCAAACCCCCGTTTCTGGCAGCGAGGGCCGACGCAGCAGAGACAAGGAATCCGGCCGGGTGGACTTCGACCTTACGGAACGGCAGGCTTTTTACCGCGGCCGGGTGCGCGATTTTATCGAGACTCGGATCCGAACCCGCAACAAGGACTATAAAAGTCAGCTCGACGCGGGCGACCGCTGGCAGCCGATCGAGGTGATCGAGGAGTTGAAGCCGGAGGCGCGGGCCGCCGGTCTCTGGAACCTGTTCATGCCGCCGGGCCAGGCGCTGCGTCATGTCGACGAAAGCTTCGAGTTCGAGGGCACCCAGCTCACCAACCTCGAATATGCGCTCTGCGCGGAGGAGATGGGGCGGGTTGGCTGGGCGAGCGAGGTGTTCAACTGCTCCGCCCCCGACACCGGCAACATGGAGGTGCTCCACCGCTACGGCACGCGCGAGCAGAAGGAGGAGTGGCTGCGGCCGCTGATGAACGGCGAGATACGCTCCGCCTTCCTGATGACCGAACCCGCCGTCGCCTCCTCCGACGCCACCAACATCCAGTGCGAGATCCGCCGCGACGGCGACGACTATGTCCTCAACGGCCGCAAATGGTGGTCGTCCGGCGCCGGCGACCCGCGCTGCAAGGTCGCCATCGTCATGGGCAAGACCGACGCGTCCGCCGACAGGCACCGGCAGCAGTCGATGGTGCTGATGCCGCTCGACGCGCCGGGCGTGACCGTGGAGCGGGCGCTCACCGTCTACGGCTATGACGACGCACCGCACGGCCACATGGAGATCGAGCTGAAGGACGTGCGCATCCCGGCGTCGAGCATGCTGCTCGGCGAGGGCCGCGGCTTCGAGATCGCGCAGGGGCGGCTGGGGCCGGGGCGGATCCACCATTGCATGCGCACCATCGGCACGGCCGAGGAGGCGCTGAAGGCCATGGTGAAGCGCCTTCAGTCGCGCGTCGCCTTCGGCAAGCGCCTTGCCGAGCATTCGATCTGGGAGCAGCGCGTCGCCGCCGCCCGGATCGACATCGACATGGCGCGCTTGCTCTGCCTCAAGGCCGCGGACCTCATGGACAAGGCCGGCAACAAGGCCGCCCAGGCCGAGATTGCGATGATCAAGGTGTTCGCGCCCAACATGGCCTTGAGGATCATCGACGACGCCGTCCAGGCGCATGGCGGCGCCGGCGTCAGCCAGGATTTCGAGCTGGCGAAGAGCTGGGCCGGCATCCGCACCCTGCGCCTCGCCGACGGGCCGGACGAGGTCCACAACCGGGCGATCGCCAGGATCGAGTTTTCCAAACATGCGGGATGAGGCGACACAGACCGCTCCCCTCTCCCGGGGGGAGAGGGTTAGGGTGAGGGGTTCGGGCGTCAGCGGCTATTCTCGAACCTCGGAGCCCCTCACCCCTACCCCTCTCCCCTCGGGAGAGGGGATTTGAAAGCCGCCGTCCTCCACCAGCCCGGAACCGAACTCGTCCTCGAGGAGGTCGCCGTCTCCACCCCCGGCCCGCGCGAGGTGCTGATCCGCACGCAAGCCTGCGGCGTCTGCCACTCGGACCTGCACTTCATCGACGGCCTCTATCCCGCGCCCCTGCCCCTCGTCCCCGGCCATGAGGCGGCGGGCGTGGTCGAGGCGGTGGGGAGCGACGTGGCGGCGCTGAAGGTCGGCGATCATGTCGTTACCTGCTTCTCCAGTTTCTGCGGCCGCTGCGAGTTTTGCGTCACCGGGCGCCTGTCGCTCTGCGTCGACGCCTCGACCAGGCGCCGGCGCGGCGAGGACCCGCGCCTCGCGCTGGACGGCGCTCCCGTCCACCAGCTGCTCAACGTCGCCGGCTATGCCGAGACCCTGCTGGTGCACGAGAACGGCGCCGTCGCCATCGACCGCGACATGCCGTTCGACCGGGCGGCGCTGATGGGCTGCGCGGTGGTGACCGGCGCCGGCTCGGTCTTCAACACCGCCGGCGTTCGGCCCGGCGAGGACGTGGCGGTGATCGGCTGCGGCGGCATCGGCCTGGCCGCCGTCAACGCGGCTCGGATCGCGGGCGCGCGGCATATCGTCGCCATCGACCCGGTCCCGGCGAAGCGGGAGCTGGCGATGAAGGTCGGCGCGACCGAGGCGTTCGACTCCGGCGAAGAGCGGCTGAGAGAACAGGTCGTCGAGCTCACCAAAGGCGGCGTGCACCACGCCATCGAGGCGGTGGGGCGGATCTCCGCGGGCGAGCTGGCGCTGTCGCTGCTCCGCCGCGGCGGCACCGCCACCATCGTCGGCATGATGCCCCTGACTGAGCGTCTGTCGATCGGCGCGCTCGACCTGCTCGCCGAGAAGAAGCTCCAGGGCTGCCTGATGGGCTCCAACCGCTTTCCGCTCGATATTCCGCGGCTGGTCGACTTCTACCTCGCCGGCCGGCTGGATCTCGACGCCCTGGTGGCGGAGCGGATCGGGCTGGCCGACATCAACCGGGCGGTGGACACGCTGCGCACCGGCGAAGCGGCAAGATCGGTGGTGGTGTTCGACTAGCGCCCACGCCCCACCCGTCATTCCCGCGAAAGCGGGAATCCAGACGGCGGCGGAGCGTGGTACGGACTCAGCATGGATTCCCGCTTTCGCGGGAATGACGGAGAACGAAAATGAGCCTCTTCGATCTCACCGGGAAAGTCGCCGTCGTCACCGGCTCGTCGCGCGGCATCGGCCGGGCGATCGCGGAGGCGATGGCGGAACAGGGCGCCCGGGTCGTGATCTCCAGCCGAAAGGCCGAAGCCTGCCAGGCGGTGGCGGACGCGATCAAGGCGAAGCATGGCGACGGCCGCGCCATCGTCGTCGCCGCGAGCATCTCCTCCAAGGACGCGCTGCAGGCCCTCGTCGACGAAACTCGGCGGCAGCTCGGGCGGATCGACATCCTCGTCTGCAACGCCGCCTCCAATCCCTATTACGGGCCGATGGGCGGGATCAGCGACGATCAGTTCAGGAAGATCCTCGAAAACAACGTCATCGCCAATCACTGGCTCATCCAGATGGTCGCGCCGGAGATGATCGAGCGGAAGAGCGGCTCGATCATCATCGTCAGCTCGATCGGCGGGCTGAAAGCGTCGGCGGTGATCGGGGCCTACAACATCTCCAAGGCCGCCGACTTCCAGCTTGCCCGCAACCTGGCGGCCGAGTTCGGCCCCCACCAGGTTCGGGTCAATTGCATCGCCCCCGGCCTCATCCGCACCGATTTCGCCAGGGCGCTGTGGGAGAATCCGCAAACGCTGCAGATGGTGACGATGCACACCCCCCTCCAGCGCATCGGCGAGCCCCACGAAATCGCCGGCGCCGCCGTGTTCCTGGGGAGCGACGCCTCCACCTTCGTTACGGGTCAGGCCATAGTGGTGGACGGCGGAAGCACGACCGGGGTGGGATTGTAAACGTCGCCCCAGCGAAGGCTGGGGCCCATGCAGCCTCAATGCCTCGCTTGGATTCGGAATGGATGCCAGCCTTCGCTGGCATGACGGAGGGAAGCATGACTGGTCGCCTCAACAACAAAGTCGCCATCGTCACCGGTGCCGCGTCGGGTATCGGCAAGGCCACCGCCGCGCGCTTCCGTGAAGAGGGCGCGACCGTCATCGCGGCGGATGTCGCCGAGGCCGAAGGCGTGATCGCCGCCGACGCCGGATCCGAGGACGACGTCCGCGGGCTGGTCGAACGGGCGGTCGCGGACCATGGCGGGCTCGACATCTTCTTCGCCAATGCCGGCATTTCGGGCGGCCTCGCCTCGCTCTTCGAGCAGACGCCGCAGGATTGGGAGGCGATCCTGCGCGTCAATCTGATCGGGCCGTTCCTGGCCATCAAGCATGCCGCTCCCGCCCTGAAGGCACGCGGCGGCGGCTCGATCGTCTGCACCGCCTCGGTCGCCGGCATCCGCGCCGGCGCGGGAGGGCCCGCTTATTCGGCGTCGAAGGCGGGGGTTATCAACCTTGTAAGGGTCGCGGCGACTCAGCTCGCGGGGGCGAACATCCGCGTCAACGCGATCTGTCCCGGCCTCATCGAGACCGGCATGACCAAGGGCATTTACGACAATGCCCGCGCCGCCGGGCGCGAGGCGATGCTCGGCCACCTCAATCCGATGAAGCGCGGCGGCGAGCCCGAGGAGATCGCCGCCGCCGCCCTCTTCCTCGCCTCCGACGAATCGCGCTACGTCAACGGCCATGCTTTGGTGGTCGACGGCGGCCTCTCCGCGTCGCACCCTTTCTACCGCCAGGAATACGGCCGCACGTCCTTCTGATCAGCGCCCCGTGAGCTCCCTGGCCCGGACGAGGTCCGCGGGCGATGCGACGCGCACGAGGGCGCCGTCCCAATCGGCCATCTCGGCCCGCGCGAACAGCTCCCCGAACGGAATGGCGAATCGGGCGAAGGCGTCGACCTCCCGCCCCTCGGCATCGAAGAAGCGCATGATCGGCACTTCGCCGAGGCCCAGCGGCATGGTCGGGAAGAAGCCGTGCGCCATCAGGATATGCGTCACCCCGCTCCCGGCCCCCGGATCGATAACGACGTCGAGGTCGCGCGGCTGGCGCGGCTCGCCATGCAGCTTCGCGGCCATGCTGCCGACGACGACGTAAGGCAGGCGGGCCTGCTCGAAGGCCAGGAGGATTGCGCGATAGGGCACGGGCACAGCCTAGCCGCCTTCGCTCGCACGGGCCACTTCCCACCGCCCGGTTGACGTTCACGTAAAGCCGCGCCAAGCGGGAACCAGCTTGAAGGGGAAAGAGAATGAGCCCGATCACCACCCGCCGCCACGGCGACGTCCTCATCGTCACGTCGAACAACCCGCCGGTGAACGCGCTCGGCCACGCCGTGCGGGAAGGTCTGGTAAAGGCGATCGAGGAGGCCGACGCCGACGAGGCGGTGAAGGCGGTGGTGATACGCTGCGAAGGCCAGACCTTCTTCGCAGGCGCCGACATCAGCGAATTCGGAACGCCGAAATCGATGCAGCCGCCGGTCCTCCCGCAGGTCGTCGACATCATCGAGAACTGCACCAAGCCCGTCGTCGCGGCGATCCACGGCACCGCGTTCGGCGGCGGCCTCGAAGTCGCGCTCGCGAGCCATTACCGGGTCGCGGTGCCCTCGGCGAAGCTGGGCGTGCCCGAGGTCAAGCTCGGCCTTCTCCCCGGCGCGGGCGGCACGCAGCGGCTGCCGCGCGTCGCCGGCGTCGCCAGGGCGCTGGAGATGGCGGCGACGGGCAACCCCATCGGCGCGAAGCACGCCTATGAGATCGGCTTGGTCGACCGGCTGATCGAAGGCGATCTCGAGCAGCATGCCGTCGCCTATTCCGAGGAAGTGCGCGACGTGCGGCCCATCCCCAAATCCAGCGAGCGGCAGGACAAGATCGACGAGGCGCGCGCCAATCCCGGCATCTTCGAGGATTTCCGCAAGGCGAACGCCCGCAAGTTCCGCGGCTTCGACGCGCCGGAATATAATGTCCGCGCCATCGAGGCCGCCGTCGCCAAGCCCTATTGCGAAGGCGTGCAGGACGAGCGGCGCCTGTTCATGGAGCTGATGAGCGGCACCCAGGCGCGCGCCCAGCAATATTTCTTCTTCGCCGAGCGCAAGGCCTCGAAGATCGAGGGCCTGCCGGAGGACACGAAGCCGCGTGCCATCAACCGCGTCGGCGTGATCGGCGCCGGCACGATGGGCGGCGGCATCTCGATGAATTTTCTGAGTGCCGGCATCCCGGTGACCATCGTCGAGATGCAGCAGGACGCGCTCGACCGCGGCACCGGCGTGATGCGCAAGAATTACGAGGCGTCGGCGTCCAAGGGCCGAATCACCGCCGAGCAGGCGCAAGGGGCGATGGGGCTCCTCAAGCCGACGCTCAGCCTCGAAGATCTCGCCGATTGCGACCTGATCATCGAGGCCGTGTTCGAGAATATGGAGGTCAAGAAGGAGGTGTTCGGCAAGCTCGACCGGATCGCGAAGCCCGGCGCCATCCTCGCCTCCAACACCTCCTACCTCAACATCGACGAGATCGCCGCCTCCACCTCGCGGCCCGGCGACGTGGTCGGCCTGCACTTCTTCTCGCCGGCCAACGTCATGAAATTGCTCGAAGTGGTGCGCGGCGCGAAGACCGCGCCGGACGTGCTGGTGACGGCGATGACCCTCGCCAAGAAGATCCGCAAGGTCGCGGTGGTGGCCGGCGTCTGCTACGGCTTCATCGGCAACCGCATGCTGATGCCGCGCCAGGTCCAGGCCAACCGCCTCCTCCTCGAAGGCGCCACGCCCGAGCAGATCGATCGAGTCCATGTCGAGTTCGGAATGCCGATGGGCCCGTTCCAGATGGCGGACCTCGCCGGGGTCGACATAGGCTGGCACCGCGATCCCACCCGAATCGAGAACGTCCGCGACGCGCTCTGCGCCGCCGACCGCTGGGGCCAGAAGAAGGGCGCCGGCTTCTACGATTATGACGAGAAGCGGCGCCCCTCCCCCTCCCCCGTCGTCGCCAGGATCATCGACGACTTCCGGGCGAAGGAAGGCGTTGAGCCGCGCGACATCTCCGACCAGGAGATAATCGAGCGCACCCTCTACACGATGGTCAACGAGGGCGCCCTGATCCTCGAGGGCGGCTTTGCGCAGCGGGCGTCCGACATCGATGTCGTCTGGGTCTACGGTTATGGCTGGCCGGTCTATCGCGGCGGCCCGATGTTCTGGGCCGACACCGAAGGCCTGCCGAAGATCGTCGAGGGGCTCATGCGCCAGCAGGCGCGGCTGGGCGACGACTTCCGCCTCGCCGACCTGCTCGTGCGCAAGGCCGAGGCGGGCGAGAAGCTCACCCGCTGAGGGCGTTGCAGGCTCAGGTGAACAGCAGCTTGGCGCCGGCGACGGTCAGCACGAGGCCGAGCGTCCGAAGCAGCCATGGCCGGGGCAGCCGCTCGACTCCAAGCCAGGTTCCGAGCAGCGCGCCGGCCGCGACCGCGCCGAGAAAGATCGGCAGCGCGGCCGGCAGATGCCCGACCGACGCGGCATTGCCGGCAAGGCCCGCCGCGGAATTGAGGAAGATGAAGGCGGCAACGACCCCGGAGGTGCGCCGCGGCTCCTCCCAGGCCATGAGGATGATGAGCGGGCTGAGGAAGATGCCGCCGCCCGTCCCGGTCAGCCCGGCGAGCAGCCCCAGCACCGCGCCGGCCGGCAAGCCGATCCATAGCGGCGGCGGCCCGATCTCCCGCTCGGCCAGCGCCTTGGGCTGCCACAGCAGCCGGGCCGCCGCCAGCCACAGGAGCAGGCCCACGAGCGGCTTGTAATAGAGGCCCGGCAGGTGGATGCCGCCGCCGATGAAGGCCGCCGGCGTGGCGGTGATCGCAAAGGCGAGCACGAGCTTCCAGTTCGACAGGCCCCGGCTCCAGTAGCGCCAGGCGCCGAAGCCCGAGACGAGCAGGTTCAGGGCGAGCGCGGTGGGCTTCATCGTCTCGGGCGCGATCGAGAAGAGCGCCATCGCCGCGATGTAGCCCGAGGCCCCGCCATGCCCGACGCTGGAATAGAGCGCGGCCGCGAGCGCGAACAGAAGCGCGAGGGCGATGACGGTGGTCGGATCCATGCGCTTCCTCAGCCCCGCTTTTGCCGCCCTGTTGCCCGCTAGAGCGGAGTTTGGCTGAGTGGAATCGTCACCCCGGACGGAGGGACCCCATCAAGATAGTAGTTTGATGGGAACCCGATCCCGGGTCCATCTTCTTGCGGGCGAGCCCCGGCGGCGCGTCCGTATGGGCCCCAGCCTTCGCTGGGGCGACGGAAAGGGGCGCCTCCCTCGTCATGCCAGCGCAGGCTGGCATCCATGCGGACTCCGCAGGTCAAGGTGGATCCCGGATCAAATCCGGCATGACGGGGTGTGCGATGTCACCTCAGCGCCCTAGCCGCCGGTGACCGACATGTGCCGCGTGACGGCAGGCGCCGGGGCGTCGATGTCGAAGTCGTGGCGCGGGGGCTTGCCGGCGACGAGCCTGTCCAGCGCGCTGTTCACGGCCGCCGCCCCGCCGCCCCGCAGCAGCTCGCGCAGCTCGACATGCTGGTCGTGCCCGAGGCAGCCGTAGACGGTGCCGGTGGCGGTGATCCGCACGCGGTTGCAGCCGGCGCAGAAATTGTCGCTCAGCGGCGTGATCAACCCCAGCCGCACGCCCAACTCGACCACGTCGAAATAGCGCGCCGGGCCGCCGCTGCGGGCGATCGACGGCACCAAAGTATAATGCTCTTCGAGCGCGCGCTTCACCGCGTCGAGCGGGAGGTAATGGCCGCTGCGGCCGTCCTCGACCTCGCCGAGCGGCATGGTCTCAATGAGGGTGAGACCGTGGCCATGGCCGGCGCACCAGCGCAGCATCGGCTCGATCTCGTCCTCGTTGAGCCCGCGCAGGGCAACCATGTTGATCTTGACCTCCAGGCCGGCGGCCTTCGCGGCGGCGATCCCGCCCAATACCTGTTCCAGCCGTCCGCGCCGGGTGATGCCGGCGAAGCGATCGGCATCGAGGCTGTCGAGGCTGACGTTGACGCGCCTCACGCCGCTCGCGGCCAGACGCGGCGCGGCGCCGGCCAGCTGGGTGCCGTTGGTGGTGAGGGTGAGCTCGTCCAGGCCGCGGCCGATGCGCGTGCCGAGCCGCTCGACGAGATCGAGGATGTCGCGCCGGACCAGCGGCTCGCCGCCGGTCAGCCGCAACTTCCTGACGCCGCGGGCGATCAGCAGGTCCGTCAGCGCCTCGATCTCGTCGAAGCTCAGCAGGCGCTCCTTCGGCACGAAGGTCATGTCCTCGGCCATGCAGTAACGGCAGCGCAGGTCGCAGCGGTCCGTGACCGACAGGCGCACATAGGTGATCCGGCGCCCGAAGCCGTCGACGAGACCGCAATTCATGGCGCGCGCGCCGGCATGTCGGGGCCCTCGCTGGCTGGACCGGGATCGTTCCAGGCTTCGTCATAGGTCGACACCCCGCTTTGCGCCACCGCTGAGCACCTACGTTGCGCCGAACCTGGAAACCTTCTGCGTGGAACCCCAAGCCCTTACCTATGTTAAGCTTCCATGACCCTGCGCGCCCAGAATGCCGCGGTCCTCGTCGTCGAGGACGAAGCCCTGATCCGCTCGGTGGCCGCGGAATCCTTGCTCGACGCCGGCATCACCTCCTACGAAGCCGCGGATTCCGAGGAGGCGCTGGAGGTGCTCGAGCAGCATCCAGATATCGGGATCGTCTTCACCGACGTGAACATGCCCGGCCGCATGGACGGCCTCCACCTCGCCGGACGAGTCCACGAGCTCCGGCCCGACGTCGAGCTGATCGTCACCTCCGGGCGCGAGGCCGTCACCGACCGCGACCTGCCGGACCATGGCACCTTCCTGCCCAAGCCGTACCGGCTGCGCGAGCTGATCGAGCTGGTCGGGACTAAGATTCGCGAGGGATCCCGCAAACGGCGCCACGCCCTCTCCCGCGCCCACTGAGCCGCGGTCGCCAAGCGCTCAGCCGCCGCTGACCCCCAGCTGGACGGCGGCGCTCCTCAGGCGGCCCTGCGTGGCGGGATCGCCGGCGAAGGCCTTGAGGCCCGACGCCAAAGCCGCCTCGGCGCCGGCGGTATCGTTCAGCACCCGGCGCGAGCGCATCAGCCGGATCCAGCCGTCGGCGTCGCGGGGGTCGGCGGCGAGCCGGGCTGCCAGCCGGTCGACCATGGCGCGCACCATCGCATCCTGGCGCGAGGGCGGGATGGAGGCGGCGGCGGCCATGTCGTCGGCGCTGGGCCCGGGAATCGCCGCCGTCGCCACGGGCGGCGCGGCGGCCTGCGCCGGCGGCGCGATCCCGGAGCGCGACGCAGCCTGCGCGATCGTCCGTTCCAGGTCGGCCCGCCAGGGCGCCCCGGGGGGCGTATCGCGCAGCAGCGCCGACCAGTCCGCCACCGCGCCCCGGTGATCGCCGCCCAAATCCTTCTGCACGGCCAGGAAGTAGCGGGCGCGCGGGTCGGAGGGATCGAGGGCGATCGCCTTGCGGAACGCGGCGGCCGCCTCCGGAACCACGGCGGTGTTGGCCGCCTGCAGCGCTTCGCCCAGCGAGGACCAGTTCTCGGCATTGTCCGGCTCGAGCGCCGCCGCCTTGCGATAGGCCGCCGCCGAAGACGCGGCGTCGCCCTGCTCGGCATAGGCCCAGCCGACCACCCGCCAGTCCTTCGCCCCCGGATTTTCCGAAGCGCCCCCCCCGCCGCCGCCGCCGCGCCCGACCGCGATGGCGATAGAAACGGCGGCGACCAGCCCCGCGAGGATGAGGAGGATCGTCGGCGCCGACAGCCGGCGGCTCGGAGGGGGCGTGGAAGCCATGGGGTTGCGATCTTCGCGCCAATTTGGTCAACGTCAAGCGCAAGGGGTGGAAGAGCGAATGTCGGCGCCGTTGCGCATTGCCATCGTCGGCTCCGGCCCCGCCGGCCTCAGCGCAGCCGCGCGCGCCGCCCGGCTCGGCCTCAGCCACATCCTCCTCGAAAAGGCGGACCACCTCTCCGACACCATCTACAAATATCAGAAGGGCAAGCACGTCATGGCGACGCCGGCCCAGCTGGTGCTGCGCTCGGACATGCCGTTCGACGCCGGCAAGCGCGAGGCCGTGCTCGGCGGTTGGGACAGCCTCGCCGCCGGAGCGTCGATCGACGTCCGCCTCAATGCGGAGGTGAAGGCGATCGCGCGGCACGAGGCGGGCTTCACGCTCACCCTGGCCGGCGGCGACACGATCGAGGCGGAGAACGTCGTCCTCGCCATCGGCACCCAGGGCAATCCCAACCGGCTCGGATGCGACGGCAAAGACCTCCCCCACATCCAGTACCAGCTCGACGATCCCGGCGAATATGTCGACGAGCATATCACCGTCGTCGGCTCCGGCGACGCCGGCATCGAGAATGCCCTCGGCCTCGCCGCCGACCCCGAGCAGGGCAATGTCGTCACCATCCTCAACCGCGGCGCCGATTTCGCCCGCGCCAAGGGCGCCAACGTCAAGCTGCTCAACGAGGCGCAGGGCGCCGGCCGAATCAGGATCATGACCGGGACCAGCCCCGCCCGGGTCGAGCCCGGCTGGCTTACCCTCGAGACGCGCGACGGCGAGCAGCGGATACGCTGCGACCGGATCATCGCCCGCATGGGCTCGGCGGCGCCGCGCGCCTTCGTGGAGAGCTGCGGGATCGAATTCACCAGCCCCGACCGCGAGGCCTTCCCACGCCTTTCGCCCAGCTTCGAGACGACGACGCCCGGTCTCTACGTGATCGGCGCGCTGGCCGGCTATCCGCTGATCAAGCATTGCATGAACCAGGGCTATGACGTCGTCGAGTTCATCAACGGCAATCGCGATCTCAAGCCCGCCGACGAGCCGATCCTCGAAGCGCGCTTCGCCGGGCTGCCGGGACGCCGCTCGGTCGCCGAGTGGCTGGACTTCCTGCGCGCCGAGGTCGCCATCCTCGCGGACCTGTCGCCGCTCCAGATGCGCGAGTTCATGCTCGACAGCGAAGCCCTCTTCCATCCGGCCGGCACGGTCGTGTTCGAGCGCAACGATCCCGGCGATTCCCTCTTCGCCATCGCCTTCGGCTCGGTGCTGGTCGAGGTGAACCCCGCCGACCGCTCCGTCACGGTGCCGATCGCCGCAGGCTCGATCTTCGGCGAGGTCGGCCTGATCTCGGGGCGCCGCCGCGGCGCGACCATCCGCACCGCCGAAGACACGATCCTGGTCGAGGTGCCGCGCATGGCGGCGCTGAAGCTGATGGCGGCGGTGCCGGGGGCGCGGCGCGCGATCACCCGCATCTCGATCGAGCGGCAATTGCTTCAGGTGTTCGGCTCCGGCCTCGCCGCGGAGGATTTGAGCGAGCTGATCGAAACCGCCGAGGTGAAGGGCGTCAAGGCGGGCGAGCCGGTGATCGTGGAGGGTGAGGAAGGCCGCGATATCTTCGTCATCCGCCAGGGCTCGATGGTGGTCGAAAAGGCGATCGGCGGCCGGACGGTTTTCCTGTCCTACCTTCCGGCCGGTTCCTATGTCGGCGAAATGGCGCTGCTCGAGGGTGGCCGCCGCACCGCCACCGTCCGCGCCGCCGTTCGTTCCGAGGTGATCCGCCTGGACGGGGACTCCTTCGCCCGGCTGCTCGCGCGCAAGCCGGAGCTGCTCGCCAAGGCGAAGCGCGACATGGGTGCGCGCCAGCGGGTCAATGACTTCGTCGAAGCCAAAAAAGAGGGCTTCGGCGGCGCCGTCGATCTTTATTCGTCGGTGGCGAGCTTCCTCGTCGAGAACGGCATCGGCGAGGCGACCGACGTCCTCCTCATCGACGAGAAGCTCTGCGTCGGCTGCGACAATTGCGAGCGCGCCTGCGCCGACAGCCATGAGGGCCTCTCCCGGCTCGACCGGGAGGCGGGCCGGACCTACGCCCACCTTCACGTCCCGACCTCGTGCCGGCATTGCGAGCACCCGCATTGCATGGCCGATTGCCCGCCCAACGCCATCCACCGCGGGGCGGACGGGGAAGTCTTTATCGACGACAGCTGCATCGGCTGCGGCAATTGCCAGCGCAACTGCCCCTACGGCGTCATCCGGATGGAGAAGGTGCCACCGCCCAAGCCGCCTTTGCTCGCCTGGCTCCTCGCCGGCATCGGCCCCGGGCCGGGCGAGCCGCCGAGGAAGTGGACGGAGAAGAGGGTGTCGCCGGAGACGCCGAAGCGGGCGGTCAAATGTGACATGTGCGCCGGCATCAAGGGCGGCCCGGCCTGTGTGCGCGCCTGCCCCACCGGCGCCGCGATCCGAGTCGCGCCCGAGGCGCTGCTGACGGTGGCACGGCTGGAGCGGGAGCGGTGAAGGGCCGGCCCTGCGCCGGGACGACGGGCTGAGGCGGTGGGCAGCCGGGGAATCTCGCGG
This sequence comes from Allosphingosinicella sp., assembly GCA_036403015.1. GTDB lineage: Bacteria > Pseudomonadota > Alphaproteobacteria > Sphingomonadales > Sphingomonadaceae > Allosphingosinicella. Next base: position 22,123 of record DASWRU010000089.1, read on the forward strand.
ACCACGCTCGGCGACGGCGGTGCGCACGAAGGGTTCCTCCGGCACAAGAAGTTCCGCTGGCTGAAGATCGCTTTGCTGCTCTGCGCGGCCGCGATCCTCGGCTATGCGCTGATCGACGTCCAGCCGCGCCGCTACGGCGGCAGCGCCTACGGCTACGCGCTCGGCACCCTCTCCGCTTTGCTCATCCTGTGGCTGACGATGCTGGGCGTGAGGAAACGGACGATGACCCGCGGCCGCTGGTCGCTCAAGGCGTGGACCAGCGCCCATGTCTATCTGGGCCTCTCGCTGGTCGTGCTGGCGACGCTGCACACCGGCCTGCAGTTCGGCTGGAACGTGCACACTTTGGCCTATACGCTGATGATGCTCGTCATCCTGTCCGGGCTCTACGGCATCCTCGCTTATGCGCGGCTGCCGGCCGAGCTCAGCAACAGCCGGGCGGAGATGACCAAGCCGCAAATGGTCGACGCACTGGCCAAGCTCGACGCGCAGCTGCAGACGGCGGCCCAGCCGCTCTCCGGCGGCGAGGCCGATGCGGTCCGTCTCGCCATCGCCGAGGACCCGTTCGCCGGGGGGCTGCTGCGCCGCCTCTCCGGGCGGCATGGCCGGTCCCGCACGGCGCGGGCGCTGGCCGCCTTCCAGGGGCGGCTTGCCCCCGCCGCCGGCCCTGAGGCCGAGGCGATCGCGGCGGTCGTGCCGCTGCTCGAGCGCAAGGGCGCGGCGCTGGAGCGGATCCGCCGGCACCTGCGCATCCGGGCGCTGCTGGAGGTGTGGCTCTACGTCCACGTGCCGCTGACCTTCGCGCTCATTGCCGCGCTCGCCGCCCATATCCTCAGCGTCTTCTTCTACTGGTAGCCGGTGGCGTTCGTCCTCCGCACCGTCTCGACCAGCGCCGAAGGGCGCGAGATCGTCCGCACGTCCCGGATCGAGGGCGTCCGGCTGACAATCGGCCGAAGCCCCGAATGCGACGTCCGCCTCACCGATTTGGCGGTGGCGCTGCGCCACGCCGCCCTTGAGCGGGCGGGCCCGCGCCTGACCGTCGCCGTCGAAGCGGGGCTGACGGTGGAGCTCGACGGACGGCGGGTCGCCTCCGGGGCGATCGAGCTTGGCACCGGCGGCGACCTCCGCATCGCCAGCCATCTGCTCCGGTTCATGCCCACGCCTCCGCAGTCGGAGGAGATCGCCGTCGCGGTCGAACGAGTCACGGAAGGGGAGGTGAAGCTCGGCCGGAGCACCGAGCGATTGTTCTCGCTGGCCTCCGTCCTGCCGGGCAAGCGGCCGATGGCCTGGCTGCTCGCGCTCGTGGTGCTGGCGGTCTGCATCGCCTGGCCCATCAAGACCTTCTACGGCCGCCAGCAGCGCGCCGAGCGCTTCGCGCATTTCCAGGCGGACGAAATGTGGTCGGCCGGGCACCTCAGCGCCGCCCATGCCGGCCTCCAGCACGATTGCAGCGCCTGCCACGTCAAACCCTTCGAGTCGGTGCGGGATGCCGCCTGCGCCGCCTGCCACACCGCCATTCACGGCCATGCCGATCCGTTCCGCCTCGCCCGCGCCAGGCCCGGCCTTTCCCGCTGGGGCGCGTTCCAGCTGAGCGTGAAGCGGGCGCTGAACCTGCCGCCGGGCCGCTGCATCGACTGCCATACCGAGCATCAGGGCCCGCAGCACATGGCGCCGACGCCCCAGCGCTTCTGCAGCGACTGCCACTCCAGCCTTGCCTCCAGGCTCCCCGACACACGACTCGGCGATGCCGGCGACTTCGGCCGCCTGCATCCGGACTTCAGGCCGGCCGTCATCGCCGGCTGGCACGGCGAGCGGGCGTTTCTCCGGCGCGTGGCTCCGGGCGGGCGCGAGGATAACGGCCTCAAATTCCCGCACGCGCTCCATTTGTCCGGGGCCGGCGGCGCGGCGCAGATGGCGCGGCGGCTCGGCCTCGGAGGGGCGCTCGATTGCGCCAATTGCCACCGCCCCAAGGCCGACGGGGTGCGCTTCCAGCCGGTCGACATGGAGAGGGACTGCGCGATGTGCCACAGCCTCGCCTTCGCCCGCACTGACGGGATCGTCCGTACGTTGCGCCACGGCGATCCCGTCCAAGTCGCCGCGGAGCTGCGCGACTTCTACGGCTCGAGGACCGCGCCGCTGCCGCCGAGCCTCCGGCCGCTGGGCCGCCGCCTGCCCGGCGCCGCCGAAACGGTGCAGGCGCAGGCCCAGTTCGCCCGCGGCGCCCACGCCCCCGGCGCCGAGGCGGCGATCCGCGCCGTCTTCTCGCGCGGCGGGGCCTGCTACGATTGCCACGCCGTCGAGCCGCCGCCCGCGGGCTCGCTCGCCTTCCGCATCCACCCGGTCGCCTTCCCGGAGCGCTACGTCCGCCACGGCTGGTTCGACCATCGCGCCCACGCCACGCAGGCCTGCTCCGGATGCCATGCCGCGGCGCGCTCGCAGAGCGCCTCCGACCTGCTCCTCCCCGGCATCGCCACCTGCCGCGGCTGCCACGGCGGCGAACGGACGTCGAAGCCGGTGGCCTCTTCCTGCGCGATGTGCCACGATTACCACCTTAGGCAGGGGGCGCCGGCGATGATCATCCGTCAGCGGGTGCGCGGGCAGAAGCGGGGGACCGCGATCGCACAGGCGGAGGCGCCCCGCTGATGCTGATCGCCCAGATCACCGACATCCATCTCGGCTTCGAGCCGGGCAACCCGGACGAGCTCAACCGCCGCCGCCTCGACGCGACCTTGCGCACCCTCGTCGAGATGAAGCCGCGGCCCGACCTGCTGCTGATGACCGGCGACCTCGCCGATGCCGGCGACGACGATCTCTCCTACGCCCAGCTCAAGGAGGCCGCCGCCAGCCTCCCCTTCCCCTTCTACCCCGCGGTCGGCAATCATGACGACCGCGCCTGCTTCGCCCGCCATTTTCCGGACGTGCCCCGGCCCGGCGGCTTCTTCCAATATGCGATCGAGGCGGGGCCGGTGCGGATCCTCGTTCTCGACACGCTCGACGAGGGACGCCACGGCGGCGCCTATTGCGACACCCGCGCCGCGTGGCTGGAGGCGCGGCTGGCGGAGCAGCCGGAGCGGCCGGTGCTGATCGCCCTTCACCACCCGCCGGTCGAGAGCGGCCTCAGCTGGATGAGCGAGAATCCCGACTCGGCGTGGATGCGGCGCCTGGAGGCTGTCGTCTCCGGGCGGTCCAACATCGTCGGCATGGCGGCCGGGCATCTCCACCGCCCGCTGGTGACGCGCTTCGCTGGCCACGTCCTCGCCATCTGTCCGGCCACCGCGCCCCAGCTCGCCCTCGACCTCGCCGGGATCGATCCGGAGGCGCCGGACGAGCGGCCGATGATCGTCGAGGAGCCGCCCGGTTTCGCCCTCCATTTGTGGACCGGGCGGAGCCTCGTCACCCATTTCGGACGGGCCACGGACGACCCGGTCATGGCCCGCTTCACCCCGGCGATGCAGCCGCTCGTGCGCCATCTGGCCGCGGAACGGCGCGGCGGCTAGCGGACCCAGTCCGCCATCGATCCCACATCGCTCACCCGGTACGGGAGGCCGCGGGAATTGAGGAAGAAGCGCTCCATCTCCGGCCTCGTGAAGGGGCGGGAGCCGAGCCGGCCGAAGACCGCAATCTGCCCGCCGGTCTCGTCCACCGCGCGGTCGCGGTCTAGGCCCTTGGCGAGCGCGAGCGCCGGGTGCGGAGTCTTCGCCCACGCGATCAGCTCCGGCACCGGGGCGGGGGAGAAGCCGTAGAAATTGGGCTGGCTCTCCGGGCTGGTGAGCTGGATCACCTTCATGCCGCTGCGGCCGTCGGCGACATAGGCGAAGAGCGAGGCGTTGGTGGAGGCGACGACCACGTCCTCGACGTCGGTCATCCGCCCGCCGAACGTCTCCTTGCGGTAGACGGAGGGCCGCTCCGGGTTGCTCACGTCGACGATCGCCAGCCCTTCTCCCTTGGCGGCGACATAGGCGTAGGTGCGGGCGACATAGACCTTGCGGGCATCGGCGAGGGGGATGGTGGCGGAGGGAACCGCGACCGGCCGGTCGAGGCGGGTGACGTCGAACAGCTTCAGCCCCTCGGCGTCGGTGACCCAGAGGTAGCGGAACTGGAGGGCGGAGGCGCGGGCATCCCTCAGGGGAAGGGTGGCGGCGAGGCGGGGGTGGAGGGGGTCGGAGAGGTCGACGACGACGAGGCCGGCGGCGGCGGCGATGTAGGCGAAGTTGCCGCCTAGCGTGACGTGGCGGGCCCCGGCCAGGACCCCGTCGGGGTTCCAGGTGACGGCGCGGCGCAGAAAATTGTTGCGCGGATCGCCGTCGCTGAAAGTGTCGATATTGGTAAGTATCAGTCCTTCTTCGGCGTCGGTTATCACCGCATAATGGTAGATCGGGGCGAAATCCTGCTCCTGGTTCGCCGCCTGCATCTCGGGCGTGTTGCGGCCGGGCGCGATCGGCTGGTTGGTGGGGAGCGCCATGCAGGTCGCGTTGCGGCTCGCCACGTGCGAGTCCTGGCCGAGCGGCGAGAAGGGCGCGGTGACGATCTTCTCGGAGACGCCCTTGTTGGCGATGCCGGCGACATCGTAGACGCGGAAGCCGCCCTTCCCTTCCGCGACATACATATATTCGCCGCGGTTCTGGAGGCAGGAGACGGCGCCGCCCGTCCCCTGGACGATGTTGGCGAAGGCCTCCCGCCCGCCTTTCCCCTGGCGGGTCCAGTTGACCAGCTCGCGCTTGTTGCGGTCGACGTGGAGGCGGTAATAATCGGGCCAGGCATAGCGGTGGAGGTAGGAGCCGATCACCGTCTGCGGCTCGTCCCATTCGGTGACCCGGGTCGCCTGCAAGCCGCCGTCGAGGCCGACCCAGGCGTTCAGGCCGACGAAGTTGACGAAGTTGGTGCCCTGCAGGAGGAGCTGGGCCATGACGGCGTTGTTGTCGTTCGCCGCCGAGAGGTGGCAATCGCTGCAGGTCTTGGTTTCGGTCGTCCGCACGGTGTGCGGAAAATGGGGCGCGAAGGCCTGGGACGAGAAGCCGATGGCGCTGATCGGCGGCTGCTGCACGTAGATCCGCTCGCGGTTGATGTTGGTCGAGGAGAGGATCAGGGCCGAGCTCGACCGCACCGGCGCGATCTCGCTCCCCTTCGTCGTCATGTGCCGGCCGAGCTGGAACATGTCGTCGCGCGCGACCTGCGGGTTGTAGGTGGCGAAGTTGCGCGTCTCCGTCCCCTCGTAGCGGTGCATCGCGCTCTTCCAGTTCGCCTCGATCGGCAAATGGCAGCCCCCGCACGACGTGGTCCAGCTCAAATGGCAGGTGTAGCAGGCCATCTCGTTCGGCTTGTGGGCGAGCTCGGCGGCCGGGACTCCGGAGCCGAAGACGTAGCGGCCGGTCTCCGCCCCCTGGCGCGACATCAGCTTCGCCCGCGCCGCCTTCAGGTTGAAGCGCGGATTGGCGGGATCGACGCTGTCCCTGACCAGCGACACCCGCCATTCGAGCTTCGGATCGACGATCGAGCGCTGGACGAGGACTCGCCGCCCGCCTTCGTCCTCCATCCATTCGAACCGCCGCTGCCCGTCCGGGTTGCGCAGCAGAGCGAGGTTGGTTCCCCTAGGCGGCGCGGCCGGGCCGGAGGTGAGCAGGTTGGGATAGTCGCTCGTCGTGCCGTGGCAGTCCTTGCAGCCTATCTCGATCGCGTTCGCCACCTCGCCATAGATGAAGCCGTTGCCGTGGCTGTCCTGCGCGAAGTGGCAATCGGCGCATTGCATCCCCTTCTCGGCATGGATGTCCATCAGGTGGACCGCCTTGCCGGGATTGACGCCCGGCGGGGAGAATTGCCCCTCCCCCGCCCGCCGGAACTTCTCCGGGTCGTCGGGCGGGACGATCTTCCCTTCGGAGTCGAGGAGGTTGCCCGCCCGGTCGCGCCTGTAGACGGCCCGGAAGTTCCAGCCGTGGCCGTGATAGTCGGCGAACTGGGTGTGGCGGGCGTGCGGGTTGACGTCGTCGCTCACCCGGCGGAGGAAGTCGGAGTCGCCCCACAGGCCGCGCGCCGCCGCCGCCTCCGGATTGCGGTCGTTCGCCTCGCGCACCTGCTGCGAGGTCGGATAATGCTGGTTGCGGTAGGCGGCCTCCTTGCCGGGCGGCGCCGGCAGCCGGTTCTCCGGGCCCGGCCACATCAGGTCCGCGTCCGCCTCATAGTCCCACATCGTGTAGCCCAGGAACGAGTTCAGGAAGATGTTGGGCTGGTGCATGTGGCAGCTCATGCACTGCGAGGTGGGGATGGCGCGGGTGAAGGCGTGGCCGAGCGGGTGGCCGCTCTCCTTCCTGCCCGCGACGGTGGGATCGGCGCTCGCGGTCTGCCCGTCCCGCCCCCAGGCGGCGTAGGTGAGGCTGTGCCGGGGCTCGCGGTCGTTGGCGTAGACGACGTGGCAGCCCGCGCAGCCCGAATGGCGATAGTCGCCCGGCTGGTCGTTGGTGCCAAGGAACCACATGAACGGGTCGTTGAGCCGGGTCTTGTGGATGTTGAGGATCGGGATGGCGACGCGCAGGCCGGTGCCCGGGCCCCGGTTCGACTGGCGGATGTCGGGCCTCCCCGGCTCCTCGAGCCGCTGGATGGCGCCGGACGGCGACGGCAGGCCGATCTCGGGAAACTGGGTGCCGATGGTGCGCCCGCCGCGCTCGAACACCCGGAAGATGTCGCCCGGCGGCACCACCTGCCAGGTGGGGAGCGGATAGAGCTCGGCCAGCGCGCCCCGCGCCCGCTGCGGCGGCGTCAGCTTGGCGTCCTCGGCGGTGAAGGGCGAGACGAGCTTCGCCGGCTGGCCGTCCCGCGTATAGGCCTCGCCCAGCAGGGGCGTCTTGAACGGGAGCACGCCATTATTGTAGGCGGCCCCGCCCCAGAACATCGCGCCGGTCGCCATCAGCGACCGCTCGGCCGCCTCGATCGTCTCGACATGGCAGGCCCCGCAGCTTTCGCGTGCCACGCGATAGTCGGACGGATTGACGAAGCGGATGTACTCCGGGCTCTCGATGTTTAGGAGCGTGTAGCTGCGCTTCGGGTTGGCCGAGGACGGCCAGTTCCAGGCCTTGGGATAGCGGGGCAATACGTGGGCGGAGTCGCGCGCGGCGACATAGCGCGGATCGGTCTGCGGAAGCGCGGGATCGCCCCGTATCGCCGCATTGCCACCATGGCAGTCCGCACAGCCGAGCACGACCGCCTGGCTGGCATGCATGGTCCGGTATTCGCCGTCGCTGTGGCAGGACTGGCACCCGACGGACTTAGCGTCCGCGGCGGCCCAGTCCTGCGTCTGCGGAGCCGCCGGGGCGTGGACGAGGCTGTAGTCGCGGACGACGGGCTTGTCGGCTTCCGAGGCGAGGAGCGGCGCGGCGAAGATCGCGAGCAACAGCAGGGGGACAGCCGCGAGCGACTGTCCCCATCCAAGCTGCGCCACCCGTCCCGTCCGCATCCAGCCCCCTTGCAGGCGACTTCTTATTGCAGAGGCGGAGGCTTCGCAGAAGAGGGCAACCGGCCGGGCCCCCGTCGGCACTCACGATCAATTCCGCTTGACGGCTCGATCCCTCATGCTCGAACCTGGCGCGGAGCCTCTAGGGGAAACGCTCAATGGTGAAGGCTGCGCGGATCGTCGGCACCATAGCCGCGGGGCTTCTGCTGACTGTGAATACGGTTGAAGCTGCGGGTACACGTGCGGTCCCTCGCCCGGCGACCCACCGTATGAGGACGGCGCACCCGGCGCCGCCGGCGAAGCGCGTCAGCGCGATAGATGCGCTGCTGTCGGCTGTCGCATCGAATTCCGTGGCGCCAGGGGGCGATCTGTACACCGTCTGCGAGCGGGACGGATTCAAGATGCTGGCGTGGGCGCTTTGGGAAAACCGCAACTGGCTTCGCAGGGAAAAATCGGAGTTCGAGACGCAAGCCGAATATGAGGCGCGCACGAGACGGGTCGAGAATGCACTGAACGGCTTTGGGGAAGTGGTCGTCTGTCAGCCGCTCGACGACAATGAGGACGCCCCCTTCACCTATCGAGCGGAGGATCAGCATTTTGAGGGCAGCTTTCGCGAGCATCAGAACGTATGGAGAGATTCAAAGCGGCTCGGCTCATACGTGTCGCGGACCCGGATGGGCGTGAGAGCGCGCGTCACGTCCGAGGTCGAGATCGATTACGACTTGAAGATCGAAGGGCTTGCGGAACGCGGGCGGGGGTCGTGCTTGCAAGGAAGCTACGGCGCCTTCAGTTACAGGGTGCCCGTAGCGCGAGAGCGGGCGCCGCTTGTCAAACGCACCCATTATCTTGCTTTCGCAGGCAAGGTGGTGACGCCGTTTGTCGACAGTAGCGATACGCCCGGTTCCCCTACGCTCGATGATCCCACGGACACATATGAGCGGGACATCACCATCTATTTGCGCCCGACCGCGATGGCCGTAGTCGGGCCCGGCGGCGATCGGCCCTTTGCCTGTGACCTAACTGGGCCAACGCCGCAGGCGGTTCAGGCCGATTCGGCTTCGGCGCAACTCGCGGCGCTGTTCACCGCGGAGGATTATCCCGCGTCTGCGCTCAGGAACCACGAACAGGGGCTGGTCGAGGTACGGCTGGATGTGGGGCCTGCGGGCCGGGTGACGAATTGCACGATAGCCACCTCAAGCGGCTCGGCCGCGTTGGATTCGGCCACCTGTCGAATCCTGACGATGAGAGCGCGGCTGAGCCCCGGCGGCGGCGTCACGACCAGGATCAGGTGGACCCTCCCGGATTAAGGCGCACCGCCGTCCCGAAGTCCGTATCCGCTTGAGCGCCTCATCGATCCGCGTCTGCCACCCTTCACTCCGGGCAGGAGTCCCGCGAGGGGGTGCATTGTATTGACAATGTGTATACAAATCCATATTGAAAAGCGGGCACATGGAAGGACCTCGAGCGATGCCGGAGGCGGCGCGAAAAAGCGGCTTTGCAGGCGCCGGACCCGATTCCGGCGACCGAAAAGGCACGATCAATCTTCGCGTGGAAGCCCGGACCCGGCAGCTCATCGATGAGGCGGCGGCTGTCCTCGGCAAGACGCGCACCGAGTTCATGATCGACAGCGCGCGTGCTCTCGCCATCGACGTGCTGTTGGATCAGCGGCTCTTCGTTCTCGATCCCGAAAGATACGATGCCTTCGTCCACGCGCTCGACAATCCGCCGGCGCCCGGGCCGAAGCTTCGCGCCCTGTTGAGGCGAGCCCCGGCGTGGCGAGGCTGAGAGCGGGCGCCGAGCAGCCGCGATGAAGCTGTCGCCACCCGCCGCGTTGACGGAGGCCCACGACGTCAGCGGCTTCGATTGCGGCGAGGCGGCGCTCAACGATTGGCTGAAACATCGGGCGCTCAAGAATGAGAGCCGGTTCTCGCGTACCTATGTCGTGTGCGAAGAAAACCGAGTCGCCGCTTATGTCTGTATATCCGCGGGCGCGGTTGAACGAGCGGCCGCGCCGGGAAGGGTCCGCCGTAACGCTCCCGACACCGTTCCGGTCTCGGTGATCGGACGTCTGGCCGTCGACCGCGCCTATTCGGGCCGGGGCCTCGGTGCCGACCTGCTCTCGGACGCCCTGCGGCGCATCGCCCTTGCCTCGAAGAGCATCGGAATCGGCGCAGTGCTGGTTCAAGCCAAGGATGAGAAGGCGAGGCGCTTCTATCTGGCTTGCGCCGAATTCATTGAACATCCTCCGGAAAGCCGCACGCTGTTCCTGCCGATCGAAACTGTGATCGCTGCGTTTTAGCCCGGGAAGCAGCGCCCTCGGTTGAGGTTAACGTGCAGCCATTACAGCCGTTCTTGACGGAATAGACAGATGTGTCTATAGTCCAAGCGTGAACAGCAGCCAGCTCTGTCGCTATCTCGCGAAGCAGGGCTGCACGTTCGAGGAAGGCGCCCGCCATACCCTCGTCCGTCGAGACGGGAAGGTGGCCGCCCTCCCCCGGCACGGCGGCAGCAAGCAACTCGGAACGGGTCTCGTGAACCGCATCAAAAAAGATCTCGGCATCGAGTGAAGCGAACCCCGAACCTGGAAGGCACCTGGATGAATTACCCCGTAGAGCTCATTCCCGACGATAACGACACGATCATGGTAGCATTTCCCGATGTCCCGGGGGCGATCAGCTTCGGCGAAACAGAGGGCGAGGCGCTCGCCAATGCCCAGGATGCCTTGGAGACGGTGTTCTCGGGCATGATCGCCGACCGGAAGGATATTCCGGAACCCTCGGCTCCGGACGGGCGGCCGACGGTCCGGCCGACGCTGCTGGGGTTGCTGAAGCTCACCGTCTATCGCGCCATGCGCGAACGCGGTTGGCGGAAGGCCGATCTTGCCCGTGCAACCCATCAGCATCCGAGGCAAATCGATCGGTTGCTCGATCTCCGCCATGGCTCGACGATCGCGCAGATCGAGCAGGCGCTGGCGGCATGCGGCGTGGAGGCGGCCATAGAGGCCAGAGAGCTCGCCGCCGCGTAAGGTTTTCGTAGGGACGCGCACCGGATCCGGGGTTGTGAGCCGATCTCCACGACACGGGTCACGGGGAGTGCAGGAGCTCCATGGCGGATTCGGAGCTCTTGAGTCTCCAGGCCAAGAGACGCTCGCGCCAGGGGTCATGCTCAATAGCTGACGATCGCGTTGAGGAGGACCGACACGTAGCGCCGGTCGCGGCCCGCATTGGCGAAGAGGTCCCTGAAGCCGGCGCCGGGCTGGAGGACCGCCGCCGAGGCGCGGAAGACGAGGTTCTGGGTGAATTTGGCGCGGTAGATCGCGGCCACCGAGAGGTCCCAGCCTATGTCCCTGGGGATGCTGCCTTCGTTGCGCAGCGCCTGCAGCACCGCGGTGTCGGCAAACCAGAGGTGGTTGACGTTGGTGCTGAGGCGGAGCTGCGGCAGGATGTCGAAATCGGCGCCCGCGCCGGCGAGGATCGTGCCGGGATTGTTGAAGTTCGACTGGCCCTGCTCCTTCGACGAGCGCAGTGAATTGAGGATGCCGTTGCGGCCGTTGATCGCGACGGCGCGGCCGCCGCCGGCGAAGGGGATGGACTGCCGGATCCAGTAGCTGGTGTCGGCGCCGGCGAAGATCGGGTTCTCGAAGATGGCGTCGAAGCCGCCTTCGCGGTCGTCGAACGGCTTGCCGTCGCCGCTGGCGTAGAGGAGCGAGGCGCGCAGGCGGATCCAGTTCACGTCGTAGCTCGGCTCGGCGGCGAGGAAGAAGCCGCGTATCCGGGCCTTGCGGCCGGTGAAGAGGCTGTTTCGGTCCCAGCCGAAGGCGCCGTAGGCGGAGGCCGTGAGGTTGAGACGGCCGACATGGCCGTCGGCATTGTAGCCGAGATAGACGACGTCGTAGCTCCTCGAGCGCAAATTCCCGATCAGCGCCGGGCGGACCGGGAAGCCGTTTTTGTCGCGCTCGATCTCGCCGCGCTCGCGGTTCGCGTTCCAGGTGACGCTCGCCTGGCTGGTGAGGCCGACGACCGGGAAATCCTGGCGATAGAGGTTGGCGTGAAGCACCCAGTCTTTGCGGAGGCTTTGAGTCACGTCGTTCAACCCGGAGTTGGTGTCCTTCTCCAGCCGCCAGATCGCGGCGAGATTGTACTGGAAGCGGTTGCCGCGGCGGTTGCCGAACAGGCGGACGCCCAGTTGCTGGTCGTTGAACAGGAAGCCGCGGAAATCGAGCTGGAAGGGCTGGATGCCGACCCGGACGCTGTCGAAATCGTAGCGGGAGGAGACGTCGCGCAGGTGATAGTCGACGAAGGCCTCCTGGACGCCGATCCAGCCGTCGAGGCGGGAGGTCCCTTTCGACGGCTCGACGAACAGGATGCGGCGCTCCGGGACGCTGGCATGGTTGAGGTTGAAGGCGAGGGTCAGCCGATATTCGATGTGCGGCGGCATGAAGGCGGTCGAGCCCTTGATGAGGGACGCGCCGAGGATGAAGGTCTGCGAGAAAGCGAGGCTGCCGTTCCGGCCGAAGACGTCGTTGCTGCCGGGGCGCTGGGTGGTCTGGACGCCGACCGGGATGGGGAAGGTGCGCGGCTCGACGACGGTGTCGGAGACGGCGTTGAGCGCCAGGAACCAGTCATGGCCTTCGAGCCCGAGCCAGCGGGGCGTGCGGCAGCGCGGCAGGCCGGCGGCCGCCCGGCGCGCCTGCTCCTCGGACGTGGGGAGGCAGAGGGGGCGATCGCCCTTGTAGGTGTTCTGGTGGTAGGGATCGAGCCAGCGTTCCTTCACCAGGCCGAGGCTCTCGATCAGGCGCCAGCGGTCGGGGACGGGGATCTGGTCGGTGGGGAAGGCTTCGGGCGGCGGCGCGCGCAGGGCGCCGGGATTGTCCTGGCTGACCGGCTCCTCCAGCTCCTGCTGGGGAACGCCGGGGCGGCGGCGGCCGGGGAGCGGGGCCGGCGGCGGCGGCGGCTCAGTTTCCTCCCCTCTCCCTTGGGGAGAGGGGTAGGGGTGAGGGGTTGCGGCCTCCGAGCTATACTCTCCGGCGCCGGAACCCCTCACCCCAACCCTCTCCCCAAGGGAGAGGGGGAAAAGCGGGGCCTCAAGCACAAGTCCGCTCCACCCCGACAACGAAACAAAGACTATCGCGCCGACGCTCACTTGCCCTCGCAGACATTCTGGTCGCTCGTCCCCAGGAACGGCGCGAAGGGGCAATTGACGTAGCGCAGGCGGACGTTGCGGCCGCCGACCTGGACCTCGATCCGGTCGGCGCGGCGCGCGGGGTCGGCATTGCCGACCGTGCCGAGGCGAAGGCCCGCATCGTAGGCGCCGAGGAAGGCGGTCATGTCGTCCTGGTCGATGCCGTCGCCGGAGACGCCGATCGCGCCGACCAGGGTGGCGCCGCGATAGAGGGGGACGGCGCCCGGGAATATCTGCAGGCCGTCGGCGAGGCGGGCGCTGCCGGCCGGCGCGGCGCATTGGGCGGGAACGTCCGGGCCGGTGCCGAGGACGAAGCCGACATGCGCCTTCACCTCGGCCTGGACGAGCGCCGACTGGAGGCCGGTCGAGAAGGGGTTGAACTGGGCGATGGGGCGGGAGAGCGGCCCCGGCGGTCGGCCGAGCTCGCCGTCGGGGAAGAAGGGCCGGTGGAGGTTGCCGATGGCGCGGGTCGAGAAAGCGAAGCCGGTGAAGAGGTTCTGCGAGGCGGCGTAGAAGGCGCGGACCTCCGGATCGGCGCTCGCTCCGAGCTGGGCGGCGGCGGCGGCGCTGGAGAAGAAGGCGGCGGTGCGCGCCTTCTGGAGCGAGACGTCGATGCCGAAAATGGGCGCGTCCGGCGCGCGGACGAGGCCGAGCACGGCGCCGTTGGTGTCGACCACCGACATCGTCACCTGGGCTCGGCTGTCGAGCGGGTGGCGGATCTGGCCGCGCGCGGCGGTCATCACCTTGAACGCTTCCTCGAGCAGGGCGGCGACTTCGGCCGCGGCGAGGCCGCCGTCGGTGCCGGCTCGGATCGGGAAGCGGTTGGCGCCGGCGCCGTCGGAGAGGATGAAGGCGTCGGGATTGGAGAATTCCCCCGGCCCCGCGGCGCGGATGCCCGACGCCTCGCTGCCATAGGCGCGGCCGGGGAGTAGGCCGCCGGTCGCGTCGTAATAGCCGCGCACGGTGGCGAGGGCGCCGGTGCCGGCGAGCGCGGCGAAAGCGGGCGCCGCGGCGGGGTCGCGGGCGAGGTCGGCGGCGCCGGCGTCGGAGAAGCGCAGCAGCGTGCCGTCGACGGCGATGCGGTCGGCGCGGATGTCGTCGGGAGCGGCGAAGGCGCTGGCGGCGGCGAAGGCGATCGCCTCCTCGCCGTCCTTGTCGATGTCCTGCACTTCGGGGTCGAAGCCGTAGACTCCGTCCGCCATTACGCCGACGCCGCCGACCAGAATTCCGTTCTTGTAGAGGGGGAAACCCCCGGGGTCGGCGGCGAGGCCGAGGGGGGAGCGCTTGGGGCCGATGAAGGCGGCGGCGCCGATATTGCCGTTGTAGCGCGCCATCAGGTCGGAACAGGGCAATTGGCTGAACTGGACGCCGAACAGGGGGCCGCTTTCCAGCCCCAGCGCCACCCGCGAAGGCGGGAAATGCTCCTGCACGATCATGCTCGCGGTGCGCGAGGAGAAAGCATTGCCGCCGGAGGAGAGATAGGCGCCGGTCATCGCCTTGGCGATCGCCCCGGCCGCGGCGGCGGGGACGTCGACGCCCTGGAGGTCGCGGGCGCTGCCGTCGGGCGCGAGCGGCACGGCGAGGCGCGGATTGGCGCCGCTCATGGCGAAGACGGCGAGGACGTTCCCAACCCGGTCGACCACGGCGAGCGTCGCCGGCAGGCCGCGGCCCTGGGCCTCGTTGATGCCGCGGGCGAGCAAGGCGGCGACGTCGGCCTGGGTCAGCGCCTCCTGCGCCGGCACCGCGTAGAAGCGGCTCGGACCGCTCGAGCCGGGCGGCGGGGGCGGCGGCGGCGGGACGACGGAGGTATCGCCGCCCCCTCCCCCGCCGGCGCCGCCGCCGCACGATCCGAGGACCAAGGCGGCGATGGCGACGGTCCCTCGGAGGCGCTTCACTGCAGCCCCCGGATGGCGGCGGCGGCGCGGCCGAGCGCGGCTCGGAATTGGCGCGGGTCGAAGCCATTGGGGTCCTTCACCGCGCGATAGGCGAGCTCGATGTCGGCGCGGATCGAACGGGCCGAGCCGGGGGGGACCTGCCCCGCCTTGACGAGGGCGGAGAGCAGGGTGTCGACCGCCATCACCGCCTGCACGCTGCCTTCGTAATCGGTGAAGCGGGCGGCGACGGCATTGCCCGAAATCGTGTCGATAATCGCAAAAGTCTGCGCCCGGCCGACACCGCCGCCCGCAAACGCATCGGCGACGGCGAGCGCGCTGGAGCGCAGCTGCGCGGCGGCGGCGAGCGCCGACCCCCGGTCCTTCGCCATGGCGGCGTGGAAGGCGCGGCTGTCGCGCTCGAAGCGGGCGGCGAGGCCCGGCGCGGCGGCGCGCACGGCGGCGGCGAGCATGATCATGTTCTCGTCATTGTAGGCCGGCATGCCGCTCGGGATCGGCCGGCCGGGATTGGCGGCGGCGCTCGGCTCGAAGCGGGGATCGTCCGAGATCGGCCGGTGGCAGGTGTGGCAATCGAAGAAATAGAATTCGGGGAACACGCCCTGGGTGCCGCGCGGGCTCGCGAACAGCGACAGCGAGCGCTCCAGCGCCATCGCCTGGCCGACCGCCCAGACCTGCACGATCCCGACCCGCCCCTTGCGCTGGGCGTAATCGGCATCCTCGTCATGATGCTGCTGGAGGGTGGTGAAGAGGTCGAGCTCGAAATTGATGCGCGGGTGGCCGGCGGCCATGATCCGGTGGTCGACGAACTGGCCCGGCGAGTCGCTGCCGAAATGGCAATCGAGGCAGCGGGCGGCGCGGGCACGGGGATTGTCGAGCGGGACCATGCCGCGCGCGACATTGGCCGAATGGCTGGCGCCGACCGAATAATGGCTGGCGAGCCAGGCCGAGGCGGCGCCGTGGCAGGCCTCGCAGCCGACGCCGTCGGACCGCAGGAAGCGGGGGCCGGCCTGGCTTCCCGCGGTCGGCGTGGCGTGGCAGCCGAGGCAGAGCGGGGCGCTCGCCGCCTCGCCGATGCCGAGGCGGGCGGCGATGGCTCGGGCGCGCGGCTCGGCGAGGATTCGAAAGGCGCGGCTGTGGGCGCCGGCGAGGCTGGCCGGGTCCTGCCACAGCTTCAGTTCGTCCTGGCGGACGATCTTGCCATTGGCTTCGGAGCGGCCGTGGCAGGTCGAGCCGGCGCAGCTCGCGACGCCGACGAAGCCGTGCGGCGACGGCGCCGCGGCGCCGGCCCGGGGCACTCGGAGGAGCAGCAGCACGAGGACGGCCAAGGCCAGGAGCGCCGCCGATGCGCCGATCGCGAGTCCGCGGCTCATAGCTCCCCCACCCTCACCCCGCCGGGAGCGGCGGCATGCCATCGGATGTATGTCTTAGATGGGGCTCGGCTGGCAACCGTCGGTGTACGCAGGGGGAGAGGGAGGCGCCTCTTTCTCCCCTCTCCCTAGGGAGAGGGGTAGGGGTGAGGGGTTCGGCGGCTGGGGGTTAGCGCGGGGTGGGCCGCGGGTGCCTTTGGCTCAGGCGCCGGAACCCCTCACCCCCGGCCCCTCTCCCTCCGGGAGAGGGGAGGGGTCGGGGCCCCTCACCCTCCGGAAGAGGTGGCGAGGCGGAGCGTTGCCGCGATCGTCTCCAGCACGGCGTCGGTGCTGCCGAGCGCGTCGTGGTTCCAGAAGCGGAGGATTTGGTAGCCGGCGGCTTCGAGGGCGGCGGTGCGCAGCGGGTCGGTGTCGCTGCCGGCGTGCTGGCTCCCGTCCAGCTCGACGACGAGGCGCGCTTCTTCGCAGCAGAAGTCGGCGAGGTGGGGGCCTATCGGGTGCTGGCGGCGGAACTTGAAGCCTTGGAGGCGGCGACCGCGCAAATGGTACCAGAGGTGGATCTCGGCGTCGGTCTGCTTGCGGCGCAGCTTGCGGGCCACGGGGGTGAGGCGGTTGGCCGTCATGGCGTGGGTTTAGCCTCGCGTGGCGGGAGGCGGAAGGCGGCGTGGAGGAGGGCGTGGGGATTTTTTCGTCGGGCGCCGGAGCCCCTCACCCCCGGCCCCTCTCCCCCTGGGAGAGGGGAG
>DASWRU010000090.1:0-105628 GCA_036403015.1 Allosphingosinicella sp.
ACCGCGACGCCAGGAAGGGCCGCAACCCGCGCACCGGCGACACGGTCGACGTCTCCGCCAAGCGAGTCCCCTATTTCAAGCCCGGCAAGGAAATGCGCGAGCGGCTGAACCTTCAGGACGGTTCGGCGGAGGCCTGAGCCCGGTTTTGGCCGAGCGCCGCCACTTTCGCTTCGCTCGGCGGCGCCAAGCGGCTATCCCCTGGTCCGTGCGGACGTGGCGAAACCGGTAGACGCCGGAGACTTAAAATCTCCTGCCCCTCGGGGCGTGCGGGTTCGAGTCCCGCCGTCCGCACCAGCTTTCAGGCGGCTTCCGGCGCCTCCGCCTTCACCGCCGTCCATTCGCAGCGGTTGAGGC
This sequence comes from Allosphingosinicella sp., assembly GCA_036403015.1. Classification (GTDB taxonomy): domain Bacteria; phylum Pseudomonadota; class Alphaproteobacteria; order Sphingomonadales; family Sphingomonadaceae; genus Allosphingosinicella. Next base: position 355 of record DASWRU010000090.1, read on the forward strand.
TTATCGGGTCGAGGAACTGGCCGCCCATGCGACCGCCAATTTGCCAACGAACTTGTGCGTTGACCGAGCCGATGCCGGGGACGTCGAGGGCGACGTAGCCGCCGATCCGGACCGGCTCGGGGCATTCGGCCATGAAGCCGGAGCTGGAGACGTCGCAGACCTTGACCTCGACCGCATACCAATTGGCCGGGCGCATCGCCGCGCTCGCCGAGACCCGAGTCCGCGGCGACTGGCGCGACTTGTAGAGGCCGGTGGGCGGGTCGGAGCTCATCGACGGATCCTTGTCCAAGGCGGGACGATATGCGGCCAAAGGTGAAGGACGGGTAAAGGCGGCGCGACGCGGGCGGCTTTGGCGCTAAAATTCCGGCCCGGCCTGGTCTATCGCTGGCGGCGATGACGAGTCGAAGGCTCCTGCTCGCGGCCGCCGCCGCCCTCCTCGCGCTGACCGGGTGCCGCAAGAGCGAGACCGGGCCGATCGAGGTGAGCGCCATCGGCGCCCCGCCGCGCCTCGCCGACCCGAACCGAAGGCCGCTCGACGCGGCGGCCGCCTTCCTCCTCCAGAGCACCGCCCAGGGGCTGGTCCGCTTCGACGCGGGCGGTGACATCGAGCCCGGCCTCGCCCAGAGCTGGATCATCTCCAACGACGGGCTGCGCTACACCTTCCGGCTGGCGCGGGCGCAGTGGCGCGACGGCAGCCGGGTGACCGCGGAGCAGGTCGTCGCTCGGCTGAAGGCGGCGGCGGGGCCGGCCAGCCGCAACCCGCTGAAGCCCATCCTCGGCGCCATCGACGAGATCGAGACGATGACCGACGAGGTGCTCGAGATCAGCCTCAAATCGCCCCGCCCCAACTTCCTCCAGCTCCTCGCCCAGCCCGAAATGGCGATCGTCCGGGCCGGCGAGGGGATCGGGCCGTTCCTGGCGCGGCCGCGGCCGGACGGGACGTTGCTGCTGACTCCGCCGCCGCTCAGCGAGGAGGAGCAGGAGGACGGCGCCGCCCGGCCGCCGACCCCGCTCGTGCTGCGCGGCGAGACGGCCGGGATGGCGGTGGCGCGGTTCGACCTCGGTACCGCCGAGCTGGTCGTCGGCGGGACGGCCGGCGATCTCCCGGTCGCGCGGGCGGCCGAGCCGCGCGCGGCGAGCCTCGTCTTCGATCCGGCGGCCGGGCTGTTCGGCCTCGCCTTCGCGGCGGGCGGGGACGGACCGCTTTCCCACGCCGAGGCTCGCCAGGCGCTCAGCATGGCGATCGACCGGGGGACTCTGGTGGCGGCGCTCGGCGTGCCCGGGCTGCAGCCGCGCGAGAGCCTGCTCCCCGCCGGCATCGAAGGCCTCGCGACGCCCGCCGCGCCGGCCTGGACTGCGAGCCCGCTCCCCGCCCGCCGCGCCGCCGCGGCCGAGGCGCTGCGCCCGTTGCTGAAGGGCATTCGCCTCCATGTGCGGGTGAGCCTTCCGGAAGGGCCGGGCTATCGGCTGGTCTTCGCCTATCTGCGCCGCGACTGGGCGACGATCGGAGTCGAGGCGGAGCGGGTCGGCCCGGGGGCGCCGGCCGATCTCGCTTTGCTCGACGAAGTCGCGCCGGTGGCGCTGGCCAGCTGGTATCTGCGCCACTTCACCTGTCCGGCCGGGGCGGTGTGCGACCCGGCCGCCGACACGGCGATGGACGCGGCGCGCCTGGCCCCCAACCAGGAGGTGCGGCGGGGCTTCCTCACCACCGCCGATCGCCTGCTCGCCGGCGCCGCGCCGTTCATCCCGATCGCCGCGCCGGTGCGCTGGTCGCTGGTTTCGCCGCGGCTGAGCGGCTTCCGGCCCAATGCCTTTGCGCGCCACCCGGCTGGCGAACTGATCCGCGCCACCCCATAAAGGGGCGAAGGAGGCGCGTTCATGCCCGGTCCCGAAGACAGTTTCGAAGCGATCGCCGGCCGGCTGCCGATCGGCCGCGACGCGCAATCGGTCCGCCGCAGGATCGAGGCGATGGAGACGTTGCTCGAGCGGCTGTTCGTCGTCCCGGGCCTCAACCGGCCGGTCGGGCTCGACGTCATCCTCGACCTCGTGCCGGTGGTCGGCGATCTCGTCGCCGCCGCGCTGGGCGCCTGGATCGTCTGGGAGGCGCGCAACCTCGGCATGTCGAAATGGCATGTCGCGCGGATGGCGGGCAATGTCGGCATCGACACCCTGCTCGGCCTCTTCCCCTGGGTCGGCGCGATCCCCGACTTCTTCTTCCGCTCGAACACGCGCAATCTGCGGATCGTGAAGCGCTGGCTCGACAAGCACCACCCCGGCACGGGTACGCTCGAAGGCGAGTTGATCTCGCGCGGTTAAGCGACTCGCCCGCCGGGCCGGCGCCAATCGCGGAACCAGGCGCGCGACGGCGGGGTGAAGAGGAAGGCGAGTGCGACGAGCTGGACGAGGAGCTGGACGATCTGGATCCAGCCCAGCATCCCACCTCCAGCCATCGCCGGGAGCTTGGGCATTGTGACGACGAGCTCGGCGGCTATGACCAGCACGAACAGCCATTTCGCCACCGCGCTGGCCCGGCGCGAGGTCATCACGATGAGCAGGACGAGCAGCGCGATATAGATGAGGCTGAGCACCGCCAGGCCGGATTCGAGGCCCGCGCCGGGCACCTTCGGCCGCACCGAGGCGACGAGCGCATCGAAGCTCAGATAGGTGATCACCGCGCCGATCGCGACGGCGAGGAGCGAGAGCCTCTCGAAATTGACGATCGACGACGGACGCATTCCCCTTCCCCCTCCTGCTTTCCCCTTTTCGGTAGCGCGTCCCGGCGCGAGCGGCAATCAGCCTTGGAGCGGCGCGAAGTCGAGGCCGATGTCGGCGGCGGGGGCGGATTGGGTGATTCGGCCGACGGAGAGATAGGTGACGCCGGTCTCCGCCTTGGCGCGGATCGTCGCCAGGTCGATGCCCCCGCTGGCTTCGGTCGGCACCCGGCCGCCGACTCGCGCCACCGCCTCGCTGAGCGCCGGCGGCGCCATGTTGTCGAGGAGGAGGTGGGTGGCGCCGGCCGCGAGGGCGGGCTCGATCTGGTCGAGCCGGTCGACCTCGACGATGATGCTGGCGATGCCGGCGGCCGCGGCGCGGCGGACCGCCTCGCCGACACCCCCAGCCACGGCGACGTGATTGTCCTTGATCATCGCCGCGTCCCACAGGCCCATGCGGTGGTTCGTCGCGCCGCCCATGCGGGTGGCGTATTTTTCGAGGCGGCGCAGGCCGGGCAGGGTCTTTCGGGTGTCGAGCAGGACCGCGCCGGTGCCGCGGATCGCGTCGACATAGGCGCGGGTGAGGGTGGCGATGCCGGAGAGGTGCTGGACGACGTTCAGCGCCGAGCGCTCGGCGGCGAGCATCCCCCTCGCCTTTCCCGCCAGGCGCAGCAGCGGCGCGGCGGCGGCGACGCGGGCGCCGTCGGCGGCGAGGGGCACGATTTCGACGTCCGGGTCGAGCCAGCGGAAGAAGGCCTCGGCAATGGGCAGCCCCGCGGCGACGATCGCCTGCCGCGTCGCCATGGCGCCGCTGAAGCGCGCGTCGGGCGGGATCACGGCCGCGGAGGTGATGTCGCCCGCCTCCCCCAGATCCTCGGCCAGGGTGGAGGAGACGAAGGAGTCGAGATCGAAGCCGTCGAGCTGGAATGCCATGCGGTCCTCTTGAGCGTGATCGTGTCTGCCTGCCGTCATTGCGAGGAGCGGAGCGACGAAGCAATCCAGTGGGACTCGGAGGCCGGTCTGGATTGCTTCGCTTCGCTCGCAATGACGGCGTCAGGCATGACCCTCTACGTCCGCGGCCGCGGCCGCAAGTTGAAGCCCAATTCAACTTTCCTTGACCGGACTCGGCGCCGCCGCCTATCGCCGGGCGATCCTAGCGGAGCGGTCCATGAACAAGACTTTTGCCGATGCCGCCGCGGCCCTCGACGGGCTGCTCTTCGACGGCATGACGATCTGCGCGGGCGGCTTCGGCCTGTGCGGCATCCCGGAACGGCTGATCGACGCGATCCGCGACAGCGGCGTCAAGGATTTGACGGTGGTCTCCAACAATGCAGGCATCGACAATGAGGGGCTCGGCAAGCTGCTCCGCACCCGCCAGATCCGCAAGATGGTCTCCTCCTACGTCGGCGAGAACAAGGAGTTCGAGCGGCAATATCTCGCCGGCGAGCTGGAGGTGGAATTCTGCCCCCAGGGCACGCTCGCCGAGCGCTGCCGGGCCGGCGGGGCGGGGATTCCCGGCTTCTACACCAAGACCGGAGTCGGCACGATCGTCGCCGACGGCAAGGAATTGAAGGAATTCGACGGCGCGACCTACGTGCTCGAACGCGGCATCCGCGCCGACCTCTCGGTCGTCAAGGGCTGGAAGGCGGACGAGGCCGGCAACCTCGTCTTCCGCAAGACGGCGCGGAATTTCAACCAGCCGATGGCGACGGCGGGCAGGGTCTGCGTTGCCGAGGTGGAGGAGATCGTGCCGGTGGGCAGCCTCGACCCCGACTGCATCCACCTGCCGAGCATCTACGTGAAGCGCATGATCCTCGGCGCGCCCTACGACAAGAAGATCGAGTTCCGCACCGTCCGGCAGCGGGAGTTGGTTTAATGCCAAAGCCGATCACGCGCGAAATGCTCGAAAAGATGAGCGTCAAAGGGCGCATGACGATCTACGAACACGCAAGGGCAACCGACTCCCCCGAGGCTGACGACATCATAGAGAAGCTCTTCCAATACAAACTATTGGACAGCGCCGGTGGCGGACTGCCTCGCGGCCATGGAATCATCCAGTCGATCGAAAAGGTTTGCCGCTCCTCTGAAGCGACCGAGGCGGCAGTCAAATCAGCTCGCGCCGGTGAGGCGCCCATTTCTGGGGTCGATCCGTTGCTGCAGAACGCAGTCCGCGAATACGGCCACTTCGATACCACGAGCTGGGCGGGAACCTTTGTGGCTGAAGAGATGGAAGCTCTGGGTTGGGTTCGAAAGGGCCGCAAATCGCTTCCGCCAGGCTGTGTGGCAAGAACAGCTGCGTTCTTCGTGCAGGCAGAGGAGGCATGAAGCCGATGCAAGTTGGGATCAAGCAGGCTCAGAAGGACATGGAGGACCTGATTGCGGCCGCGCTTGCGGGTGAGGAGGTTATCCTGACACGTTATGGCAAACCCGTTGCTCGCATGCGCGCGCTGACCGACGACGAGAAGAGACAGGCCCGCGCAGCCGCGCTGAAAGAAGCCGTCTGATGCCCTGGGACCGCAACCAGATGGCCGCGCGCGCCGCCAAGGAGCTGCGCGACGGTTATTACGTCAACCTCGGCATCGGCATCCCGACGCTGGTCGCCAACAACATTCCCGCCGGGATGGAGGTGACGCTGCAGTCGGAGAACGGGATGCTCGGCATCGGGCCGTTCCCGTACGACGATGAGGTCGACCCCGACCTGATCAATGCCGGCAAGCAGACGATCAGCGAACTCGCCAGCTCCTCCTATTTCGGATCGGAGCAGAGCTTCGCGATGATCCGCGGCGGCCATATCGACCTCACCGTGCTCGGGGCGATGGAGGTGAGCGAGGGCGGCGACATCGCCAACTGGATGATCCCCGGCAAGATGGTGAAGGGCATGGGCGGGGCGATGGACCTGGTCGCCGGCGTTAAGAAGATCATCGTCGTCATGGAGCACAATTCCAAGAGCGGCGATCCGAAGTTCATCCCCGAATGCACCCTGCCGCTCACCGGCAAGAACGTGGTCGACATGATCGTCACCGACCTAGCGGTCTTCCAGCGGCCCGACCACCAGAGCCCGTTCCGGCTGGTCGAGCTGGCGCCGGACGTGACGGCGGAGGAAGTGGCGGCGAAGACGACGGCGCGGTACGAAAGTTGACTGATAGCCTTCACCGCTCATCCTGAGTAGGGACTGAGCCTGGCGAAGGCCCGTATCGAAGGACGGTCCTTCGATACGCCGCTTCGACTTCGCTCAGCGGCTACTCAGGATGAGCGGTGGGGGGAATATGAAACGTCTGGTCAGCGCCGCGCTCGGCTTTCTCAGCCTCACCGGATTGGCCCCGCCCGCCCCGCCGACGACCGGGCTCTCCCTGTGGCGGCTCGATTGCGGCAGTGCGACGATCAACGACTATAATGCCTTCTTCTCCGACACCTCCGCCTACGGACCCGGGCCGAAGGAGATTACCGACAGCTGCTATCTGATCCGCGACGGGGATCAGTATCTGCTCTGGGACACCGGCCTTCCCGAGGCGCTGATCGGCCATCCGGACGCCAACCCGGTCATGACGATGCGGATGGAGACCAGCATCGCCGCCCAACTGGCCCGCATCGGCGTCCGCCCGGAGCAGATCGGCCGCGTCGGCATCAGCCACTATCACGGCGACCATATTGGCCAGGCGGTGCGGTTCGCCTCGGCGAAGCTGCTGATCGGCAAGGGCGATCTCGACGCGCTGAGGACGCCCGGCGGGCCGGACCCGAAGCCGCTCGAGCGCTGGGTGAGCGGCGGCGCGCCGGTCGAGGCGGTGACCGGCGATTTCGACGTGTTCGGCGACGGCCGAGTGGTGATGCTGGCCACCCCCGGCCACACGCCCGGGCACCATTCGCTGCTCGTCCGGCTCGCCTCCGGGCCGGTGATCCTGTCGGGCGACCTGTGGCATTTCACCGAGCAAGTGGCGGTGAACGGGGTGCCGCCGTTCAACACCGACCGCGCGCAGACGCTCGCCTCGATGGACCGGATCAGCCGCATGGCCGCCAACATCCATGCCCGCATAATCATCCAGCACGAGCAAGCGGATATCGCCAAGCTGCCCCCCTTCCCGCAGGCCGCGCAATGAGGGCTTTGCTCTCCGAGGCGCCGGGCGGGCCGGAGACGCTGGCGCTGCGCGAGGTGCCGGATCCGGTGGCCGGACCGGGGCAGCTGCTGGTGCGGGTGAAGGCCTGCGCGATCAACTATCCCGACGTGCTGATCATCGAGGACAGATACCAGTTCAAGCCGCCCAGGCCGTTCGCGCCGGGCGGCGAGGTGGCGGGGGTGGTCGAGGCGGTCGGCGAAGGGGTCGAAGGCTGGAGCGAGGGGGACCGGGCGATCGCGATGATCGGCCATGGCGGCCTGGCGGAAAAGGTGGCGGTGAACGCCGCCACCGCGCTTCGGCTGCCGGCGGAGCGAAGCTTCGAGGAAGGCTCCGCGCTGATCCTCACCTATGCGACCTCGATCCACGCGCTGCTCGACCGCGGCCGATTGAAGGCCGGCGAGACGCTGCTCGTGCTCGGCGCGGCGGGCGGGGTCGGCCTGGCGGCGGTGGAGCTCGGCAAGGCTTATGGCGCGCCGGTGGTGGCGGCGGTCTCCTCCGAGGAGAAAGCGGAGATCGCGCGCCATGCGGGAGCCGACGCCGCGATCGTCTATCCGAGCGGGCCGTTCGACAAGGACGCCTCGAAGGCGCTCGCCCAGCAGTTCAAGGACGCGGTCGGCGCGGGCGGGGCGGACGTGATCTACGATCCGGTCGGCGGCGATTATGCCGAGCCGGCGCTGAGGGCCATCGCCTGGGCGGGACGCTACCTCGTCGTCGGCTTCCCGGCCGGCATCCCCAAGCTCCCGCTCAACCTAACCTTGCTGAAGAGCTGCGACGTCTGCGGGGTCTTCTGGGGCGCCTTCGCGGCGCGCGATCCGAAGGCCAATGCGGCGCATATCGACACCCTCTTCCGGCTGTGGCGCGAGGGCCGGATCGCGCCGAAGGTCAGCCGGACCTGGCCGCTGGAGCAGGCCGGCGAGGCGATCGCCTGGATGGCAGCGCGCAAGGCGGTGGGGAAATTGGTGGTGACGGTAGAATAGCGTCGTTGCGAGTGCAGCGAAGCAATCCAGCCGCCGTAGCCGGATTGCTTCGTCGCTTCGCTCCTCGCAATGACGGGTGAGCGTTGCACCCACCCCCTGCCCCGCCTATCTGAGGCTCAGCACAGCAAGGGAGCCTCGATGAGCACGTTCGACGACCGCGAGAGGGCATTCGAGACCAAATATGCCCGCGACCAGGAGATGCAGTTCCGCATCGTCGCGCGGCGCAACCGGCTGCTCGGAGCGTGGGCGGCGCGGCTGATGGGGCTCACCGAGGCGGAAGCGGACGCCTATGCCAAGGACGTCATCCGCGCCGACTTCGAGGAAGCGGGCCACGAGGACGTGATCCGCAAGCTGCTCGGCGACCTCACCTCGGCCGGCGTCGACATCGACGATGCGCGGATCCGCGAAGCGCTCGAGCACAAGACGGTCGAGGCCCGCCGCCAGCTGATGCAGGCGGAGAGCTGAAAGCCATGGCGATGGCGGCCGACGAGATCGAGGCGCTGATCCGGGAGGGGATACCGGACGCCCGGGTCGAGATCACCGACCTCGCCGGCGACGGAGACCATTATGCCGCGCGGGTGGTCGCCGAGAGCTTCAGGGGCGTGCCCCGCGTCAAGCAGCACCAGCGCGTCTATGCGGCGCTGGGCGGGCGGATGGGCGGCGCGCTCCATGCGCTCCAGCTCACCACCGCTTTTCCGGACTAGGAGTATTGCGATGACCGACACCCATGCCCGCCTCGACGAGATCGTCGGATCCAGCGACGTCGTCCTGTTCATGAAGGGCACCGCGCTCTTCCCGCAATGCGGCTTTTCGAGCCGCGCGATCGCGATCCTCGACCATCTCGGAGTCGCCTACCAGACCGTCGACGTGCTTCAGGACCCGGAGGTCCGGCAGGGCATCAAGGCCTATTCCGACTGGCCGACCATCCCCCAGCTCTACGTCAAGGGCGAGTTCGTCGGCGGCTCCGACATCATGATGGAGATGTACGAGGCCGGCGAGCTGCAGCAGCTGCTCGAGCAGAAGCAGGTGGCGCGGGCGTAAGTCCCCTCCCTTCCAGGGAGGGGAGAACATCCCCCAAAATGGACAGGGGCGGGCGGCGCGACCGGAAAGAGCGCCTGCCCGCCCCGTAGGGGGATCATGTGGACGCTTCAGGAGATACACGGCCCGTGCCAGAACCCGCCGATGGCGCAATTCCGCGGCTTTGCGTGGTTGACGCCGGTTAACCGCGATTGCTTTTTGTAAAGCGGACCGACAGCCGCCGGCGTCCCGGCCCGCCATTCATCGGCCGTTCACGCCGGCAGTGACTACACGTGTAGTCACTGAAGGGGAGAACGGCCATGGAGCGAATCGCCGAAGGCGAATACGCCGTCATGGAAGTGCTGTGGGCGGAATCCCCGCTCACCGCCGCGGATGTCGCCGGGCGGGTGCCGCCGGAGCGCGGCTGGAGCCTCGCCACCGTCAAGACCATGTTGTCGCGGCTGCTCGCCAAGGGCGCGCTCGCGCATGAGGAGGACGGGCGTCGCTACCTCTACCGCCCAGCCATCGCCCGCGAGGATTATGTCGCCGAGGAATCGGGGCGCCTGATCGACCGGCTGTTCGGCGGCCGGCTGACTCCGCTCGTCGCCCAGCTCGCCGCCCGCGACCGGCTCACCGCCGCCGACATCGAGGAGATCGAGGCGCTGCTGAGGGCGCTCAAGCCATGACCGGCTGGCTCTTCGACACCTTCGTCTCGGTCTCGCTGCTGATGGTCGCCGTGCTGGCGCTGCGCCGCCCGGTCGCTCGGCTGTTCGGCGCCGGCTGGGCCTATGCCCTGTGGCTGGTCCCGCCGCTGCGGCTGGTGCTGCCGCCGCTTTCACAAGCTCTTCCTCCCGTCGTGATCTTCATCCCCGCGACGGGCGGAGGAACCGCGCCCCTCCCGGCGGATGCCGGGCCAGGGCAGTGGCTGCCCTTGTTGCTTGCGACATGGGCGGGGGGCGCGGTCATCTTCCTCATCCTGCAATGGCTGGCCTACCGCGCCTTCCTGCGCCGGCTCGACGCCAGCGCCCGCGCGGCGCGGCCGCCGGCCTATGGCGGCATCGCCACCTTCGTCAGCGAGGCGGCCGACGGACCGCTGGCGCTGGGGCTCCTGCGCCGGCGCATCGTCCTGCCGCCCGACTTCAGCCGCCGCTACAGCGAGGCGGAGCGGCGGCTGGCGATGGAGCATGAGCTCACCCACCATCGCCACGGCGACATCTGGTGGAACATGGCCGCGCTCGCCATGCTGGCGGCGAACTGGTGGAACCCGCTCGCCTGGATCGCCTTCCGCGCGTTCCGCACCGACCAGGAGCTGGCCTGCGACGCCGCCGTCGCCGCCCGCGCCACCGCCGGGGAGCGGCTCGATTATGCGCGCGCCCTCGTCAAGTCGGCGACCACGCCCGGCCTCATCGCCGCCTGCCCTATGACTCGAGCGGGCGCGCTGAAGCTGCGGCTGAGGATGATGGGGTCCCACCGGGCGACCCCGCTGCGCAGCGCCGGCGGCGGCGCCGCGGTCGCGACGCTCGGCATGGCGGGGTTGAGTCTCGCCGCGGTCCTGGCCGAGCCGGAACCGCAGGTCGTGCTCAGCCCCACCACGGTCGCCGTCGCCGCCGTCGCGGAGCCGGCCGCGGTGCCGCACGCCGTCGCCGGCGGCGCGATCGCCGCTCCCGCGCCGAGAATGCGGGTCGCGGCGGCGCTCCGGGTCCGCCATGGCGCCGGGCTGGCGCCGCGGGAGAAGCCGTCATTGCTGCTCGCGGCCGTCGAGCCCAAGCTGGCGCCGCTGATGCCGCAGCCGGTGCGGCTCCCGCAATTCCGCTTCGCGTCGGTCGCGCCACGGGTCGCCGCGGCGGCGCCCATGGCCGAGATCCATGCCCGGGTGATGGTGATCCACACCGCCTCGGGCGAGGTGACTCGCGAGACAATGCGGTTCGCCGTCGCCGAGGCGATCGCCCATGCCGACAGCCCGGAGATGGCGGTCCGGCTGGCGCGGCTCGACCAGGCGCTGGGCGGACGGCTGTGGACGAAGGTCAGCACAATAATCACCACCAGGCAGGGAGATTGACGATGAATTGCAGACGCGTAGCGATAAAAGGCGGTTTGGCGATCGGTTCGGCGGCGGGGGCGTTGCTCCTCGCGGCCCCCGTGCTGGCCCATGAACAGCATGCCGGCGACGGCGGGAAGACGGTGGAGCGGGTCATCATCCTGTCGGGACCCGGCCATCACGGCGACTCGGCGGTCGAGCGGCGCGTGCGGGTGGTCGAGCTGGGCGGCCCGGAGGGCGCAAGCTGCGGCGGCGGCACCCCCACCGAAGTCAACTCAGCCAGCCCGGACGGACGCGAGAAGACGCGCATCGTGATCTGCGGCCACGACGGGGTGAGCGCGGCGGAGCGCGCGGACAAGCTCGAAAAGGCGCTCACCCGCATCCAGCAGAATGACGAGCTCAGCGCCGAGCACAAGGCGCGGGTCACCGCCGCCCTGCAGGAAGCGATCGAGCGGCTTCGCAACAGCCGCTGAGCGGCACGGCGGGGGGATGAACGGCGGGCGCCGATAGAGGCGCCTTGGTTTTGCCCCGCCGCAATGCCACATGGCGGGGATGGAGGATTGGCCCACCGGCAGGATCGAGCGGCTCGGGCCGGGGGTGCGCCGCCTGCTCGCGCCCAACCCCTCGCCTTTCACCCATACCGGCACGCAAACCTACATCGTGGGCGAAGGCGAGGTGGCGGTGATCGACCCCGGCCCGGCCATTCCCGAGCATCTCGCCGCGCTGGCCGCCGCGCTCGCGGGCGAGCGGGTGGCGGCGATCGTCTGCACCCACACCCACCGCGACCACAGCCCCGCCAGCCGGCCGCTCCAGGCGGCGACGGGGGCGCCGATCGTCGGCTGCGCGGCGGTGGCCCTCGAGGACGAGGGGCCGCGCTCGGACGAGGCGTTCGACCTCGACTACCGGCCGGACCGGGTGCTGGCGGACGGCGAGACGCTCGAAGGAGCGGGCTGGACACTGGCGGCGGTGGCGACGCCGGGGCATACGTCCAACCATCTCTGCCTGGCGCTGCGCGAGGCGGACGCACTGTTCAGCGGCGACCATGTCATGGGCTGGTCGACCACGGTCGTCGCGCCGCCGGACGGCGACATGGCGGCCTATATGGCGAGCCTCGACAAGCTCCTCGCCCGCGCCGACCGCATCTATTATCCGGCGCACGGCCCGCCGGTGGACGACCCGCAGCCTCATGTGCGGCGCCTGATCGAGCACCGCCGGCAGCGCGAGCGGCAGATCCTGGACCATGTCGAGCAGGGCGACGGGCGGATCGCCACCATGGTCGCCGACCTCTATGCCGACATCGACCCGCGCCTGCATCCCGCCGCGGCCCGCTCGGTCCTCGCCCATCTCATCGACCTCGAGGCTCGCGGCCGGGTTCGCCGCGACGCGGACGCCTGGCGCGCCGCCCCTTGAAAGCGCCGCCGTGGGCGTTGATATGAAGGGTCCGGGGGGTTATCCTCCGTGTCTGCTCAAGCCCGGTGCAGCTCGTACGCGATGCAGCGGTCCAGGAATTGAACGGCGGGCCCGCGAGCGCCACGGCGGCGGGTACGGCCCTTTCGGAACGGGACCATGAACGCACCGCATCCCAGCCTCAGGGGCCTCGACCTCGCCGCCGAGATCGACCGGCTGCGCAAGGAGCGCAACGCCGTCATCCTCGCCCATTATTACCAAGCCCCCCAGATACAGGACCTCGCCGATTTCGTCGGCGACAGCCTCGACCTGTCGCGCAAGGCCGCCTCGACCGACGCGGACGTCATCGCCTTTTGCGGCGTCCGCTTCATGGCCGAGACGGCCAAGATCCTCAGCCCGGACAAGATCGTCGTCCTGCCCGACATGGACGCCGGCTGCAGCCTCGAGGACAGCTGCCCGCCGGACCGGTTCAAGGCCTTCCGGGAGGCGCATCCCGACCATATCGCGCTCACCTACATAAATTGCTCGGCGGCGGTGAAGGCTTTGTCCGACATCATCGTCACCAGCTCGTCGGCCGAAACCATCCTGGCGCAGCTGCCCAGGGACCAGAAGATCATTTTCGGCCCCGACAAGAATCTCGGCGGCTGGCTTGCCCGCAAGACGGGGCGCGACATGCTGCTCTGGCCGGGCGTCTGCATCGTCCACGAGGCTTTTTCCGAGACGGAGCTGCTGAAGCTCAAGGCGCAGCATCCCGGCGCGCCGGTGCTCGCGCATCCGGAATGCCCGGGCCACATCCTCGATCATGCGGACGTTGTGGGCTCGACCAAGGCGATCCTCGAATATGCCCTCGCCTCGCCGTCCGAGGTGATGATCGTCGCGACCGAGCCGCACATCATTCACCAGATGGAGAAAGCGGCGCCGCACAAGAGGTTCATCGGCGCCCCCGGCGCGGACGGGAACTGCAACTGCAACATGTGCCCCTACATGGCGCTCAACACGCTGGAGAAGCTCTACGTCGCGCTGCGCGACCTCGAGCCGCGGGTCGAGCTCGACGAGCCGCTCCGCCTCGCCGCCAGGAAGTCGCTCGACCGGATGCTCGAAATGGCCGGCGGAACCGTCGGCCAGGGCGACGTCGGCCGCCCCGTCTTCGCGGACGGCTGACAAGAAACGGCCGCTCCGGCGGATGATGCCGGAGCGGCCCAGTTGAAGCCGCGGCGAAAGGGAACGATCGCGGGCGGCGCGTTATCGGATCAGAACTTCAGACGGGCTCCCACGGTGAAGGCTCGCCCGATGGGATCGTAGATGGTCGGGAAGGTGTTGCCGCTATTGTAGGCGGTCCCGCCGACGTTCGCGCCGACCAGCGGCGGCTTCTTGTCGAGCAGATTCTCGACCGTCGCCGTCAGCTCGAAATGCTCCGACGGCTGGAAGCGGACCGTCAGGTCGAAATAATTGTACGCCTTGATCTTCTCATAGGGGTCGAACACCGTCGACGGGTTGGGACCGCCGGGCTGCGGCGTGCGCAGCGGCTGCAGGGCGGCGAGGAGGAACGGCTCGATCTTGACCGAGGAAATGTGGTTCCAGAGCAGCGAGACGTCGACCGGGCCGGTCGAATAGGTCATGCGCCCGTTCCACTTCCACTTCGCGCGCGGGTTGGTGCAGTTCGTGCTGTAATAGCCCGTGCAGTCGCGGTTGATCGAGTTCGGATTGGCCTGGAAGTGGTAATAATCGAGCCAGGTGCCGTTGAAGCCGAAGCGAAGCGCGCCCGGATCGCCGGCGAGGCCGAGGTTGCGCAGGTCGAGCCGGTAGGTGACTCCGACATCGACTCCGGCCGTCTCGATCTGGCCGAGGTTCGAATAGCCGGTGATCACGCCCGGCGTGTCGCCGGCGCCGTTCAGCGAGCCGTTGAGCGGGTTGCGACTAATCAGCGCGCAGAAGGCGTTCAGCGTCTGCGACGGATTGAGGGACGCTTTGTAACAGCCATCCAGGATATCGCCCTGCGCCGGCTGGGTGATCGCATTCTTCACGACGATGTTGAAGTAATCGACCGTCAGCGCGAAGCCCGGCATGAAATCCGGCGTCAGCACGGCTCCGAGCGTGTAGGTGTTGGCCCTTTCAACGTCGAGATTCGGATTGCCCTGGGTGGTGACGTTGATCTGGCTGGACGAGGGTGTCGGGATCGAGCCGTAGCTGCCCGCAGGTGCGCCGGTCCCCTCGCAAAGGGCCTTGCTGGCCGGAGCCGGAGCAGGTCCGGCGCAGGGATCGACGGCCAGGTTGCCGAGGCCCTGGACCGCCGACTGGAACAGCTCGAGAATGTTCGGCGAGCGGACCGCGACCTGATACATGCCGCGGAACTTGAAGCCGCGGATCGGCGAGATCGTGCCGCCGGCCTTCCACGTCGTGCTGGTGCCCGTCGTCGAGTAATCCGAATAGCGGATGCCGGCCTCGAGGCTCGCATTGTAGATGAAGCTGTCCTCGATCAGCGGAATGATCAACTCGCCGAACGCCTCCTTGACGTTGAACTGGCCGAAGTCGGGCGGGGTGCGGGCGCCGGTGCCGAGCACCTCGCCCTGCACCTGAGACGGCGCGTCGGGGAGGCCGCGGGCCGAGATCTTGCGATATTCGGCGCCGACGGCGAAGCCGACATTGCTGTGGGCGAGCGGGCTCTGGATCGAAAAGAGATCGCCGGAGACCGAACCGGTCACCACGGACTGCTTGACGATTCGCCGGATGCGCGCGTCGAGGTCGAAGAAGTTCATCATCGCGGGGGTGATGCTGCCGGCAGGCCCGAAAAGGTTGATCGGCACGCAGCCGTTCGTGGTGTCGGTGCAGACCGGCGCTCCGCTGGCGTCGCGATACGCTCTGAGCGCCTGCTGCACGCGGCTGAACGAGCCCCAATTCTCACGCGACTGGTTCTGGTTCGTCTCGCCATATTGCGCAGAGATATCGTAGCGCACCGCCGGCGCGATGTTGCCTCGGAAGCCCGCCTGGACCTGGAACATCGTCGATTCGACCGGGTTGCCGCGGGGGCCGTATTCGACGAACCGACGCTGGGCGATGACCGGGATCTCGATGTAGCCGGCCGTGCCCGGACCGCCGCGCACGGCGGCGGCGGCCGCGCAATTGGCCGCCGAGATGCTCCGGGCCGCGCACAGCTGGTTACGGGCGCCGACCGGCAGGTACGGATTGTTCAGCGACAGCTGGTAGGTGTTGGTGAAGGTCGCCGACGAGGCGAGCTGGATCAGCGCCTGGTTCCGCGTGAACATGCCCGTCGTGTAGACTTCGATGCCCGGCGTCACTTCATAATGCGCCGCGGCATAGACGTTGTAGCGCTCCAGCGGCGTCTGGAAGTAGGTGCCGATGTTGGTGTTGAACGTGTCGCTCTGGAGGCCGGTGCGGAACGTGCCGGTGGAAGGATCGAAGGCCGCGCCGAAATTGCCCGCGCCGAGGCCGAGCGCGGCGTTGTTCGGCGAGGTGAAGATCGTCGGCACCGAGGCGAGGGAACCGCCGAACTGGCCATTGCTGGACAGGATGGGAAAGGCGCTGATCGCCCGTGAGGTGTGCAGCAGCGGATCGCGATTCTGGTAGCCGATGGAGAGCACCGCATTGCCCCGGTCGTCGGCGAAGCCGGCGCCTACCGTCAGGTCCGCCCGGTACTGAACGGCGTCGCCACGTTGCGAGACGCGATAGGAGCCGCTGAGGTCCATGCCGGTGAAATTGCGGCGGGTGATGAAGTTGACGACGCCGGCGACGGCGTCGGCGCCGTAGACGGACGAGGCGCCGCCGGTCACCACGTCGACGCGGTCGATCAGAGCGACCGGAATGGTGTTGAGGTCGGTGACGATGTCGAGCCCGAAGGGCACGATCCGCCGCCCGTCGAGCAGGACGAGGGTACGGTTCTCGCCGATGCCTCGCAGGTTGATGCTCGACGAGCCGTCGCTGCCGTTATTGACGCCCGGTCCGAGCGAGGGGCGGACCGAGGGAAGATCGCGCAGCAACTCCTCCGCGGTATTGGGCTGGCGGAGCTGGATTTCCTCCTGGCCGACGACGTTGACCGGGCTGGCGATCTGGAGGTCGGGCCGGGCGATGCGCGATCCGGTGACGACGATCGCGTCGTTGCCGTCGCCTGGGGTGTTCGCATCCGCGGCCGTCGTGGGAGGCGCGGCTTCCGCCGGCTCGGTCACCTGCGCGGCGGCGGGCGACGCGGCGAGCGCGAGGCCCGCCAGCAATGACGTGGACAGCAGCAGGTTGCGTTGAAAACGAGTCAGCATTGTTCCCCCTCGGGCGCCGGTCCGCGCCGCGGTCATGAAGTCGTCAGGCGAGATTCCCCCGCCCCCCGTTTGCAACAGTGAAAAGAAAATGCAGGCAGCACAACGTCTGGGGCCATCACAAATGTGTTACGTGGCCGACATGTTGCCGCTTTAACACAGTTTGATTACGTTTGGTGCACCGAACTTAACGATCGTTACTTTGGCGGTTCTACTCTGACCAGAAAAACCTAACCAAAGTTAGCTTTGGGTCCTTCAGCGCTCGACTCCGCCGCGGGCGTGAATCGCCAGCTCGGTGCGGCTGCCGATGCCGAGCTTCCGGTAGATGCGGTGCAGATAGACCTTCACCGTGCCTTCGTTCATGCCGAGGCGAAGGGCGATCTCGCGGTTGCGCATGCCTTGCTGGACGAGCTCGGCGATCGCCTTCTCGCGCACGTTGAGGGCGCCGAGCGGATCGCGCGGGACGCCGCCGGCCATGCTGAGATCGAGGGCGCGCTGGAGCAGCGCCTGGTCGATCCAGCGGCCGCCCGCGCGCACCGTGTCGAGGCAGTGGAGCAGCTGGCTGTGCGCGCCTTCCTTGAGGACTATCCCCTGGACGCCGTGCCGGACGGCATCGAGCAGGTCGCCATCCTCGATGCCCGCCGTCAGCAGGACCACCGGCAGGGTGTTGCCTTCGCCCCGCAGGGCTTCGAGGACCTGGATTCCGCCCATGCCGGGCATGCTGACGTCGAGCAGCAAGATGTCCGGCCGGGTCGCTTCGACCGCAGGTACCACGGCCGTGCCGTCGGCGACGGAGGCCACCACTTCATAGGCCGTGTCGCGCAATATCGCCTCGAGCCCGGAAACGATGATCGGATGATCGTCGGCGATGAGGATCCGGGTCATCTCAGTCGCCCTTGAGCGGCAACCTGATCAGCAGCTGCGAGCCGGCGTCGCGCGAGGCGAGGCGGAGCGTGCCGCCGAGATTCTGGACTCGCTCGTGCAGGGAGCGCGGTCCGATCTGCCGCGCCTCCAGCTCCGCCGATTCGAACTCGCCGCGGACGGGAAAGCCCTGCCCGTTGTCGGCGATGGCGAGCTCGAGCGTGCCATTCTGGCGAGCGAGCCGCGCCTCGACCGCGGTCGCGCGGCCGTGGCGCACGGCATTGGCGACGGCTTCGCGCACCAATTGCTGGACGTCCTGATCGAGCGCGGCGGGCACCTCGATCGATTCGGGGCTGCTCTCCAGGCGGCATTCGACGCCCCATTGCGAGGCCATCCGGCCGACCAGGGTCCTGAGGCTGGCCGGCAGGTCGGTCCTCGGCGACGGGCTCCGCCCGGAGCGCAGCTCGGCGATGAAGCGCCTGAGGTCCTGCTGCTCGCGGCTGAGCTCGCCCTGGAGCGAGTCGATCTCCGCGTCGATCGCGCCGCCCGCCCGCGCCGCCTTGCGCACGCCCTCCATCCGGAAGGTGAGGCCGGCGAGGAACTGGACGACGCTGTCGTGGATGTCGCGGGCGAAGGACAGGCGGGCCCGCATCGCGGCCGCTTCTTCCGTCGCATGGAACAGCTCGCCATGTTCGAGCGCGGCGGAGACCTGTTCGCCGGTCTCTTCGGCGACGCCGAGGTCGTCGGAGCATAGGCCGACCACGTCGAGGACGAACAAGTCGCCTTCGACCCAGCTCGACCGCACCGGGATTCGAAGCCCCCGGTCGACCCCGAACCGCCCGGCGAAGGCGGCGTCGAGCGGGGCGCGCAGGCGGAACGAGGTCATGTGCCGGCCGCTGCGCCTGAGGCCGCGGCCGCGCGCCTGGTCGAAGATGAGGACCCCCTCCCCTGCCTTGGGATCGACCAGAGGCTCGAAGGCCTTGGGCTCGCAGCGCGCCTGCGAGAGGCCGGCTTCGTCGAGCTCGGCGACATAGGTCCACGGCTCCTCGCTCTCGGACCAGACCAGGATCGCGCGGCGGCTGCCGAAGCGGCCGGCGGCGAAGGAGAGCACCGCCGCCATGTCGTGCGGATGGCCGGCGCCGGCATCGTCGACCCCGAGCGGCGTGGACGGCCGCGCCGCCCGCTGGTTCGAGGCGAACCACAGGATCAGCATCGACGACAGGACGACGAGATAGGAGCTGCGGATGAGGAAGCGGCTGACGTCGAACTGCTCGGTGCCCCAGCTCGCCGCCGTGACGCCCTCCATCAGGTAGAGGAGGATGATGGCCACCGCGGTGAGCGCCGTCTCGCGCCAGCCCCAGCGGATCGAGGCCGAGAGGAGGAGGAAGACGAAGAAGGTGAAGAAGGGGCTCGTATAGCCCTGCGTGGCGTAGTTGAGGCTGGTGAAGACGAGGAGGTCGACGACATGCGCGGGGGCCGCGAGGCGCACCTCCAGCCACCAATTGTTCCAGGTGACGCCCAGATAGGCGAGCGCGGCCAGGGCATAGACCCCCAGAAAGACGTAGGTGCGGCTCGCCCCCAAAGCGGGCTGGCTCTTGTCCGCCCAGATGATGACCAGGAAGAAGATCGCCAGCACGGCGCGGCCGAACGCGATGATGCGGCCGGAGCGGTGCTGGAAGGCGCCCTGGATCATCGCCGTTGCTCATCCGCGGCGCGCTCGCCGGCAGCTAGGGATATCGCCATCGCTCCAGTCTGGCATTTCGCCGCGGCGGCGGCAATGGCGCCCACCGGCTCAGTCCCTCCCGGCGCAGGCGCGGCTGCCGGTGCAGCCCAGGGTGACGAAGCTCTCGTTGAGGAGGCGCCACGTCCCGCCCGCCGGGACCCAGGTCGCCTGATAGATGCCGCCGAGGCGCATCTCGCCGTCGCTCTTGCGCCAGATCCCCACCCATCGGCCGGTCTCCGCGGCGCGCTTGCCGGATCGGCTCACCGTCACCCGCTGCGGGCTGCGGACATAGGTGACGAAGGCGGCGTCGGCATAATCGGGCGCCAGCCGCCGCTCCAGCTCGTCGGCCGTGAGCGGCTTGCCGAGCGATCCGGGCAGGATCGTATAGCCGTCGGCGAGGAGCACCCGCATCCGCGCGAAATCATGCGCCGCGATCGAGGCGTTGGATTCGGCGCGAAGCCGGCGGATCTCGGTCGCGGCGTCGGCGGGCGGCGCCGCGGCGAGGGCCAGGAGAATGAAGCCGATCATAAAGCCTCCCTTTCCGGCCGCCCGCCCGCGCGCCGCCTCAGTGGGTCGCCGCCGGCGCCGGCTGCGCCTCCGGCACCGCTTCGAACCGCCAGGCCTTGGCGTCCACCAGATACTGGCGCGCCGCCCGCTGGATATCCGCCGCGGTGACGGAGCGATACTGGTCGATCCCGGTGCGGATGCTGGCCGCCCGCTCAGGATGCTCGGCGACGCCGGGCAGCTGGGTCAGCCACCACGCGTTGCCGGCGCGCTGGCGGACCAGATTATCGACGACTGGACGGCGGGCCCGCTCGAGCTCGTCCGCGCCGATCGGCCGGTCGCGCAGATCCTTCGCGATGCGCATCGCGTCGGCGAAGAAGCCGTCAAGCTTTTCCGGCGGCGCCTCGATGGTCGCGGAGAGATAGCCGTAGCCCTGGAAGGCCTCGGACGGCGCATGGCCGGCCTGCGGGCTGTAGGTCGTGCCCTGCTTCTCGCGAATCTCGTCGATGAGGCGCAGCTGCATCACCTGTCCGAGCACTTCGAGCACGCGCGCGCGCCGCTGGTCCGAATAGAAATCGGTCGTCGGCCAGGCGATGAAGGCGAGGCCCTGGTCGGCGCGGCCCTTGTGCGTGCGCTTCTCGAGCGCGGCGGCGGGGAAGCGGACCTGCCGCGCCGCCTCGGGAAAGACGATCGCCTGGCGCTGCGGCAGCGTGCCGAACGTCGCCGCCGTCTGGCGGATCGCCTCGTCCACGGTGACGTCGCCGACGACGACGACCTCCATGGGACCGGCACCGAGCGCCGGGCCGAGCAGGGCGCGGGCGTCGGCGATCGAGCTGGCCGCCATCGCCTCCCGCCCGGGCAAGGCCCAGCGCGGATCGCCGGAGCGCAGCAGCGTCGAAACGTCGCGCTGGTAGACGCCGGCGGGCGTAGCCGCGAGCTGGTCGTGGATGGTCGAGCCGAAGCCGCGCAGGCGGTCCCAGCCGGCCGCGCGCCAGCCCGGATCCTTCACATAGGCGGCGAGCACCTGCATCTGCCGGGAAAAGTCGGCGGGGCGGGTGCGGCCGACGAGGAGGAAGGCGTCCTCGTCCTCGCCCGCGCCGACCGAATAGACGGTGCCGGCGAGCACCTGCTGCATATCCTCGTAGCTGATCTGCCCGAGGCCGCCGGCGGCGAAGGCGCCGGCCGGGAGCGGCCATAGCGGGTCGGCCCGGTCGCGCGGGAGCTGGATCTGGCCGAGGCCGTAGCGGACCGTGACGAGCACTTCGTCCTTCTTGAAGTCCGTCGGCTTAACGGTGAGGCGGACGCCGTTGGCGAAGCGCACCGCGGTGACGCCAAGGTCGGCAAGCTCCTTGCGCTCCGCGACCTGCCCCGGCGTGCCGAAGCTCTGGTAGGGCCATGCCTTCGCCTGCTGGACGGCGGCCTCGCCGACCGGAATCGCCTTGGACTGGTTGTAGGCAGCCATCAGCACGGCATCGCCATTGTCGAGAGGAGTCGAGCTGGTGAGGGCGACGAGCGGGCCGTTGCCGGAGAAGAGCTTGCGGGCAACGGCCGTGACCTGCGCCGCGGTGAGGCCCTTCGCGGCCTCGTCGAACAAGGCGAGGTTGGTGGCGGGAGAGGTGAAGACCTGATCCTCGTTGACGGCACCGACGAGGCCCTGGGCGACGGCGGGCGTGGCGCGGGTGGCGGCGCCGGCCACGGCGGCGGCGAGGCGCGAGCGGTACTCGGCCACCTCGCGGTCGACCTCCGCCTGCGCGAAGCCGCGCTCGGTGGCCCGACGGCCCTCCTGCTCGATAGCGTTCAATGCCTCGTGCCACTTGCCCGGCTGGGCGACGGCGATGAGCTGGGCGACGCGCACGCGCCTCGCCTGCTCGGACACGATCGCACCGCCGCCGACGAACGGCGGGGCCTCCGAGGCGGCGAGCCGCTCCAGTCGGCGGTTGAGGACGGCGAGGGCGAGTTGCTCGACCCACTTCTCCTCGCGCTTGGCGCGCGTGTCGGGGCGCAGGTCCGCCGGCGTGACCCAGCTGATCACGACCCGGTTCGGCGCGCCCGGATCGACCAGCACGTGGCTTTCGGCGGCGCGTGGCGCGATCACCGGGGCGGGGGCGTCGGCGCCGGCCGGGCCGGTGCCGCGCCAACTGCCGAACTGCGCCTTGATCTTGGCCTCGACCGCGGCCGGTTCGAAATCGCCGATGGCGATCAGCGTCGCTCGCTCCGGCCGGTAATAGCGGTCGTAAAAGTCGACGAAACGCTCGCGGCCGGCGGTCTTGATGACGTCGGTGAGGCCGATCGGCATGCGGTTGGGCAGCAGGTCGCCCTTCATCAGATAGCCGAGCTCGTCGATCGCCATGCGCAGCTGCGGCGTCGCGCGGGAGCGCTCCTCCGAAAGGATGATGCCGCGCTCGCGGTCGATCGCGCCCGCGTCGAGCGTCGCCTCTCCGGCGACTTCGCGCAGCAGGAACAGGCCGGTGTCGAGCTTCTCGGCATTGGCCTGCGGCAAATCGAGCATGTAGACGGTCTGGTCGAACAGCGTCGTTGCGTTGGTGTCCGGGCCGAACTTGAGGCCTTCGCGCTCCAGCCGCTTGACGAACTCGCCCTCGGGGACGTGCTTCGTCCCGTTCAGCACCATATGCTCGATGAAGTGGGCGAGGCCGCGCTGGTCCTCGCGCTCCTCCAGCGACCCGGCGTCGATGTGCAGGCGCAGCGAGGCTTCGCCGGCCGGGGTGGCGTTCCTCATGATCGCATAGCGCATGCCGTTGGGCAGGATGCCGAAGCGCACGTTCTCGTCGGCCGGAAGGTCGCTCTTCGCCTGCGCCCAGCCCGGCGCGGCGGCCGGCGGCGGCGCCGCCGAGAGGGGCGCCGCAACCGTTGCGAACGCCAGCGCGGCCGCGCTCGCGGCCAGATGCCTGTAATGCTTCATTTCCCCACTCCCGCCGCCCAGCGGCGCCTAAATTTCGATGGAATGCCAGCCACATAAGCCACTCGCGGGCGGTGCGCCAGCAGGAATCCGCTTGGCCGCGCACGACTGGCCGCATCGGCGGTGCGGCGCAGCCGCGGGGCGTTCCGGCCCCACCCGCTGGACTCGCGCCCGCGAGCAGGGATAAGAGGCGAACGGGCAAGGGACCATTCCGCTAACATGTTGAAAACAGGCCGCCGCCGCCTTCGGGCCGCCGCTCTCGCATCGCTCGCCGTCGTCGCGCCCGCGACGGCGCTGCCGGCGCAGGAGACGAACACGATCGGGCCGCCGCAGCTCCGCGACTTCCGGATTCCCGGCGAGCGCACGACTCCGCCCGCGCCGCAGCCGGCGCCGGCGACAACCGCCGCGCCTTCACCCGCGGCGACCCGTCCTCCAGCAACCGCCGCTCCCGCGACAGCAGCCCCTACCCCCCGCTCCGTGCGGCGCGACGCCGCACGCGCCGCGCCCGCCCTCCGGCCGGCAACGCCTGCCCCCTCTTCCGCTCCGCAAATCCCCCTATCCCAGCTCCCCGCGCGGCTTCCCGTGCAGACGGCGCCGGTCGTCGTTCCGCCACCCGCGGCGCCCGCTCCGGCTCCCCGGACCACACCCGCGCCGCCCGCGCCCGCCGAGGCCGCAGCGACGGACCTGCGCTGGCTGTGGCTGGGCCTGCCGGTCCTGCTCGCGATCGGCGCCTTGCTGTTCTTCCGCCGCCGCCGCAGCGCCGGCCAATGGGACGAGGCCGACCGCGCCTCGCTCGCCGGGTCGCTGTTCGAGGGGGAAGCGGCTCCCGGGCCGGAGCCTGTGGCCGAAGCCGCCGCCCCCGCCGAGCAGCCGGCCGCGGCGGAAGCCCGTGCCTGGCTGGAGCTCGACATGGTGCCGGAGCGCGCGGCGGCGACCGACAAGGAGACGGTCGTCAATTACGAGCTGGTCCTCAGCAACCGCGGCCAAGCCGATGCGCGCAACATCCGCATCGACACGCGCATGTTCAACGCCGGCGCGGAGCAGGAGATAGGCGAATTCTTCGCCGGCCCGATCCACGAGGTCAGCGGCTCGCCGCACGTCGCCATCCGCCCCGGCGGGGAGCTGCGGCTCGGCAGCGCGATCGGCATGGCGAAGGAGGACGTGCGATCGATCGAGGTGCAGGGAAGGACGATCTTCGTGCCGATGATCGCCATCAACGTCGCCTACGACTGGGAGGGCGGCAGCGGCCGCTCGTCCAAATCCTGGCTCGTGGGGCGCGAAGCGGCGACGCCGTCGGCCAAGATGGGCCCGTTCCGCCTCGATCTCGGCCCCCGCATCTACCGCCAGGTCGGCCGGCGCGAGGGCAAGCTGGTGATGGTTTAGGGCCTCCTCATTCGCCTATCGCGGCGCGATGGGTGGGACTGGATTACGCCTCCGCCAAGGCCTCCGCAGTGACGGAGTAGAGGAGCGCCGCCCCAGCCTTCGCCTGCGCCTCCAGCCCGAGCGCTTCCGGCACGGCCTGCTCGAGATAATAACGCGCCGCCGCCCGCTTCACCGCGGCGAAGGTTGGGGAGACATCGGCACCGTCGAGCGCGGCGAGGCTGCGCTGCATCAGCCAGCCGCAGACCGCGACGGACAGCATATTGAGGAACGGATAGGAGCCGGCGAGCCGGTCGTCGGGCGAGGCGCGGGAGAGGTGTTCCGCCACCTCGCCGCACGCCTCGGCGAGGGCGTCGAGCGGCCCCACCGCTTGCTCGCGTATGTCGGCGAGCAGCCGGGCGAGGACGCCGCCGCCCTCCAGCCCGATCTTGCGGCCGACCAAATCGGCGGCCTGGATGCCGTTGGTCCCCTCGTAGATGGGGGAGATGCGGGCGTCGCGATAAGGCTGGGCGGCGCCGGTCTCCTCGACATAGCCCATGCCGCCATGGACCTGGACGCCGAGGCTCGCCACCTCGACGCCGATATCGGTGCCATAGGCCTTGACGAGCGGCGTCAGCAGATCGGCCCGCGCCTGGGCGTCCCTATCGCCCAGGGTCGCGCGGTCGGTGAGGCCGGCGGTGTGGTAAGCCAGCGCGCGGGCGGCCTGGGTCAGCGCCTTCATGCGGAGCAGCATGCGGCGGACGTCGGGATGCTCGACGATCGCCGCGGGCCGACCGTCGCGGACGCCCTGGACGCGCTGCAGCGCATAAGCGGCGGCGGCCTGGGTGGCGCGCTCCGCCACCGATACGCCCTGCAGGCCGACGTTGAGGCGGGCATTGTTCATCATCGTGAACATCGCCCGCATCCCGCTTTGCTCCTCCCCGATCAGCCAGCCCAGGCACCTCCCCTCGTCGCCATAGGCCATGACGCAGGTTGGCGAGGCGTGGATGCCGAGCTTGTGCTCGATCGAGACGCAGCGCAGGTCGTTGCGCGTGCCGTCCGGCAGTATCTTCGGGACGAGGAACAGCGAGATGCCCCGAGTCCCCGGCGGCGCGTCCGGCGTGCGGGCGAGGACGAGGTGGACGATATTGTCGGCCAGATCGTGCTCGCCGAAGGTGATGAAGATCTTCTGCCCGGCGATGCGCCAGCTGCCGTCGCCCACCGGCTCGGCGCGGGTCTTCAAGGCGCCGACGTCCGAGCCCGCCTGCGGCTCGGTGAGATTCATCGTCCCGCTCCATTCGCCGGTGACGAGCCTGGGCAGCCATTGCCGCTTCAAGTCTTCCGAGCCGTGATGCCTCAGCGCCTCGACCGCGCCCGCGGTCAGCATCATGATCAGCGAGAAGGCCATGTTGGCGGAGCCGAGATCCTCCATCACCACGGTGGCGAGGGCGAGCGGCAGCCCCTGCCCGCCATGTTCTGGCGGGCCGGCGAGGGTGCCCCAGCCACCCTCCACATAGGCCCGATAGGCCTCCCTGAAGCCGGGCGGCAGCGTGACCCCCTCGGACGACCATCGGGCCCCCACCTCGTCGCCCAGGCGGTCGAGCGGCGCGAACTCGCCGGCGGCGAAGGCGCCGGCGCCCTCGAGGATCGCATCCACCACCTCTCGGCTCGCCTCGGCGAAGCGGTCGTGCCCGGCGAGCGCGTCGATCCCGACGATGTGCCTCAGCACGAACCTCTGCTCTTCGACGGGGGGCGTATAGGTCATAAGCGGGAAGCCTGATGTTGCGTGGGCGTGACGAGCGCTATAGCGCGCCCGCATGAGCCCGCAAAACCAGCCGGTGCGGACCAGGGTGCGCCGCTACGGGCCGGCGGCGATCCGGGAAGCCGCGCGGCTGGTGCTGGCGGGGCAGCCGGTGGCGGTGCCGACCGAGACCGTCTACGGCCTCGCCGCCGACGCGACCGACGAGACGGCCGTCGCCCGCATCTACGCGGCGAAGGGCCGGCCGTCGTTCAACCCGCTCATCGTCCATGTCCTCGACTTGGCCCGGGCGGAGCGGATCGGCCACTTCTCCGATGCAGCGCGCCGCCTCGCGGCCGAGCATTGGCCGGGGCCGCTGACGCTGGTCGTGCCATTGCGGCGCGACTCCGGCATCGCCCCCGCCGTGACGGCCGGGCTGGACACGATCGCTTTGCGCTGCCCCGCCCACCGCGCGATGTGCGACCTCCTGGCGGCGAGCGGACGCCCCCTCGCCGCGCCCTCCGCCAATGCCAGCGGCGGGATCAGCCCGACGTCGGCGGAGCACGTCCTCAATTCGCTGGGGGGACGCATCGCGCTGATCGTCGATGGCGGCGGGACGGCGCGCGGGCTGGAATCCACGATCGTCAAGGTCGAGGGCGACACGCTGACGCTGCTGAGGCCGGGCCCACTCGTGCTGGCAACTACCCCTCCCTGGAAGGGGGGCATTGAAGCGCCCGGGATGCTCGCCAGCCATTACGCCCCCTCCAAGCCGCTGCGGCTGAATGCGCAAAGGGCGGAGCCCGACGAATGGCTCATCGGTTTCGGAGCGGTGCAGGGCGACGACACCCTCAGCGAGACGGGCGACCTGGCCGAGGCTGCCGCGCGGCTGTTCGCCGCCCTCCACCGCGCCGAGGCGGAGGCGCCGGGGCGCATCGCCGTCGCGCCGGTGCCGGAGGAAGGCATTGGCGAGGCGATCAACGACAGGCTGCGCCGGGCGGCGGCGCCGAGGGAGGAATGACCGTGCCGATGGCGATCCAGGCGGGGCTGTGGGGCCTGCTCAGCGGCTCGGCCCTGCTGCTGGGCGCGCTGGTCGGCTGGTTCGTGAAGCTGTCGCGCCGTACGGTCGCGGGCGTCATGGCCTTCGGCGCGGGCGTGCTCATCTCGGCCTTGTCGTTCGAGTTGATGGACGAGGCTTGGCGGCACGGCGGCTTCGCCCCGGTCGCCGGCGGCTTCCTCGGCGGCGCGGCGACCTACACCTTCTGCAACTGGCTGCTGGCCGCCTTGGGCGCACGGCACCGCAAGCGCTCGGACGGGGAGGTACGCGGCGCCGACCGGCAGAAGAATGCGGAGAATGGAGGCGCGCTGGCCATGGGCGCGCTGCTCGACGGCATCCCGGAATCGATCGTCATCGGCGTCAGCCTGCTGCGCGGCGGCGGCGTCGGCATCGTCGCGGTGATCGCGGTCTTCCTCTCCAACCTGCCCGAAGGCCTCTCAAGCGCGGCGGGCATGAAGGCGGAGGGGAAGAAAGCGGGCTTCGTCTTCCTGCTATGGGCGGCGATCGCGCTCAGCGCCGGCCTCGCCTCCTCGTTCGGCTATGTCGCCTTCGACGGGCTCGACCCCGCCTGGATCGCCGCCGTCCAGGCGATCGCGGCGGGCGCGATCCTCGCCATGATCGTCGACACGATGGTGCCCGAAGCGTTCGAGGGCACCCACGATTTCGCCGGCCTCATCGCGGTGGCCGGCTTCCTCGCCGCCTTCGCCTTGTCGAAGCTGGAAGGCTGAGGCGCGAAGCAAAGGGGCGGCCGAAGCCGCCCCTTCACCGTTCCGAGCGACCGCTCAGTGCGGTGCCAAGGTGGACGTCGCCGCCTCCACCTTCGCGGAGGCGGCCGTGGATGAGGCCGGTGCCGGTGCCGAAGCATTGATGACGGGCGCGTCGGCACTTACCGCGAGGGGCTGGGGGCCCGTCTCGGCCATGGCGAGCGGCACGTCTTCGTCGATGAAGCTCTTGACGATCGAGCCGGCCGGGACCTTGGCGCTGGTTCCCGTCATGAAGAAGCCGGCTACCGGTATGATGATTGCCGACACAGCCACGGCACCGATACCGCCGGCGACGCCCTTGTCGTCGAACTGGCCGCTAAGGCGAATCTGGCGCCCATTGACCGTAACATAGAGAATGCGGGCGCTGAGGTGGCCGGATTTCCCCCACATGCCCTTGTTGCGGACATCGGTGATCTCGCCCATCGCGGGGCTGCCGACCGGTACGACGGTGACGCCCTGGACGATCACCGGCTCGGAGGTCTCCAGATGGAAGCGCTGGCCGACGCGCAGCTTCTTGCCCTTCGTGGTGAGCTCTTCGGACAACCTCAGCGGCACCTCGGTACCGACGCGAAGGACAGCGCTGGCAGCAGGCGGCGCGACGACGGGCGACGCGGCGGGCTGCCCGTCCGCGGCCGGGGCAGTCTGCGCCGCCGCCGCGGATGGGATGAGCAGTATGGACGCGCCGGCGAGCAGCGCCGAGGTCAGAATCTTCATGAATTATCCCCCTTATCAAGCCGTTCCTATTGCGACTCGTGGGCGCGAAGCTGGCCGAGGACCTTAATTTTGACAAGGCTTTACGCCGCTAACCCGCTATTTTTATGGATGATACCGGTCAGGGCCTTCGCTAGTCCTGACGATTATTGAACAGAACCGCTGGATACACATGATCTATTGTGCGGTTCTGTTGAATCGGTCATCCTCCGCGACAATTCGCGACCATTTTCCGCCGTCCTCGCGAAACGCGTGCGACCGGGCGCCTGCAGACAGGCCTCGCGCCGCCACGAGCGGCAGGACAAGGAGAATGGACATGAAGAAGACGATCCTCACCCTCGCCGCGACGGCCGCCGCTCTGGTTTCCCTCTCGGCTCCCGCCGCCGCCGCGCCGTTTCAGTCGGTGGACCAGCGCCAGGCGAACCTGTTCGGCCGCATCGACCAGGGCATGCGTTCCGGCGCGCTGACCCGCTCCGAGGCGGCGACCCTCAGGGTCCGCTTCGCCCGGCTGCAGCGGCTCGAACGGCAATATCGCCGCGGCGGCCTCACCCTGGCCGAGCGGCGCGACCTCGACCGCCGCTTCGACGCGCTGAGCAACAGCATCCGCGCCCAGAAGCACGACCGCGACGTGCGCCGCCGCTGAGCGAGCGTCAGCTCCCCCTCTCCCACCGGAGAGGGGGAGAAGCGCGCCTCCCCTCTTCCAAGGGGAGAGGGGCCGGGGGTGAGGGGCTCCGGCGCTGGGGGAGACGCGCCTGTCTGCTTCTATGAAGGACGTGCGGCGCGGCAGCGGGCGCCAAACTCTGGCCGCCGAACCCCTCACCCCTACCCCTCTCCCCTTGGGAGAGGGGAAAAAGGGGGCCTCCGGGGAAAGGGGCAGATCAGCCCGCGGCGGTCGCGGCGCTCTTCACCCGGTGGGCGTAGCTCTTCCTCAGCTTGGCGAGCTTGGGGGGGATGGTGGCGAGGCAATAGGGATTGCGCTGGCCGTCGCCCTCCCAATAGTCCTGGTGATAGGTCTCCGCCGGCCACCAGTCGGAGAGCGGCTCGATCGTCGTGACGATCGGCGCCGGCCAATCCGCCGCCCCCCGGCGCATCGCCGCGCGGGCCTCCGCCTCCTGCTCCGGCGAAGCCGGGAAGATGGCGGAGCGGTACTGGGTGCCGACATCGTTACCCTGGCGGTTGAGCTGGGTCGGGTCGTGGGTGTGGAAGAAGAGGTCGAGCAGCTCGCCGTAGGAGATCGCCTCCGGATCGAAAGTGATTCGGATCGCCTCGGCATGGCCGGTGTCGCCGCCGCAAACCTGCTTGTAGCTGGGGCTGGGGACGTGGCCGCCGGTATAGCCGCTCTCGACTTCGGATACCCCGATCACGTCCTTGAACACGGCCTCGGTGCACCAGAAGCACCCTCCCGCCAGCGTCGCCTGTTCCATGTCCGTCTCCTCTTGCGAGTGGAGATAGTCTGTCGCGGGCGCGGCGCAAGCTTGCCTCCCCGGCTGCGCCGCGGAGGGGGACCAGGCGAAGCCTGGTGGAGGGGTACCCGCTCAGGCCTGTTCCAGTTGCCCCTCCACCACCTTCGGTGGTCCCCCTCCCCATGCTCCGCATGGGGAGGCAGGCTACGCCCTCGGCCCGTCCGGCAGCTTCTGCTTCAGCTCGAGCATCTCGGCCCACGGATCCGCACGCTGGCGCTTCACCAGGGCGGGTACGGTGCGGAGCACATAATCGCAGGGATCGAGCCCCGGCTTCACCTCGTCCCACCGGAGCGGCATCGCCACCGGCGCCCCGGCGCGGGAGCGGGTGGAGTAAGGGGCGACGGCGGTGGAGGTGGGGTCGTTGCGAAGATAGTCGATGAAGATGCGGCCGACGCGCTCGGCCTTCGATATCTTGGTGAGGTAGCGCTCCGGCGAATCGGCCGCCATCGCGGCGGAGACGCCCTTGGCGAAGCTTTTCACCTCCCGCCACTCGGCGGTGGGCTCGACCGGCACGACGACGTGGAGGCCCTTGCCCCCCGTCGTCTTGACGAAGCTTTCGAGGCCGAGCGCCGCCAGCCGATCGCGCACCTCCAGCGCGGCGCGGATCACCTCCGCGAAGCCGAGGCCCTCGTCGGGATCGAGATCGAAGACGATCCGGTCGGCGCGGTCCGGACGCTCGACCGTCACCGCCCAGGGATGCATTTCCAGCACCCCCATCTGCACCATCGCGACCAGGCCCGGCAGATCGCGTATGTAGAGATAGGGCTCCTCGAAGCCGGGGATCGTCACCTCGCCCAGTTGCTCCGGCACGCCCGAGCCGGCGTGGCGCTGGTAGAAGCATTTTCTCCCCTGCCCCGTCGGGCAGCGGACCATGGTGATCGGCCGGTCGGCGACGTGCGGCAGCAGGCGGTCCGCCACGGCCACGTAATAATCCGCCAGCGCGCCTTTGGTGATGCCCTGCTCGGGATAGAGGATCTTGTCGGGGTTGGAGAGGCGGACGCCCGCCACGATCCGCTCCGGCGTCACCGCGCGCCCTCCATCGTGCCGGCGAGCTCGGCCGGCCGCGCCTCGGGCTGGAGCTGGTCCATACGGCACTGCTCCGGCGCCTTGTCGGGGCGCCAGCGCAGGAACTTGGTGCCGTGGCGGAAGCGGTTGCCGGTGACATGGTCGTAGCGCACCTCGGCGACCAGCTCGGGGCGGAGCGGCTGCCATTCGCCGGTGCGCTCGGTCGACCAGCGGCTGGGGCCGCCGGGGGCGTCGCCGGTGAAGCCGGGCGGCTCGATCATCCCCTCCAGGCGGCGGGTGAGCGCCGCCCGCTCGGCGGCGGGAATGGCGGAGGTGAAGCCGACATGGTCGAGCTTGCCCGCCTCGTTGTAGACGCCGAGGAGGAGCGAGCCCACCTCGCGGCTGTTCTGCGCGTAGCGGAAGCCGCCGACCACGCAGTCCGCGGTCTTGAGCTGCTTGACCTTCAGCATGGCGCGCTCGCCGGGCTCGTAGGCGCCGTCGCGGCGCTTGGCGACGACCCCGTCGAGGGCGCCGCCGGCATGGTCGAGCCAGCCCTGCGCCACAATGCGGTCGGTGGTGGCGGGGGAGAGGAGCAGGTCCTCCGGCTCCTCGCCGGTGTAGAGGGTGGTGAGCGCCTGGCGGCGGAGGCTGAGCGGCACGGCGAGGTAGCTGGTCTCCTTGTGGAAGAGGAGGTCGAACAGCATGAGCTGCGCCGGAGTCTCCGCGGCGAGCCGCTTGACCCGCGATTCGGCCGGGTGGAGGCGGAGCTGGAGCGCGTCGAAGGAGAGGTGGCCGCCGACCGGGATGATCAGCTCGCCGTCGAGGACGAAGCGGTCGGCGCGCATGGCGAGGATGCGCTCGACCATCTCGGGGAAGTAGCGGCCGAGCGGCTTGCCCGCCTTCGACTGGAGGTAGACCTCGCCCCCGTCGCGATAGACGAGGCAGCGGAAGCCGTCCCATTTGGGCTCGAACTGCCAGTCCCCGCCGTCGGGCAGGGCATCGACGAGCTTCGCCTCCATCGGCGGCAAACCGGGCTTGACGGCGAGGCGGTCGAATCCGTCCATGGCTTCATTACGCGCCCGTGCCCCGTCCGGTTCCGGGACGGCAATGCGCCGAGACGACTCCTCAGCGCGGCGGAATGCAGCCGAAGCGCCGCTGCGTCGTTGAGCCTGCGAACCGTTCTTGCCACAAGAGAGGCGGGAGGGCGAAAGTGACGCTTACACGCCGGACGTTCCTGACTGCAGCCGCCGCGGCGGGCGCCGCCGCCGCGCTGCCGGGCCGCGCCTTCGCCGGCGTGGCGCCGGGCGGACCGGTCATCAATCCGGAGCTCAAGGCGCGCGCGCTCGCCGCGCTGGAGGCGAATCGCGGCCTTGTCGGCCAGGCGGACGTGATCGGCATCGCCGATTTCCGCAAGGCCTCGCGCGAAGCGCGCTTCTACATCGCCGACCTCAGGTCCGGCTTCGTCACCGAGCATCTCGTCGCCCACGGCCGCGGCTCCGATCCGGCCCATAGCGGCTGGCTTGAGATGTTCTCGAACGAGATCGGCTCCTACGCCACCTCCGAGGGCGCCTATCTGACCGGCCAGGCCTATACCGGCAAATACGGCTATTCGCTCCGCCTCACCGGGCTCGACGCGTCCAACAGCAACGCTTTGGCGCGCGAGATCGTCGTCCACACCGCCTGGTATGCCGAGCCCAGGATGATCGACGCCTACGGCAAGCTCGGCCGTTCGGAGGGCTGCTTCGCGCTGCCCGGCATCAGCCACGCCGAGGCGATGACCCGCCTCGGCCCCGGCCGCCTCCTCTACGCCGAAAAGCTTTAGTTCCCTTCGGTTTGCACGAAGCCGCCAGCCGTGCCCGACTCGCGCCGAATCGAGTTGGTTAAGGCAGTTTAACCCTTTGAATTCATTCAAAAGTAACCGTGCCGTCCCTACATGGAAAAGCCACAGCGGAGGGGTTTTCCATTGGAACTGTCGCGCAGGCAATTGCTTGGCGCCGGCGTATGTGCCGGCTTCATCGCCACCACGGCGAGGTCTTCGACCTTGCTCGATCCGCCGGCCAGGAAGGCCGTCGCCGCGGCGCGCGTGCCCGCGCGGCCGCACGTGGTCGTCGATCCGGCGATCGATCCCGACCTCCTCGCCCGCGCCCGCGCCTCCTTCGACCGGCACCGCGGCGCGCTTCGCCATACCGACATCGTCGGCATCACCGATTTCAGCCGCCCCTCGCGCGAAGCCCGCTTCTTCCTGCTCGAGACGGATACGGGCCGGGTCTCCAAGCACCTCGTCGCCCACGGCCGAGGCTCCGATCCCGACCATAGCGGTTACCTGGAGCGCTTCTCCAACGCGATCGGCTCCGAGGCGAGCTCCGAGG
Organism: Allosphingosinicella sp.; assembly: GCA_036403015.1. Taxonomy (GTDB): domain Bacteria; phylum Pseudomonadota; class Alphaproteobacteria; order Sphingomonadales; family Sphingomonadaceae; genus Allosphingosinicella. The sequence continues at coordinate 33,350 of DASWRU010000090.1, forward strand.
GCGGCTATGTCACCGGCGATTATTATCCCGGCAAATACGGCCGCGCGCTGCGCCTCTCCGGCCTCGACGCCACCAACAGCAACGTCGAGGCGCGGGCGATCGTCGTCCACAGCGCCTGGTATGCCGAGCCCGAGCAGGTCGCCGAGCATGGCAAGCTCGGCCGCTCCGAAGGCTGCTTCGCCCTGAGCTACGCCAGCCTCCAGGACGTGCTGGACCGGCTCGGGCCGGGCCGCTTTCTCTACGCCGACAAGATCGGCTGACCTTCGGCGCTTAGAGCCTCTCCTGACTAAGTTGAACCATCCCGCTCATCCTGAGTAGCCGGTGAGCTTGTCGAACCATGAACAGGTCGGATTGCCCCCCAGGCAATCCTGAAACATGCCGGGGGCATGTTTCACCTGTTCATTATCGAAGGACGCACGGCGCTGGTGTGTCCTTCGATACGGGCCCCTTCGACTGCCTGCAAGGCAGGCGCTCAGGACATGCTTCGCCTTCGCTCAGTCCCTACTCAGGATGAGCGGTTCAGTGTCGAGAGAACAGGGTCAGTCGGTCGCCGTCTGGAGCTCCAGCGGCGCGCTGAAGCGGGCGCCGAACGCGCCGCCGTCGGACCAGCGCACCTCGGCGCGGACGATGCCGCGGCCGGGGATCGAGATGCCGAATTGCGTTCCTATCGCCAGGTCGTCGACATTGGTGACGGCCATGAAGCCTTCAGGCGAGATGTTCCTGACATCGACCCGGATCTCGCGGTCGTCGGGCAGCAGCACGGCGGTCGTGATGAAGGTCGCCGCCCGCGGCCGGCGGGCCTTGAACCGGGGTTCGCGCTTGACGCTGAGTGCCATTGCCATCTCCTGCCGGCTGCAAGACAGGGTTTACGGCCTATTCAGTTAAGGATTGATCACCGCAACACAGCAATTCCAGCGACATAGGCGGGAGCAGCGGGGCCTAGCGATAGTTGAAGCTGATGCTGATCCGCTCGCCCTTGCCGGTGCCGGCGACCACCTCGTGGCGCAGCCAGCTTTCCCACAGGAAGACCGCTCCGGGCTTCGGCTCGGCATAGACGAAAGTCCGCAGCGCCTCCGGTGCGTCGGTCCGGCGCGGCGGCGCGGCCATCATCAGCGGCAGGCGCGGGTCTTCGAGGCGCAGGGCGCCGGAGCCGGGCGGCACGGCGACGTAGACGGTGCCGGAGACGATGCTGTGCGGGTGGATGTGGCCCGAATGGGCGCCGCCGGGCCGAAGCAGATTGACCCACAGGCTGTCGAGCCGGGGGCGGCGGCGGCCGAGATCGAAAGCGGCCGCGGCGGCGAAGGCGGCGACGTGGCGGTCGAGGCGGCGGACCAGCTCGGCGAAGCGCGGGTCGCGGACCGGCAGATCGTCGAGGGAGGCGTAGGACGTATAGCCCCTGTAGCCGTGCGCGCGGGACCAGCGGCGGCCGGCCGAATCGTCGGCGGCGAGCGCTCGGCAGGCGCCGTCGAGCTCGCCGAGGAGAGCGGCATCGCCGAGCTCGCCTTCGTAAAAGAGGGTGGGAAAGAGGGAGCGCACCGCCATCCGCTATCGCCTAGCCCGGTTCGCGGACGGGCGCGAGGCCTTCAGCCGCGGCGGCGGCCGGCGAGGCGGGCATAGCGGCGGCAGGCGTCGCGATAGCCGTCCTCCGGCAGCGGCGGCTCGTCGCGCCGCGGCGGCTCGCCGCCGCGCGGGAGGCCCTGCTCCCCCGCCTCGTCCCCTTCTGTCCCCATCGAAGGTCTCTTGATGCTCATCGCTTTACAGTGAATGCTGCCATTTATCCTCCATAATGGATGAATCCTAACGGCACCTTTCCGAACGGCGCGGCCCTGGGCTAGGGTCCGTACTCAATTCCCGCAGCGGCGTGACGGCCCGCCCCGGAGGGGTCGCCCGGGAGAGGCGCGTCCTTCGAGACGGGCCTTCGCCAAGGCTCAGTCCCTCCTCAGGATGAGCGGGTTTTCGCCGGTCCCCGCTCATCCTGAGGAGCCGCTGAGCGAAGTCGAAGCGGCGTCTCGAAGGACCCGGCGCGCCTCTCCGGGCGATCACGCTCGTTGCGGGGATTGAGTACGGACCCTAGGCATTGGCGATGGCCTACATCCTCGCCGATACCGGCTTGCTCCTCCCGTGAAGGACCTTGCCCTTCCCCTCACCGCTGAGGAGATCGCCGCCGCCCGCCGCCGGATCGAGGGCGCGGCGCTCCGGACGCCCCTCGTCCCGGCGCGCGACGGGCGTACCTGGCTGAAGCTCGAATGCCTGCAGCGGGTCGGCTCGTACAAGATACGCGGCGCGACCAACGCGCTGAAGGCTCGGCTGGAGAGCGGCGAGCGGATCGACGCGATCGTCACCGCCAGCGCCGGCAATTTCGGCCAGGCGATCGTCGCCGCCGCGAGCGCGCTCGGCCTTCGCGCGATCGTCCATGTGCCGGACCATGCGGCGCGGGTGAAGATCGACAATCTGAAGGCGATGGGGGCACAGGTGCGCGAGCATGATTTCGCCGACTGGTGGCGGATCATGGAGAGCCGCGAGACCGGCGATGCCGGGGCCTTCTTCCACCCGGTCTGCGAGCGCGAGGTGATCGCCGGCACCGCGACGATCGGCGCCGAGCTGGTCGAGGACCTGCCCGACGTCGAGGCGGTGCTGGTGCCGATCGGCGGCGGCGGCCTCGCCTGCGGCATCGCCCAGGCGGTCAGGGCGCACCGGCCGGGCTGCCGGATCCTGGCGGTCGAGACCGACACCGCCTTGCCGCTCAAGGCCGCGCTGGAGGCGGGGGCGCCGGTGACGGTCGAGCGAATCCCCAGCTTCGTCGACGGCATGGGCAGCACGCGCGTGCTCGACGCCATGTGGCCGCTGCTCGAACGGCTCGTCGACGAGGTGGTCGTGGTGAGCCTCGCCGAGGTCGAGGCGGCGATCCGAGCCCTGGTCGCGGACCACCATGTCATCGCCGAAGGCGCCGGCGCGGCCGCCTTCGCCGCGGCCGCCAGGACCGGGATCGCGCGGCAGGCGGCGATCGTCTCGGGCGGCAATCTCGATCGCGCCGAGCTGCTGCGGATTCTCGGCGCCGGCTAGCGAGGCGCCGTTACGGGTCCTTGTGCTGGACGGAGTTGAAGAAGCTGTCGATCTGCGGCGGGGGCGGCGGCGCGGCAGGCCTCGCGGGGGCCGCTTTCGGGGGCGGAGCCTCGGGCGTGGCGGTTTCCGGCGGCATCAGTGGCGGCGGCGCGGCGGCGTCGACCTGGTTCAGGGCCGCCGCCCCCGCGCCGGCGCGGCGGATCTCGGGGGCGACGCGCTCCAGCTCCTCGGGCGAAGCGCACCAGCGTATGTAGGCGTCGGCGAGGAAGTCGGTCGGATCCTCGAAGGCGATATGCGGCGTCTCCCCCACCACCGCGACGCCTTCGGGCGTGACGACGAACGGGCGGAAGACCCCGCTCCCCTTCGCCGCCACCTCGCCGCAGGCCGAGCCGCCGGCGCCGGCGCGGACGTTGCGGTAGCGGGCGTCCTTGGCGTCGCGCAGCGCCGCCGGCATCGCCTGGGCGACGAGCGCCTGGAGCCGCGCGGCCTCCGCGGCGGGATCGGCGAGCTGGAGGTTGGCGAGCGGATCCTGCGCGCCCGCCGGGGCGGCGGCAGCGTCGTTCCCCGCCTCGGGCTGCGCACCGCAGGCGGACAGGAGCAGGAGAATCGGCAGCATTTTCCTCATTCGCCGACTTTGACGATGGTGGAGCGATGTGAAAAGGTCCCGCCGCGGCCGCGCCCTGGATCGGCGCGTTCGCGAAGGAGGAACGATTCGTGCGCCCTGCCCTCGCCTTGATGCCCCTCGTCCTGCTCGGCGGGTGCGCCGGCTATGCCGCCGATTACTGGAAGCCCAAGGAAAATCTGATCGCGCCGCAGCTCGCCCGCTACGGCCTCGCCGGCAGCGAGGCGCAGTGCGTGCACAAGAAGCTGACCGAGGCGCTCGGCGTGTGGCAGCTGCGCCAGCTCGCCGATCTGGCGGGGCGGCTGACCCCGGGCGGCGCCAATCCCGCGGCCCTCGGCCCCCGCGAGTTCGTCTACGTCGCCGGGCTGGTCGAGGATCCGAAGGTCGGACCGGCGACGCGCGGCGCGCTCGAGGGCTGCGGCGTGCGGACGGCCACGGCGGCCCCGGCGGCCCCGCCCCCCGGGCCTCCCGGCGCCGCCGCGCCCCCGCCCGCGGCCGCCGCCGAACCGCTCTGGGTCAATCTCGGCGCGGCGCAGACCGGCCAGGGCATCGCCGTCGACGCGGCCAGCGTGACTCGCGGCCAGGGCTGGCGCCAGGCCTGGTTCCGGCTGCTCAACGCCGGTCAGGGGAGCGCCGGCGACATCGGCTATCTCCTGCGTATCGATTGCCCGGCGAAGAGCATCATGGCGCTCGCGGCCCGCAAATACGCGCCCGACGGCACCCTCACCGAGCAACGCCAATATGACAAGCCCGAGGGACCGATGGGCATCGAAACCGGCACGGTGATCGAAGTCGCGTACCACGCGCTCTGCGACTAGGCGCCCGCCTCTTCTTCCCCTCTCCCCTCGGGAGAGGGGAGGATGGGCGGCGGCGCCTCTTTTTCCCCTCTCCCAGGAGGAGAGGGGTCAGGGGTGAGGGGTTCGGCGGTTGGGAGTTGGTCGCTGGGTGCGCCGCCGCGCCTGCCATCGTCGAAGAAAGCAGGCGACTTTCCGTCAGGCGCCGGAACCCCTCACCCGCCGGCCCCTCTCCCCTCAGGAGAGGGGAGGATGGCGGGCCTTACTGGCCGTTGGAGGCGACGGCGGGGGGGCGGGGCTTGGCGGCGGCGGTCCTTGCCGGCGCGGGCCTTTTCGCGCCGGGCTTTGCCGCCGTAACCGGCTTGGCGGCGGCGGGAACGACCGGCCGGGGCAAAGGCTGATCGTCGAGGGCGGCGAGGGCGGTGGGATCGCGCTTGTAAAGGTCCGAATAGACGATGTGGCCGGGCGCGTCGCTGGTCGCGGCGACGGTGAAATAGACGATGTAGACCGGGATCGGCTGGGCGAGGTTCGCCTGCACCGTCTTCTTCGAGGCGAGGGTCGCGGCGACCCTGCCATGATCCCAGTCGGTGCCGTCGAGCAGGGTTTCGGCAAAGCCGACCGCCTCCTCGGTGCGGATGCAGCCGTGGCTGTAGGCGCGGGCCTGCTTGTCGAACAGATGCTTGGCGTTGGTGTCGTGCAGGTAGATGGCATAGGGATTGCCCATCACCAGCTTGACCCGGCCGAGCGCGTTGCTCGGCCCCGGCGGCTGGCGCCAGCGGACCGCGCCGCTGTCGCCAAGCGGCACCGAGACATAGCCCTTCTTGCCCGCCACCTCGTGGCTGAGGCTGGTCGGCACTTCCCACCAGGGATTGAAGATCGCGCCGGTGATCACCGCGCTCAATTGCGGTGTCGGCGTCTTGAGCGCGCCCGCCACGGCGCGGCGGCGGTTCAGCGTCGTCCCCGCCTCGACGATGGCGACGGTGTAGGCGGGAACGTTGACGATGACATATTTCTGGCCGAGGTCGCGCGGCAGCCAGCGCCAGCGGTCGAGGTTGAGGCGGACCTTGTCGCGCAGGGGCTCGTCGGTGGTGGCGGCGAGCAGCGACTTCAGCGCGGCATATTGCGGGTGGGTCGGAAGCAGCGAGCGCAGCGCGTCGGCGACGCTGTGGCCGGTCAGCGCGCGGGTGAGGAGCGCCTGCTGCTCGGCCGGGCCGAACGGGTCGTCGGCGACGTGCCAGTCGATGCGGCCGTCGCCGCGGGCATGGCCGAGCGCCAGGTCCGAGGCGAGCTTGAGGAAAATGCGGGTCGCGACCTGATCGAGCGCGTCGTCGTCGCCGGCGGCGACGGCCTGGCGGAGCGCGTCGGCATTATAATCCGACGGGTCCAGCCCCTCGTCGCCGACGCCGTCGATATAGTCGGCGAGATCCTTGGCGTCCCCCTTCTTCCAGTCCCCTCGCACGACCACCGGCGCCGGCGTGGGCGCCGGCTGGGCGGCCGGCGGCGGCGCGGCGGGAGTCAGCTCCTGGACGCTCTGGGCGGCCGCGGGCACGGCCGCCGAGAGGAGGAGGGCGGGCAGGAGAATACGCATCGACATGGGCTATCCTAACGCGGGAGGCCGCCCCTTCAAGCGCGGCGGGCCCGATCACCATACGCAGGATAACGTCATAAGCGCCCGCGACGCGGGCGGCAAGCCGCTCGACAAGCTTCGGAAAACAAACGGGAACCGGCCCGGCGCGAAGCCGGGCCGGTCCGCCGCCCGGGATCAGGCGCGATCGCCCGCGGCGTCGCGGTTCATCCAGCCGAAATAGGCCGCGACGAGCGCGAGCAAGGCGTGCAGCCACACGTCGTTGCCGTAGATCGGGATCATCCCGAAAGTGGTGTTGAGCGCCGGCACGAGGCCCATCACGGTCAGCAGCGCATAGATGATCGCGACGACGCGGAAATACATGCGCGCGCCGGCGAGGCTGCGCATGGCGAGGATGCCCCAGATGCCGAACAGGATATGGACGATGTTGTGGAGCACGTTGACCGGGAACAGCCCCAGCTCATAGCCGAACATCGTCTTCATCGTCACGTCGGCGTCGGCGGGATTGCCGGCATGGTCCATGTTGACGCCGGGGATGAACCCGCCGGCGCCGACGATGAGGAACACGATGCCGAAGATCATCGCGAAGGTACGGGTGTTCATATGCCGTCTCCCTGTATCGTTTTCGTTGTTACGCAACCACCCGGCGCGACCCTTACGCCAATAACGGCTGCGTAACCAGTTGGTTCGCGAGGCGCCGGGGCGAGGGGGCGAGCCCCTCCCGCTTATTGGATGACGACGAACGAGCGAGGTTCCCGCGCGGGCGCGGCGCCGGCGACGGCGAGGATCGCCGACGCGATCTTGTCGCCGCCCCGCACGGAGGGCTCGATCGGATTGGCGTAATCGGCGGGATCGTCGCAGACGAGGCGGAGGTCGATCAGCGGCAAGGCCTGAGCGAAGGCGGCGCGGGAGATGACGTCGTTGAACAAAGCGAGCGCGGTTCGGACGATGCGCTGCTGCGGCGACGTCTGCGGCGTGTCGTAGATCGTGCAGAGGGCGGTGGGCAGGTTGGAGGCCAGCACGCGCTCCAGCATCTCGGCATAGGCGCCGGCGAAGCGCTCCTGCGCGCCGGCGAGGAGGGCGAGCGCGTCGGCGACGCTGCGCACGCCGGCGCCGAGCAGGTGGGAGGCGCCGAGCGCGTCGTTGCCGCCGACGCTGACGACGAGGTGGGTGGAGTCATCGGGCAGCGCGGCGAGCTGGCGGGCGACCTCGCTCGTCGTCGCTCCGTCGCGCGCGAGCAAGGTCGCGCGCCACCCTTCCGGAAGCTTCGCCCGCAGCTGGCGCACCACGTCGGGCCCGCCGCGCACATAGGCGCCGTTGTCGAGGATGGAATCGCCGATGAGGACGATATGCGCCATGTTCCGCAAAATGCTCACCCCCCAATCCGTTCCCCCACCGCCGCCGCAAATCGCGCGCCCCGGTCGGGCGCGTAGCCGAGATAGAGGTCGGGCTCGATCAGCTCGAGCTCGATCAGCTCGGGCGCGCCGGCGAGACCGCGGACGAGGTCGACTCGGGCGTAGAGCAGATCCTCCTCGACCGCGGCGAGGATGCGCCCGGCCGCTTCACGTTCGTCGGGAGCGGGGTCGCAGAGGCGGATGATGCCGTCGAATTCGGGCTGGACGCGGAACTCGCCGGGCTGCGGCCGCTTCGAGACGGCGTGGCTGTAGCGGCCGGCGAAATAGAAGAGCGAGACTTCCCCGCCCGTCTCGATCGCGGGGAGATAGGGCTGGATCATCGCCTCCCCGGCCGGCCCGCCGTCGAGCGGCGCGCCCGGCGACCAGCGGATGGTCTGCCAGCCGCTCGAGGATATCCTCGGCTTGGCGACGAGGCGGTCGGTGCCGAGGTCGCGACACGCCTGCTCCATCCGCTCCGCGGTCAGCCCCTCCGCGTAGAGGGTGGGAACGACCGGCGCGCCGCGCTCTGTGAGCGTCCCGAGATAGGCCTTGTCGGCGTTCCAGCGCAGCACCGAAGCCGGGTTCTGGAGGCGCACCCCCTCGCCTTCCCAGCGCGCGACCGCCTCGGCCCACCGCAGCGGCGCGAACGGATAGCCCCAGACGAGGAGCGGAAGGACGAGGTCAAAGCCGGCAAGATCGTCGGCATTGGCCCAGTCCCGCCCCTCGACCTCGAGGCCGGCAGCGCGCAGCGGCTCGGCGTTGCGGGCGAGCACGTCCGGCCAGCGCGTGGCGAACCCCTCCGACGCCGCGTCGGGGGTGAGGATGGCGACGCGCCCTTCGCTCACGGCATGTTGAAGCTTATGCCCTGGGCGAGCGGCAGGTCGCGGCTGTAGTTGATCGTGTTGGTCGCCCGCCGCATGTAGCTGCGCCACGCGTCGGAGCCGCTCTCGCGCCCTCCGCCCGTCTCCTTCTCGCCGCCGAACGCACCGCCGATCTCGGCGCCGGACGGGCCGATATTGACGTTGACGATGCCGCAATCGGAGCCGGCGGCGGAGAGGAACAGCTCCGCTTCCCTCAGATCGTTGGTGAAGATGGAGGAGGAGAGGCCCTGCGGCGCCGCATTGTGGAGAGCGATCGCTTCGTCCAGCGAGCCGTAGCGCATCACGTAGAGGATCGGCGCGAAAGTCTCGGTGAGGGTGATCTCGCTCTGCCCCGGCATCTCGGCCAAAGCGGGGCGGACGTAGAAGGCCTTCGGCCAGCGCTCGGCGAACAGCCGTTCGCCGCCGAGCACGGCGCCGCCCTGCGCCCGCGCCTGCTCCAAAGCGGCCTGCATCGTCTCGAAGGCGGCGCCGTCGATCAGCGGGCCGACCAGGACGCCGTCTTCGAGCGGATTGCCGACCGCGACGCCGGCCCAGACCCGCTTCAGCCGAGGCACCAGCGTCTCATACACCTCCTCGTGGACGAACAGGCGCCTCAGCGTGGTGCAGCGCTGGCCGGCGGTGCCGACCGCGGCGAAGGCGATCGCCCGCTCGGCGAGCGACAAATCGGCGGTCGGCGCGACGACCATGCCGTTATTGCCGCCGAGCTCGAGCAGGACTCGGCCGAAGCGGGCGGCGACGCGCGGCGCCACGATCCGGCCCATGCGGGTCGAGCCGGTAGCCGAGACGAGCGCCACCTTCGAATGGTCGACGAGCGCCTCCCCCGTCTCGCGCGCGCCCTGCACCACCTGGCTGAGCGCGGCGGGCGCGTCGCCGAAGCGCTCGGCCGCGCGCTCGAACAAAGCCTGGACGGCGGCGGCGGTGAGCGGCGTCTTTTCCGAGGGCTTCCACACAACCGCATCGCCGCAGACGAAGGCGAGGCAGGCGTTCCAGGCCCAGACCGCGACCGGGAAGTTGAACGCCGAGATGATTCCGACCACGCCCAGCGGGTGCCAGGTCTCCATCATCCGGTGGCCGGGCCGCTCGGTGGCGATGGTGAGGCCGTAGAGCTGCCGCGACAGGCCGACGGCGAAGTCGCATATGTCGATCATCTCCTGGACCTCGCCGAGCCCCTCCTGGAGGATCTTGCCGGCCTCGAGGCTAACCAGCCGCCCCAGCGCCGCTTTCTCCTCGCGAAGCACTTCGCCGAGCAGCCGCACCAGCTCGCCGCGGCGCGGCGGGGGGACGGGGCGCCAGCCGAGGAAGGCGCCGTGGGCGCGCTCCGCCGCGGCGGTGACATCGGCCGCCGAGGCGGGTGGGACGCCGCCGATGACGCGGCCATCGACGGGCGAGCGGGAGCCCATCGCGCCGGCCGGCACGGCGATGTTCAGCCGCTCGAAAATGGCGGCGGCTTCCGCTGCGGAATTAAAGACCATGGCCGCCCTCTAGCCTGCGAAGAGCCGTTTGGCAGCCCGCATCCGCTCGATGCCCCGGTCCAGCGTCTCGCGCGTCTTGGCGAAGCAGAGGCGGACGACGGTCGTCACCGGGTCCTCGGCATAGAAGGTGGAGACGGGGATGGCCGCGACGCGTGCCTCGCGGACGGCGCGCTCGCAAAAGGCTAGATCGCCTGCTTCGATCCCCGACGCGGCGAGGTCGACCGACAGGAAATAGGTGCCTTCCGCCGGCAGCACGCTGAAGCCCACCTCGGCCAGGCCGGAGGAGAGACGGTCCCGCGCGCCGGCGAAGGCCGCGCGCATCTCGGCGAAATAGCCGTCTTCCTTGGCAAGGCCGTAGGCCACGGCGGCCTGGAGGTTGGGCGCGGTCGAGAAGGTGAGGAACTGGTGGGCCTTGCGGATCGGCTCGGCGAGACCAAACGGGGCGACGGCCCAGCCGATTTTCCAGCCGGTCAGCGAGAATATCTTGCCGGCCGAGCCAACCTTGACGGTCCGCCCGGCCATGCCCGGAAAGGCGGCGAGCGGCCGGTGGGCGCGGCCGTCGAAGACGACATGCTCCCACACCTCGTCGGTGAGCGCGACCGCGTCGTGCTCCACGCAGGCGCGAGCGAGGAGGGCGAGCTCGCCATCGTCGAACACCCGGCCGGACGGATTGTGCGGGTTGTTGAACAGGACGAGGCGGGTGCGCGGCGTGAACGCCGCCGCCAGCGCTTCCGCGGTGATGCGCCATTCGGGCGGGGTCAAGCGGACGTAGCGCGGCACGCCGCCGGCGCGCAGGACCAGGGGAAGATAGGCGTCGTAGAGCGGCTGGAAGAGCAGCACCTCGTCGCCGGGTGTGATGAGGGCGAGGAGGGCGGCGGCGAGGGCCTCGGTCGCGCCGGAGGTGATCGTCACCGTCTCCGGATCGAGCTCCAGCCCCTGGTGACGGCGATAATGGCCGGCGACCGCCTCGCGCAGGTGCGGCAGGCCCGGCATCGGCGCATATTGGTTCGAGCCGGAGAGCGCCTCGGCCGCGCGCCGGACCACGTCCTCGGGCCAGCCGAAATCCGGGAAGCCCTGGCCGAGATTGACCGCGTCATGCTCCACCGCCAGCGCCGACATGCGGGTGAAGATGGTGGTCGGCAGGTTCGCGTAGAGCGGGTTCATGACAAGGGGCTTAGCGCCTCCGTCGGCTCGCTGCGAGCGGAGCTCCCCATCTTCAATGGAGAGGCAGGTTAGAGGCGGGTGATCAGCGCCATGGCCGCGGCCGGGTTTCGCTCCTTCGCACCGGCGATGAAGAAGATGTAGGCGTCGCGCGGCGCGGGCGGCGGCGGATCGGCGACGTGGGGGAAGCCGGCCGGGCTCTCGCCTCTCGACCAGGCCCGGGCGATTTCGGCCCAGCGATCGAGATCGGCCGCCGTATAGCCGGCCGGCTCCTGCGCTCGCGACCGCTGCAGCCGGGCGTAGACCAGATCGCCCGAAACGTCGGCGATGCAGGGATAGTCGTCGGCGTCGGCGAAGACGATCCCCACCCCCGCCTCCCGCGCCATCGCCACGAAGGCGGGATCGCGGAAGCTTTCGTGGCGGGGCTCCACAACGTGGTGCAGCTTCACGCCGCCCTGCTCCGCCGGAAGCAGCGCCAGAAAGGCGCGGAAATCGTCGGGATCGAAGCGCTTGGTGCCCATGAACTGCCAGAGGATCGGGCCCAGCCTGTCGCCTAGTTCCGCCAGCCCCTGCCCGCAGAAGCGCGCGACCGCCTCCCCCGCCTCGCCGAGCACCTTGCGGTTCGAGCAGAAGCGCGAGCCCTTGATCGCGAACCTGAAGCCGTCGGGCACGGCGTCGCGCCACCTGGCGAACAGCTCCGGCGTCTGGAGCTTGTAATAGGTGGCGTTGATCTCGATCGCGGTGAGGTGCCGGGAGGCGTGGTCGAGCTGCTTCGCCCGGGCCAGGCCAGGCGGGTAGAAGCTCTCGCGCCAGGGATCATAGTCCCAGCCGCCGATCCCCACCCGGATCGCGCCGCTTGCCATCGGCCGGCTCAGCCTTCGGCCGCGGCTTTGATCGCGTCCTGGAGCTTGCGTCCCGCGTCCGCTTCGACGGTGCGCACCGTCCGTTCGCCGGTGGCGGGGTCGGTCTGGTGGAACTTGAACTCGGTGCCGGCGAGCGGTCCGGAGATGAGGTCGGCGACCATGATCTCGCGCTGGCGGTTGTTCGCGTCGGCGAACGGGGCGATGAGGTCGACGAGCCAGACCGCATCGCCGCTGGTCCATTCCTCGAGCGTGAGCCGGTTCTCCGGCTCGATCATGCCTCGGTCCAGCTTGGCCTCCGCCTCCGGCGTGCATTTCGCCCAGAGGGCGAGCCCGACCGGCCGCTCCCCGTCGCGGAAGATGTAGAATTGACGGTGGATGAGCGGCGGCATGATCAGCCACTCCAGATCGCCGATGGCGAGCCCCCGGTGGAGAGGCGACTGGCTCAACAGCCAGGTCATCTCGCCGAGCAGGTGGCTGATCGTCACCGGGCCCGAGGCGCCGGCCGGGGCGCCGCTGTCAGGTTCCATGTCCGTCCCTTCCGTTCAGGCGAAGAAGTCGTAGCGGTGGTCCGCGTGGCCCCGCTCCTTCCACTCACCTTCGCCCGAGCGCAAGCCAAAGCTCGCCATGTCCTGGATCATCTGCGCCAGCCGCCCGTCGAGTGCCGGCGAGGCCGCGACGGCCGCGCCGAGGTCCTCGTCGACGGGGAGAGCGTGGCGGGGAAGGTCTTCCGTGCCGAGCGTTGATTCCTGCGGGCCGGCGAGGCTCTCCTGCGCGGCCTGCAGCCGGTCGAACGCCGCCGGCGAGGCCGACAGGACGCTGGCGAACGGGCGGGAGCCAAGGCCGGAGCGCAGCGCCTCGAGCCGCGCGCTGAGGACCTCCTGGGCGTTCTCGAACATCAGCCGGTCCGACGGGCCGAATTCGGGCTCTCCCGTGGTGCCGGACTGGATGCCGGCAGCGCCGTGGCCGGCCGCCGCCGGCCGGAAGGCCAAAGCCGCCTCGCCCGCGGTTCCGACGCTGCCGTCGGTGCGGGTGAAGGTGGAGGTCGCGACCATCGTATTGGCGCCCAGCTTCACCGTGGCGTCGACGCCCCTGGCGGCGAGGCCGATCGAGGCGATGCCGCGGTCGGCGAGCGACTGGAGCTCGCCGGCGTCGGTGATGCCGTTGCCGTTGGCGTCGACCCAGAGCCTGAGCTCGCCGAACCGCGAGTCCTTTGCGTCGAGCACGCCGTTCTTGTCGGCATCGAGGGTCGCGAGCGCTTCCAGGCTGCTCTTCGCATCCGCCTTGAGCGACAGGAGCGAGAGCTCCGCCGCAGTGGCGATGCGGCCATCGCCGTCGGCATCGACGACGAGGAAGCCGTCCTGCTTCGAGATCCAACCGGTATCGTCGCGGCTGCCGTTGCCGTCCATGTCGAAGCGGGCCTTGGCCTTGGTGCGGCCGCGAAGCTCGACGCCGTCGCCATCGAGGTCGAGCACGATCGGGTCGAGCAGGCCGACCGTCCGGTCGCGGAAGGACAGCAGGGCGCCAGGCAGCACCTCCTGCGCGCGGCTGTCGATCGTGCCCCGGGGCTTGATCGCGGCGACGAACAGGCTCCCGCCCTGGGCGGTGAGGGCATAGCGGCCGCTCTTGAACTCGAAGCTGCGCGTTTCCAGCGCCGGCCCGGCCGGCTCGGCCGCCGGAGCGCTTGCCGCATCGGCGATCTTGAGCACCGCGTCGCCCAACGCCCGTTGGGTGCCGTCCGCGAAGGCGACGCTGCTCGTGTTGACGATCACATTGCCTTGGGTATTGGACACGGTGTGCCCGGTGGCGGTGGGCTTGAGGTCTATCGAGACGATGCCAAGCTGGGCCAGGCTCTTCAGCTCCCCGGCTTGCGAGGTGCCGTCGCCGTCGAGGTCCTGCCAGACGCGGAAGTCGGCGAAGCGGGCATCGGCCGCCGAGAGCTTCATGTCGCCGTTCGTGTCGTAGGCGACGAGGCCCTCGAGATCGGTGGCCGCGCCCGGCTTGTCCTGCGCGAACGAGATTTCCAGGCCCGAGCCGATCCGCCCGTCGCCGTTGCGGTCGAGGGCGAGGAAGCCGAAGCCGGCGTTGAGCCACTGCAGGTTCGCCTTGGTGCCGTTGCCGGCAATGTCGAACGCCGCGGTCGCGGTGCCGAACGCATGGTCGATGCCCTGGCCGAGGAGATCGATGACGATCGGATAGAGCGTGTTGCCGTTGAACTCGTCGTCCGAGACCATCTCCCAGCCATTTCCGGTCCAGTGGAAGCCGTCCGCCAGCACCGCATAATTTTTGTCGGGCAGCGGCCGGTTGGTCGTGTTTTCGTAGGGGCCGGTGTCGCCGTCCGTCATCACCACGGCCCCGGTCTGGTTGTCGATCCACTTGACCTCGGTGTACCAGCTGTGCTGGCCGTAGGTCGGGCCTCCCCAAGGATCGTATTCGCCGCCGCCCCCGATCATGACATCGTCAGGCGTCGACGTAATCTCCTGCCGGTAGCGCGAGGTGAGCCCAGAATTGGCGGTCGATACGGTCAGCACCTCGTTAGCGATGCGAATCTGGACCGTGGTCGCCGCCGCCGCGCCGCCGTCCGACGCGAGCACGCGCAGGTTCGCATATTTGCCGCTGGCGTCGGAGAGCCAGCCGCCCGCCTCGTAGTCGACGCCGTTGGCGATGGTGATCTGACCGGCGGCGTTGATGCCGAAGGCCCCGTTCGGGTTGGTCGTCTGGTCGATCGAGTAGCTGATCGCGAAGCCGTCGCTGTCGGTCGCCCGCGGGCCGTCGCTGACGACGGTGCCGTAAGGCGTGTTCTCCGTCACCGTGAACGGCGTCGTCTCGCGGTAGAACCAGGTGGCGTTGTCGTTGACGTTGTTGATCGTGACGCTGATGGCGCCCGACGGCGAGACGTAGGTGCCGTCGTTCGCGCGCACCTGGAGCTGGAGCACGACCGAGCCACCGCCCGAGGCGAAAGCCTCGTAATCGGGCGTGACCCCGTCGCGCATCCGCACCGTCTGGCCGACCACCTCGAACAGCCCGCCGGGATTGGCGGTCAGCTCGTAGGCGACGGGCGTCAGTGCCCCGTCGGCATCGCTCACCGGAGTCAGCGTGGCGACGGTGACGCCGGCGCCGCTATTTTCGTTGAAGGCGGTCGTGCCCCACACCTGCACGCCGGGTTGGGCGGGCGCATTGTCGTTGACGTTCTGCAGGCTGACGTTGAGCGTGCCGGCCACCACCTTGCTGTTCGGGTCGCCGGGCCGATCCGCGGTGAGGATGCCGTAGCTGAACGACGGCGTCGCCTCGTAGTTGAGGCTCTGGCTGCCGTTCACCCACACTCGGCCGTCGAGATAGTCGACGATGAAGCGGCCGTCCGGCGAGGCCGTGACGGAGCGGCCGAGCGCCCCGTCCGTGTAGGCGTTGCTGCCGGTGAAGGCGTAACGCAGCGCCCCTGCCGACCCGTCGGGATCGGAGGCCGCCACGGTTCCCACCTGGACGTAGGCGCCGGCATTCTCGGTCAGGGCGAAGCTGTAGGGGTTGGCGCCCCACACGGGCGCTTCGTTCTTGTCCTCGATCAGCACGTTGTAGGTGAACGGATCGGACTGCACGCCGTTCGAGTCCACCGCCGCCAGGGTGAGGGTGGCGACCCTCACTTCCTTGAGGCCGTCGCCGTCGGTGTCGTAGTTCCAGGCGGAGTCCTGGCCGTACTGACCGAGCGTCGAGCGCAGCCAGTCGGTCGAGAAGTTGGAGCCGGCGAAGGTGAGGTTGTTCCCGCTGATGGTGAACCAATTGTAGGTGTTGCCGCCGACGATCTGCAGCGCCGGCACCGCCCCGTCCGGATCGCTGAGGCCGAAGGTGGCGATCGTCTGGTTGTAGTGCGGCGTGTCGGTCGGCAGCGTCTCCGACCACAAGGTCTGCGACTGCAGCGTGAGCGGGTTCGGCTTCTCGTTGACGTTGGTGAGGTTGATGCCGAGCGTTCCGGTCGTGGACTTGGAATTCTGGCCGCCCTGCTTGTCGGACGTGTAGATGGAGTAGCTGAACGAGCGCAGCCCCTCGTAATCCAGCGGCTTGGTGCCGTTGACGAATACGTTGCCGTTGTTGACGTCCATGATGAAGCGGCCGTCGGCCGAGCCGGTCACCCAATTGAACATGTTGGGCTCGGAATACAGCGTCCCGCCGGTGAAGGCGTAGCGAAGGTCGCTCGCCGCCCCGTCCGGGTCCGAGGCCGCAACCGTCCCGATATAGGCGTAATAGCCCAGATTTTCGGGGGGCGTGAAGCTGGTCGTCGTGAAGACCGGGGCTTCGTTCTTGTCCTCGATGAGGATGTTGTAGGTGATCGGGCTCGACTGGAGCCCCCCGGAATCGACCGCCGCCAGGGTGACGGTCCCGACCCGGACCTCTTTCAGACCGTCGCCGTCCGTGTCGTAATTCCAGGCGGAGTCGGTGCCGTACTGGCCCATGTAGGAGCGCAGCCAGTCGGCGGTGAAGTTGGCGGCGCCGAAGGTCAGCTTGTTGCCGCTGATCGCGAACCAATTGTAGGGGTTGCCGCCGACGATCTGCAGCGCCGGGACGGTGCCGTCCGGATCGGTGAGGCCGAAGGTCGCGATCACCTGGTTGTTGTGCGGCGTGTCGCCCGCCAGCGTCTCGGACCAGAGCGTCTGCGACTGGAGCGCCGGCGCGCCCGGCGTCTCGTTGACGTTGAGGACTCCGATCGTGACCGTCGTCGGCGCCTGGTTGTAGGGCGTGTTGCCGTTATTGTCGCGGGCGACGACGCTGTAGCCGACCGCCGCCGTCATCGTCTCGTAGTCGAGCGCCATGGCGGTGGTGATGGCGCCGGTCGCCGAGCTGATCGCGTAGCGCCCGTCGGCCGAGGTCGGGTGGACGCTGTTGTCCGCATAGACGAAGTAATAAGCCTGCTGGCCGAACGGAACGGCCGCCGAATCGGGGTCGGTCGCCGCGACGGTGCCGACCGGCGTGCCGATGGCGACATTCTCGTTGACGCTCATCGAATAGGAGGCCGGCAGGCTGTTCGCCTCGTTGACGTTGTTGACGGCGACGGCGAGCGTCCTGTCGGCGTAGAGGGCGCCCTGGTCGGTGACGCGGACGACGATGTTGTGCGACGTCGCCGCCTCGTAGTTGAGCAGCGCCCCGTTGGCGACGGTGAGCACGCCGGCGCCCGACAGCGCGAAGCGTCCGCCGGCATTGTCGAGCAAGGTGTAGGTGAGCGTGTCGCCCGGATCGGGATCCGTGCCGACGACGTTGCCGACGAGGGCGCCGTTGGCGGCATTCTCGTTGATCGAGCCGTTGAGGGTGGCGCCCGAGGGAGGGGCGTTAACCTTGACGTTAAGGACGCCGTAGGCGCCGTCGCGCACCGAGGGGCCGTCGATCGACTCCGGGGTGACCCACAGCTGCGCGTCGTCGCTCCGGCCGGCCGGCGCGAGGAGCTTCAGGCCGACGAGATCCACTTGCCTGAGCCGCGTGAATCCCGGCGTCAGCTGCACTTCGATCGTGTTGTTGTTCGCGCCGAACGACGAGTCGAAATAGAGCGGGGCGGTGACGTTCGTGACCGTCCGCAGCAAGCCCGTCGTGGAGGCGGTCGCGAAATCGGGGCCGGTGCCGTATTTCAGCGTCGTTCCGGTCCGCCACATCCACAGCTGGCCGTTGGCCGTGAAGTTGAGGGCCTGGCCGCCGTTCTCGCCGACCGTGGCTTGGCCGCCCCCGGTGAAGGCGACGAGATAATCGAGGCCGGCATAGCCCGCGTCGGTCAGCGGGTCGCTGTTCATCGCGGCCACACCATAGGTGTCGTTGACGATCGACTTGACGCGCAGGACGAAGTCGCCGGCGATCGGGGTCGAGGAGACGGCGCTGGCGTCGAACTGGTTGGTGCCGGTCTTGACGATCTGGAAGGTGCCGTTGCCGACGTCGGTGACGGTGGTCTTGGCGTTGTTGACGATCGGCATGCCGGTGGCAGCCGGCTTGTACGGGTCCGCCGTCCCGACCGCGTTGCCCTGGGCGTTGACCAGGCTGTAGCCGGCGGGGAGGTTGCCGATCAGCACGTCGACCTTTTCCGAACCGTCGGTGTCAGGTGACACGGCGCTGATCGTCAGCGGGATGAGCGTGCCCGCATTGCCGCCGGGGCTGGAGGCGCTGAGCGTCGGCGTGTCGGCGGTCGGCGCGACGGCGAGGGTGAAGGGCTGGGACGAGGTGAGCGTGCCCTGCCCATCGTAGACGCCCTTGATCTTCGCGGTCATGTGCAGCGGCAGCACGCCGCCGGCGAGGAGGTGGGTCGAGCCGTTCTGCGTCAGGGTCAGGGTTACGGTCCGGTTGCCGGCCGAGTCCGGAGTCCCCGCCGTCCAGGACGAAACGTAGTCGGCGAGGACGAAACCGGCGTCGGCCACCGGGACCACGTCGATGCTCGTCGCCGGGATGACGATGCCGAGGCCGGTCGTGTCGGAATAATAAGCCTTGACCGCCACGCTCACCTGCCGGGTTTCGTTGTCGAGCGGCTCGACCCCGGACACGTTTGCGACGGCTGCCAGCACCGGCGGCGCCAGGTGCTTCCAGCTACCCTCCACCGCGGCGTTGAACGTCGAGCTGCCGCTCATCAGCGACTGCATGGCGGCGCTGCTCGCGGGGCGCTGGTACTTGGCCATCTCGGCCGTCAGTGCATCGACGTCGACCGCGACCGTCGCGCGGGTGGTCGTATCGGTGATGAGGTCGATCTTGAACACCGTGGCGTTGGTGCCGGTGAACCAGTCCTCGACCGTCACCGTCCCGTCGGTGCCGTTCGCGCCGAGGATGGCGAGGCGCAGGTTCGCCCCCGTCGCCGACAGCGCGCCGGTCGCGTCCACCCGCTCGAACCAGATGTCCTTGTAGGCGATGTCGTCGCCCAGCGAGAGCTGGTCGAAGGCGGTCGGGGAAGGATCGTAGTTGCGGATGCGGTCGTCGCCCTGGTGACGACCGATCAGGTAACGGTCGTCGCCCGCGCCGCCGATGAGGATGTCGTTGCCCGTACCGCCGTCGAGATCGTCGCCCGCGTCGCCCGCGTCGAGCAGGTCGTCGCCCGCGCCGCCGTAGAGCATGTCGCTTTCGCCGTTGCCGTAGAGGCTGTCGTTGCCGGCGCCGCCGCTGAGCGTGTCCTGACCCGCGCCGCCGGTGATGACGTCGTTGCCGGCGCCGCCGGTGACGTTGAACGCGCCGTCGGTTTCGGCCGCGCCGTTGAAGGTGAGGCTGTTGGCCGCGGCGAGCGCGGTCGCATCGACGATCAGCGTCTTGCCGGCCGCGACGTTGGCGTCGTTGGTGGTCAGATTGTACGTCCGGTTTGCGGCGACGACGAGCTTCTCGATGCTGGTCATCGCATCGGCCGCGAAGGTCACGGTGTAGTTGCCGTAGAGCTTTAAAATGTCGGTGCCGACGCCGCCGGCGACCTTGTCGCCCGCCTGCCAGCGATTGTCGTCAAACTCGAACGTGTCGCCGCCGGCGCCGCCGGTGAGATTATCCGTGCCCATGCCGCCGTAGAAGAAGAACGAGCCGTTCGTCTCGGCGGACCCGTTGAAGGTCAGGCTCTCACCCGCGACCAGCTCCCAGGCGTCGACCGTGAGCGTGGATCCGGCGGGGACGTTCGCGTCGATGCTGGTGACGTTGTAGGCATAATGGCTCGTGCCGGCATCGCCCCAGCGGGTGTTCGTCCCGGACAGGATGTCGATGAACTCGACATTGGTGAGCTGCTGTGCGCCCAGGGTGACGGTGTAATTGCCCTGCAGGCCCAATTGGTCGCTGGTGCCGGCGCCGCCGTCGAAGACGTCGCCCGCGCTCAGCGCGCCGCGCATGTAGAAGAAGTCGTTGCCGGCGCCGCCGTAGACGGTGTCGTTGCCGCCGTCCTGCAGGTAGAAATAATCGTTGCCCGCGCCGCCGGTGATGGTGTTGTCGAGCGCGTTGGCGGTGAGATTGAAAGAGGCGGTGCCGGTACCTGTGTAGGTGGCCTTCTCCACGTTCGCCGCCAGCGTGTAGATGCCGAGGTTCGTGCGGACCTCGTCCGTCCCCCCGCCCGCAGCCTCGGTGACCGTGTCTCCCGCATTGTCGACGACGTAGATGTCGTTGCCGCTGCCGCCGGTCATGGCATCGGCTCCGGCGCCGCCGCTGAGCAGGTCGTCGCCGGCGCCGCCGACGAGGGTGTCGCCGAGCGCGCCGCCGGTGAGCGTGTCGTTGCCTGCGCCGCCCTGCATGTAGAACGTGCCGTCGGTTTCGGCTGAGCCGTCGAGGACCAGACTCTCGCTCGCGCGCAAGGCGGTGGCGTCGACGGACAGCTGCTGGCCCGCGGCGACGTTGCCGTTGTTCATCGTGAACGAATAATTGGCATTCGCGGCGCCGGTGCCGGCGTAGACGAAGAACCCCTCGATCGACGACATCGCATCGGCGGCGAACGTTGTCGTGATGCCGTCCATGAAGCCGATATTGTCCCAGTTGGCACCGCCGGCGACCTTGTCCAGCGCGGCGTCGTACTTGCCGCCCAGGAAGAAGAAGCTGTCGTTGCCGGCGCCGCCGGTGATGAGGTCCCGACCGCCGCCGCCATAGACCACCAGATGGCCGTCGGTGTCCGCGGCACCGTTGAAGGTAAGGTTCTCGCCCGCATGCAGGTCGGCGGCGTAGATGTACAAGTAGCTGCCGGCGGCGACCGCCGCGTCGGCTGTGGCGAGATCGTAGCTGTAGATATTGTTGGCCGTGTCGCCCCAGTAGGTCGTGGCACCGCTGTAGAGACTGACGATCTCCATCCCGCTGGTCTGCGCCGCCGTAAGGGTGGTCGCGTAATTGCCCTGGAGGAGCAGCCAGTCGAAGCCGGCGCCGCCGTCGAGCGTGTCGCCCGCGGAGAGCGAGGCACCCATCACGAAATAATCGTCCCCGGCGCCCCCCGAAGCGGAATCCTCGCCGCCGCCTTTGAGGTAGAGGCTGTCGGCAAAGCCCGTGCCGGTTATCGTGTTGTTGAGGGCATTGTCGCGCAGCGTCTGGCCCGCCGTAGTCGAGGTGCCGGTCAGCTTCTCGACATTGGCCGCGGCCGTATAGTCGGCGAGCGAGGTGCGCACTTCGTCGTTGCCCTCGTTGCCGAGCTCCGCGACGGTGTCGGCCAGGCTGTCGACCAAATAGATATCGTCGCCGATCCCGCCGCTCATGCTATCGGCCCCGCCGCGGCCGTCGAGCAGGTCGTTGCCGGCACCGCCCGTCAGGGTGTCGGCGCCCGCACCGCCCGTCAGGCTGTCGTTGGCCGCGCCACCGGTGATCGCGAACGCGCCATCGGTTTCGGCGCTGCCGTTGAACGTCAGCGTGTCGATGCTGCGCAGGCCGCTGCCGTCGACGACGAGGGTTTGTCCGGTCGCGACATTCGCATCGCTCGTCGTCAGATCGTAAATGAAGGGCGTCGACCGCCCGGCGGCGGCGACCAGCTTCTCGATGCCGGTGAAGGCGTCGGGCGCGAAGCCGATCGTGAAGCTGCCCTGGAGCTGGAGCGCGTCGATGCCGCTTCCGCCCACCACCCGATCGCCGGCGTTGAAATGTCCCGGATCGAAGATGAACGAATCCGCGCCGGCGCCGCCGGTCAGCATGTCGATGCCGCCGCCGCCGAACATCCAGAAATAGCCGTCGGTCTCGGCCGAGCCGTCGAACGTCAGATTCTCGCCGGCGATGAGGCTGTAGGCGTCGAGCGTGAACTTCTGTCCCGCCGCCACGAACGCGTCGACGGTGGTGAAGCTGTAGCTGTAGCGGTTTAGGCCGCTGTCGCCGTAACTCGGATCCGACCCGGAGATCGGATACAGGGATTCGACGCTGGTCAGAACCTGGGCCGTCAGCACCTGGTTGGTGTTGCCCTGGACGACGAGATAGTCGCTGTCGGCTCCGCCGTCGATCCGGTCGGTCGGATCGAGGGTCGAACCGACGAAGAAACCGTCGGCGCCGGCGCCGCCCGATGCCGTGTCGCTGCCGCCTCCCCTCAGGTAGATGATGTCGCCGCGGGTGGTGCCGGTAATGACGTTGTCGAGCCCATTGTCGCGCAGCGTCTGGGCGGCGGTCGTCGATGTCGCGGTCAGCTTTTCGACGCCGCCCGCCAGCGTGTAATCGGCGAGCGAGGTGCGCACCTCGTCGGTGCCTTCGCCGGCCAGCTCGGTGACGAGGTCGCCGGCATTATCGACGACGAACACGTCGTCGCCGGCGCCGCCGGCCATCTGGTCCGCTCCGGCGCGACCGTCGATATAGTCGTCGCCGGCCCCGCCCCGCAGCACGTCCGCCGCAGCGGAGCCGAGCAGGGTGTCGGCGAAGGCCGAACCTTCGATGCCCTCAATCCCGACCAGCGTGTCACCGGTGGCGTCGCCGCCGCCGACGGTGCCGGCGGCGAGGTCGGCCGTGACCGCCCCCGGCGAGCCGGCATAGCGGGCCACGTCGGTCCCGGCGCCACCGTCCAGTATGTCGGCGCCAGCGCCACCTTCCAGCACGTCATTGCCGTCCCCACCCTCGAGGCGGTCGTCGCCGGCGCTGCCGAGGAGCACGTCGTTGCCGGCGAAGCCGCGCACGAGATCCTGCCCGCTTTGGCCGGCCAGCGGGTTGTTGTCGCCGGCGTCGCCATCGGTGACGTCGATCTGGTCGGCGATCGCGAAGGTGAAGGTCTGGTCGTAGGAAATGGGGGCCGCGGATTGGTCCGTCGCCCGAACGGTCAACGCGATCGACGCGCCGTCCGTCTCGAAGTCGACGCTCTTGTCGGCGAGGAGGACGAGCTGTCCGCCGACCACGGCGAAGCGCTGGCTCTCGGCGGCCGAGCCGTTCTCGAATACCTTGAAGTTGTGCCGGCCCGTCGCCTGGCTGGCGAGATCCGCGTCGCTCACCGCGACCGTGCCGAGCGTCACCGCAGGACGCGCGCTGCCCGCGGCGAGGCGATCTCGCTCGACGATCGAATCCGCCTTACCGGCCAGCGAAAGCGCCGTCGGTGCCTCGTTGACGTCCTCGACCACCGCCGAGAAGGCTACGGCGGGCGTGCTCAGCTCCCCATCCGTGGCATCGACGGAGCCGGAGAGTGCGATCTCGCCGAGGCCGTCGCCATCGCCGTCGGTGACGGCGAAGCCCATCGCCACCAGCGCCTCGAAGTCCGGCGTGGAGACGAAGCCGACCGTGTCGCCGGAGACGGCGAACAGACCCTGCGGATTGGCGACCAGCCGCAACGTCGGCGTGGACCCGTCCGGATCGGACGTCGAGAAAGTCGCCGACCAGCCGGCCGAGCCCTCCGCCGTGGTTCCGCCGCCGGCGGTGAGGACGGGAGTGGCCGGCGCATCGTTGGCGCCGGCGATGGTGACGGCAAACGGAAGTGCAACGCTCTGGCCGTCCGGGTCGGTGGCGAGGACGACGAATGTGTCGTTGCCGTTGAAGTTCGCATTCGGCGTGTAGATGACGGCGCCGTTCGCCGGATCGACCGACACGGTTCCGTGCGCCGGCGCCCCATCCGCCGCGAGCGCGTAGAC
Source organism: Allosphingosinicella sp. (assembly GCA_036403015.1). Lineage (GTDB taxonomy): Bacteria > Pseudomonadota > Alphaproteobacteria > Sphingomonadales > Sphingomonadaceae > Allosphingosinicella. The sequence goes on from DASWRU010000090.1 coordinate 56,662, forward strand.
GAGCTGCGCCTGGCTGTCGTGGTCGATCACCCCGTAATTGCCGCCGCCGCTGACCGGCTGGTCCTCGGTGCCGGAAAGGGTCCAGCTGCTTTGTTCGACGGTGGGCGCGGCCTTGCCGCCTTCGTGCCAGTAGGATTCGAGCGATGCCGCAACCGTATTGCTCATCTCGGCGGGGGTGCCGCCCCCCATCGCATGGACCAGGTCCAGCGTGTCGGGGTTGTCGAGGTAGAGAGCGTAGCCGCCGGCAATCACCGAATGGATCGTCGGCGCTCCCGTGAAGAAGCCCCTGACGAGGATGCTGTCGCCGCCGCTGCCGATCACGCCGATCCTGAGATCACCGTTGCCGAGATCGCTGAACCACAGCCGGTCGAAGGTCACACCCTGGCCGAAGAGGATGCTGTTCGCCCCCGAATCGTCGACGATCGTGTCGGCGCCGCTGCCCGGCTCGAAATAATATTGGTCGGCCCCGGCGCCGCCGCGCAACGAGTCATCGCCCGTCCCGCCGTCCAGCAGGTCGTCGCCTTCGCCGCCCCACAGCCGATCGCTGCCGCCGCCGCCCTGGAGGCTGTCCTTGGCCCCTCCGGCGAGCGCGGTGACGTCGCCGCTCTGCAGAAGCTCGGCGCCGTCGCCGTACAGATCGTCATTGCCTTCGCCGCCGAGCAGCTGGTCCTCGCCCGCGCCGCCCTGCAGGATGTCGACGCCCTCGCCGCCATCGATGAAGTCATTGCCGGCGCCGCCGAAGGCCCGGTCGAGCGCGCCCGCCCCGGCGGAGATGTTGTCGGCGCCGTCGCCGCCGTCGAGCGTGTCGCTGCCGGCGTCGCCGATCAGCACGTCGTCGCCGCCGCGCCCGTAGAGAACGTTGTCGCCGCCGCGCCCGAGCAACCGGTTCCCCGCCTCGTTGCCGGTCAGCACATCGCCGAAATCGGAGCCGGTGACGTTTTCTACGCCCGAAAGCGCGTCGCCGGCAGCGCTGCCGGCCGATTGCTGCGGCCCGGCCAGGTTGAGATCCACGGTAACGCCGGCCGTCGAGCGAACGTAGCGCACGACGTCATTCGCCCCGGCCTCGCCGTCGAAGCTGTCCGCGTCGGCGCTGCTCTCGAACACGTCGTCGCCGGCGCCGCCATAGAGCGTGTCGCCGCCGCCACCGCCCCACAGGGCATCGTTACCGCTGCCGCCATGGAGAACATCCGCCCCCGACCCGCCGGCGACGAGGCCGCCGCCGTCGGCGCCGTTGCCGCCGATCGCGATGTTGGCGAGGCTGATCGCCTGCCCGTCGTAGAATTGCAGGGCCTCGATCCGAGAGCCGGCACCGTCCGCTCCGCCCTGGTTGCGGATCGTGATGGTCGGGCCACCCGCGCCGCCTACGGTAATGCGCAAGTCGTTGCCGATCCACGCGAAGCCGAGGTCGGAGAGGCTTATCCCCTCACCGAGCTCAAGCACATCGGGATCCGCCGCATCGCCGGCCGCGCCGCGCGCCACCTGGCCGCCGCTGCCCGTGGCGGCGAAGCCGTTCTGCCAGCCGGTGCTCCGGCGTTCGGAACCGGGGACGGCGGAGTAATCTGTCGTCACCCCTTCGTCGCTATAGACGAGCTCGCCCGCTGGTCCGGTGATCCGGCGCGACCAGTGATATTCCCACCAGCCGCCCGCATCCGGGTCGCCGTTGCCGATGATCGTCGGCTGGCTGATGCCTTCGTCGTTGGGATCGTCAACCCATTCGCTCGAGTCCGTCGAAGTCTCGGTGTAGAGGGGGTTGAGCGTGCCGTCGGCCGCGATCACCTCTTCGATGCCGTCCGCGATCACGTCGCTGCCGTCGCCGAGATTCCAGACATAGGTATCGGCGCCGCCCAGGCCGCGCAGGAGGTCCGCGCCTTTGCCGCCTTCGATGACGTTGTCGGACTCGTCGCCGGCCAGGCGATCGTCATGATCGCTGCCGGTGAGATTCTCGATGTCGACATAGCGGTCGCCCGCGGCGTCGCCGCCGCTGCTGGCGGAGGAGCCGGCGAGACTGACGACAACAGCCGCCATGCTATGGGCATAAGACGCCGTGTCGACGCCGCTCCCGCCCGCAAGAACGTCCGCGCCGATACCGCCCTCGAGTATATCGTCTGCGTCACCGCCGCTCAGCACGTCGTCGCCGACGCCACCGGTGAGCGTATCCTGGCCGGCGCCGCCGTAGAGCACGTCCGAGCCGGCGCCGCCGCTGAGCGTGTCGTCCCCGGCATTGCCGCTGAGGATATCGTCCCCGCCATTGCCGCTGAGGTCGTCGTTTCCGCCGCCGCCGGTCACCCACTCCTGGCCGTCGCCGCCCTCGAAGCTGTCGTCGCCCGCGCCGAAGCCCTTCAGCACCTTACCCGTGGTGCTGACGTCGACGTCGCCGGCCTGGTAGAAGGTCATCCGGCCGATCGGACGGTTGGCCGGAGCGCCGGTGCCATTCCAGTTCCTGATCGTGATGCTGCCGGCGGCGTCCGCGGCGGTCGCCGTTCCGTCATTCTCGCGGGCGATACCGATGACGAGATCCGGACCGGACGTGTCGAAGATGAGATCCTGCACGTTGATGCCGACGGCGAAGTCGATCTTGTCCGCGCCCGCCGCGGCGGCCGAGGCCGTCGTCTGCCCGGTGTAGCGATAGAGGATTCCGCTTTGATAGCGCAGGGGCACACGCCAGGTGAGCGACCGGCCGCCGCCATAGGCATAGTCCTCGCGCAGCAGCGTGCCGTCGGCGTCGACGATCTCGCCGGTTTCGCTGTCGTAGGTGTAACCGCCCAGCAGGCGGCCCTGGCTGTCGGTCATCGCCACCCAAGCGGTTTCATCGGGGGTGGCAAGGACCTCCTCTTCGAGGATCGTGTCCCGCCCGTCGCCGCGGGCGATGCGGAAGGTGTCGTTGCCGACCCCGCCCTTCAGCCGGTCGTCGCCGCGGCCGCCGGACAGCACGTCGTCGCCGGTGCCGCCGTCGAGCTCGTCATTCCCCGCGTCGCCCGACAGCATGTCGCTGCCGTCGCCGCCGTAGAGCGTGTCGCGGCCGAGGCCGCCGACGACGATGTCGTTCTCGCCGTCGCCGAACAGCAGGTCGTCGCCGCGGCCGCCGCTGCCGAAATCGTCGCCGCCGAGCAGGTGGACCTCGTCATTGCCGTCGCCCGCGACGACGAAGTCGTTGAATTCGGTGCCGATGATATAATCGTCGCCGGGCGTGCCGACGATGAAGTTGGTGGTGTCGCCGATGCGGATCTCGTTGCCGTCGGCGAATTTCAGCCACTCGACCCGCTTGAGCGGATCAGTGAACCAGTCCTTCACGGTGACGAGGGACTCGCTCGTCCCCTGCGTCACCTTGATGATGAGGTCGTTGCCGGGCGCGGTGTCGGTGCCGGAGCGGCGGATGGCGAGATCGCCCATCTGAATGCCGCCGCCGAAGACGATCGCATCGTTGCCGTCGGCGGCGACGGCGGCGATCGAGACAGCGACGATCTGATTGTGGTCAAGGGCAAAGCGGTTGAGCCGGCCGGCGAGCGCCAGGTCGGCCTCGTCGCCGAGCCAGTTGATCGCGCCTGTGGTGACGGTGTCGTGGACGACCGTGACGGTCGCGGACTCATCTATTTCATCGTTGCCGCCCTCGAAACGCACCAGATACTGATCGTCGCCGCGGCCGCCCTTCAGGATGTTGGTGCCCCCGCCGCCCGCAAGGACGTCGTCGCCGTCGCCGCCGTCGAGCAGGTCGTCGCCCTCGCCGCCCTCGAGCCAGTCGGAGCCCTCGCGGCCGAAGACCTGGTCGTTGCCGTCGCCACCGTCGAGATAATTGCCGTCACCGCCCGCGTTGCCGAGTTCGTCGCCGGCATAGAGCTCGTCATTGCCTTCGGCGCCCAGCAGCCAGTCATCAAGCTTCCCGCCATAGAGATGGTCGTCTCCGGCTCCCCCGATGACGGTGTTTCCGAGATCTCCGCCATAGACGAAGTCGTCTCCTCCCCCGGCATCGATCGTCGCGGCGATCTCGACGGACAGCGCGGAGCCGTCGCCCTGGACCCCGTTGATGAGCAGTCCGCTCGTGCTCGCGAGGATGTCCGCGCCGCCGGAGATCCGGCGTCCGTCGGCCGTCTGGTCCGAATGGGTGAGCCGGATGGTCTCGCCGGCGTCGCCGCCTTCGATCGTCGTCTGGCCGCCGATGTCGACCGTGTCGCGAACGAACTGCCCGCCGACGCTGATGAGGCGGCTGAGCTGCTGGCTGTCCCAGTCGTAATCGAAGCCGAAATGAACGTTGGCCGCGACTTCGCCCGCCTCGCCCAACAGCTGCGTGAAGCCGCCATACCAGTCGCTGGCGTGGCGCTTCGTGAGCCCGAGATCCGCCGCCGCCGCCAGGGTTATGGCGACCTCGGTCGCGAACACGCTATCCGGCTGAGCCGCGACCAGCGCATTGATGCCGGCCGCGTTGGCAAGGTAACGCTCGTATTTCTCGGCAAGCATCATGTTGCCGACCAGATCCGCCGGATCGAACGTCTCGGCGGTCACTCCGTCGGCATGGACGGTGTTGTACAGCGCCCGTTTGACGTACACATCGCCGCCGGCGAGTCTGAAGTCCGGGTCGGCCAGACCTTCATAGACGCCATAGCCGATCATGTTGGCCATGGCCTTCGGGTCGTTCGCTTTCTGACGGAAGACGATCGCCGTCTTGTCGCGCGTCGAAAGCGGGCGGTAGACGAGGTCCGTCATCCGCATCCCGTAATTGCCTGCCTGCACCGATTGCGGATCGAGCAGCGTCCCACCGGTCGCTGCCAGGACGTTGTTGAAGGTGCTGGCCACGGCATCGGCCATGGAAACCGCGGCATCGCGCGATCCGCCCTTCTTGGAATATATGTTGGATACGATGAACTTGTTCGAGTCCGCGTCCCACTGGACGTCCGAACCGGACCGAGGAGTACCGCCGAACAAGGAGCCGATCACGCCACCGAGAAGGTAACCGACGAAAGCGCCGATCGCGGCAGCGACCGGCCCCGCGAAGACGCCGAGCTCCAGTCCGAGCACGGCCGCGCTCGAGGCCGACGTTCCGGCGGTGAAGATGAGGCTGGTCGAGGTGGCGATCAGCGACCCGACCGTGGTTCCGATCGTTGCGCCGAGCTGGCCGCCGATCGTGTGGAAGGTCGCGATTTCGGAGGCCAGCTTGGCGCCGACGAGCGAGCCCACCGCATTGCCGACGTTGGCGACGATGTTGTTCGTCTGCAGATTGAGGAGATTGGCGATTTCGCTGCGAAGCGCTTCCGACAGGGCGGTGTTGGCGAGCTCGCCGACGAAGCCGTCGACTCCGACGGCCTCGACCAGCTGGCTGACGAGGTAGGAGCTGAGAGCGCCGACGCCCTTCAGCTTGAGGTTGCGCAGCAGCTCCTCGTCGAAGCTCCCGAGGACCTTCTTGATGTCTTCGTTGCTCGCCCCGCCGAGCTTGCCGTTTAGCACGCCGCCGAGCGTCTGACCGACGGATTTGAGCGCCGCCGACGCCACGATCCCGGCGACCTTGTTGTCGCCGGCGATCGTCTTTCCGAGGATATTGCCCAGCACGGCCCCGGCGGTGTCGAAGCCGATTCCGAGCGGGCTGTTGCCGAGGCTGATCCGGGTGATGCCCTTCATCGGTCCGTCGGTATACGTCTTGACCGTGTAGGAGCCGGTCCCGTGCCGGTCGCCGATATCGATGAAACGGCGGTTCTTGGTCAGGACGGGATAGCCGGCGGAATCGACAAGGATGATGTCTTGACTGAGGTCGGCTTCGCGATCGCCCGTGGGTGAGTTCTTGTCCTCAACGAAGACGACGCTCTTGGAAACGACCTTCCCGTCGACGGTTTCGAGCTTCTGGAGAACGCGCCCGCTCCCGGGCGCATCCTTGCTCGAAACGAAGGCGAGGCCGTCCTTGGTCTGAACCAGATAATAATCGGGTCTGCCCGACTGATGGACGTTGTCGCCCAGATCCTGTTCGCCTGGCGTGAGCCTCGGCGCCGGTGGAACCGCCAACGCCTGCGTCAAAAGCTGATATTCACCGTCGCCCGGATTCACCGGCTGCTCATGGGTGACGCCGTCCGGCCCGGTCGTCCTCCTCACGACGTTTTCCAGCTGACCGTCCGAAGCGCGCCGGTGGTAGGTTATCGTGATGGTTTCGCCGCCCACGACGCTCGTCCCGTTGACCGAGCTGCCGGTGGTCGACGGGCCTCGGGTAAGCGTGATCGTGCCATTGCCCGACGCGTCCTCGCTCACGATCTGGCGGTGCGCCACGCGGTCGCTGTCGACCACGATCATCACCTTGGACCCGGGAGGCGGCGGCGCGCTTCCGACGAGGAAGTTGACGATCAGTTCGCCCTCGTCGGACCCGGTATAGTTTCTGGCGACAATAGGGCCGTAGCGCCACCGCCCGAGCTGTTCGTCGAAATAGAGGGTCTGCACCGTCCTCGCCAGCGGTCTGGCGAGAAGCGGATCGATGCTCGGGGAGGCGGAACCGTTGGTTCCTTGCGTCTCGTCGCGCTGGAAAGAGTAGACGAGCTGAGTGTTGGCGTGGCCTTGAGCGTCGATCTGGACCGTCCAGTTGGAGATGACGAGCGGGTCGACGCTTTGGCCCGCCTTTCTGTACTCCGGCAACAGGTGCTGCGCCTGGGTCCGGCTGAGGGTGAAGGATCCGTCCGCAGCACGCGTGTAGTCGACTTTAATGTCGCCCGTGAAGGTGGAGACGGTCTGGCCGAACTGGGAACTGGCGAGCAGCGGGTCGATGATCTCCGAGGCCGGGAGTTTGAAGCTTCCTTGCGCCGAACCGGTTCGGGCGTAGAGCCGCCTCGCGACTTCGTAGCCGAACTGGGTGACGAACTCTTCGGCCGACGCGGGCTTCAGGCTCTCGACAATCTCAGAGGCCTCGTCGCGGATCGCGAACAGGGGATTTGAAGCGGTGAGGCCGGCGAAATAATTGGTGAGCTTCGGCCCGAACAGGTCGTCGAGAACGGCCTCGCGGTTGTATATGTCGAAGACCATGGTGGGCCCCACGCCGGCCGATGCGGAGACGCCAGAGCTCCCGCCGATCTCGACGGGAAGCACGATCGAGATGGCAATGCGAGCCCTGACCAGCCTTCCATTGACATATTCCTTGTCGCCGATGCTGATCCTGAGGCCGTCGACGGTGAAGGTGTGGGCCTGATCGGCGTCGAGCTTCAACCCGGTCAGATCCGAATAGGAAACGCCTCCGGCGAATTCGATGCCGAAGATGTCGATCGAGCCATTCGCATTGAATTCATCATTCGTGAGCCTGAGGCTGACGCCGGCGCTGACCGACTCGATCGCGCTCCCTTCAATCGACGCGCCGAGCCCGCCGGATACCTTCACGAAGGCTCCCGCGTCGATCAGGTCGTGCTGAATCCGGTTAAGGAGAAGCAGCATGTTGCCGCCGCTGCTGAACAGCCGGAGGGTCTTCTGGATCTTGAGGATTCCTGCCTCTATCGGGTCGCTCATGGATCAAGCCGTCCTATCTGGCTGTCGGTTGAAAGGGAGGGATGGTGTCGCGCTCGTTGCGGGGGAGGCGGCCTTCGGAGGCCAACTCGTCGAGCAGGAAGGCGAAGGTGAGATCCCGGGCCGCCGCGAGCGCCAGCTCGTGGAATGCCCGGCGGCTGATTTCCCCCGAGTGGAGCCGCCCGCTGGTCACGAGATGCCGCGCGACGAGCAGGTGCGCGCGGCGAAGGACCGGCGAGAAGCACGGCCCGCTCCGCGGCGCCGGCCTTTCCGCCGAGGCGATGGGCATGACGCAGCCGCTCATGTCGGCCTTGGCCATTGGAAATTGCCGGTAGCGGCCGGTCGTCACCGCGTCGGAGAAGCCGAGATTGACGATCTGCGCGGCGAACATGCACAGGAACGTCGACCGCTGCCGCAGATCGAGCCCGGAGTCGGCAGGCTCCGACATGGCGACGACGTTGCGGTCCACATAGCCGGCGGCGTCTACGCTTTGATAGAGGGTGCAGCCGGGCTCTATCTCACGTCCGGCCGGAACCGGCGCTCCAAGCAGTGTGGCGAGATGCGGGCGCAGCCTGTCCGGCGATCCGCCCGCCTGGGTGAGGAAGGCCAGCGACGAGACTCGCTCCGAAACCGGCGCCGCCGCGTTCGCCGACCGGTAGGGCTCGAAGGAGAAGCGCGCGATTCGGCCCACGCGGGCGGCGGTCGGATCGGCCCTTTGGGTCGATACGAAGAAAAGGTTCGAGCGGGGCGGGTAGCCGGGTTTTCCGTTATAGGCCGGGTCAAGGTAACGGAAGGCCGCGCCGAAGGCGGTGCCGTCCATCTCGCCGGCCGGTTGCGGGCGATCTGCCTGCTGGAGGATCGACCCGCTACCGATCGGATACCCCACTCGAAGCGTCACGCGATCCTTGTCGCCGAACACCATCCAGGTGAGCTCGTCGATGAATTGCGCCTGCTCTTTCGGCAGCTCGCTTTGCGCCGCGGCGCTGCAGGAGACGAGGAGAAGCGCCAGCGATGTGAACAGGAGACGCGCCCACTTCATCGCGCCACCCCCCGCGCCCGGCGATAGCCCGCGCCGCGCATGCATCGGGAAAAGGCGCGATTCGTTTCGATATGTTCGGCAAGACCCGCGCCGAGCGCGCCGGCAGCCTCGCGGGTGGTGCCGCCGGATTCGTAAGGCTGAGCGTGAGCGGAGGCGGATTCGGCCGCGAGCGCGGCCTGCCCGCGACAGCGCGCCTGGTCCGCTTCGAAGCGCGCCGCGCTCGCGGCACCGGCTTCGAAGGCGGGCATGGCGCAAGCGGCCAGGGCAAGCAACGCGGGAGCCGGCGCGATGCTCTTCAGGCCCACGCCGTTCGATCGCAGTCGCTGCGACAACACCGCGCGCCCGATCATCCGCGCCTTGCGGCCCCTGTCGGCCGGGCCGGAGCCCGCGCGGACTCCGATTGCCAAGCACAACGCCACCGTCTCCGGAAGCACCTTCGCGCCCCTCACATTCCGCTCCCTGTTGCTGCGCCCGCCGGAGGAAACCGGCGGCGGGACTGTTGCCGTCCTGTGCCTGAACCTGCCGCCCAAGTACCGATAAATCAACAATAAAATCGACAAGTAACAAATTTTTGTAGCAATTAGTTACAGGCACCTGGGACTGACTTGAAAGCCGCAGTTACCGGTCCGAATTGACTCCGGAATAGGAGGCGTTTTGCTCCGAAACGCGCTCTATCGCGAGGGAGTGAGCCCGCGCGTCAACCGCCGCGAGCGCCGCGCCTCGTGTCGGAGGATTCGTGCCGGCTCCACGGGCGAGTACCGACTCCCGTCACCGCTCCCGCCCCGCCTCGTCGAGCGTCTGCGCGATCGGCGAGAGCAGATACTGGATGATGCGGCGGCGTCCGGTCTTGATCTCGGCCTGCACGGCGAGGCCGGCGCCGATCGGCTGGCGGACTCCGGCGACGCCGATCCAGTTCCGCGAGAGGCGGATGCGGGCGTTGTAGACCAGGCCCGCCGCCTTCGCCTTGGCGGTGTCGGGCGCGCCCGGCTGCGCGTCCTGTTGGACCGCGTCGCGGCTGATCGTCTGCACGACGCCGTCGATGAGGCCGTAGTCGGTGAACGGATAGGCTTCCAGCTTCACCCTCACCTTCTGGCCCTCGCGGACGAAGCCGATGTCCTTGTTCATCACCTGCGCCTCGACCTCGACGTCGGTGCCGTCGGGGACGATGACCATCAGCGGCTGGGCCGGCTGGACGACGCCGCCGACGGTGTGGACGGCGAGCTGCTGGACGGTGCCGTCGACCGGCGAGCGGATCTGCTGGAACAGGCTGCGGCGCTCGGACTTCCTCAGCTCCTCGCTGCGCACGCCCGATTCGTCCTCGGCCTGCGAGAGGTCGGTGGCGGCCTTGCGGCCGAATTCCTCGCGCAGCTGGCGAAGCTGCGCATTGATATTGGCGATCGAGGCGCGGGCCTTGGCGGCGTTGCTTTCCTGGACGTCGGTGTCGCGCAGATGCTCGACCCGCATCTGCTCATATTCGAGCAGCTTCAGACGCGAGAAATGGCCCTTGGCGGTGAGGTCGCGGCGAGCCTCGAGCTGCTGGTCGATCAGCGGCAGGGTCTGGCGCAGCTTGGCGATCTCCGCCTCGGTGGCGGCGAGTTCGGCGGCATGCTCGGCGCGGCTCTGGGCGAGCGAGGCGCGCTGCGCCTCATATTCCGCGACGCCGCTGGCGATGAGCCGGTTCTGGGTCTCGACGACGTCCGCCGGGGTCCCCGGCGGCGCTCGGAAGATGGCGGCGCGGCCGGCGAGGTGGGCGAGAAGCGCGTCGTTGCGCGCTTCGGCGATGCGGGCGGAGAGCAGGCCGCGGCTCGCCTGCGCCTCTTCCGCCCCGGCGACCGTCGGATCGAGCTCGATCAGGAGGTCGCCCTTCCTCACATGCTGGCCGTTCTGGACGTGGATGGCGCGGACGGCGCCGATCTCGAGCGGCTGGATCAGCTTGACGCTGCTGGTCGGCAGCGTCTTGCCGGTGGCGACCGCGACCACGTCGACATGGCCGATGAACGACCAGAGGAGGGCGAGCGCGAACAGGCTGCACAAGGTCAGCATCAGGATGCGCAGGCCGGGGCTGGGCGGAGTCTCCATGATCTCGAGCGCGGCGGGCAGGAACTCGTGCTCGGCCATCGGCTTCTTGGCGCGCTCCGCCTCGTTCTGCCGGCGCCAGGATTCGCGCAGGACGGCGAGGTGGCGGGCGACGGTGGGGAAGCGGTCGGCGATCGCTGTCATGCCCCCGTCCCCATCTGCTTGGAATGGAGGCTGGCGTAGCGGCCGCCCTGGCGGAGCAGGGTCTCATGGTCCCCCTCCTCGGTAATCTCGCCCGCCTCGACGGTGATGATGCGGTGGCACTGGCGCACCGCGGAGAGGCGATGGGCGATGATGATCACGGTGCGGCCGTGCGCAATCATCCGCAGGTTCTTCTGGATGATCTCCTCGCTCTCGGCGTCCAGCGCCGAGGTCGCCTCGTCGAGGATGAGGATGCGCGGATCGTTGATCAGGGCGCGGGCGATGGCGATGCGCTGGCGCTGGCCGCCCGACAGGTTGCTTCCGCGCTCCTCGATGATCGTGTCGTAGCCGTGCGACAAGGCGGCGATGAATTCGTGCGCCCCGGCGAGCTCGGCGGCGGCCATCACCGCCTCCATCGGCCGAGTCGGATCCGACAAAGCGATGTTCTCGCGCACGCTGCGGTTGAACAGGATATTCTCCTGGAGGACGACGCCCACCTGCCGCCGCAGCCACGCCGGATCGATCAAGGCGAGGTCGACGCCGTCGACCAGCACCCGGCCCTGCTCCGGCACGTAGAGCCGCTGGACCAGCTTGGTCAGAGTCGACTTGCCCGAGCCGGAAGGCCCGACGATGCCGAGCATCTCGCCCCCGGCGACCTCGAGGCTGACGCCGCGCAGCGCCTCGGGCGCGTCGGCGCGGTAGCGGAAGCGCACCTTGTCGAACTCGATGTCGCCGCGGATCGCCGGCAAACTGGCTCGAGTGGGATTGTGCTCGGGCTCGGCGGGCGCGTTCAGCACGTCGCCGAGGCGATCGACCGAGATGCGCACCTGCTGGAAGTCCTGCCACAGCTGCGACAGCCGGAGGATCGGCTGCGCCACCCGGCCGGAGAGCATGTTGAAGGCGACCAGCGCGCCGACGCTGAGATCGCCCGCGATCACCGCCTTGGCGCCGAAATAGAGGATCGCCACCGTCGTCAGCTTCGAGACCACCTGGATGAGGTGGTTGCCCCAGGTGGCGAGCTTGACGACCTGGAAGCCGGTCTTGGTGTAGCCGGCGAACTGCTTTTCCCATTTGTCGCGCATCTGCGGCTCGACGGCCATCGCCTTCAGCGTGCCGATTCCCGTCACGCTCTCGACCAGGAAGGCCTGGTTCTCGGCGCCGCGCCGGAATTTCTCGTCGAGCCGCTCGCGCAGCAGCGGCGTGATCATCACCGAGATGATTGCGTAGAACGGGATCGACAGCACGACCACCAGCGTCAGCATCGGGCTGTAGAGGTACATCACGACGAAAAAGACGATTGTGAAGAACAGGTCGATGACCACCGTCACCGCGTTCGACGTCAGGAACTCGCGGATCCGCTCGAGCTCGCGCACCCTGGCGACGCTGTCGCCCACCCGCCGCGCCTCGAAATAGGACAGAGGAAGGTTGAGGAGGTGGCGGAACATCCGCGCGCTCAGTTCCGCGTCCACCCGGTTGGTGCTGTGCGCGAACAGCCAGTTCCTGAGGCCCGACAGGAGGGTTTCCCAAACCAGCACGACGCCGAGCCCGACCGCCAGCACCTCCAGCGTCGTCGTGGACTGGTGGACAAGCACCTTGTCGATCACCAGCTGGAAGAAGACCGGCGAGACCAGCCCCATCACCTGCAGGAAGAAGGAGGCGATGAGGACGTCGCGCAGCGGCTTGCGGTACTTGACCAGCGCCGGGATGAACCAGCTGATGTCGAACGGGCGCGACGCGCCGGCGACGCGCTCGCGCGCCGTCATCAGCAGGATGCGCCCGCCGAACCGCTCGCGAAGCTCCTCCGCCGACCAGACTTCGGGCCGGTCGCTGTCGCCGAGCTGGACCAGGATGCGCGGGTCCGCGCTCTGCTCTTCGGCCTTCAACAGGATGGCGGAGTCGCCGTCCGCCAGCTCCGCGATGGCGGGTAGCGGCATCTTCTTCAGCTCGTCCGCTTCGCAGCGGCGGATGCGGCCGACGAGGCCGAGCTTCTTGGCGGTGCGGGAAAGATCTTCCAGCGACCAGGGATCGTCGCCCTTGCCGCGGTCGTGGGCCACCTGGCGCGGATCGGCCGGAACGCCGAGGAAACGCGCCAGCAGGATGAAGCAGGCAAGCGCCGAATCGCGCGGGCCGCCTTCCGGCGCGTCAGCCGCCGGGTGATGTTCGGCTGTCCGTTCCATGTTGCCCGCTCTATCCGAAGGATGCCGCTCAGGCTCGGCCGGCGGCTTCGCCGGTGCCCTCTTCCCCGGCTCAAGCGATTGATATCCTTGGATAGCAGGCGCCGCTAGCCGGCAAATGATCCGGATCGGAGGAGTATCTCGACCGCGAACCGGAAGGCGCCGTTTTTTACGCCGGAAGCGGAGTGGATTGTAGGCCGGCCAACGGTCAGGCGAGCAGCCTGCGTACTCCGCGCAGATAGGCTTCCATCCGCTCCTCGCCCTCGCGGGTGAGCTCGACCAGCACGCGGCGGCGGTCCACCTGGTCGGCCACACGGTGGATGAGGCCGGCACTCACCAGGGCATTGACCCAGCGCAAGGCGGTCGTCGGCGGCAGCTCGGCACTCATGCACAAGGCGGAGACCGAGATTTTCTGGCCCGCCTGCCGCGCCGCCATCAGGTCGAGGAGCATGTCCCACGCCGGATCCGCGAACGGCGCGCCGGGAAAGTGCCGGTAGCGGACACGGCGCAACTCCGTCAGCATCCGCAACGCCTCGTCGGAGGACGGATGCCGGCGGCGCTCCCGCGCCGGCTCGCCAGGCTGCGCTGCCAGGGAGGAGGCGAGCTGCGCCGCTTCCTCGCTGAGCGCCCGCAGCCGGCGCGCAACCTGCTCCTCACCCAAAGGTGCGCCATCCATAGCCGATGCTTTTGCCACGCCGTTTCACCAGCCCCGGTGAAGCCCCGGGGCGGGACGACTAAATCGCTCCCAACCCGCCACAGGGGCCAAGTGTTCGAACTCGGGAAGTCCGAACAGTGGCACAAGAAACGGCACGATGCAAAGGTTCCCGCCACGTCCGGCGAATCCCAAATACGCTGGCGCCGGCGCGTCCGCCGCCCTTCGCAAGATCAGCGGTCATGCATTTGACGTCATGCCGCCGGCGGCGGTGCCCGGCAAAGGCGGGCAATATAGTCGCGGTGCCTCGGCATCGCCTCCGCGGCTTCGACCGTCACCCGCCGCAGGCCCGCCAATATTCGATCGGCGTCGACATTCCCGCGCTCATCCGTTAACGGGTCGTAGCGCTCCGGCCAGTTGAGCTGGCCGATATGGACGGCGAGCCAGCTCGGGTTCTGGAACAACTCGAATCCCGACGCAACGAGGCGACCGTATCGGCGAAAATGGTCGATCTTGTACTGAAGCGGCTCCGGCACCGTCATCGCCGCGCAGGCCCGCCAGAGCGGCTCGTCGCGCTCGGTCAGATGATAATGGAGGATGAGGAAGTCGCGGATGCGCTCATATTCCTCGATGGTGATGCGGTTGAACTCGGCGGGGGCCAGGGGATCGAAGTCCCGGTCCGGCCACAGCGCCAGGAGCCGGGTGAGCGCGGTCTGGACGAGGTGGAGGCTGGTCGATTCCAGCGGCTCCATGAAGCCGCTGGCGAGCCCGATGGCGACGCAATTCCGCTCCCAGAACATTGCGCGCCGGCCCGTCGTGAAGCGCAGCGGCCGCGGCTCCGCCAGCGGCTCGCCGTCGAGATTGGCGAGCAGCGTCGCCGCCGCCTCGTCGTCCGAGACGTGGCGGCTCGAATAGACGTAGCCGTTGCCGATCCGGTGCTGCAGCGGGATGCGCCACTGCCAGCCGGCCGCCCGCGCGGTGGACCGGGTGCAGGGCGCGAATTCACCGCCATGGGCGCAGGGCACGGCCACCGCCCGGTCGCACGGGAGCCAGCGCGTCCAATCCTCGTAGCCGATTCCGAGCGCCGCGCCGATGATCAGCCCGCGAAAGCCGGAGCAGTCGATGAAGAGGTCCGCCTCGATCTCGCGCCCGTCGTCGAGCACCAGCCGCTCGACGAAGCCGTCCTGCCCGCGCAGGCGGATGTCGACCACCTTGCCCTCGTGGCGGGTGACGCCTTGCCTCTCGGCATGGCGGCGCAGGTAGCGGCCGTAGAGGCCGGCGTCGAAATGATAGGCATAATCGTAGGTCGACTGGATCATCCGCCGGTCCGCGGTCGGACGGTCGAAGCGGCCCCGCGAGGCCGCGGCCCAGGCCATGGAATAATCGTCGAGCGGCGTTTCGTCGCCGCGGGCGCGGGCGCGGAGCCAATAATGGTGAAGGGCGACGCTGTCGAACTCGGCGCCGAAGCTGCCGAACGGGTGGAAATAGCGATGGCCCGCCCGCGCCCAGTCGACGAATTCGATGCCGAGCTTGAAGCTGCCCTGCGTCGCGCGGATGAAGTCGTTCTCGTCGAGGCCGAGCGACTGGTTGAAGAGCTTGATCGGAGGGATCGTCGCCTCACCGACGCCGACGATGCCGATCTCGTCCGATTCGACCAGATCGACCTTGCAAGCGCCGCGCAACGCATTTGACAAGGCCGCGGCCGCCATCCAGCCGGCCGACCCGCCGCCGACGATGGCCACCCGGCGGATGTTGCGCTCGCCGCTCATTCGGCGGTCAGCACGCGGTAGGACCAGGGGGCGAGCGTCATCTCCGTCGAGGCGTCCACGGCAACGGTCGCGCCGCCGTCGAAGTCGCGATAGCGGCCATCGGCCAGCCGGTCCTTGAACGTGACCTTCTGCGGATCGGCGGAGAAGTTGATGACGGCGAAGACCCGCGCCTCCCCTTTCCGCCGGACGAACGAGAAGACCTTCGAAGGCGCGCTGTTGACGATGCCGATCATCCGTGCGCCCCACGGTGCGTTCCACAGTGCGCGGTTGCGGTGCTTCAGCGCGAAGAGGCGCTTGTAGAGGGCGCCGATCGGGTGGTCGCGCCAGGCGATCGGATCACGCTCGAAGAAAGCGAGCCGCTTGGGATTGCCGGCTTCCTGGCCGTTGTAGATGAGCGGGATGCCCTCGCCCACCACGGACAGCACGATGGCGTCGGTCAGCGCCGGGCCGAACACTTCGAACTGGGTGCCGTGCCACGCATTCTGGTCGTGATTCTCGACATAGGCCATGCGCATCGCGCCGGCCGGCCAGGCGCTTTCATTCTCGCTGTAATAGCCGAACAGCGCGCCGACGTCGGCCTTGCTTTGGGCGATGTTCGCGACCGCCTCGTACCACCCCCAGGCATAGGTCGCGTCGAAGGCGTGGATGTGGAGGTCGCGAGTCTGCGCCTCGGCGAGCATGAAGACGGGCTTGACGCGATCGAGGTCGGCCCGGACCCGCTCCCAGAAATCGATCGGGACATAGGCGGCGACGTCGGCCCGGAAGCCGTCGACGTCCGCCTCCCGCACCCAATGGAGCATCGCCCCCGCCATGTAGCGGCGCAGGCCCGTCTGGCGGTAATCGAAGTCGATGATGTCGGACCAGTCCCACCAGGGCGTGGGGCGGAAATTGCCCTTCCAGTCGCGCTCGTACCAGTCGGGATGCCGGGTCACGAGGGGATTGTCCCAGGCGCTGTGGTTGGCGACCCAGTCGAGGATGACGTGCAGGCCGAGGCGGTGGGCGGTGCGGACGAAGGACTTTACGTCGGCCATTGCACCCAGTTCCGGGTTGACGGAGGCATAGTCGCGGACGCTGTAGGGGCTGCCTAGGGTGCCTTTGCGATTCGTCATGCCGATGGGGTGGAGGGGCATCAGCCAGATGATGTCGGCGCCGAGGGATTTGAGGCGGGGAAGCTGCTTCTCGGCCGCGCGCAAATTGCCCTCGGGCGTGAATTGACGCGTGTTGAGCTGGTAAATAACCGCATTTTTCGCCCATTCCGGGTGCTTGACCCCGCTGAGGTCGACCGGAGCGTAGGGATCCGCCCGTGCCGCGGCGCCGCAGAGGATCAGCAGGGCAAGAAAAGCGCGAAAGATCACTTGGCCGGCTCTTCGACGCGGAGCATGGCGAGGGCGGCCAGCACCATCACCCCGGCGGCGAAGGCCATGGTCCAGATCGGCTCGGCCGGGAAGAAGCGCTTCATGATCGAGCCCATCACCGTCGCGACGAGGAGCTGCGGAACGACGACGAAGACGTTGAACAGGCCCATGTAGATGCCGAGCTTCCGCTGCGGCAGGCTGGAGGCGAGGATGGCGTAGGGCATGGCGAGAATCGAGGCCCAGGCGATTCCGACGCCGATTTCGCTGGCGATCAGGAGCTCGGGGTCCCGCAGGAAGAAGAAGCTCGCATAGCCCAGGGCGCCGCACAGCAGCGCCGCGACATGGGTGCGCACCCGGCCGATCCGGGCGGCGAGGAAGGGGAGCAGGGTCAAGGCCGCGACGGCCGCGACGCCGTTGTAGGTGGTGAACAGGACCCCCACCCAATTCGCCCCCTCCTGATAGGCCGGGCTGTCCGCGTCGGCGGCGCCGTAGAAATATTGGGCGACGACCGGCGTGGTGTTGATCCACATGATGAACAAGGCCGACCAGCTGAAGAATTGCGCCAGCGCCAGGCGCTTCATCAACTCGGGCATGCCTGAGAAATCGCCGACGATATGGCCCAGCATATTCGGAGCGCTGCCGCCCCGAGCGCCGCGGATGGCAAGGAGGCTGGCGAGGCCGTAGGCGATGAGCAGCCCGCCGAGCAGATAGACCTCCTTTTCGAGGCCGAGCTCGCGCACCGCCAGCACGACCAGGGCGCCGGCGGCGATCCAGACGGCGCTCGAGGTGAAGCCGCGCGCCGCGAGCCTGCGGACGACATGGTCTTCCTCGTCGGCGCGGGCGTCCTCGAACCCGGCCATCTCATCGGGGCTGTATTCGCAGGTCGTCAGCACCGTCCAAAGCACCGCCAGGAACAAAGCAGCGGCGCCGAACCAGAAAGCGTAGCGCACCGTGTCGGGGATGCCGCCGTGGGGCGCGACATTGGAGACGCCGATATGCTCGAGCGCCCAGGGAACGATCGATCCGACCACCGCGCCGGCGCCGATGAAGGCGGTCTGCACGGCATAGCCGGCGCTGTGCTGGTCCTTCCTCAGCATGTCGCCGACGAAGGCGCGGAACGGCTCCATCGAGATGTTGAGCGAGGCGTCGAGCACCCACAGCATCACCGCCGCGAACAGCAGAACCGGCGATTCCGGCATGACGAGCAGCGCCAGCGCCGCCAGCACCGCCCCGGCGAGGAAATAGGGCCGCCGCCGCCCCAGCCGCCCCAGCCAGGTGCGGTCGCTCATATGGCCGATGATCGGCTGGACGAGCAGGCCGGTGAGCGGCGCCGCCACCCACAAAGCCGGCAGGTCGTCGAGGCTGGTGCCGAGCGACTGGAAGATTCGGCTCATGTTCGCGTTCTGAAGCGCGAAGCCGATCTGGATGCCGAAGAAGCCGAAGCTGATGTTCCACAATTGGGCGAAGCCGAGCCTCGGCTTGGCGGTGGCGCTCGACATGTCGTTCAAAGGGCTGCTCCTGCACTGGCGCGCGCGCGCGGCTCGGGGATCGCGCAGTGGCGCGCGATGAAATCGGCATGGGACGGAAGCTGGCCGGCGACATGGCCGACATGCTTGCGGGCGAGGGCGAGGAACTCGGCGAGCTGGCCGGCCGAGAGCTGGTCTGCGAACGGGTGATAGCCCGCCGGCACGATCCCCTGCCCCAGCATCACCTGCAGCCAGCCGACCTCGGCGAACAATTCCTCGCTGTTACGGAAGATACGGCCGTTGGCGCGGAACAGCTCCACCCGCCGAGTCAGGCTTTCCGGCACCGCCATGTCGCGGCAGGCCCGCCAGAATTCCCCGTCGCGCCGGTTCGCCCAATAATGGAAGACCAGGAAATCGCGGATCGACAGCCACTCGGCGTCCGTCTGGCGATTATATTCGTCGATCTCCGCCTCGACCACGCCCTGGCCGGGGAAGAGCTGGAGGAGCCGCGCGATCCCCGACTGGACGAGGTGGATGCTGGTCGATTCAAGCGGCTCCATGAAGCCGCCCGCCAGGCCCAGGGCGACGCAATTGCGGTTCCAGGCCTTGCGCCGCTTGCCGGTGACGAAGCGCAGCGGCCTTGGATCGGCCAGAGCGGGACCGTCGAGATTGGCGAGCAGCACCCGCGCCGCCTCCTCGTCGGAGGTGAAGGCGCTGCAATAGACGTGACCGTTGCCGGTGCGGTGCTGGAGCGGGATGCGCCACTGCCAGCCCGCCTCGCGCGCCGTCGCGCGGGTGACGGGGGTGAGCTCGCCCCCGGCCTCGCAGGGCACCGCCAGCGCCCGGTCGCAGGGCAGCCAGCGCGACCAATCCTCATAGCCGGTCGCCAGCGCCTGCTCGATCAGCAGCCCGCGAAAGCCCGAGCAGTCGAGGAAGAGGTCGCCCTCGATCCGCTCGCCGCCTTCGAGCACCACGGCCTCGATCGTCCCGTCGGCCGAGCGGAGCGGCACCTGCGCCACCTTGCCCTCGGTGCGGCGAACCCCCCGCGCCTCGGCGTAGCGGCGCAGGCAGGCGGCGTAGAGCGAAGCGTCGAAATGGAAGGCATGAGCAAGGCCGCTGGGCAGCCGGTCCGGCCGCTCCTCCGAGCGCCCGAACCGGTTCTGCGCCGCCGCCGCGGCCGAGGCCGAATAGTCCCATAAGGAAGTCACGCCGCCCTCCGCCCGGTGGCGAAGCCAATAATGGTGGAAGGGGATGAGGCCGAGGTCGCGGCCGATCGTGCCGAAGGCGTGGATGTAGCGATCGTCGCCCCCGCCCCAGCCGACGAACTCGATGCCGAGCTTGAAGGTGCCGGCGGTGGCGCGGACGAATTCGTCCTCGTCGAGGCCGAGGCCCTGGTTGAACAGGCGAAGCTGCGGAATCGTCGCCTCGCCGACCCCCACCGTGCCGATCTCCTCGGACTCGACGAGCCGAACTTCGGCCTGGCCCGGAAGGAAGCGGGCGAGCGCGGCGGCGGCCATCCAGCCGGCGGTCCCGCCGCCGACGATCACCACCTTCCGCACGGCGCGCGCCCCGCTCATGGGACAGGCCTAGGGTCCAAACCCGATCCCCGCAACGAGCGCGATCGCCCGGAGCGTCCTTCGAGACGCCGGTTCGACAGGCTCACCGGCTCCTCAGGATGAGCGGGGAGCGGTGACAACCCGCTCATCCTGAGGAGGGACTGAGCCTGGCGAAGGCCCGTCTCGAAGGACTTGGGCACCCTCCCCCGGAAGACGGAGCCCGCGACATGGGTTCGTGCCGGATCAGAACTTGAAGTTGAAGCCGGCCAGGTACCGGCGCCCGTAGCGCTGATAGTCGATGATGTGGAGCGGCTGGCCCGGATCGTGGGTCACGAACGGCTCGTTGGTGAGGTTCTGGCCCTGGACGAAGAGCGAGAGGCCCTGGAGCGCCGAGCCGGTCTGGAACTCGTAGCCGATCTGGGCATCGACGATCGTCTCCGGGGCCGCGCGGCGGCGGACTCGGGCGGCGCCGAAGCCCGACACCTCGCCGACGAAGCTCGAGCGGTAGCGGACGCTGCCGCGGGCGGAGAAACCCCATTTCTCGAAATAGGCGGTGCCGTTCGCCACCCACTTGGAATAGCCCGGAATGTCCTCGGGAGGCGCGCCGGGCGTCGGGTGGATGGTGGTCTTGGTGTAGGAGACGCCGCCGGTGACTCCGAACCCGTCCAGCGCCGACGAGATGGCGGAGAAGGGCAAGGTGGCGGCGAGCTCGGCGCCGTACAGCTTGCCGCCCTTGCCGTTGATCGGAACCGTGAGGCTGCCGATCGGCGACACCGGGACCGGCCGGACGACGCCGCCGGCATCGGTGAAGGTGCCGGGGCTCGGCATCGGGAAGGCGGAGAAATCGAAATTGTTGAACGTCTGATTGTAGACGTAGGTTCGCAAATCCTTCCAGAAGAGCTGGAGGGCGAGATAGCCCTTCGTCCCCCAATATTTCTCGAACGTAAGATCCGCCGCGTTGGCGCGCCACGGCCGGAGCTGGGGATTGCCGGAGTTTCCGCTGATGATGCCGATCGGCTGGCCGTTCTGGGTGACGATGGCGGTGCCGTAGCTGAGCGTCGCCTTGAGGTCGTCGAGGCGGGAGCGGATGATCTCGCGCCCGGCGGCGAGGCGGATGACGAAGTCCGACGGCAGCCGCAGCGACAGGTTGAGGCTCGGCAGGACGTCGAGATATTTCGCCCCTTCGTTGCGCTGCACGGCGAGGATGTTGGGCGAGCCGTTGGGATTGTTGGTCGGGCTCTGGATCGCGGTCGCGCCGTGCGAGCGCTGGTCGGTCCAGATCGCCTGAACGCCGAAATTGCCGGTGAGCTCGGCCGAGCCGATGGCCGAGTGGATATTGGCCTGGCCGTAGAGGATCTTCTGCTCCTCCCGGATGTCGTAGGCCTTGACGACGACGTCGCCATAGGGGTTCGGAACGAGGTTGTAGATGCCGGCGCTGAGCAAAGCGAGCGGATCGTAGCTGATCACCGGCCCAAGCCCGAGATAGGCGAGGTTGGTGGTGCCGAGCCGGTATTGCGACGGCACCTGCACGCTGGTCGTGCCGTTGGTGTTGGCGGCGAGGCCGAGGAACGCCTCGTCCGGAGTCAGCGTCTTGCCGCGATGGGTGTAATCGGCGCCGACCTGGACGCTGCTCAGGAAGCCGTTCAGCTCCTTCTCGATCTGGGCTCGGAACTGCCAGAGCTCGTCCTTGATGATGCGGTTGTTGTAATAGCCGTCCTGCCCGCCGCGGATGCGGGTGCCGTTGACCGCCGTCTGGTCGCCGCCCCAGCCCTGCGGGCTGGTGAGCAGGATGAGGTTGTAATCGCCATAATTGAGGCCGTGGGTGAAGGTCGTCGGGCCGTTGCCGCTCGTGAAGCCGATCGAGTCGGTCGCGCCGACGCCGCCGCGGCCGGTGCCCGAATAGCTTTCCAGCACCAGCTCGTTGCGGTCGGTCTTCGAGAAGGCCGCGTCGCCCATGATATTCCAGCCGTCGTCGCCCTCGTAGCGGCCGTTCCAGCCGAGCGAGTAGAGCTTGGCGTGGCGCTGGAACACGTCGTTGCGAAGCACGCCCTTGACGCCGGTGAAGGTGCCGCTGGTGACGAGGCCGCCGCCGACCGTGTAATTGGGCTGCAGCGTGTAGCCGCCCCAATAGAGCGGAAGCTCGATGCCGCGCTTGATCTGGTCGTCCTTGAAGTCCGAATAGAAGGCGTCGATCGTCGTGGTGAAGTTCGGCATCGGCCGGAACTCGAGCGTGCCCTGGAGGCCGAGGCGCTTCAGCTGGCTCGACGTCACATAGGATTTGGAGCCGCCGATGATCGCCTGGCCGTTGGCCGCGGCATAGGCCGGAAGCGCGCCGGCGCAGGCATTGTTGACGACGCGGCAATAAGGCTGCTGGTTGGCATCGAAGGTCGGCCAGCCCCAGGAGTTGAACTCCTCGATCTGGTAGGGCTCGTCGTTCCAGCTCGCGGCGAGCGCGAGGCCGACCGTGTCCGCCGCATTCTGGGTGACGAAGATGCCGTTGACGCGGTAGCCGAGGTCTTTCGAGCCGGCGTTGAGCTTGCCGATTTCGGCATAGGTGCCGCGGGCGCCGATCGAGAAGACGTGCTTGCCATATTCGAGCGGGCGGATGGTTCTCAGGTCGACGGTGCCGGACAGGCCCTGGCCGACGAGGCTCGCCATCGGCGTCTTGTAGACCAGCACCTGGTTGATCATCTCGGACGGATATTGGTCATATTCGACCGCGCGGTTGTCGCCGGTCGAGGTCTGCTCGCGCCCGTTCAGCAGGGTGGTCGAGAAATCGGGGCCGAAGCCGCGGATCGAGATCGAGTTGGAGCGGCCGGAGACGCGCTGCGAGGTGAGGCCGGGGAGGCGGGCGATCGATTCGGCGATCGAGGCGTCGGGGAGCTTGCCGATATCCTCGGCGGAGATCGATTCGACGACCTGGTCGCGGCGCTTCTTCTCGTTGACCGCGCTTTCCAGCGAGGCGCGGAAGCCGGTGACGACGATGGCCTGACCGTCGTCCGGCGCGGCCGCATTGGGATCGTTCGGATCGGTCGAGGCGGTGTCCTGCCCGGCGGCCGGGGCCGTCCCGGCCTGGGCGAAAGCGGGCGTGCCGCCGATGGCCAGCGCCAGAAGGGCCGCTCCGCCAAGCAGGCTGCGACGGCGCGACTCGAAAAGATTGATCATCTGATCCTCCCGTTGCGGCCCCGCGAATGCCCCCACCCGCGCGGCCGATTGCCTTGCCGGGGACCCGTCGCCGACGCCGAAAACGGCGGAAAAGCCGCGCCGGCAGGCCCCCTCACGCTCTTCTTCCGGATCAAGCCCCTTTGGGTTCGCCCCGGCATCCTCTCGCCGCGTTCGTGCGCGATCTTCGTGTCGTTCCGCAAATTAATGCAAACTTCCGCCGAAACTTGCAAGCCCGAAATGATATGGCGTGCCAATTTGGTGGGGAGCGGGGCTTGACCGGCTCGCCCGAGTTCTGCAAACAATTGCAAAAAAGAGGGCGCGCGGTATTCGGCCGCCCCGGCAAGCGGGAGGAAAGGACATGCTCGCAGGAGGCGCGAAGAAGGCGGCGTTGGCCGCTATCGCCTTCGCCGCCCTCGGCGGCGCGGGCCTCGGCGCCCCGCCGGCCCTATCCTATCTCGACCGCACCCCGGAGAACGAGATCGTCTATTTCGTGCTGCCCGACCGCTTCGAGAACGGCGATTCATCCAACGACCGCGGCGGGCTTTCCGGCGACCGCCTGCGCACCGGCTTCGACCCGACCCACAAGGGCTTCTACCATGGCGGCGATTTGAAAGGCCTGACGCAGCGGCTCGATTACATTGCCGGGCTCGGCGCGACCGCGATCTGGCTTGGCCCCGTCTACCGCAACAAGGCGGTCCAGGGGCCGCCGGGGCGGGAATCGGCGGGCTATCACGGCTATTGGATCACCGACTTCACCGACGTCGACCCGCATTTCGGCACGCGCGCGGACTTGAAGGCGTTCGTCGACGCGGCGCATGCGCGCGGCCTCAAGGTCTATCTCGACATCATCACCAACCACACGGCCGACGTCATCAAATATCGCGAATGCCCGAAGAACGACTGCGCCTATCGGAGCATCGCCGATTATCCCTTCGCGCGGCGCGGCGGCATCGGGGGCGCGGCGATCAACCGGGGCTTCGAGGGGATCGAGGCCGCCGGGCAGCGCCCGGACAATTTCGCCCGCCTGGCGCGCCCCGACTTCGCCTACACGCCCTACGTGCCGAAGGGCGAGGAGCAGGCGAAGGTGCCCGCCTGGCTCAACGACCCCATTTACTACCATAATCGCGGCGATTCGACGTTCAGCGGCGAGAGCTCGACGATGGGCGATTTCTCCGGGCTGGACGATTTGTTCACCGAGAATCCGCGGGTGGTCGAGGGGTTTATCGAGATTTACGGGAAGTGGATCGACGACTTCGCGGTCGACGGCTTCCGGATCGATACGGCGCGGCACGTGAACCCGGAATTCTGGCAGGCCTTCGTTCCGGCCATGCTGCAGCGGGCCAAGGCGCGCGGCATTCCCAACTTCCACATCTTCGGCGAGGTGTACGATCCCGATCCGGGCACGCTCGCCCGCTTCACGATCGTCGACCGTTATCCCGCCGTGCTCGATTTCGCCTTCCAGTCGGCGGTGACCGACGTGGTGGCGAAGGGGGCGCCGACGGCTCGGCTGGCGCGGCTGTTCGCCGCCGACCCGCTTTATGCCGGCGGCGAGGCCGCGGCCCGGCGCCTGCCCACCTTCCTCGGCAATCACGACATGGGCCGCTTCGCGCGCTTCGTCCGGGAGGCCAATCCCGGCGCGAGCGAGGACGAGATATTGAGGCGGGTGATCCTCGGCCACGCCATGCTCTTCTTCAGCCGCGGAAGCCCGGTCGTCTATTATGGCGACGAGCAGGGGTTCGCCGGGGACGGCGGCGACCAGGACGCGCGCGAGGACATGTTCGCGAGCCGGGTCGCCTCCTATAACGACAACCGGCTGGTCGGATCGGCGGCGACCACGGCGGAGGCGAATTTCGATACCGGCTCGGCGCTCTACCGGGCGATCGCGGGGATGGCGGCGGTGCGGAGCGGCGACTCGGCGCTTCGCTCGGGCGAGCAGGTCGTGCGCGCTTATGGCGACGAGGCGGGGCTGTTCGCTTTCTCCCGCCGGGCGCCGTCGGGGGGGGGCGAGACATTGGTCGCGTTCAACACGGGCAAGGCGCCGGTCGCCGCGCAGGTGGCGGTCGATACGGGCTCGATCGCCTGGACGAGCGTCCACGGCCGCTGCCCGGGCGCGGCGAGCGCGCCGGGCAGCTACCGGGTCGAGATCGCGCCGCTCGACTATGTCGTGTGCCGGAGCGCCGCGCGGTGAGCCAGGCGAGCCTCGAGCGGATCGCGCCCGCCGTGGCGGCGGCGGCGGCCGAATGGTGGCGCGGCGCGGTGATCTACCAGATCTATCCGCGCAGCTTCGCCGACACCAACGGCGACGGCATCGGCGACCTGCCGGGGGTGACCCGGCACCTCGACTATGTCGCGTCGCTGGGGGTGGACGGGATCTGGCTGTCGCCCTTCTTCACCTCGCCGATGAAGGATTTCGGCTACGACATCGCCGATTATTGCGGCGTCGACCCGATCTTCGGCACCCTCGCCGACTTCGACGCGCTGGTCGCCAAGGCGCACCGGCTCGGCCTCAAGGTCGTCGTCGACCAGGTCTATTCGCACACCTCGGACCACCATTTATGGTTCCAGGAGAGCCGGTCGAGCCGCGACAACGCCAAAGCCGACTGGTACGTCTGGGCCGACGCCAGGCCGGACGGGTCGCCGCCGAACAACTGGCAGTCGGTCTTCTACGGCCCCTGCTGGACGTGGGACGCGCGGCGCGGGCAATATTATCTGCACAACTTCCTGCCCCAGCAGCCCAACCTCCACGTCCACAATCCCGAGGTCCAGGAGGCCCTGCTCGCCACCGCCCGCTTCTGGCTCGACCGCGGCGTGGACGGCTTCCGGCTGGATGCGATCAACTTCTCGATGCACGACCCCTCGCTGACCGACAATCCGCCGGTCGCCCCCGGGCTTGGGCCGAGGACCCGCCCGTTCGACTTCCAGCACCATTTCCACAACCAGTCGCACCCCGACATCCCCAAATTCCTGAGCCGGGTGCGGCGGCTGCTCGATTCCTACGGCGGCCGCTTCACGGTGGCCGAGGTGGGCGGCGAGCAGGCGGATGCGGAGATGAAGCGGTTCACGCAGGGCAATGACCGCCTGAACAGCGCCTACGGCTTCAACTTCCTCTACGCCCGCCGGCTGACCGCGGCGCTGATCCACGACGCCATGGCTTTGTGGCCGGGCGCGCCGGGCGAAGGCTGGCCGAGCTGGGCCTTTTCCAACCACGACGCGCCGCGGGTGGTGTCGCGCTGGCTCGGCGCGGGCGACGCCGACGCCTTCGCACGGCAGGCGATGCTCCTCCTCATGGCGCTCAGGGGCAACGTCTTCCTCTACCAGGGGGAAGAGCTCGGCCTGCCGCAGGCCGACGTGCCGTTCGAGCGGCTGCGGGACCCGGAGGCGATCGCCAACTGGCCGCAGACGCAGGGCCGCGACGGCGCGCGGACGCCGATGCCGTGGCGGACGGACGCGCCGAACGGCGGCTTCTCCGTCGCCGAGCCCTGGCTGCCGCTCGACCCGAGGCATTTGCCGCTGGCGGTGGACCGGCAGGCGGCCGACGCCGGCTCGATGCTCGCCTTCACCCGGCGGCTGATCGCGCTGCGCAAGGCGCGCGAAGCGCTCCGCCTCGGCGCCATCCGTCCGGTGGACGCGCCCGCCCCCCTCCTCGCCTTCGAGCGCGGCGAGGGCGAGGCCCGACTGCTGTGCGCCTTCAACCTCGGCGAGGCGGCGGTCGACTGGCCCCTCCCCTCCGGCTGGCGCATCGTCGCGGAGGCGGGCGAGGCGCTGAAGCCCCTCTCCGGCTGGATCGCCGAGCGGGTGCGGTGAAAGCGGGCTCAGCCTCCGCAGGATTCGCGGACGATGAGGTCCGTCGACAGCCGCTCCGAGCGCATCTCGCCCCCCGCCCCGGTGTCGAGCAATTTCGACACGAGGAGGCGGCCCGCCCGGGCCGTGTCCTGCGAGACGGTGGTGAGGGCGGGGCGGCTGTAGCGGGCGAAGGGCACGTCGTCATAGCCGACCACCGAGACGTCCTCCGGCACCCTCATGCCATGGTGGAGCAAGGAACGGATCGCCCCGAGCGCGATGAGGTCGCTGGCCGCGACGATCGCGTCGAAGCCGAGGCCGCGGGCGAGGAGCGCGTCGACCGACGCCTCGGCGGATTCGACCGTGAAATGCGCCGGCACCATCAAAGCCGGATCCTGCGCCAGCCCCGCTTGCTCGGCGGCGTCGAGATAGCCGCGCACGCGCTGGCTGACCTCCGGCGCTTCGGTGTCGCCGAGATAGACGATGCGCTTGCGGCCGAGCCGGGCGAGGTGCAGCGTCGCGCGCTTGCCGCCGGCAAGGTTGTCCGACCCGACCGAGCAATAGGCCTGGTCGGGAAGCTGGGCGCCCCACACGGCGAATCGCGCCTCGCTGTCCGCCAGCCGGTTGAAGGCGTGGTGGAGCGAGCTCTGGCCGAGGAAGATCACGCCGTCGGCTCGGCTCGTGCCCATCGCCGCGGAGAGATCGTCGAGGCTGGTCGGGGCGAAATGGCTGACGAGGAGGTCGCAGCCCCGCTCGCGCGCGGCATCGCTGATGCCCGCGACCAGCTCGAGGAAGAAAGGATCGTCGAGCTGGCCTTCGCGGCCCTGCGGACGCGGCACGACCAGGGCGATCGTGCCGGTGGCGCCGATCGGGCCGGCCGGCATGTAGCGGCGGAAGGGATAATCGTGCTCGCGCGCGAGCTTCCAGATGCGCTGCTTGGTGCGCGCGTTGATCGCCGGATTGTCGTTGAGCGCCCGCGACGCGGTGGAGATCGACACGCCGGCGAGCCGCGCGATATCCTCGAGCCGGGTGTTGCGCCGCGTCATCATGCAAACTTTGCTGCAAACTTTTCCATAGGGGGAATTAGCCAGCCGCGCCCGCCGCTGGCAAGCCCGTTGCTCGAAGGAGCCCGCTGGTGATCCGCATCCTTTTCGCCCTCGCTTTGCTGTCCCTCGCGAGCCAGGCCCCGGCCGCCGAGCCGGCCAGCGTGAGCTCGCCGGGCCATGTCCTCACCGTCACGGTCACCGTCAACGGCGAGGGGCGGCCGGAATATGCCGTCTCACGGCTCGGCCGGCCGGTGATCCTCCCCTCCCGCCTGGGCTTCCTGCTGACCGACGGGCCGCCGCTCGCCCGCAACTTCGCGATTGCCGGCACCGCCGCGCGCAGCGTCGACGAGACGTGGGAGCAGCCGTGGGGAGAGCGGCGCTTCGTCCGCAACCATTATGAAGAGCTGAGGGTCACCCTGGCCGAGACGTCCGAGCTCAAGCGCCGGCTCGACATCGTCTTCCGAGTCTATGACGACGGCATCGGCTTCCGTTACGAATTCCCCGACCAGCCGGCGCTCCGCAACGTCGCCATCGCGGAGGAGCTGACCGAGTTCGCCGTCGCCGACCCCGCCACCGCCTGGTGGATCCCCGCCTTCCAGTGGAACCGGGAGGAATATCTCTACAACCGGACGCCGCTCACCGAGGTCGGGGTGGCGCAGACGCCGATGACGATCCGGACCGAAGGCGGGCTCCACATCGCCTTCCACGAGGCCGCTTTGGTCGACTATTCCGGGATGAACCTCCAGAACGACGGCCAGGGCCGCTTCCGCGCGGCGCTCACGCCCTCGTCCGACGGAGCGAAGGTGCGCCGCGCCGCGCCCTTCGCGACGCCGTGGCGGACGATGCAGATCGCCGACAGCGCCGGCGGCCTCGTCACCAACAACCTGATCCTGAATTTGAACGAGCCCAGCCGGCTGCCCGACATCCGCCGCTGGTTCACGCCGTTCAAATATGTCGGCGTGTGGTGGGCGATGCATCTCGACAAGGAGACGTGGGGGCCGGGGCCGCGCCACGGCGCCAATACAGCCAACGTCAAGCGCTACATCGACTTCGCCGCCGCCAACGGCTTTCGAGGCGTGCTGGTGGAAGGATGGAACAGGGGCTGGAACGACGGCTGGTTCGGCAACGGACGCGACTTCAGCTTCACCGAGCCCTATCCCGATTTCGACATCGAGGAGCTCGCCCGCTACGCCCGCTCGAAGGGCGTCCACCTGATCGGTCACCACGAGACGGGCGGCAACATCGCCAATTACGAGCCGCAGCTCGGCGCCGCGCTCGATCTCTACGCCCGGCTCGGCATCGATGCGGTCAAGACCGGCTATGTCGCCGACATGGGCGGCATTCAGGCGCGGGGCGCCGACGGCAAGATCCATTTCGAATGGCACGAGGGGCAGGTGATGGCGCGCCACCACCTCAAGGTCGTCGAGGAGGCCTCGAGGCGGCACATCGCCGTCAATCCGCACGAGCCGATCAAGGATACCGGCCTCAGGCGCACCTGGCCGAACTGGGTCGCCCGCGAAGGCGCCCGAGGGATGGAATATAACGCCTGGGGGCAGCCGCCCAATCCGCCCGAGCATGAGGCAAACCTCGTCTTCACGCGCATGCTGGCGGGGCCGATGGACTTCACGCCGGGCGTCCTCAGCCTCGAGGGCCGCGGGCAGCCTATCCAGTCGACCCAGGCCAAGCAGCTCGCCCTCTATGTCGTCATCTATTCGCCGATCGTCATGGCGGCGGACCTTATCGAGAATTACCGCGCCTATCCCGGCCCCTTCCGCTTCATCCGGGACGTCCCTACCGACTGGGCCGAGAGCCTCGTCCTCAACGGCGAGATCGGCGACTTCGTGACCATCGCCAGGAAGGACCGGAACAGCGAGGACTGGTATCTCGGCTCCGTCACCGACGAGAACGGCCGGGCGCTGGCGGTGCCCCTGTCCTTCCTGACGCCCGGCCGGACCTATCGCGCCCAGATCTACCGCGACGGCCCGACGGCGGACTATCGCGGCCACGGCAAGGACATCGTCATCGAGGAGCGCAAGGTGACCAGCGCCGACGTGCTGACGCTGCGCCTCGCGCCCGGCGGCGGCGCCGCGATCCGCTTCGCCGCCGGGGCGAAATGAGGCTTGCGCCGGGGCGGATTCCATTGTCCCCGGCTGGGCGGCAGGTGACGGGCTAACATCGTCGGCTTGCGGCTAGAGCGTTTTCCAGTTGGGTTCGTCCCCGTCATGCCGGACCCTTCGACAGGCTCAGGACAGGCCCTTCGACAGGCTCAGGACAGACTTGATCCGGCCTCCACCTTGACCTGCGGAGTCCGCATGGATGCCAGACTGCGCTGGCATGACGAGGACGCACACCCTTTCCGTCTTGATCTGCGGAGTCCGCATGGATGCCAGCCTGCGCTGGCATGACGAGGGAGGCTCCGTCGCCCCAGCGAAGGCTGGGGCCCATACGGACGCGCCGCCGGACCTGCGGAGTCCGCATGGATGCCAGCCTGCGCTGGCATGACGAGGGCCGCTCCGTCGCCCCAGCGAAGGCTGGGGCCCATGCTGCCGCGCCGCCGAAACTCGCAGTCCGCATGGATGCCAGCCTGCGCTGGCATGACGAGGGAGGCTCCGTCGCCCCAGCGAAGGCTGGGGCCCATACGGACGCGCCGCCGGAGCTCGCCCGCAAGAAGGTGGATCCCGGATCGGGTTCCCATCAAAATACTACTTTGACGGGCTCCTCCGTTCGGGGTGACGATTCCACTCAGCCAAACTCCGCTCTAGCGCTCTGGGGCACAGCTTATTTGCGGCTTTTCCGAGCCGCGTAACGGGCGTCTCGTGCCGCCTTCCGCTCCGCCTCGCTCGGGAGCGCGGAAGCGGCCGTGGCCTTTGCCGCCTGCTCGGAGGCTTTCGCGTCCCTGGCGGCCTGGTCCGCCGACTTCCTGGCGGCGCGCTTCGCGGCCGCCCCCGCTTCACGCTTGAGGCGGGCTGCCTGGCGCTCGGCAACCAGTTTATCGTCGACGGGCGGCTTCGAACGCAAATTGTCCAAAGCCTTCTTCTTCGCATCCGCTGCGCTGCCAATCCGATCCTGAAAAGACGGATCCTTGAACGACCTCATAATCCTCAGCTCCTCACGACCCAGAGGATACGCTTGTGCGTCCTTGTGGTTGCGGCCGCGGCAATCTGGATCATGCTATCTTCCGGGGCGCAGGGCCGGCGTCGGTCGGCGGTCCGTCTGCGTCCCGCGTGCTCCACCCGCCCCGATCCGCGGGGCTGCCCCGGGAACTCCCGAAATCGAAAGCCCCGCCCGAGGGGAGAGGCTGCTTCGACCGAATATAGATTTCGCCCTCGCTCACCGTCGAGACCGGGTGTTCGGTATCGTGGGTCTGTTCGTGCTCCAGCACGACCTTGTAGGGCTGCGCCTCCCCCGGCGTCCTGACCACCCGTCCTCCGGTAACCGTCATCGCCGCTCTCCTTGCAAAGCCTCGGTCACGCGTCGTCGCTGATCGGGAACAGGAAATAACCGCGTTCGACAACGCCGTTCGTGATCTCGCGCGAAGTCGCCCCGACCCTCCGGTCGGCCGGAGAGACGACAATCTCTTTGGCGTAAATCCACGCCGAGCCGCGTCGCGGCAGGTTCGCGCCGGTGGCGTCCGGGGTAAGGGCGCCTCGCCAACTGTCCGCCTTCACGAATTTGTGGAGGAGGATTCCGGCGGGAACAGCCGGCGCTTCGGAGCCCGGAGGGCCGTCCGCCGCCCCGACGATCGTCATCTTGTCGTTCACGGCGAATCCCCTTTAGAAGTTCATCCCGCCCATCCCGCCGCCGGATGTGGCGGAGCCGTCAGGCTCATCCTCCTGCAGTTCGGCGACCGCCGCTTCGGTGGTGATGAGGAGGCCGGCGACCGACGCCGCGTCCTGCAACGCAGAGCGAACGACCTTGGTGGGATCGATGACGCCCGCGGTGACGAGATCCTCGTAAGCGTCCGTCTGGGCGTTGAAGCCGAAGGTCTGGCTCTGCTGATCCATCAGCTTGCCGGCCACCACGGCGCCGTCGAAGCCCGCATTCTCCGCGATCTGGCGCAGGGGCGACTGGAGCGCGCGGCGGACGATGTCGATACCGCGAGTCTGCTCGTCATTGGCGCCCGCGAGTCCATCCAGGACCTTGGACGCATAGAGAAGCGCCGTGCCGCCGCCGGGGACGATCCCCTCCTCGACCGCGGCGCGGGTGGCGCTGAGCGCGTCGTCGACGCGGTCCTTGCGCTCCTTGACCTCGAGCTCCGAAGAGCCGCCGACCTTGATGATCGCGACTCCGCCGGCGAGCTTGGCGAGGCGCTCCTGGAGCTTCTCCATGTCATACTCGCTATCGGAGCGCTCGATCTGGCCGCGGATCGCATCGACGCGCGCCTTGATCGCGTCCGAGGTGCCGGCGCCGTCGACCATCGTGGTCTTGTCCTTGTCGATGGTGACCCGCTTCGCGGTGCCGAGCATGTCGAGCGTCACCGTCTCCAGCTTGATGCCGAGATCCTCGGTGATGACCTGGCCGGCCGTCAGGATGGCCATGTCCTCGAGCATCGCCTTGCGGCGATCGCCGAAGCCCGGCGCCTTGACCGCCGCGACCTTGAGGCCGCCGCGAAGCTTGTTGACGACGAGCGTAGCCAGAGCCTCGCCCTCGATGTCCTCGGCGATGATGAGCAGCGGACGGCCCGACTGGGCGACGGCTTCGAGAATGGGGAGCATCGCCTGCAGGTTGGAGAGCTTCTTCTCGTGGAGCAGGATGTAGGGATCGGCGAGCTCGACCTGCATCTTCTCGGCATTGGTGATGAAATAGGGGCTGAGATAGCCGCGGTCGAACTGCATGCCCTCGACGACCTCGAGCTCGAACTCGAGGCCCTTGGCCTCCTCGACGGTGATGACGCCTTCCTTGCCGACCTTGTCCATCGCTTCGGCGATCTTCTCGCCGACCACCGTGTCGCCGTTGGCGGAGATGATGCCCACCTGGGCGATCTCGTTGTTGCTCGATACCGGCTTGGAGCGCGCCTTCAGGTCCTCGACGACGCGGGTAACGGCGAGGTCGATGCCGCGCTTGAGGTCCATCGGGTTCACGCCGGCCGAAACCGACTTCATGCCCTCGCGGACGATCGCCTGGGCGAGGACGGTCGCGGTGGTGGTGCCGTCGCCGGCATGATCGTGGGTCCGCGACGCGACCGAGCGCAGCATCTGCGCGCCCATATTCTCGAACTTGTCGTGGAGGTCGATCTCCTTGGCGACGGTGACTCCGTCCTTCGTGATGCGCGGCGCGCCATAGCTCTTGTCGAGCAGGACGGTGCGGCCCTTGGGGCCGAGCGTTACCTTGACGGCGTTGGCGAGAATGTCGACGCCGCGGGTGATGCTTTCGCGCGCGTCGCGCGAAAAGCGTACGTCTTTCGCTGCCATGTTGATTGCTCCTTACTTTCAATTGCGTCACCCCAGCGAAGGCTGGGGTCCGTGCTGAGTCCGAATGGATGCCGGCCTTCGCTGGCATGACGGGGACGCTCGGCCCCCGCGCAAATTCAGCCGACGATGCCGAGGATGTCGGCTTCCTTCATGATGAGCAGGTCCTCGCCGTCGAGCTTGACCTCGCTTCCGGACCATTTGCCGAACAGGATCCTGTCGCCCGCCTTGACGTCGAGCGGAGTCACCGTGCCGTCTTCGGCGCGGGTGCCGGAACCGACGGAGACGATTTCGCCTTCCTGCGGCTTTTCCTGCGCCGTGTCGGGGATGATGATGCCGCCCGCTGTCTTCGCGGCGGCTTCGACGCGGCGCACGAGCACCCGGTCGTGGAGGGGGCGGAATGTCATGGCTCATGGTCCTCGCGCTGGATCGCGACGAAGTCGTCGCTTCACAAGCGGGAGCCAGCGCTACCAATTTGCGATTGGCACTCTCGATCGGAGAGTGACAACATAACCCATGTGGGTGCTCGGACCCCGCGGGTCAAGCCGTGCTTGCGAGCAAAACACCCACCTCGCCAGCCTTCACGCACAGCGACGCGCCCACGATCCTGGCCCGCGCCTCCTGGCTGGGGCGGCGGGATTCGCAGCCGGTTTTTTCGAGGGCTAAGTCGTTGATTTCCTTGGCGCAGAAAACGCGATTTGCGCCGCAGACGTATAGTGAATTGGCACAATTTTTGAAGCCGGAAGCGGAGCACCCCGTGGACCGCCGATCCTTTGCTGCTGGCGATAAATCAGGACCTCCTCACGCGCAACGCCACCTGAATGGCCGCTGTGGCCCGAAAGGAGACTGGCGGCTTGGTAACCGCGGGCAGCGAACGACCGCCGTTGCTCCAAACCGCGCCCTGCGCATCTCGAGGTGCCACTTACGTCCGCACAAGGAGTGATGAAAGTCGCATCGTCAGGGAATGACGAGCGGCGCCTCCGCCACCGTCGTCGGAACCGGAAAGATTCCGAGCGAGCCGCTTCCCTTCATCGGGGTCGCCAGTCTCCTCGGGTTGGCGAGCCGCCATCCGTAGGCCGCGTCCGGCATCGGACCGGGCACCAGGTGCTGCGGCCTCAGGCGGCTCCATGACGCCTGTCCGAACTGCTCGATGTCGACGAGGTCGATCAGCCCGATGAACCCCCCCAGAAAGCGGGCGTCGATGTCCGGGAAGAGGCCGAAAGCGCCTTCCGCCGGTCGCCGGCCGGTATGGAGGAACAGCGCGCCGCGGTGCCCCGTCGACCATGTGCGGACCTCAATGGTCTTGCGGCCCAGCATGATCAGTTCGGCCCAAGGCTGCTTGACGCTAAGCGCGACGGACGCCCGATCCAGATTGTGTGAGTGACTCATGGCCGGGGAAACGCCCCAATGAGCTCCTGGGCAAAGGTTCTGCACAGGTCGAACGTCGTATCCATCGTCAGCATCCCCGCCGAGTTCGAAACCGCCTCCCTGACGACCTGGGGCGCCTCGAAGGCGAACCGGTTTAGATCGTAGCCCGGGCCGGTCAGCGCGTTCGACCAGCCGAGATAGGCATCGACATGAACGCGGGCGTTGGGATCCTTGAAATGGGGGTCCTTTCGCGACGTGAGGTCGACGGCGTGCTGCACGTCGTTGCCGAGGACGGCCGTCCGCCGCACCACGCAGGGTACGCACAGACCGCAGGCAATGCCGGGCTTCTTGGCAATCTTGCCGATCACCTGACGTGAAGTCAGGTTCCAGCAGGTCTCCGTCCTCCGGACGACGGCATCGAACTCCTTCCGTCCGATCTCGCCTCTCAAGAGCTCGGCCATCTGGCGCTTCGTGGAACTGAGAAACGGATTGGCCACCTCGAGGGGGGAACCGAACAGAATCGAGAACAGGGTCTCCGCGAGTCGATGGAGCTTGGGGTGCGCGTGGCGCGTCATCCGGTAGGTCGGCGAGGGCGGGATCGCGATCGAGAGGGGGCCGTTCTCAAACTGCAGGAGGGTCTTCGCCCCCAACGATCGGGCGAGCACCGCTCCGAGTGCCAGGAACATGAAGGAGCGATACTGGAATTGGCCACCGAATCGTCGCCGGCCGTTATCCCACGTGCATCCGACCTGGACGTGCCGCCCGATCCGGAACTGCGCTGCAATCGCCTCCTGCTTGGTCTTGGCGCCATAGAAGGACGCGAGCACCGCCTCGACGCCGTTCTTCTTCAGCCAGCCGAGGCCGCAGGTGCTGTCGAGCCCGCCGGAGAACAGCATCACGGTGTCGGACTCGCCCACCCCGGCCTTTCCACCGCCGAGGTCGTCGAGTGCGGTCCGCCCCGCACGCTTCGTGAATTCGAATCGCCACTCGGCGTTGCCGAGGAGGCGCAGCATGCCCACAAGCGCCTGGTGCGCCGGCTCTGTCCATGCGTCGGGCGCGCGCAGCGGCATCTCGACGTTGACGGTCCTGACTCGCTCGCTTGAGACGCGCTTCGGAGTGTAGCGCTCGACCTCCCAAACAAGGCGGGCGATCTCGAGGAGATCCAGCGCGCGCGGATCGGGTCCGGCTGCACCGAGACCCCGGCCGTCGTGCCACCGGATGGCGCTCAAATCGAGATCGAGCTCGATCCTGCCACCCTGCGGGGCCTTGATGGCGACGACCCGGCTTGTCACCTTGCCGGCCGCGCTCATGACCCGGTCACCAGGTCCGCATAATTTTCGGCCAGGATCTTCAGCACGTCGCGCGGAACCGCCTTCTCCTTCCTGACAAACTTCCTGTCGAAGCGGTCGTAGATGGCGATGGCGACCGTATGTGTCGCCATTTCCACTGCAGGCGTCGCGG
The DNA here is from genome assembly GCA_036403015.1 of Allosphingosinicella sp. Taxonomy (GTDB): domain Bacteria; phylum Pseudomonadota; class Alphaproteobacteria; order Sphingomonadales; family Sphingomonadaceae; genus Allosphingosinicella. The sequence goes on from DASWRU010000090.1 coordinate 92,576, forward strand.
CGCCGAGGGGGAGCACCGAATCCGCAGCGACAACCTTTGCCAACAGGTCGCCGAGGAAGTAGCCGGCGGTGTTGTTGAAGTAGGCGCGGTTAAGCGACGCATCGATCGCTGCGGCGTCACCTTGGTCGGCGACATTCAGGTCGCCTCCGATGGCGCTTGCCATGAAGTGACGGAAGGCGGCCGATCCCCTTTCGACCGAGCGATCGTCGAGGGCATAGTCGTGGGCCCGTTGCGCGGCGTCGATCCGGTTGTCGCAGAATGCCTCCAGCGAGCGAGCGCCGGTCGTGACGCCGTACGCAGCGGCGATGTCGGCCCAGCGCTCGTTTTCGTCGAGCCGGCGCTTCACGTCGAGCAGATCGCCGAAGAGCGCATCCGCGAAGCCATCGCTGAGCAACGTCTTCACCGAGGAGGCGCGACCGCGGTGCCGCAGAAGTACGTTGACCTCCCTGGTGAGCCGGGCTTGGTCACCGTCGGCCATCAGGCGCCTCGAAATCTCCCGCAGGTTCTCGATGGCGCGCAGCAGCGAGCCACCCGCCCCCCCGGATCCCGAACCACCGCCACCGATCGATCCGCTTCCGCCCCCGAAGCTCGCCGTGCCCATCAGCCCATCTCCTCCCAAATCTCGGCAGCCGTACGACTGGCCCAGTCGGCGGGAAGCATTCGCGCACGCGGACCTGCGGCGAACTCCGCCCACGCCGTGCCTCCATCTCCCTGGATGACGTCGGCCGCCGCCTCGGTCCTTGCGGCGGAGCGCGCATCCTCCTGACCGCCGAGGCCGGGGTAGCGCCCGATCTGCTCGCGGTTCTGGGCGATCAGCTGCGCGGCATGTTCGAGGTCCGCAGCCCCGCCGCGTTCCATCAGAACACGAACGGCCCGGAGTCTGGCCTTGATCGCCGTCCGGACCGCCCACGCATGGTCGAACAGATCTAACCGACGGAGGAGCCGAACCAGCCGCTCCCATTCGAACGCGGCCCGACCCCGGCGCAGATCGTTCCAGAACAGTCGACACGCGGCTATCGCCGTCGTGAGCGCATACTCGTCCTCTAAGGGACCCTCGACCAGACCGCGAAGCAAATCGGCCGCACCGGCGTCGTCTCCGGCCGCCTCCGCGGTCCGGGCGCGCGTATAGGTGATGTCCGCGACGGCGTGGAGAACATCATGGCCAGCGGCGGCATCGCACCCCCTTCGCAGCAGCTCATCGATGCGGTCGCGAACGACCCCGTCGAGCGGCCGCGCCGCGGGATCCAGGAGGCATTCGGCACCGTTCCGAGCGCATGCGGCGAAGAGTTGGGCGCTGGCCGCATCCGTGAATAGCCCAGGATCGAGAAGCCGCATTATCTCCTGGTAGACTGCGAGCGCGCCATCGTAGTCGTGTTCGAAATACTGGCGGATGCGCGCAAGGTTGTGCCGCTGGCTCAGAAGCGCCGGGTATCGCGGATCGCCGGCGGCCAACTCCTCTGCGCAGGCCACGGCATCCTCCGCATGCCGCAAGATGCCGGTCCGCGGTGCGCCCGGACCGACGTCGGCCTTTCGGCATTCCGCCAAGAGCGCATGGCGGCGCATTCGATCCAGAGTCGTGGCCGGGGCGACGCGGTCGAGGATCAGGCCCGCCAGATTGGTTTCCTGCAATTCGACCGCCGCTTGTGCGACGTCGAGGACCGCGCCATCCTCGAGGCCATCGCGCACCGCCGGGCTTCGCGCCGCCAGCCCGAACAAACGCCGCTTCTGCGTGATGGACCAGCGGCCACCGACGACATGCCAAGCAGCGTTCATCGCCTCTGCGGCGGCTTCGCCCCTGCCCAGTTCCAGATACTGCCGACAGATTTCCACCAGCGCCTCGAAGTCGACCGCAAGCGACCCCGCGGCGAGTCGGGAGATCCACCTCCGACGGGCGTCCGCGACGAAATCCGGCCCCAACTCGGCCGTCACCCTGGAGCGCGCCGTGCGTCCAAGGACGCGCCGATCACCGATACGCACGAGCGTCTGTCCAAGACCGGCGAGATCCTGATCGCGGCAACCCGACATCTCCGCCACCTCGTCCAGACGCAATGGACGCTCGGCGATGGCAAGGATCGCACACGCGAGCGGCGCATTCCTCATCGCGTCCTCGAAGGCATTCTCATCAGGAGCGTCGGGCATCAGCAGATCCTGCGTCCATCCCCCTGCCGCCAACGGCACGGACGTCCCCGCGACCACGACCGTCGCATCGGCGGGAGCACGCTGCAGGATGTCCCACCCGGCGGCGCGGTCGGGCGGCTCCGAGAAGAGCACGACAACATCGGGAATGGCAAGAAGCCGATCGAGGCCAGCGAGACCATCGCGGGCGACCGCCCCTATCGCCGAGGAGATCTCCCGGTCCGCGTGGCGCGGGTCCAGCGAGGCATGCGCATCTCTTGCCCAGAGACTGAGACGCTGGTCGAAGGTGGCACCGGTCCGCATGACGACCGGGACCACGGGCCGGCCTCCCATCCGCCGGAGCGCGGATGCGGCGCCGAGCAGCCGGGTCCGGACGGCCGGATCCGCACCGACGTCCGTGCCAGTGGGTATCGTCACGAAGTAACGGCCTGGGTGGACCCAGGATGCCGCGAGCGCGGTTGCTGAGTCATCGACCGCGACGGACCCGGACGCCAGTTCGGGCAGCACTCCGTCGGCATCGAGCAGCGGCAGCGCCACCCACGTCGAAGGAAATGCGTCCCCCGTCCCCCAAGTGATGGCCCCGACCGGTTCACTCCTAGTCCATACGGCCGGCGCCGCGTCGTCCATACGGCCGCCGGCATCGCTGCCCGCCGCGAGCGCAGCCGCCCGCGAGAAGGCCGCCGCGACCTCGAGTGGCTCGCCAGCCGCAAACGCGCCGATCAGAGCGTCCAGCATCGGCCGCGCGGTGTCGACGCGGATCCGCGACCGCATCGCCAGCATCGCGACGGCACCACTCGCCTCGAGCGCGGTCAGCGTCCCCGAAGCCCCGAGGCGTAGCATCGGCTGCTCGCCCTGGTCCGCGAGCGAGCACGCCCAGAAAATCCAGAACGGGGGCCGGGACCCGGCATCCGGAAACAGCTCGGCTGCCACCTCTTCGATCGGTGCCCACTCAGTCGGCGACAGCAGGAGCTCGGGACCTGTCTCGTTGCGGCCATGACCGAAATAGACGACTACGTTGGGCTTGCGCTCTCGAACGGCGTCGGCCACCGCCTCCAGACCGCCGTGCCGCAGCTGGTGCGCCTGCACGGAGGGTATGCGGCCGTTCGCGGTCATGGCGCCGCGAATGGTCGATTCGATATATTGCAGTGCCGCGGCCGGATCGAATGCCGAATCCGGGCCCGGATGACCAACCAGCACCAGGCAACTCATCGCCGACGGCACTGTGGCGTAGCTGAAGGCCTGATCCGGATCGACGATCCTCACGGGCGCGAGCTTCGTCCGGTTCGCCGGGTTCAACAGCCTCTGGAAACCTTCCCATGGAATGTCGGAAGGGCTTCCGTCCGGAACCCGCAGGACCAGGGGCCCGGGCAGGTTGAAGAGGCGCCGATCGAGCGCGGCACCGATTCCGCTCGCGCCGAACGCCTCGTCGAACTCCCGCCCGGCATTGGTCGACCATAGGTCGACGCGGCGGCGCATCCCCAGGATCTCCCAACCGGCCAGCCTGAACGTCTGGAGATCGCGTCCGTCCTCGGCGAGTTTGATCCGGCGGCGGCCCAGATGCGTCTCACATTCTACGTCAGCTACCCTCACGAACCCCACCAGCGCCGGATGCGCTGGATGGTGCCTGGCTTCTCGCCAGCGGGATCGACGCCGAGATGTTTGTCGTCAGGAAGCGCGAAAATTTGGGTGATGAATGCGAGCGCCGCAGCGCCATAAGCCACGGCGTCAACAGGACTGCCCGGGTCACGCCACACCGCCACCCCAGCTCCTACCGCCGCGAGGAAAAAGACGCTGGTCCAGTAGAAGCCTGAGGTCAAATAGTCGGGGCGCTTCTCGAAACGCTTGCGGATAACCTTTATCATATCCGGCAACAGGCCACCGAGAGCCCCTAGCGCAGCTGTGGCTAACAAGTTCATCGGCTTTCTCCCCACCCAGCCTTTTGGATCAGCGACAAACGAAGCGCCAAGCCGTCTGGAGTTAACCCTGGATCATGTGTTCCACCACAGCGGCTGGGACTGGAGCGGTGCGGGCCAATCCACATCCACCATCAATCCGGCAACGGCAAAATACAGTGCACGTCGGCGCGATCTTTCACTAGCACTCTCTTCCTGCGAAGGACAGCGCACCGTTTCGACAGGTCACTGGTTTGGCGATTAACAGCGATCTTCCTGGCGAGACGCAACGGGCCGCGGCGCGCCAAACATCGTAGTGCTCCGCGCCGGCGACATCCGAGCGGGCCCATAACAATTGAACGGCCCGCCCGCGGCACCATCTAGAGTTCAACGGGAGGCACACATGGCGGACGACGAATTCATCCAGGAGATTAAGGCCGCGCAGGTCGCGCCGAAGGACGAATACTCCTGTGGGCGGAAGTCGGACCTGAGCCGAGCGAAATCGCACTCGTGACGGTCAAGATGCCGCTGGGCTTCTCGGCCGAGGTTTCGCTCGACCGGGCGCGTAGCGAGGCCCGCAAAGCGCTTGCGACGGCCGGCGTCCTCGGCAAGGCGGCCCACAACGCGGTGCTCCACCTCGATCCGCTCGTCCTCTACCCCCAGGGAAAGTAGCTTAACCGCATTGAGGAGGCTTATCTTTCCGTGCCCATTACGGCCTTGCACGGTGACGATATTGCGCTCTGCGGTGCAATCCTCCAAATTGACCTTGCTTGGACCTCGATAGGCGAAAATGTCCTTGAGCTCGAGACTTTGAAACCTCACGCGCCGGCCCCTTCACCTCTGGCGTCGTCGAGGATAGCAGTCACACGCCGAGCAAAGTCTGTCTTGGAGCCATAGATGGTGGAATGGGGAAAGGCGCTCTCGAGCGCCAGTAACTGCTCGAGAAGCTGTGCGGAGACACCGGCCCCTTGCGCAGATACCCTGATCAGGGGCTCCGCATCGATCTCTTCCGCCACGCTTCAGCCTCTGCGATCGGCCGCGAAAGGACCCTGCCGCAGCGACGTGCCGGCTTATCCGACGTTGGGCCCCCTTGAACACTCTAATTTGACCGGAATCTCCCGCTACTTATGATCCATCGCATGACCACAGCAACAGCTCACGCCCCTGTTGGCGAACCCGCACGAACGGGCCCCCTCGTCCTCCCGTGGCCCGGATTTGGGACGTCGTGCTTGTTTCGTATCTTCGCCACGCGTGAAGAATGGCTGCAGGCACTCGAAGACCTGCAATTGACGGCGACAGTCCCCGAGATCGTCGCCGCCAAATATGCACGGACAATGCGCCTGTACCGACTGGCCTGGTGGGAGCCCGACGTCATCAAGGCCGCGGAGGTCGCCGCTTTCGCCGCCCTTGAGCTCGCGCTGCGCGACCGGTTCGGCCGACGTCGGCTGGCGCTGCAGCTGCAGGGCCTCGTCCGCGACCACGGCCTTTCGGACCGCGACCTGCCGTCGATCGTGGCAGTCCGAGGCACGGCCGTCGCGAGGCTTACGGGTGAGTCCACTCCTTCGCTCGCTCAACTCCGCAACGCGCTCGCCCATGGCGACCCATTCGAAAGCGGACCCCTTGTGGGGCTGATCCCGCTTATCCGCGACCTCATCGATTTCGCCTATACAAGGCGTCCTTTGTGACGGCGCTCGTTCCAGGTTGCGGCCCCTGCGCCGGCTCTGCGTGCATTGCGAGATGTTGTCGCACCCGCTCCCGCAGGGACCATGTGCTTTTGGCTCTCAGGCGAAACCGATGCGGCGAGCCATGATGTCTCGCCTTCGAAGGCCTTTCGCTGTTACAGCCCTGTCGTGATTGGGACCAAGCTCCGCAGAGGTGCCCGCGATCGTCGGTCAGCAGCGCAACTATCATCGCACTTTGCCAGAGGGCGCGAGCGAGCAGCGCAGCTTGAGTTTCGGAAGGTGCTTGGTAGATGTGAGTTGGAAGAGCTCACCGTGGCGCTTGAAGGATATGGCGTCACGATTCATGATAATGCGCTCTCACTCGCTGCCCGTTCAGGGCCTTCTCGCCGCGGCAATCCTTTAGCGACATCCGACGGGGCAAGCATTAGCATAGGGCCCGGCGACGCAGCGGAGCGAGTCTGGGCGATCGCGCACCTCTTCGCACACGTCATCCAGTGGCATTGCGCGGATCCGAGATGCTTGCATCCGATGTTTAATGTCGGCGCTCAAGAATCACGGCGGCTTTCAACGCAGCCAGTCCATGCCATGCGATGGGTTCGATTTCGACGAGCGGTCGATCACGAGATGGAAGCCCACCTGCTGACAGCTTCGGTCCTTGCGCGCTTTTGCGGCTTGGTCCCGCAAGAGGCTGCGAGTGTTGCCTTGAGCAAAGCCTCGCGAGATATTGCGCGATTGGCCAGACTCACTGGCCGAGGCGACCCGAGGCGCGTTGTTCTGCAGGGCAGCGCCAGACGTTATGGGCGCTGTTTCACCTCACTCCCAGAGCTGCCGCCGATCGCCGACGTTACGCCCAGGCCGCTTTCGCGCTACTACCAGCCATATCTATGGCTCAGGAGCTGACTTGCACTCACCACGGGCACATTATCTAGACTGGGCGAGCACGCTCGAAAGCCGAAGTCGGCGCGCAGCACGGGTTCTGGCGCAGAAGCTTGCTGCTCACGAGCCGTCCGCTATCTTTGACTTTGGTTTCGGTGACGGCGTGTTTCTCAGCGAACTCGCACTAAGCCTTCCACGCGCGGAACTTGCTGGGGCGGATGTCAGCCGCCGCTCGGTTCAAGAGGCCCGCTCACGAATCCCCGGGGCGCGGCTCGAGCAAGGGGATGCTGCAAAGATTCTGGACGCGAGTCGACGCAAATTTGACCTCATCGTCGCCTCTCACGTCCTATATTACTTCAATGTATCCGCCTGGGCCGACCTGCTTCGAAAGCTGGAAGCCAAGCTCTATTTCGGCGGTTGCCTAGCTGTCTGCTTGGTGGCGAAGCGGTCGACCGCTTATGCGGAGCCGCTCTGGAATGAGATGCAGAAGCGCCAAATCCGCCTGGGCACGCACGATCGTGACGGCGCGATGGCATTTGCCGAGGAACTACAGCTATCTCTTAAGTGTGGCCCTGGACAAAAGGGCTGGGACATCGGTTGGAAGATGGCGCTCCCGCCTGCGCGCATGTCCGCATTCCTCGACTTTCTCTATCGCATAGATGAAGGCGATCCAGCATGCCCTCATGCATCTCAGCTTTTCCCAGAAGAGCTGTCGATGATTGATCGGTGGGTGCTCGTCCGAAAGGAGGGTTAACGCCACCAGGAGGCGCGACGCTCCACCGCCGCAAGGATGACGTGTGTAGCAATCCCCAGCAGAGAGGTCAGCAGCAATGCGCTCATGATCAACTCAGGATCCAGACGCACCGTTCCCAAGAAGATGTTTCTGCCCAAACCCACAGCCGACCCGGTGAATTCAGCGAGGACGGCGCCGAGGACAGCCAGCGAGGCGCAAATTCGAAGACTGCTGGCAAGCGCAGGCAGCGCGTGGGGAACGTATACCTCATATACGCGAGACCGGAATGGCACATCGTAGAGAAGAAGAAGCTCATCAAACTCGTATTGAGCAATTCGCAAGGCGCCGATCACGCTAATGGTCCAGGGAAAGATCGCCATTATTGACGCCAGACCGATTTGGCTCGCCGTCCCCACACCGAGGAGAAGGATCAGAAACGGCGCGAACACGACCAGGGGAATCGATTGAGCGACGGTACTGACACCCTGCATGAAATTCGCGGCTGGCCGGTAGCGAAGTCCGGCTAAGGCCGCCGCGCCTCCAACAACCAAAGCCATGATAAGCCCGCCCACGGCAATCAGGAGAGTGTGTGCGAAGTCGTACGCCAATGTCGTTGCATTGATTCGCCCATAGGCAAAGAGTCGCGTCGGCGAGCTTATCAGGAGCGTGAGAAAATTGGAGCTTCTGGCTGCGGCCTCCCAAGCGGCCAGGAACAGGGGAATCAGTGCGAGGAGAAGAAGCCGCCAGAGCTTCATTGGGACAGCCCTTGCGCCGGATGGTCTGCCAGGATCAGTTGCTCCATCGTCGCGAGCCGATCGGCGTCAGCTGCCGATCGTGGGAGAATGCCGGCAACTCTTCCCGACGAGGAGAGAACGAGGACGTGGTCAGCAAGGCGGGTTATCTCCTCAAGATCGTGCGAAATCATGAAGATCGTGATCCCCAACCGATCTCTCAACGCCGCCAATTCACGGTGAAGATGAAGGCGCCAGCCGATGTCGAGAGATGACAACGCTTCGTCTAATAACAAGACTTCGGGCTTTGTGAGCAGGGCCCGGGCGATCGCGAGACGAGCCTTCATTCCGCCCGACAACTCCTTAGGCCAGGCAGAGGTCTGTGCCACAAGTCCGACCAAGTGCAGGAGGTCGTCGATGTCCGCCGCCACCGGGCGCCCGGCGAGCCTTATTTGCTTCGACGTCCAGATGAGATTGTCCCGCACTGATAGAAACGGAAGGAGCTTCATGTCCTGAAAGACAAAGCCTAAGCGACCGGCCCGGCGGGCTACGGTCGGAGCGCGTCCGTCCAGCAGAATCGTCCCTTCCAGGCGGTGTCCAGAGCCTGGAAGCAGTCCGGCCAGCAGGCGAAGAAGGGTGCTTTTGCCCGATCCAGAAGCACCGACGAGGCCGCATATTTCTCCTGCGGAAACTTGGAAGGACACGCCGTCGAGGATTTGGCGGTCCGTTGTGTAGCCGAAACATACCTTCTGGCAGTCGATTGCGCTCACGCCAAAAACTCTCCAGCGCCCACTTGCCCCCCATTCCAGGGAAGGTAAGGCTCTGCTGCTATTTGCCAACTGGCCAACGAGGCTTTAGACGGTTTTGGAATGGGCTCGCCACAAACTACCAGCACGGTGACGAGCGCCCGCTCTTCGAGCGAAAGGGAATGCCAAGTGTGATCAACCATCTGATTTGAGCCGAACTCCTCATCCGCTGCGGCAGCAATTGTAAAAACAAGCCTGAGGTGACTCACGTATCGGTCGGTCAGCACGCTGTTTGGAATCTCGGCAGACTTCGCAACAACCGCCTCGGCGGTATTACAGCCTGTGAGATATGATCGGCACTGGCGTAGCAAACGTTGCGCGTAAGCTGACGCCGCTTCCCCGACGGCATGAGGCGCCGGCCTCTCCGGGAGAAGTGCGGCCCGCCCTTGAAGCGCGCGGTCGAGCTTCTGGCGCTCCCACTCTACCCGCACGGCGAGAGCCCTCGTCTTTGCCTCCTCTGCCTGATTATGGCTCTGCTGAGAGGCTAGTACGATCTCCTTTTCCGTCCCGCGTATGCTTTGGACTAGGTAAAGGATTGAGATGACTGTTGCCAAGACACCAATCGTCCCCTGTAGTAAGTTTCCGAGGTCGGTGAGCTTGATGGTTGCCGTCTCGTATCCATAAAGCACGAAACCTAGAATCCCGAAGAACAGGACCCAGAAGAACAATATAATCCGGCCGAGTAGCTGCACTCGTGAGTCGATCTCGGCCAAGCGAATATCCCAAGTCATATCGTGCCTTCCGATCATGCCAGTGACGCAATGGCCTGCTGAAGAACGCGCTGTCGAAGGCCCCAGTAGTTGTCTTGCCACGACTCAGCCATCCACGCTTTGAGATCCTCGTCGGAAAGCACGACCTTTCGACTGTGGGGAACCACCTGTCGCGCGCGTGACGCGAGATAGCTCACGATGGCTCGAAACTCTTGCAACCGCTGCTCGCTGGACGCGCTTCCTAGGCGATCGTGCAGCGTTGGTAGGCTTATCCTGAACGCACCGAGAATGCTGAGCTCGGGGATTAGCTGCCCGCGCTGAATTGCGGATTCCAAATTGGGCGCAACCGTCACGAGGATCCATGGAGGCGCAGAACGGCTGTCATCCGGCTTCGCTTCCCACCCGAATCGCTGATCTATCATTCGATACACAATGTGCTGAGCCTTTCGGCCAGCCAGGTGGAGATCGTCGAAGATCACATCGGCGCAGAAGCTGTCGTCTAGCTCCCCGTTGCTAGTGATAATTCCCTTTTGCTGGAGATATCCGCAAGCGTCCCCCTGGTCCTCTGAAAGCAGCATGCCGTTGATCACGATGGGGTCACCGTCATCCCCGGCGGCGCATGCGGTGTAGCCGCAAGTCGGCATGCACGTTCTCGCCTCCTGAACCAGACGGGCCACGTTCAACTTGCCTGTGCCGCGCTCGCCCTCGATGACCAAGGGGATGCGACCAGTCAGCAGCGGCTTCATCCTCTTGATCTGAGCCATTGTCTCGCCCGCGATGAGCATGTCAGCGGGATCTTTGAGGAGATAATCCCGCAGCCCCTTCTCCATCACCTCGTGCTGCTTTTCGACTTGTCGCTCGTAAAAGCGAAGAACCTGGTCAAAAAGAAATTCTCTCGCGCGATGGACAACGGCACTCCGGACAGCGATTTCGATTTCGCTATCAAAGACCAGAAACATTGAGGAAACCGGTGGCTGCTCCGCTCCTCGTAAACGATGCCTTATCGTCAGCCAAATGGTAGAGCCGCCTTCGTCAAAGCAATAGGCGAGAGCATCGCACCAGCTCTTGTATCGACTGTCCAAAGATTCTGCACTCACAATCGGCGTGAGCTTACCATATTTCTGCCGGATAAACTTCAGATCTACCTTACTCTCGGCTACAGCCGGCGTCTTCGACGGCCAAGAAGTATATCGGCCCAACGGTTCGGTATTATCGTCAAAGGCGAGAGTCTTCTCAGCCTGGCCTTCGGTTCTCCTGTACTTGGTGAAGAGCTCGACAGCTTCTCTGAATTTGTCGGTATGGCAACTGAGTAGCAGCCACCGCCATTCGTCGTCGGTGTCCGGGTCAATGCTCAAAATCTGAATGGTGTGAAGGCCGGGCTGGTCTGCACTCAGGTCCGTATAGAGCTGCCGGATCGCTGCTTCATCTTCACCCGAGAACGGCGGCATGGGCCTGCCCCACAATTCCAAGGCTCAGAAATTCCTCCGGCCGATATGCCCGAGGAATCGTCTTCGTGGAGACAAGCGTCTCAATCATGTTGGACCAAGAGGCCGGATCAGAAAGCAAGAGCTGCCGTCGGTCGGTCGGAACGAAGAAGGGGAGAGCGCGCTGCAACCGCACAACTTCACTGGGCGCGTCAAGCGACGGCGACAGCTCTTTCAGCGCAGCAACTGCCTGGGAGGGCGCATCGGCCGCCTTCGACCAACCTTGGATCAAAGCCTGCAGAGCCCGCGAGAGCACTTCGGGTTGTTTTGCAACTGTGTTCCTCGTCGCAAAATAGCACTGCCCCTTGAAGTGAACACCATACTTGCGAGGGTCAACAATATTGAAAGCGATACCCTGTTTCTCAAGTGTAACTGGCTCATCATACATGAAGATTGGCTGGACATCATTGACGCGGCCGCTAATAAAGGGTCGAAGGTCCGGAGTTACGACAACCTCCCTGATCTTGCTGCGGTCCACTCCGGCTTTTTTAACCAGAGCGTCGTAGATGAGGCCGGTCGCGCCGAATGGCAGCATTCCTACCCGTTTCCCTTCGAAATCCTTCGGCTCCACAATCCCGGAGGATTTCAATGCCGCGAAGGCGGCCGGGTGCGAGTCGCTCAGCACACCGATGATCGATATCGGAGCACCTACTCCGATGGCCCTTAGAATTTCATCAGCGGACGCGACCCCGATATCACCGTCGCGAACAAGACGTATGGGGTCTCTGCCCTCCCCTCCTACCTGCAGGTTCAAACGCACACCGTGACCATCCGCGAAATCGCGTGCGGCGAGCACGTCGCCCGCAAAGCTGGCTGTATAAAGCCAGTTAAGAAAGAGCCGCACTGCCGGTTTGCCCGAGGACCGATCCCTGCAGCCCGCCGCGGCTAGCAAAGCAGCGCTCGTGCTGGCTCCAATAAACACCCTGCGAGTGAACATGATTCCGGCGCCCCCTACTGAATCTTAACATTGCAACAGAGCTTGGTCGAGCGAGATAATCCGGTGCGCAATCGCACGGTCTTGATCGCTTGGCGATCAGAGGTATCGTAGCCACGATTCACAACAACCCGGCCGCGGTGGGCGCGATTGAAGCTGCGGAACGGAGTCACCTAGTCCTCGCGGCGATAAGTTCCGAAGGTATGTTGGATGACGCTACGGCAGTTTATCCCCTTGAATGCCACGAGCGTGCTGTGCTTGATCGCCGCTTAGCCGCCGCCCTGGAGCTGCTCCATGACGATCTTCAATCGTTCCAGCCGCTCGAGCGGATAGCCGGAGGCGAGCAGGGCCGCCTCCTCGCCGAACGGGACCTGCGGTCTGCCGCCGGTTTCGATCATCCGCTGATAAAGCCGGCGTAAACGAGGTTGGCGGCGCTATGCATCGCCCGGTGCCGGGGTGCTGGCGCTGCATGTCGCAATAGCGGGCGAGCTGGTTCTGGAACTCGGCCTTGGCGATCGCCTGCAGCTCGGCCTCGCTAGGCCGCTCGTCGGCCCGCCCTCGCTTGCTCTTCCACCAACATGGTTACGCCCCCACTCGCCGCCGTAAGCATGGCTCCGAGCTCGCGGGCTCGGTGCCGATCCGGCGGTCTCCAGGGAAAGACGAATATCACACCCGGATTCTCCGTTGAGACAGAGAACTCGGCGCCACCAGAAAACGTGGCCGCGGCGGTAGACGTGCTGGATCGAAGCCAAGGGTGGTTTCCCCAGGCCGCGCCACTGCACATCGACCTGCACAATCGATGGGCGCAATGTTCGCAGCCCCTTATGGTGGATCCAACGAAATCAATGCCTTAGCTTGAACCTGGCTGGGGCGGCAGGATTCGCAGCCGGTTTTTATCGCTCGTAAGTCATTGATTTCGCTGGCGCAAAATTCGCATTTTACACATAAAACGTACGGCGAACTGGCACAATTTTCAAGGCACCTTTTGGTGCGCTTTGGAGGCTGCTCGAGGAGTTCGCCAGCGGCCGAAGGGCGGGCGGGCTATACGCTACATCGAATATTTGCTGAT
>DASWRU010000091.1:0-1672 GCA_036403015.1 Allosphingosinicella sp.
CGGCGATGTCGTCGACCAGGCGATCGCCCTCGCCCTCGCCACCATCGGCCCGGCCTGGACCTCGACCCCGCCGGCCGCCCCCGCCAAGGTCGACCTCGTCGATCCCGATCTGATCAAGCGTGAGCTCGACGCCGTCGCCGCTGGCACCCTCGCCCGGCTCCGCCGCCCCGACGGCGTCACCACCACCGCCGCCGTCACCGCGCTGCGCGAGAAGGTCACCGTCATCGCCGGCTCCGGCTTCCACGCGACCTGGCTCGCCACTTCGCTCCGCGGCGACGCCGTCCTGGCTGCCGGCGACCACCGCCTCGCCGTGTCGCGCCAGGCCCGCCGCACCGACGACTTCGACCTCGACGCCGCCCTCGCCGACGCCGCCGCCGATCTCGCCCTTCTCGCCGCCGCCGGCCCGCCCAGCCCCGGCCCCTGCGCCCTCTGGCTCGGCCCCGACGCCCTCCTGCCGGGCACCGGCGACGACGCTGCCGGCGCCTCCGCGGCCGCCGCCGGCACCCGCGACCACGGCCTCTGGACCATCTTCGCCTTGCAGGCCGACGCTGCCGTCGAGCGCCAGGGCCTCACCCGCTACCGGCTCCGCGCCGAGGTCGCCCGCGGCGCCTCCCAGCTCGCCGAGCCGCTGTCGATCACCAGCAACGGCGCCCTCGACTTCGCCGCCCTCTCCGTCCCCGTCACCGACGACGCCGTCGCCATCCGCAGCTTCCCGCTCATCGATCGCGGCATCGCCATCGGCCTCGGCCTCTCGCCCCGCGAGGCCGCCTTGCGCCACACCGACCCCAACGGCGGCGTCCGCAACCTCATCGTCGCCCCGGGCACCTGGTCCCCCGGCCCCGCCGCCGCTTCCGACGGCGGCCCCGGCGGCCCCGCCCCCGGCGGCCCCGCTGCCGCCGCTGCCGGCCGCACCCTCGAGCTCCGCCGGCTCCACGCCGTCGACATCGACCCCTACACCGGCGAAGCCACCCTCGATATCGCCCTCGGCCTCGAGCACCGCCCCGGCCGCCCCGCTGCCGCCGCCGTCCCCTTCACCGGCGGCACCATCCGCCTCGACCTCATCGCCGCCCTCGCCCACGCCCGCCGCTCCAGCCAGCTCCTCCGCCGCGGCGGCTACCACGGCCCCGCCGCCATCCTCATCGACGCCGCCGAGCTGATCGCCTAGGTCCCTGCGTGCTATACGTCGGCCGATGCGAGCGTGGTGGAACTGGTAGACACGCAGGATTTAGGTTCCTGTGCTTAACCGCGTGCGGGTTCGAGTCCCGCCGCTCGCACCCTCTTCGTTCGCGCGCGCGTCTCGATGCTTCCATCTCCGGCTCGCTTCGCGCCCCGGGTCCTCTCCGGCCCCTTCGGCATTGCGAGTCCCCCGCTCGCACCAGGGCTTGCGGTGACTTGGAGAGTCGCAAAAGCCTTTCCGAAAGTCGCGAGGGCCTTTTCGAAAGGCACGAAAGTCTTTTCGAAAGGCACGAAAGCCTTTCGCAGAGCCGCATCCTGGCCGTTCCGAATCCGCCGAGGACGTGCAATCCGCAGAAAACTTGACACGGCCGCCATTGGGCCGAGGATCGTCGCAATGGATGCGGCCAAACAGCTGACCTCGCCGATGTCGGAACGAATGAGCTGGGTCGAGATCTGCCATTGGTATTCCAACGAATGGGTCTGCTTACTCGATATC
>DASWRU010000092.1:0-8969 GCA_036403015.1 Allosphingosinicella sp.
GTGGTGGAGCGACTATCTGGTTTGTCAAAGGGCATAGGCTAGCTCGGCTCTGGTTTCGCGGGCTTTGGCGTTGAGCCTGACGAGGAGTTTTCTGGCGAGGGCGATTCGGACGACCATCCTGGGCTTGCCCTGGGCGAGGAGTCGGTTGCGGAAGTCGGCGAGGCTGGGGTCGAAGCGGCGGGCGACATCGGCGACGAGGTAGAGGATGGTCCTGACGTTCGCTCTGCCGCCGCGGATCGATCGCGGTCCGCTGCGCTTGCCGCTGTCGTTGGCGAGGGGTGCAAGGCCGACGAGCTTGGCGACGGCCTTGTTGGAGACGGTGCCGATCTCGGGCAGCTCGGCGAGGAGGGTGGCGACGGTTCGGCCGGCGACGCCCTTGACCGAGCGGAAGGTCTTGTCGAGCGCCTGCCAGAGCGGGTCGGCTTCGACGAGGGCGGCGATGCGGTCGGCGAGCGTCCTCGCCTGGGCGGTGAAGAACGCGATCGCTTGCCTGACGCTGGCGAGCGCATCGGCATCGCGGGTGGTATGGAGCCGCTGCTTCTGGACTCCGAGATCGGCGGCGACCTGGCGCAGCCGGGCGGCGAGCGCGGTCAGGCGCTGCTGCTCGGCCGAGGGCGGCGGCGCCGGCCTCAGCCGCCTTGTCGCGGCATAGCGCGCGATCATCTCGGCATCGAGGCGGTCGGTCTTCTCGAGGCGGCCCATCGCCTGTGCAAAGCGCCTCACCGCCTTGGGGTTGGCGAGCGCGCAGGGACAGCCATGCCGCCACAGCGCCAGATAGGCGGCCTGTTCCAGCCCGCCGCTCGCCTCCATCACCACCAGCGCCACCCCGGCGGCCGCCCAGGTCGCGAGCTCGGTCAGCCCCTCCTCGTCATAGCGGAACCGGCAATGGCCCACGCCCTCGATCCAGCCGTCGAGCCAGGCTTTGGAAACATCCACTCCACAAATCGTCTGCATCACGGTAACCTGCCTTGTCTGTGCGATTGAAGATCAACCGACTGTTCGGTCGTGCGTGACAACGGCGATGGTCCCTGGCTCCACCACGGCGGTAACCGGAGGGGTATCGGGCGACATCGCCGCCGCGCCGGGGCGGGTGGCCACCCGCCCCGGCGCTCAGCCGCTTCCAACCCGACAAGATCGAGCCCGTCTAGATACAAGGGGTATAGGGCGCCGGCCACCTCGAAGGCCTTCCACGACCCTGCGGCCGAGGGCGCACGATCAAGAACCGGTCTCGCGCAGAGGCGCAGAGGTACCCGTGCCGCCGCCACCTCACCCCTCGGCCGGCCCGCTATCGGGCGGAGGCAAGCCCGTGCGGCGCAGCCCGAGCGCGCGCAGCCTCTTGTCCAGCGCCACGATCGCCTCGTCGAAGCTCCAGGCCCGCTCCGCCGACGGCTGAGCCTGCCGCGGCCCCGGTCCGCCGCCGCGGCGGTCCCAGCGGGCAAGCAGCTTCATCACGCGTTCGAACTCGGCGGCGAGATCGCCGCGGGCGAACTCGGCGGCGAGATCGCCGGTTGCGAAACCCCCGGCCGCTTCGCCGGCGGCGGGGGCGGCCGGCCCGGCGCTCTCGATCGCCTCGCGCAGCCGCTGCTGCGCCACGAGCCGCTGCCGCACGGCTTCCGCCTCCAGCCGCGCATAGCATTGCTCGAGCGCGACCTGGAATTCGGCGGCGAAGGCGGGATTGCTGCGGCGATAATTGTAGACGCTGTTCTCGCACACTCCGGCTTCCGCGGCCGCCGCCTTCGTGTCGCCGCTCCAGCAGAAGCGGGCGAGGAAGATCTGCTGGCGCTTCTCGTCGAACCGCACGTGCCGCATCTTGCGGCGCTGCAGGCCGCGGCGGTTGTTGGGCATGATCCGCATCTCGCCCGGCCCGCCGTCCGCTGCGGCCTCGATCGCGGCGGCGGCCGCGGCCTCGCGCCGCTCCGCCTCGGCGGAAACGGCATGCGCCTCGTCGAGCGCTGCCCGGAAGCCGGGGTCCCGCCGCGCCGCCCGATAGAAGGAGTTCAGCGCATATCCCCCCGCCGCCGCCGCCTCTTCGCGCGTCGCCCCACCCCGTATCGCCCACGTAAACGCCGCCTTGGCCGCGTTCCCGATCCCCGGCCTCCCCCGCCGCTTCCGCCCCGATTCGCTCATGGAGTTAGTAGAACGTAAAAAGAACGAATAGGAAAGTGCTTATTATCGAAAGGGAGGACAAATCCTGCGCAACCTCGCTCGCCACGACGATTCTCCTCATTTCCCTCCCTGGAGGGAGGGGTGGGTCTCCTGGACCCCCCTCCCTGGAAGGGAGGGGTAGGGGGTCGGTACCACCGAAGGCGGCCGAAACACCGAAGGCCGAAGAAGGCTCGCTACGCTCGCCTACCCACCCCTGGCCCCTCCCTTGCAGGGGGGGGATCGTTCGCGCTTCTCGATCGAGTCGACGATGCCGTCATCGCTATCGCACGAAGCAGCCGCGTACTGCCTTCACTTTTCCCGCGCGGGGTTGCCGACAACGGTAACGCCGGCGGCGACATCTCGCGTGACAATGCTTCCCGCACCCACAATGGCATCGTCGCCGATCGTGATGCCCGGCAGGATGATCGCACCGCCCCCTATCCAGACATTCGCGCCAATCGTCACGGGTCGACCGAAGCGCACTTTCCGTTGTCGCAACCGGGGGTCCCGTGGGTGATCGGAGGCGAGGATCTGAACCGACGGACCGATGGCCGTCCCTTCACCGATGAATACCGGCTCAACGTCGAGGATGATGCAATTGTAGTTCAGGAAGGCTCCCGGACCCAGCGAGATGTTGTATCCATAGTCGCAGAAAAAGGGCTGGCGTATAACGGCATGCTCGCCGACCGAAGCGAACCGCTCGACCAGCAAGGCGTATCTTTCCTCGTCGCTCAGGCGGTGGGCATTGAAGCGGTCGATCCACTCTCCCGTCGGCCCCGGCGACGCCCGGCCGGTTTCGCTTCCTGTCGGCATGCTTGCTCCCCGCGAAGCCCCACCTGTACGAACCCCGACGTCCGCTTTCCAGCCATTGCGGACTCTCAGCCGAAAGCGCGGCCCAACGCCGCCCCGATGTCTGCTGTGGGTGGGAAAGGGGGACGCCACGCGTCGCGGGCCCAACCCCTCCACCG
Source organism: Allosphingosinicella sp. (assembly GCA_036403015.1). Taxonomy (GTDB): domain Bacteria; phylum Pseudomonadota; class Alphaproteobacteria; order Sphingomonadales; family Sphingomonadaceae; genus Allosphingosinicella. The sequence goes on from DASWRU010000092.1 coordinate 3,114, forward strand.
CCTTCGGCGGTCCCCCTCCCCAGCGAGCTGGGGGAGGAATAAAGAGGGGGATACTCAGGTTCTGCGTCCTACGGCAACGCGGCCCTGGCGGAGCTGAGGACCGCGGAATCGAACCTCGCCGACGCTCAGAAGCGGGTGAGCGATGCGGAAGCCGCGGAAGACGGCCCCGCCGCCGGGCCCACCGGCGGAAGCAAGGACAAGCCGGTCGCCGCCGTCGCAGCCGCCTCCGCCGTCGATCCGGCGGGGAAGGTGGTGCCGTTCATACCCTATTGCGGCCGCGTCTATACTAGCGCCGGGCAGATGCAAGCGTGCGAGGCGCGCAAGGCGGCCGCGGCCGACGTCCAGCGCGTCAGGAACCGGCTCGACGCCTGGGCCTGGTGGGCGAAGGGTCAGCCCGAGAACGCCCCCTCGCGCGCCGCGGCCTTCGCCAACATCATGGGATCCGCCGTCCTTCCCTTCCTCTACGGGCTGCTCGGGGCGGGGGCGGCGGTCATCCGCTCGCTGTCCCGCAAGATCAGGGCGAGCCTGCTCAGCCCGCGCGACCTCCATCTGTCGCTCCAGCAGCTGGCGCTGGGCGCCGTCGTCGGCGCCTGCATCGGCCTGTTCATCGCCGCGCCGGGGGCCGAGGGAGAAAGCGTGCTGGGCCCGGTCACCCTTTCGGGCTCCGCCATCTCGTTCGTCGCCGGCTTCGGCGTCGAAGCGGTGTTCCAGGCTGGAGGCGCTGATCTCGCGCATCTTCAATATCGCCCCGGCCGCCGCGGCACCGCCACTCGGGACTCCCGCGGCCGCGCCCGCGTTGCGACGGCCCGCCGTCCCACGCCCCGCCTCCGAACCCACGGGGAAGTAGCGCCCGCCTCAGACGCCGGCGCGGAACGGCGTGAAGTCGGTGCCGCGATCGTAGACGTCGATCCCCTCGCCGCGCTTGAGGAAGCCGACGACGGCGTAGGTGACGGGCGTGAGGAGGGCTTCCCAAGCGACCTTGAGACCCCATTGGGTGACGAGCACGACGAGCAGCGTCGGGCCATCCCACACGCCCCAGAAAGCGAGCGGATAGAAGATCAGGCTGTCGACCGCCTGGCCGACGATCGTGGAGCCGATCGTGCGGGTCCACAAGTGGCGGCCCCGGGTCCGGATCTTCATCTTGGCGAGCACGAAGCTGTTGGCGAGCTCCCCCGCCCAGAAGGCGACGATCGAGGCGAGGACGATGCGCGGCACCTGGCCGAACACGGCTTCGTAGGCGCCCTGCCCGTGCCAGGTCGCGGCCGGCGGCAGCGCGACGACCACCCAGCTCATCAATGCCATGAACAGCAAGGCCGCGAAGCCCGCCCAGATGCAGCGGCGCGCGCGGGCATAGCCATAGACTTCGGTGAGGATGTCGCCGAGCACGTAGGAGACCGGGAAGAAGAGGATGCCGGCGCCGAACGGCCACGGGCCGATCCCCGGCACGGTCACCGTCGCCACCTTGCCGGCGCCGATCACGTTCGAGAGGAGGAGGATGGTGACGAAGGCGGCCATGACGAAATCGAAATAGCGCAAAGGAGCGCCCCTGAGCGCGGCCGCGTCGACGGCTTTGGGTGCATCCGCTTCCATGCGCGCGTGCCTAGCGCTGTTCCGTCGCCCGCGAAAGCGCGCTACGGAAGCGGCGTGCGCGCCCGTAGCTCAGTTGGACAGAGCACGAGCCTTCTAAGCTTGGGGTCGCAGGTTCGAATCCTGCCGGGCGCGCCAGTTTTCCGCCATTTCTTTGTTACCTAATTCTGCGTTAGGTAACGCATAGGTAACAAGCGAGCGGGATATAGTGACACCTCAAGGCCCCCTGTGGGAGGATGCGCGGCCATTGGCAGCTGCTTATGGCCGAAAGCGGACGGTCGCGTTCAGGGTGAAATGGCCTTAGTTGGCCTGCCTCCTGCCCCCCCGATGTGAAGGCTAACTGGATCTACAATTGCCTCACGACACCATGGCTCGAAGGGATTTGAGTAGGGTCTCCGCCTCATCGATCCTGGCGAGAAAATCTGCCCGCCCGCGCAGTGCCTGGAGCTCGGTCCACGGCACTTTCTTCATTGTTTCCACGGCCGAGGCGAGTTCGGCCTCGATCCCCTCTCTAGGCTGCTTGTTATCCGGCCCCAACCGCAGAACTGCGGAGTCGAGGTCACCGGCCTCATCCAGAAAATGCGCGCGCGCGACCGGGTCTGGCAGGATCACGCGCAGCTTCCGCAGATCCTTCGAATTGGTGATGCGCTTCTGGTTGACCTTGCAGACGACGGCGTCGACCACGCTCGGCGTCAGCAATTTCTTGCTGACTCCCATCAGCTCCCTGGCCCAGGTGATCGCGGCGCTCGGGTCGCGAAGGCTGGTGAACTTTTCGGACAGCTCGAAAATCTCGACCAATTTGTCCAGCTCGCGGACGGTGACGCCGAGGATGTTGGCGGCGCTCGTCCGGCCCATCATCTTGACCAGCTGATAGGCCACCATTTCCTTTTCTTTGGCGTCCCATTCCTTGCGCTGGCGGTGGATGTAGATCCAGACGCGCAAGCGGTCCTCGTCGCTCAAGGTTCGGTCGGTGACCTCGATCGGGACGAGCCGATACTCCTCCTTCCCCTGCGCGACGAGGACCCGGCTGTTGGTCCAGCGCCGGTCGCCGTCGATGATTCGGAACTTGCCCGGGAGGTCCGGATGCGGCTCGACCAGCAACGGCTCGAACAGGCCGCCATTGGCCTCGATCTGCCGCTGGAGCTCCTCGTCTTCCTTCGGCCCCATGCGCGGCTGCTTGTCGTTCGGGACGATCTGGTCGAGGTCCGCCTTGGTGCGATAGGTACGGAGGACCGTCCGGTCGAGCCGTCGCTCCTGGAGGTTGACAACATTGTCGCGCTGCTCAGGCGGCGCCGCGGCGGGTTGGATCATCGGGCTTCATCCCCGTCTTCGCCAGCCTCTTCCGCCGTGCCGATGATCGTGTCGATCGCATGGCGCAGGTCGCCCTGGGTCTTCTGGATGGAGCAAAAGAGCAGGCCCTGCTTCTGCCAGTTGAGGTCGTGCTGTTTTTTCTCGTTCGCCTGCAGCTCAAGCAGCTTGGCGGCATCGCTTTCGAACCGGGCAAGCAGATTAACGCAGCGCTGGGATGTGATGAACGCATAGAGCGCGACCGTCTTCTGCGCCCGCTCGGTGTTGCTCATCCGCAGCGCATGGTTCTGGACGAGGTGCCGGCGAAGGATCTGTACCAGCGCCACGGCCTGGGCGGGGCTCACGACGACGACATCGTCCTGGACGCAGACGTTGCGCTTGCCGGACGGGAAGGCGCTGGTGACCAGGAGCGCGTGATCGGCCTTGTCAGCCAGCTGGTCGGATTTGAGCTTGGTCACGAAGTCGTTGCGCCAGGCGCCATGGTTCTTCGAATCGTAGAGCAAGGTGCCGCAGGCCTTGCCGTTGTGCATGACCGTGTGGCGGATGTCCGCGCCGGCCTGCCCGCGGGCGATCCGCTCGATCCGGTCCTCGCCGAAGGCGGCCTTCAGGTCCTCAAGCAGATTAATATGGGCGCCTTCGCCGCGCTCCTCGATGCTCTTCTCCTCCAGGCGCCGCTTCAGTTTCTCGACCTCACCTTGCCACTTCAACCGCTCTTCGAATGCCGCCGACTTCATCTCGTTGACCGCCGTCGTCTTGTCGGCCTCAAGCGCCTCGCGCAGCTCGGCCAGCCTTTGCTCATACGCCTGCTGCGCGACGGCCGCCTGAGCCTCCGCACTCGCAGCTTTGGTCTCGGCCTCCTGGCGGGCGCGCTCGGCCGCCGCTAGGGCAGCCGCCGCTGCCGCATCGGCAACCTTCTGTGCTTCGCTGCGGATCTCCGACTCCTTGAAGGCGGCGTCCTGCTGCATCTGTTCGATTTTCGCCGCATGCGCCTCGCGCGATCGCGCAAGCTCCGTCTGCAGCGCGGCACTCGCCTCCTGCGACGCGGCCACTTTCCCCTCGGCCTCGGAAATCCTGATCCTGGCCGCTTCATCCGCGGCCCGCTTCGCTTCCGCGCGGATCTCTTCCTCCTTGGCGGCCGCTTCCGCCTTCACCGCCGCGACCGCGGTCTCCGCCGCCTCCCTGGCCTCATCGAGGCGGGCCTGCAGGCCTGCCCGATCCGCATCCGCTTTGGCCTTGTCGGTCTCGGCCTCCTGTCTCGCACGATCGGCGGCGGCGACCGCTTCTTTGGCCTCGGCCCGCACCGTCTCGCGCGCGGCGGCGATCTGCGCGGCGGCCTGCTGCTCGGCCGCGGCCAGGGCCTCGGCCTTGTCCGCCGCGAAGCGCGCCTCGAGGCGGGCGGAGATCTCGGCCGTCCGGTCGCGCTCCAGCGCCTCGAGGCGGTTCGCAACCTCCTCGGCCCGGTCGTCGGGAATGGGCTGCTCGCAAAGCGGGCAGGTGTCGCCCTGCGCGTGCAGATGCGCGGCGTCTCTCATGTTCGGGAAGGCCGGGGCGGCGGGCCGATGCTGGCTTGCCATAATCACTCTCCGTTGCGGAAGGCTATAGGTCCTATTTCATCCCATTCACCCCAGGAGTCAACCCCACTGCAGCAGCTAGGTGGCTGCTTTGAGAATTTGCCGTGCAGAGAGAAAATAGCGTGCTGCAGGGGAAGTCAGTTATGGGACCTGATAAATCCCACTTGATCCCAATCTCCGAACCGGCTAGGGCTGCCGGTGCGCCTTCGGCACGCATATTCAACTTCGCGGGCCCGGCGTGACAGGATCGAGGAGCGAGGCGATGAAGAAGGAATTCAAGTTCAAGATCGAGAACGACACCTATAAGTGGCCGACCCAGTTCATCACCGGGAAGGACGTCCGGGGCGTGGGCCCGGGCATTCCGGAGAGCATGGACCTGTATCTGAAGGTGCGGGGCGCGCCCGGCCGCCTGATCAAGAATGACGACAAGGTCGACCTCGACGAGTCCGGCATCGAGAAGTTCTACGCCCAGGACGCCAGCTCCGAGGCGGGGAACCGCTAATGCCGTTGCTCTTCGACAGCGACTATCTCTACCTCACAGCGCACGGCCTGAAGGTGGTTGAGGATGAGGGGCCGCGCTTCCTCATCTTCAAAGATTTTCCGCTGCCCGAGGGCATATACGTGGCCGCCGGCGTGGCGCGGGAGGCGGTGGACGTCCTCTACGTCGTGCCGCCCAACTACAACACCGCCGGCGGCGACATGTTCTGGGTCCGCCCGCAGCTGGCGCGCGCCGACGGCCAGCCGATCCCCAATATCAGCGGCCCGCGCGAGGACTCGCGGATCTCCGGCGACGTCGAATATGTCCGCTGGTCGCGGCACTGGAACAACCGCGAATGGAAGCCGAAGGTCGACAACATCCAGAAGATCGTCGACCGGATCACCTGGGCGTTCGCCCATCCGGACGCGCCGCCAAGATGAGCGCGCCCCGCATCACCTTTCCCGCCTCGATCGAGGGCCGGGTCCGCCTCTGGCTCCAAGGCCATCCCGAGGGCCATGAGCGCGGCGCGATCATCCTGTTCCGGCGGTTCGACCGCGACGTCGCGGGCCTCGACCGTTCGCCGCGCTTCGTCGCGGTCAACGCGCTCGAGATGGACGGGGAGTGGGTGATCGACAGCTCGCCGACGCACCTGCGCCTCAACCTGCGCAAGTTCCATGACCTCTATTTCCGGTGCGAGCAGGAAGGCCTGGAGCTCGGCTTCGCGCACAGCCATCCCGCTGGCGCGCTCGAGTTTTCGGCGAAGGACGACGCCAATGAGCGCAGCATCCTACGCGGCTATGCCGGCTGCAACGGCGAGGGCGTCGCTCTGGTCGCCCTAATCCTGTGTGCCGGCCAGTGGCGGGCGCGGGTCCGGGACGGCGCCGCGCCGCAGGAGGCGCGCCCGGCCCGGCA
>DASWRU010000093.1:0-107994 GCA_036403015.1 Allosphingosinicella sp.
GTGCGGTTTTACAGCCGGGCGGACCGCGGCGGCTATGGCACGGCCGAGCGGGGCGAGGCCGTTGCCGTGGATGTGGCGCCCGGGCAGACTTTGTTCGCCTTGATCAGCGGCGACGGGGAGGATTTCTACGCGGCTTTTCCCGAAGCACGGCAACGCCACGGCGAGAGCCGCGCGGCGAAAGCGGTCGAAATCTGGCCCGACTGGCCGAACCGCGGGCATTTCCGCCTCGACGAACATGGCCGCAAGCTCCCGACCAGCCAGGGTGCGGTCTTCAAGCCGCCTGTCCCATTGCTCGTGCGCTTCCGCGACATCAAGGACCCGAAAAGCCTCCAGAAGGTAGAACCCGACAATCTCTCCGCCAGCTTCGGATCCGGCGTGAAGCTCCGGCGGATAATTGTAGAGGCCTGCCGACTTTGTTCGGTGACGGCCGAGATCGACAAGAGGCTCGTCTGGTGGGGCCACCTTGAACGCTACAGAAGAGACCCCTCCAACCCGTTCACCAGTAGTTTGCCTCCTGCGATTGGAAGACTCAGACGCCTATGATGATCGGGCCGCACAATGATCGGGCATTTTGGCTTCGGCCAGCGTTTCCGTTCATGTCCACGCATTACGCTTTGCCAAAGTCGCGATCGTTACGGCGATTGTTCTTTTTTACGTGACCGGCTGATTTTCGCCTTTGAAGCGATTGACGGGCAAGACGTTTCGTAGAAGACTGAGGGCACAAGGGGGATTCCCGAGTCAGGCCGTCCGGCGTCGCCGGAAGGGCGTCGAGGAGCGCGAGGGCCGCGCTTCCGGCGGCGGCTCGGTGCGCCCGGCGACGTGGAAGGGAATTGCGTGGGGCGATTGCTGCGGGACCAGCTCAAGGGAAACGAACAGCCGCTGCCGGCGTGGGCCGCGTGAGCCGGCTCCGATTCCTCGCGTTGCTGGTGCCGGCGTGGTTGCTCGCCGCCTGCGGCTCGAGCGAGAGCGTGCGTTACAAGATGACGGTCGAGGTCGATACGCCCGAGGGCCTGAAGATCGGCTCCGCGGTGCGGGAGTCGACTTACGAAACGCCACCTTCGCTGCCGGCGATCGGAGAAGATCGCGGGCGCATCACCGTCAAGGGCGAAGCCGTCGCCGTCGACCTTCCGAACGGACAGACGCTGTTCGCGCTCCTGTCGAGCGCCACGCACGATGTCGATTATGCGGCCAGGATACCGGATCGCATGATGGCGCTGGGCAAAGGGAGGGTTATCACTCGTCAGCCCGTCACGATCTGGCCGCCGGCTCATCCAGAAGGCGTGCCGATGCTAGTTCGCTTCGTTGACATCGCCGATCCGAAGACCGTCGAGGTGATTGAGCCGGACGCCCTCGAGAAGAGCTTCGGTCCAAACTACAGGCTCAAGCGGATCGAGGTCCAGTTGACACAAGAACCGATCACTATCGGTATTGGAGAACGGCTTAGGTGGTTGGGCCCATATCCTGAACCAAGCTTAATCGCCCCGCAAGGGTTGCATGATTGGTCGCCTGCAGCAAGAGTACGCCACGGTGACTTTCGGCGAGGAACGATGAAATGACCATTTCTCGCGAACTTGAATTAGCTATCCTCGCGTTGGATTCCTATAATCGAGGCTATGCTCCCTCTCTAAAGGTGGGCATACTTAATGACACGACATTGGGGACGGCAACATTAATAAACGCCGGCCTCCCTGCGAATTCCGAGAGTTACGGCTTCTTTGCGTCCGCCTATACATTGGGCGCAGGAGTTCAGAATGTTTCTGCCGGAACCACAGTGATTTCATACCGCGGGTCGGACAGCTTTTTCGGAAGTACCAGCTTAAAAGCGTTTCTCGACGGCACATGGTTAAGTGGGAATGATCTCTTCAATGGCTATGGCGTAGCGCTAGGCTATCCAGATGGCCCTCAAGCCACACTCTCCATCGAGTTCTACAAGACGGTCGCAGAAAGGCTTAATGCCACCGACCTGACCCAGGCGAACATCACGATCACCGGTCACTCTCTGGGTGGCGGTCTCGGCGGCCTGGTGGCGGGCATCTACAACAGGCCGGGTTATTTCGTGGATCCGATGCCGTTCGGGAGGGCGTTGAACAATGCCTTCGAAATGCTCGATCCGAACAGTCCGAAATACGATCCGGCCTTCAAGGCGCTGGTAACCGACGGCTCCTACGACGATTGGCAGCGCGCCCAGCAGGAGTATTTCAAGGGGGTGGTCATCCCCTGGGGAGACTCCAATCCCCAGAGCAACCGGCTCGACGCTTTCCGCCGGACGTTGGGCGTGAACATCGGGGCTCCCCTGGACGAGATCGGCTTCACCCAGCCGGCCAATACGACCGTCACGTCGCGCAACAGAGTGGGGCAGCGGCACAACGATTCGCTGATCGTCATGCGGCTGTTCTCGCAGGGGCTTGCCTCCCAGGATTGGGAATATGCCGCCTTCGACTTCGTGCCGATGCTGTTCGACGAGGCGACGGGGGACGCGGCCGGGGCCGCCAAGATAGACAATGCTCCGAGCGGCGGGCGAAGCGCCGCGATGCGCAACGCGATCGCCTATTCCGCCCTCGGCCGCGGCGAGAGCACCGAGGGCGAGGTGCCCTTCGGAGACACCGCGGTCCACGCCTTGTTCGACGACATGAACGAGCTCGGCTACGTGCTGCACCTCGACGGCCACAACCCGTTCTTCGAAACCAACTTCCTGGACCCGAGCCTGACGATCGAGTTCCAGCAACTCCCCGCCTCCCCGATATCGCTTTCCCTTGCCAAGAACATGGGCCTGATCCTGTCCCGGATGGCGGTCCAATATGCCGGCGCCCTCGCCATAAGGGACGTCGAACAGCCCGAGGGCTCGAAGGTGCAGGGCGTCGATGCGCGAGAAGGCATACTCGACCTCACGTCGGACAATGCCGTCCTGACGCTGGACGTTTCCAGCAAGCTGTGGGGGGACGTTCTCAAGGCCGGGCATCGCTCCGTCGACGGCGACGTCGATCCGCTCAACCTGGAGAATTTCCGCAACGCCTATTTCGAGCAGTCGGACGCGACCAGCGGCGGCCATTGGTACAGCCCCCTGCAGCGCCTGTTCGGCTTCAGCGGCCGGACCTTCGACGAAGCCGCGATGCTCAAGATCGTCAAGGACGAATGGGGCGCCTCCACGCTCGACGTGCTGGACCGCTATCACATCAAGGTCAAAGACGATCCGGGGACGATCACGCTCAGCAAGCGTCCCTACGACGCGCCGGTCGTCCAGGGCGACAACGCCCATGTCGACGTCTATATCGGCGACGACAGCGACGAGCGGATCGTCAACAACACCACCGGCCACGATTTCATCATCACCGGCGGCGGCAACGACAGCGTCGACGCCGGGGACGGCAACGACGTCGTCATCAGCACCGGCGGCAAGGACGTGCTGGACGGCGGCGCGGGCAAGGACATCGTCGTCGCTCTGAACGGGCAGGGGGCGGAAACGCGCGGCGGCCTCGGCCGCGACAAGATCATCAACCGCACCCAGGGCGGAGTCGTCTGGGGCGACGTCCAGGGCAAATATTATCGCGATGCCGACGGCAACCTCCACCCCGTCGAGGACAATGCCGACAATGCCGACGCGTTCGAATATTACCCGACCATCACCATCGAGGACGCGCAGAAGAGCGACCGGCTGTTCTTCCACGGCGTGATGATGACCGGCGGCAACCGCAACCCCGGCTATCTGGCGACGCTGGCGTCGGCGCCGTTCGGAGTCGGGCCGTTCGCGGTCGCCAACGCGATCGGCGCGGCGGTGGGCACGGCGGCGCAGCTCGCCGGCATCTATTTCGACAAGCTGATGCCGTGGATCACCTACCGCTACGACGGCAAGGATCTGCGCATCGGCAACGTCTGGGACGGGATGATGAACTTCATCACCGGCACGCCGGGCCTGTTCGGGACTCTGCCCGAGGACGACCCCAACACGCCCCAGGACGAATCGACCGACCTCAAGGGCGTCATGCTCGTCAAAGACTTCAAGATGAAGGAGAGCATCTGGGGCGTCGACCAGCGCGGGCTGGCGAGCGAGGGGACGCTCGGCATGGCGTTCAAGGACGCCAATCCGCTCGCTTACGCGCTGGCGATGGCGGCGCCGGTGATCGGCGGGACCCTGATCGGCGCGGCGGGCATGATCTCGCTCCAGGCGCTGCTGCTGATGGACGAGGCGCTGACCCTGATCAGCGCCGTCCGCCAGGCCGCCAAGGGCGCCGGCTGGGCCGACAATATGGACCCGCTGGTGATCGACCTCGACGGCGACGGGATCGAGACCACCGAGCGCGACGGCGGCAAGGTCTATTTCGACATCGACGGCGACCTGTTCCGCGAGCGCACCGGCTGGCTCAAGGGCGACGACGGCTTCCTGGTGCTCGACTCGAACAAGAACGGGCTGGTCGACAGCGTCGCGGAGATGTTCGGCAACCGCTTCGAGGGCGGCTTCGCCGAGCTCGCCCGCTACGACAGCGACGGCGACGGCAAGATCAGCGTCGCCGACCTCATCTGGTCCGAGCTCAAGGTCTGGCAGGACAAGGATCAGGACGGCCAGACCGACGCCGGCGAATTGAGCAGCCTCGACGCGCTCGGCATCGTCTCGATCGACGTCAACTCGCTGCCGCTCGGCGTCACCACCCCCGAGGGCGCGCAGCTCCCCGCCTACGGCCATGTCCGCTTCGATACCGGCCGCGTGTCGGAGGTGATCGAGGCGATCTTCGATTCGAACGACGGCGACACGCGCTATGGCGGCGAGAACGGCGCGGCGGCCTGGCAGTCCGGCCCCCGGCTCAACGCCAAGGGCTTCGGCACCGTCACCGACCTCGCCGTGGCGATGGCCAACGACGTCGCGCTGGGCGAGCTCGCGACGGGGCGGGCGGCGGCGATGACGACGCCGAACCTCAAGACGCTGGTGGGGCTGGCGGGCGACGTGCTCGGCCAGTGGGGCATGACCCTGGAGCAGACGCGCGAGCTCACCCCGGTGCGGCTAGGGACGGACTCGGCGGGCAAGACAATCCTGCTCGACCGCGGCGTCTATGTGGAGGATGCGCAGGGCGGCTACTGGACGCTGGAGTCGGGCGCGGCGGTGCTCGACGCGCACGGACAGCCGGTGGTGCGGGCGAGCCTGGAGCAGGTGCTGGCGCAGGGCTCCGGCTGGCGGCTCGAGCAGGCGTGGTCGCCTACCTCGCGCGGCAGCGAACTCCATCATCGCGAGGAAGCGCCGTACCTCGTGCGGATCGAGAACGGGCGCGCCGTCATCCTCGATTACGGGATACGGCAGGCGGACGGGAGCTGGCGGCTCGCCTCCGGCACCGCCATCCTCGACGCGCAGGGGCATGTCCTCGCCGCCGCCACGCGCGACGACATCGCCCGGCAGGCCCACGCCTCCGGCACCGAATGGCGGGTCGAGGAGATCGGCTACAACCCGCTCGCCGACGTGCCGGTCGACGCGATCGGAGTCCGCTTCACCGACGGTAAGGTGGTCGATTACACGGTTCAGGTCACCGACGGCGACGGCAGCTTCTACGTATGGGCGCGCAACCTCGACCGGGCGCTGGAGCTGGAGTTCAAGACCGGCGATTCGCGCGAGTTCAACCTGCGCAACTTCGAAGTGGATTTCGACCATCTCGACGAGGTCGGCTCGACCGACGACAGCGTCTACCGGGTCGAGCTGCTGACGCCGGCCCAGTTCCACTTCGCGATGAGCCTCACCGGGCTCGACTTCCACCCGGAGATGCTGAGCGCGACTCTGAACCAGCAGAGCGGCCACCTCTCCTACGCGATCAACGCGGGCGGCCAGGCGAGCCTGGCGGCGGACCATTACGATTCCGCGGTCAAGCAGATGATCGCGCTGCTCGGTCCGGTGATGGAGCAATATGTCACCGTCAGCCGGCGCTTCGCGGTGCGCATGGCGATGCAGGGCGGTCTCGCCTCCTTCGCGCATGGCATCAGCTACGACCCGGTGGCCGACGCGTACCGTCCGACCACCAGCCGTCAGCTCGCGCCGCTGTTCGAGGCGATCTTCGCCGGGGCGCCGGCGAGCAATGCCAACGACGCCGCGTTCGACTATCTCGCCGGCTGGAACGAGATCCTCTGGCAGATCTATCCCGACTACAAGCCGAGCGGCGCCGGCAATCTGTGGGGCAGCTCGGTGCTCGTGGACCAGCCCTTCATCTTCCAGTCGCTGCTGCCCGCATTTGAGAATGTCGGAGTGCCGCTCGACATCCGCGCCGTCGCCCATGCGCTGTCCATCGACGAGACGCTGATCGTCACCCACGCCGCCGATGCGACGAGCGTCGACGGCACCGCGAAGAGCGACTTCTTCTACATGTCCGCGGGGAGCGCGACCTTCCGCGGCGGGATGGGCGCGGATTATTATTTCGTCGGCAAGGATGCCGGCAACGACGTCATCTACGACCAGGACCTGGGCGACAATGACGAGCTGCGCTTCACCGACGTGCAATCGGGCCAGGTCAAGGCGATCCGCGACGGCGAGGACCTGATCCTGCAGATCGCCGGCCGCACCAACGTCATCCGTCTCACCGACCAGTTCCTCGGGGAACTCAACGACCATACGGCCGGCGGCAAGCAGTTCGAAACCGGCGTTAACGCCATCGTCTTCGCGGACGGCGTGATCTGGGATCGGACCCGTCTCGCCATGGAGGTCGTCGACCGCCAGCGGGCCGCGGGCAATTTCAACGACGTGCTGATGGGCTCCGGCTCCTCCGACGTCCTCTGGGGCGGCAAGGGCAACGACGCGATGAGCGGCGGCGCCGGCGGCGACTATTACATCTACGAGCGCGGCGACGGCCAGGACGTGATCGACGACCGCGGCGCCTTCTCGTTCGGGCCGGTCAAGGCCGGCATAGACTTCCTCCGCTTCGGCGCCGGCATCACGCCGGACGACCTGAAGCTTGTGCGCGACGGCGCCAGCGAGAATTTGAAGATCATCCTGCTCGACGCGGACGGCCACGAGACGAGCGACACGATCGAGATCGTCGGTCAGCTGGGGGGCATCTCGCTGGGCCTCGGCCTGTTCGGCGACGTGCTCGGGGGCAGCGATGGGCTCGACTATGTGTCGCCGACCCTGATCGAGCGCTTCATCTTCGAGGACGGCACGACCCTTGAATTCACCGACATCGTCGAGCAGGTGCTAAAGAACGCGAAGACCGATGGCGAAGATGCCATTTACGGCATGCTCAACGCCAACACGCTCGACGGCGGCAAGGGCGACGATTATCTGCGCGGTGTCCAGGGCAACGACACTTATGTGTTCGGCCGCGGTTACGGCCGCGATGTGGTCGAGGACAACGACCTCAGCTTCAAAGCCTTCGCGGGGCCGCAGCACGACGTCCTGAAGTTCACCGACGACCTGCGCTGGTCGGACTTCGACTTCCTTCGCGACGGCGCCGGCGACACGCTGACGTTGCAGGTGAAGGGCACGACCGACGCGGTCGTGCTGACCAACTTCCTCGAGGAGCTGCCGTTCATCGGTTACATCAACGTGCTGGAGGACATCCAGTTCGGCGACGGCACGGACTGGTCCTACCTGAAGCTGCTCCAGCATTATGTCGACATCGCGAAGACGGCCGGCGACGACATTATCTACGGCTTCGACGGCATTAGCGACGCCATCGACGGCGGCGCCGGCAACGACCGGCTCGTCGGCATGGGCGGCAACGACGTCTACATGTTCGGCCGCGGCTACGGGGCCGACACGATCCTCGACGAAGGCGGCGAGGACCGCGTCGTCCTCTTGGGCATCGCCAGCACCGACGTCGATTTCTCGCGCACCGCGCTCGACCTCATCATCACCGTCAGGGGCACGGGCGAACGTATCACGCTGGAGAACCAATATGTGCGCGACGGCGGCCAGCACGATGCCGTCGAGTTCTTCCAGTTCGCCGACCGCACTGTCGTGTTCACGGACCTCAATCCGGAGGACATCGACCTCGTCGGCACCAATGGCGGCGAGACGATCACCGGCTCCGACTTCGCCGAGTTGATCGACGGGCGCGCCGGCGACGACCTGCTGGTCGGCGGCGACGGCGGCGACACCTACAAGTTCGATGTCGGCTACGGCCAGGACGTGATTGTCGACCGCCGCGTGCGCGCGTCGTGGAGCGATCGCAGCGGCTTCAGGGTGCCGGTCGACGACGTCGTCAAGTTCGGCGACGACATCACCCGCGCCAACGTCGTCTTCACCAAGGACGGCGACGACCTCATCGTCTCTGTATTGCAGCGTTCCGATACGCTGAGGATCCGCAACCAGTTTCGCAGCAGCGACGACGGCGTCGAGCGGTTCGACTTCAAGGACGGCACCTTCCTGCGCATCTCGGACGTCGAGGAGCTGCTCCAGATCGAGGGCGGTAACCGCGGCGACAACGTCATCGAAGGCTCGCTCGACCAGCCCAATACGCTCGACGGGCGGCAGGGTGACGACACGCTGAAGGGCGGCAACGCGGCCGATACGTACGCGTTCAGCGCCGATTACGGCTTCGACCGGATCGTCGAGCGGCCCGACCGCCCGGGCGTCATCGACCGGATCGTGTTCGGCGCCTCGGTCACCCAGGACGCGCTGATCGTCCGCCGGAGCGGCGACGACCTCGTCATCGACCTCGGCAACGGGCGGGACATCGTTACGGTCGTCGGCGGGCTCGCCACGACGCGGGTGGAGGAGTTCCACTTCGCCGACGGGGCGATCCTCGGGCTCGAGCAGATCCTGGACCGGCTGCTGACCGGCACCGCCGCCGACGAGCAGCTGACCGGCTTCGACACCCGCAACGATACGATTTCGGGCGGCGGCGGATCGGACGCGCTGGCCGGCGGCCTCGGCAACGACATCTACCGCTTCGGCCTGGGCGACGGCAGCGACAGCGTCAGCGACACGGGCGGCATCGACCGGATCGATTTCGGAGCCGGAATCACCCAGGACGCGGTGACGTTCCGCAACGTCGACGGCGACCTGCTGATCACCCTGGCGTCGCAGTCGGACCGCCTCGTCATTCTCGGCGGCTACAGCCAGAAGCCGGTCGAAAGCTTCCGCTTTGCCGACGGCACCAGCCTCGCCATCGCCGACGTCCGCGCGCTGATCCTCGCGCAGCAGCCCAATGGCGGCCAGGACCGAGTTGACCTGCGCGATCTCGGCCAGGCGCCCGCGGTTGAACCCGGGCTCGGCCACGATCGCGTCATCATGGCGAATGACGGCCGTCTCCTCTTCAACGCCGGCGACGGCATGGACCGCGTCGAGATGGCGCCGGGCGTCACCCGCGCGACAATCGAGTTCGCCGATCTGAACCCCGAGGACGCGGTGGTCCGCCTCGCCGCCCTCGACAGCGACGATTTGATCATCGCCTTCCCGGGCAGCGGCGACCAGGTGCTGCTGGCCGGGGCGGCGGGCGCCGGCGCGGTCCCGACGATCCTGTTCGCCAACGGCCAGAGCTGGGATGCCGCCACGCTCCTCCGGGGCTCGATTGCGGACCAGTCGGGTCCAGGCGACGACATCGTGCTGGGGAGCTCGCGCGACGACGTCTTCGCCGCCGGCACCGGCAACGACCAGCTGCGTGGCGGCGCCGGCAACGACAGCTATTCGTTCGCGCGCGGCGACGGCCACGACGTCATCGACGACAGCGCGGGGTCCGACACGCTCAAGATCACAGGCTATCGGCCCGACGAGATGCGGGTCCGCCGCACCGCGCCCGGCCGCGACGAGTTGGTCCTGACCTTCGGCGACGGCGAGGACGAGGTCGTGTTGCGCTACGGCGCCAACTTCAACGGCGTCGACGCGGTCGAATTCGGCGACGGCACCCGACTGACGCGCGACCAGCTGTTCGACCGCGTCAACGGCGAGGGCAGCGACCGCGACGACCGGCTGGTCGGCACCGCCGGCGACGAGATCTTCACCGGCGGCCAAGGCAACGACGTGCTGGTCGGTGGCGGCGGCAACGACGTCTACCGCTTCGCGCGCGGCGACGGACAGGACCGCATCGAGAGCAACGGCACCGCCGACGGCAACGGCGTGCTGGAATTCCTCGCCGGCATCGCGCTCGAGGACGTGGTCGCCAAGCGCGATGCGGACGGCAACATCGTCCTCACCATTCAAGGGACCGGCGACCGGGTCACCCTCGTCGACCCTGCCGGCGATGCCGATCCGGTCATCGCGCAGGTCAGGTTCGCCGACAACCGCACGCTGTCGATCCGCGACATTGCCGTGTCGATCCTCGAGACCGACGGCGACGACCACATCATCGCGCCGTCCTCCAGCGCCGGATCGGACCTGTTCGGGGGCCTCGGCAACGACATCGTCGAGGCGGGCCGCGGCGCCGACATCCTGGCCGGCGGCAAGGGCAACGACCGGCTGGAGGGCAAGAGCGGCGCCGACACCTATTATTTCGAGCGCGGCGACGGGCAGGACGTCATCGTCGACATCGAGGAGACCGATCGCACCAAGCTCGACCGGATACGGTTCGGCCCCGGCATCGCGCCGGAGGACATACGCTTCCTGAGCGTGGGGCCGCGCGACCTCGTCATCGGTATCGTCGGGACGGACGACCGGATCACCATCTCCGACATGTTCACCGATGCCGCTTCGCCCCGGGACAACGGCATCGAGGAGATCGCCTTCGCCAACGGGACCTTGTGGTCGCTCGCCGACATCTACGCTCGCATCGGCCTCGGCACGGCGGGCGACGATTCGATCGACCTCGGCACGTCTCTGGACCTGCCGCTGACCCTCGCGGGAGGGAAGGGCGACGACGTGCTCGCCGGGGGCTATGGCGACAATGTCTATCAGTTCGGCCGCGGCGACGGACGCGACACGATCGCTGAAGGCACGAACTGGTGGTGGTCGGACGACACGCTCCAGCTCGGCACGGGCATAGCCCCGGCGGATGTCGTGGTCGTGCGCGACGGCGACGATCTCGTCCTCAGGATCGTCGGCGGCGAGGATCGAATCACGATCAAGGGCCAGGCGACCGCGTCGCAGGCGCCGATCGACCATGTCGCCTTCGCCAACGGCACCCGCTGGACCGCCGCGGACCTCACCGCGCGGATCGTCGCCGCCGACGCCGCCGAGCGGCTGCTCAATCCGCCGGCGACGGGCGGCGATCCCTTCGCCGCACCGGTCTTCCACACCGGCGGCACCGGCGGCGGCAGCGGCGGCGGTGGCAGCGAAGATCCGGGAATCCATAACATCGATGCGGGAGGTCCGGCGCGCAGCCTGACCGGCGGCGCCGGCCGGGACACCTACCGGATGTTCGTTCCGGCCGCCGCCGACGGCGACGGGGTCGTTACCGTCACCGACTTCCAGGTGGGCGATTCCGGCGACGTGCTCGACCTCCGCCTCGCGGCCGGCCTCACCGGAACGATGGTCGCCCGCCAGCATGACGGCGACACCTATGTCTACTTCGCCCCGAGCGGCACCACCGACCTCGGCAGCGCCCGGCTGCTGCTGCGGCTGCAGGGCATTTCGCCGAACGATCTGACGTCCGGCAACTTCAACGGCGCGCCCTTCGAGGCGGCGCCGGACCGGGTGATCGGCGGCGACGGCGCGAGCAACGTGCTGACCGGCGGGTGGGGCGACGAAACGATCCTCGGCGGCAACGGCAACGACACGCTGAGCGGCGGGCCCGGCAACGATCTCCTGCAGGGCAATGCCGACAGCGACGTCTACCGGTTCACGCGCGGATTCGGCCAGGACATCGTGTCCGACGCCGGCTGGTCCTGGTACTCACCGGACGATTCGATCGTGTTCGACGCGACGATCCGGCCGTCGGACATCTCGGTCGAGCGGTGGGGCGACGGCGATTCCCTGGTCCTGAAGGTGATCGGCACCGACGATCGCATCGTCATCGAGCACACGCTCTCCAACGGCGATTACCGCATCGAGCATGTGCAGTTCAACGACGGCACGGTCTGGAGCCATGCCGACTTGGTCGCCCGGGCGCTCGCGCCGACCGCCGGGGACGATTTCACGGTGGGCGGCTATGACAATGACGTCCTCTCCGGCGGCGCGGGCAACGACAAGATCTACGGCAGTTCCGGCAACGACGCGCTCGCCGGCGGAAGCGGCGACGACCTGCTGCAGGGCGGCGCCGACAGCGACGTCTACACGTTCACGCGCGGCTTCGGGCAGGACATCGTCTCCGACAACGGCTGGTCCTGGTACTCCACCGACGACGCGGTCGTCTTCGACGCCACCGTCCTGCCAACGGACCTTACGGTCGAGCGGTCGGTGGACGGGCAGAGCCTGATCCTGAAGATGATCGGCACCGAGGAGCGGATCACCCTGCTCGACACGATCGTCAACGCCGACAACCGCATCGAAAGCGTGCGCTTCGCCGGCGGCACGGTCTGGACCCATGCCGACCTGATGGCGCGCGCGCTGGCGCCGACGGCGGGCGACGACGTCTTCTCCGGCGGCTACGACAACGACGTGCTCTCCGGAGGCGCCGGCGACGACACGCTCTACACCAGCAACGGCAACGATGTGCTGGACGGCGGGACCGGCAACGACTTCCTGCAGGGCGGCGCGGACAACGACGTCTACAAATTCACGCGCGGATTCGGCCAGGACATCGTCTCCGATGCCGGCTGGTCATGGTACTCGGCCGACGACGCCATCGTCTTCGACGCCACGATCCTGCCGGCGGACATCACGGTCGAGAAGTCGAACGACGGGCGCAGCCTGGTCCTCAAGGTCGTCGGCACCGAGGACCGGATCACGATTCAGGACGCGCTCGTCAACGCCGACAACCAGATCGAGCATGTGCAGTTCGACGGCGGGACCAGCTGGACCCTGGCCGATCTGATAGGGCGGGCACTGGCCCCGACGTCCGGGGACGACGACCTTTCCGGCGGCGACGAAGGCAACGACTTCTCCGGGGGCGGCGGCAACGATACGCTTCGGGGCAATAACGGCAACGACATCCTGACCGGCGGGACCGGCAACGACTTCCTGCAGGGCGGGGCCGACAACGACGTCTACCGGTTCTCGCGCGGGTTCGGCCAGGACATCGTCTCGGACAACGGCTGGTCGTATTACTCGCCCGACGACGCGATCGAGTTCGACGGAACGATCGTTCCCGCCGATATCGCGGTGGAGCGGTCGGTGGACGGGCGGAGCCTGATCCTGAAGGTCGTCGGCACCGAAGACCGCATCACCATCGAGAACACGCTGATCGACGAGAATTTCCGCGTCGAACACGTGCGGTTCGAGGGCGGCACGACCTGGAGCTACGACGACCTCCTCGCGCGGGCGGTGACTCCGCCGCCGGGCGGTGGCGATCCCGGCGGCGATCCCGGTGGCGATCCGGGCGGCGGACCGCAGATCGGAGCTCCGGCAGGCCCCGGCGGCGGCGGCGAGATCGGGCCAATGGCGGCCGCGGCGCCGGACGAGGGTGGCTCGCAATCGAACGGCTCGACCGAGCCCCAGACGCTCGTCGGCACCGACCAGGACGATGTGCTCACCGGCGGCGACGGCGACGACCTCATCGAGGGTGGCCTGCGCAACGACACGCTCTATGGCGGAGGCGGCAACGACCACCTTATCGGCGGCACCGCCGGAACCGTCGTTGACGACAGCGCAGCCGACGTTAGCGGCTATTTCGGAGCGCTTACCGGCACACTCGTCAACGGCCTCGGCGGCGCGGCGGGCTTCGGCGAGCAGGCCCTGGCGCGAGCTGCCTATGGCGCCGTCGAGATAGCCATTCCGGCCGATTTCGTACCGGGCGGCCTGCAGATAAACGGCCAGGCCGTCTCCAGCCTCACCATCGATGCCTACGGCTACGTGCAAATCGGCAACATGTCCTTCTCGGCGGTCCAGGGGAGCTACGACACCTCAACCGGCCCGCTCGGGGCGAGCCCCGGCGGCACTTCGACCGGCGCGAACAGCGTCTGGTACGATTTCGATGCGGCGACCGGCACGATCACGCTCACCTGGGACGACGTCGGCAAGGCTCCGAACGGCACCGTCCCCAACGCCTACCAGGTCCAGCTCATCGCGCGCGGCGGCGGCGATCTCGACATGGTGTTCCGCTACGAGAATATCGAATGGGGGAACTGGACCGGCTTCGTCTGGACCGGGAGCGAAAGCTTCGACATCCCGGCCCCGCAGAACGATCCTACCGCCTACGACACCGGGCCGGGCAATATCGGCGTCACCGGGGTTTCCGCCTACCAGCTCCGCGGCGGGCAGCTGATCGGCGCGGCCACCGCCGGCGACGGCCATGACGAGCTGTACGGCGGCGACGGCGACGACCTCCTCGAAGGCGGCAGCGGCCGCGACTATTTCCAAGGCGGCGAGGGCAGCGACACGCTGCTCGGCGGGACCGGCGACGATTACTTCTACGGCATCGGCGACGATCTCGGCGTCGACACGATGACCGGCGGCACGGGCCACGATTATTACGAGGTCGGGGCCTATCAGGGTCCGCAGGGCCCCGGCGACCCCGTCCCGGCCACCGACATCATCACCGACTTCCAGACCGGCCCGGACGGCGACACGATCGACCTCTGGGATTCCTACAATAGCTGGTACGACCCGCTGCTCGACGGCCAGTATGTGCTTCGCCAGGACGGCGACGACACCCTCATCCTCCTCGACCTCGACGAAGCCGGCGGCGAGGGGCGTACGCGGACGGTCGTCCGCATCCTCAACACCCAGGCCGGCGAGTTCACCAAGTTCAACCTCGCCGGCATCGATCCGGTGGTCGCGGCGCCGGTCATCCTGGACGGCGGGGACGGCGCCGATACGCTCGACGGCGGTCCCGTCGCCGACACTTTGCGCGGCAATGGCGGCGCCGACGAGCTCTACGGCTATGGCGGGGCGGATCATCTCTCCGGCGGCGCCGGCAGCGACTATCTCGAGGGGGACGGCGGCCACGACGTGCTCGCGGGCGACAGCGGCGCCGACAGCCTGGACGGCGGCACCGGCAACGACCGGCTGTCGGGCGGCACCGGCAATGACGATCTGTGGGGAAAAGAGGGCGACGATCTCCTCGAGGGCGACCTTGGGGACGACCGGCTCTACGGCTATGACGGCGACGACCACCTCGTCGGCGGCACGGTCGGCGTCGCCGTATCCACCGACGCGGCGGATCTCAGGCCCTATTTCGGTGCGGTCACCAACACTCTCGTCAACGGGCTGGGCGGCAGCGCCGGCTTTGGCGAGGCGGCGGTCGCGCGCGGCGACGACGACGACTTCACGATCGCCATCCCGAACGATTTCGCGCCCGGCGGCCTCCAGGTCGGCGAGCAAAGCCTCACCAGCCTCACCATCGATAATAACGGCTCGATATTCATCGGCGACCTCACCCTCGATCTGTGGCCCGGCGATGTCGACACGGAGGCGGGCCCGATCGCCGCCAGCCCCGGCGGCACCTCCACCGGCTCCAACCAGGTCTGGTACGACTTCGACGCTGCGACGCGCACGATCACCGTAACCTGGGACGATGTCGGCCATTATGACGACGGCATCGTCCCCAACGCCTTCCAGGTCCAGATCGTCGACCGCGGCAATGGCGACCTCGACATCCTTTATCGGTACGAGACGCTGCAATGGTCCGGGTGGGACCCCGTGGCGATCCGGTTCGGCAACACCACCTACTATCCGCCGGAGCCGAACGGCGACTCCGCGGCGTTCGACACCGCACCCGGGAACATCGCCACGGGCGTGTGGGGCTTCCAGCTCCGCGACGGCCAGCTGCTCGGCATCCCGACCCATGGCGACGGCAACGACACGCTCGACGGCGGAGGGGGCAACGACCTGATCGAAGGCGGCAGCGGCGACGATTCCCTCTACGGAGGCGACGACGCCGACACCCTGCTGGCCGGAGACGGGACCGACTGGCTCGACGGCGGCTCGGGCAACGACCTCGTCGAAGGCGGCAGCGGCAACGACTCCCTCGTCGGGGGGGACGGCAATGACGTCCTGCGGGGCGGTGACGGGAATGACTGGTTCGACGATCCGAACGGCGCCAACGTCATCGACGGCGGCGCGGGCGACGATCATCTCGACTGGCTCGGCCTCTGGCAGGGCGTCGACACGCTGACCGGCGGCACCGGCCGCGACCAGTTCGAGCTGAGGAGCTGGTGGTTCGGCTGGGACACGCCCGCGACCGACGTGATCACCGACTTCGAGACGGGCAATGAAGGCGATTCCATCCTCATCTACCGGATGGGACTCAACAACCTTCAGGATTATGCGGGCGGCAATCCCTTCCTGACCGGACACCTGGTGCTGCAGCAGGACGGGGCCGACACCGTGCTGCTCGCCGACCGCGACGGTGGTGCCGGCCCGCAGGAGGCGCTCGCCATCCTGCGCATCCAGAACACCAACGCCGGCGACTTCACCGCCGCTAATTTCGACGGCAATGCGCCGGTCCTCGCCCAGCCCATCGTGATCAACGACGACGATTTCGGCCGCTTCCTCACCGGCGGCCCCGTCGGCGACACGATTCACGGCAATGGCGGCGACGACACGATCGTCGGCGGCGCGGGCGACGACGCGCTCTACGGCGGCACCGGCAACGACAGTGTCGATGGCGGCCCAGGCAACGACATCATCGAGGGCGGCACCGGCGGCGACACGCTCGACGGCGGCTCGGGGAACGACGTCTACCGCTTCGCGCGCGGCGACGGGCAGGACACGATCGTCGATTCCGGCGGGACGGACCGGATCGAATTCGCCGCCGGCATTTCCGCCGCCGATATTCAGGTTCGACAGCTCGGCTCGACCGGGCTCATCCTGAAGATTGCCGGAACCGAAGAGCGGCTGACGCTCACCAACGTGCTCGCCTCGCCCGACAACGCGATCGAGGAGATACGCTTCGCCGACCAGTCGTCGCTGACGCTCGCCCAGCTTGTCGCGCTGTCGCTGCAGCCGACCGCGGGCAATGACGTGCTGTACGGCAGCGCCGGCGCGGACTCGATGAGCGGCGGCGCGGGCGACGACGTGCTCGACGGGGTGGGCGGCAACGATCAACTCTCCGGCGGCACCGGTGCCGACACGCTGACCGGCGGCGCCGGCAACGACACGCTTCAGGGCGGTGCGGGAGCGGATGCGTTGCTGGGCGGCGCGGGCGACGACCTCTATCTCTTCTCGCTCGGTGACGGGCAGGACGTCATCACCGACACGGCGGGCGTGGATACGATCCGGTTCGGCGCCGGGATCGCGCTCGCGGACCTGCGCGTGCGCCAGCAGAACGGGCAGAATCTGGTACTGGAGATTGCGGGCACCGGCGACCGGCTGACGCTGGCGGGCGCATTCGGCAATTCCGCCAACGCGATCGAGGAGGTCCGCTTCGCCGACGACAGCGTGCTGACGCAGGCGCAGCTGCTCGCTTTGTCCCTCGTCACGACCGGCGGCAGCGACGTTCTCCTCGGCACGAGCGCGGGCGACGTCATATCGGGCGGGGCGGGCGACGACTCGATCAACGGCCTCGGCGGTGACGACCAATTGTCCGGCGACGGCGGCAACGACACGCTGACCGGCGACGCGGGCAATGACCTATTGGCCGGTGGGACGGGCAACGATACGCTCCTCGGCGGTGCCGGCGACGACGTCTACCGCTTCGGCCGGGGCGACGGCCAGGACACGATCACCGACAGTTCCGGCATCGACCGGGTCGAGCTCGGCGGTGGGATCGCGCCTGGCGACGTGGAAGTGGTCCAGCAGGGCACAAGCGGTTTCGTCCTCAAGATCGCCGGCGGCAATGACCGGCTGATCCTCACCGGCGGCATCGAAACCATTGTCTTTGACGACCGGACGGTGTGGACCGCCGCGGAGATCGGCCGGCGCGCCACCCTGGGCACGCCCCGCAACGACGTCTACAACGGCACGGCGGGCGCGGACGCGCTGAGCGGGCAAAGCGGCAGCGACTATCTCTACGGCAATGGCGGGGACGATGTTCTTTCCGGCGGAGCCGACGGCGATTGGCTCGACGGCGGCGCCGGCGCCGACCGCCTCGCCGGCGGGACCGGCAACGACACGCTGATCGGCGGGACGGGCGGCGATACCTACATCTTCGCGGCCGGCGACGGCATCGACGAGATCCAGGACAATGGCGACTCGACGGTCGATACGGTCCGCATCGAGGGCTATTCGCTAGCGCAGGTCCGGTTCAGCCGCACCGGCGTCGACGGCACCGATCTCGCCATCCGCTTCAGCGGCAGCGCCGACCGGCTGGTGGTGCGGGGTGCGCTCGCCGGAACGGCCGAAGATGCGGTGGAGGCGTTCGTCGTGGCCGCGAGCGACGTCACATTGAGCCTCTCGGACGTCCTCGCGCAGCTGGTGCCGGACGTCCCCACGACCGGCGAGGCGCTTTACGGCACCGCCGGCGACGACGTGCTCACCGGCGGAACCGGCAGCGACTATCTGAGCGGCGGGGCGGGAGCGGATACGCTCGCCGGCGGCGACGGCGACGATGTTTTCGGCGATCTCGTCGCGGACGCTTCGGCCGACACGCTCAGCGGAGGCGCCGGCCGCGATACCTATCGCTATTTGCCGATCCACGACGTTCCGGCCGATTATGTCGAGGACGTCATCACCGACTTCCAGGCCGGCGATAGCGGCGACGTCATCCGCGTCGCTACCGGCAACCCGAACCCGTTCGAGTCCGGACGGCTGCGGATCGTGCAGGAGGGGGCGGACACGCTCCTCATGCTTCGCGACGAGCAGGGGGCGGACCGCTCGATCCTGCGGCTGGCGGGCGTCGTGGCGACCAACCTCACCGCCGCCAATTTCGGCGGCCTGCCGTTCGGCATCGACAATTCGATCCAGATCAACGACACCGACGCCGGCAACATCCTTGGCGGCGGCCCGCTCGACGACCGCATCCTGGGCAATGGCGGCGCCGATACGATCCGCGGCTTCGGCGGCAACGACCGGCTCGCCGGCGGCGCCGATGCCGACCTGATCGAAGGCGGCTTCGGCAACGACTGGCTGGCGGGGCAGGAAGGCGCCGACCGCCTCTACGGCGGCGCCGGCGACGACATTCTCACGGGCGGCAGCGGCGACGACACGCTCTACGGCGGCGACAACGCCATTTCGTCCAACGGCAGCGACGTGCTCGAGGGCGGCACCGGCGACGACTCGCTGTACGGCGGTGGCGGCGACGACGTTTACCGTTTCGCCCCCGGTGACGGACGCGACGTGCTGGTCGATGCCGGCGGGCAGGACCGGATCGAATTCGCGGCCGGGATCGCGCCCGCCGACGTGACGGTCGCCCAGGTCGACGGCAAGCATCTCGAACTCCGCGTCGCCGGCGGCGGCAACCGCATTCGCCTCGACGGGGCGCTGGACGGCAGCACGACCCGGATCGAGCAAATACGCTTCGACGACGGCACGGTCTGGACCTGGAACGACATCGTGTCGCGCTCGATGGCCGGGACGGCGGGCGACGACCGGCTCCAGGTGGCGGGCGCGGGGCTGTCGGCCAACCTGCTCGTCAACGGCAGCTTCGAGACTTTCGACACCGCGGGCGGCTCGCTCGCTTCCTGGGGCTGGACGGTGCCGTCGATCCCGGGCTGGACCGATGCGAACGGCGCCCGCGTCGAGCTCGCCTTCTCGAACGTCGAGGGAATCGACGCGTCCGACGGCGCCTATTGGCTCGACCTCGACGGCGCGGGCCAGAACATGGACATCGCGCAGACCGTCGCCGGCCTGACCGCCGGCCAGACGCTGCTGCTGCGCTTCGACCATGCCAACCGAGTCTCCGCCGAATCGGGGCCTTTCGAGGTGCTGTGGAACGGCCAGGTCGTCTCCTCCATCGCCGACACCAGCGTCGCAATGGAGAGCGAGAGCCTGCTGGTCACCGCGGTGCAGGGGAGCAACGTCCTCCAGTTCCGCGGTCTCGGCATCGTCGATTCCCGCGGCGCCTCGTTGGACAATGTCCGGCTGCAGGCCGTGACCGACCCCGCCGCGGCTCCGGTCACACTGTCGGGCCTGGGCGGCAACGATCGCCTGACCGGGTCCTTCCGCGCGGACATCCTGGTCGGCGGGCGCGGGGACGATGTCCTGGCCGGCGGCCTGGGCGACGACACCTACGTCTTCAACCGCGGCGACGGCCAGGATGTCATAAGCGACGACCAGGGCCTCAACCGCATCCAGTTCGGCGCCGACATCGCACCGGGCCAGGTGCGGGTCGTCCGTGGGCAACCCAATGTCATGCTCGAGATCGTCGGCACGGGCGACCGTATCGATCTGGGTTCGCCGGCGGTGCCGACCATGGGCGTGCATGAGGTCGCGTTCCAGGACGGCACCGTCTGGAGTGTCGCGACGCTCATCGCCAAGGCGCTCGCCCCGAGCGCCGGCGACGACGTCCTCTACGGGACGCAGGCCGCCGACACGCTCACCGGCGCGGCGGGCGACGACCTGCTTTACGGGCTCGGCGGCGACGATGACCTCGCCGGCGGCGGCGGGGTCGACCGGCTCGAAGGCGGGGCAGGGGACGACACCTATCGTTACGCGCGCGGCGACGGGCAGGACGTCATCTCCGACACCGCCGGCAGCGCCGACGTGCTGCGGCTGGAGGCGGGGATCGCCCCGTCCGACATCATTGTCGAGCAGAGCACCGACGGGCTCAACCTCATCCTCAGGATCAGGGACACGGACGGGCGCATCGCCATCGAGAACGCGCTCGGCACGGGCCGGATCGAGACTGTGCTGTTCGCCGACGGCACGCACTGGAACGTCGCCGATCTGCTCCAGCGCGTTGCGACCAACGGCGACGACGTCATTACCGGGGACGGGAACGCCAACCTCCTCGTCGGCGGGCTGGGCGACGACACACTGGGGGGCGGCCTCGGCGACGACACCTACCGTTTTGCCCGCGGCGACGGCCGCGACACGATCCGCGACGGCGCGGGCTCGGCCGCCGACCGCCTGGAAATTTCGGGTTACGGCGCGGGCGACGCCACCTTCTCGCGGCGCGGTTTCGGCAGCAATGACGTCGTGATCCGCTTCGGCGGCACGGAGGACGAAATCGTCGTGCTCGACGCGCTCTCGCCTGGTTTCGCGGGGATCGAGACGATCGTCCTTACCGGCGACAATAGCAGCTTCACGGTAGCCGACATCCGCGACCTGGTGCTCGCGGCGGCGGCCACGCCGGGCGACGACATCGTGCTCGGGACGACCGGCAACGACACGATCGCGGGCGGCAAGGGCAACGACCTGCTCGCCGGTGACGCCGGCAATGACAGCTACATCTATCGCCGCGGCGACGGCGACGACCGGATCGATGCGTTCGGGTCCGGCCAGGACGTCGTGCGGCTGCTCGACTACAATGTCGCCGACATCAGCTCGGCCGTCCGCGCGGGACCGGACAGCGACGACCTCGTCATCCTGTTCAATACCAATGGCGACCGCCTCGTGCTCCGCGACGCGCTCAGCGCCGCGAACGCGGGCGGCGCCACCAGCCTCGGCATCGTGTTCAAGGACGGGACGATCTGGGACCGGGCCGCAATGCGCGCCCACGCCGTCGCCGACATTGAGACGGCCGGCGACGACAACGTCTTCGGCTTCGACGGGAACGACACGTTCACGGCCAAGGCAGGCGACGACGTCCTGTCCGGCGCGGCGGGTTCGGACACCTACATCTTCGCGCGGGGCCGCGGCAACGACACCGTCGCGGACGCATCGACGGCGGGCGGCGCGACGGACCGCGTCCAGTTCCTCGATTTCGCCTCGACCGAAGCTTCGGTGGAGCGGCTGTTCCGCGGCAGCGAGACGGCCGTCATCCGGTTCGCCAGCTCGGCCCATGACAGCGTCACCGTCATCGATGCGCTCGCGCTCGACGCGAAGGGGATCGAAACCTACACGTTCGCCGACGGGGTTTCGTGGACCAAGGAGACGCTGCGCAACCTCCTCGACAATCGCGCGCCCGTCGCCGGGAACGACGGCTATTTCACCGTCACCACGGGCCAGCCGCTGACGATCAAGGCGGCGGACCTGCTGCGCAACGATTTCGACGCCGACGGGGACAGCCTGCGCATCGTCGCCGTCGACGGCGGCGAGAACGGCGTCGCCGCCTTCGATACAAGCGGCAACATCGTCTACACGCCGCTCGGCAGCTTCGCCGGCCCGACGACCTTGAGCTACACGCTGACCGACGGCCGCAATGGCTTTGCGACGGGTCATGTCGACATCCGCGTCCGCCCGGTCGCGACGGCGCGCGAGGACCGTGGCTTCACCGTCGCCGAGGACGATTCGCTGACGATCCGGGTCGAGCGCCTGCTGTCGAACGACCTCGACGGCGACCGGATGATCGTCGGGCAGGTGTTCGGCGCCACCCATGGCAGCGTGGCGCTGTCGAGCGACGGCAACATCTCGTTCACCCCGGCAGCCGATTTCAACGGCGAGGCGGAGTTCACCTATGTCGCCAACACGCCCGAGGGTGGCCGGGCGGAAGCCAAGGTGTTCATCAACGTCACTCCGGTCAACGATGCGCCGGTGGCGGTCGCCGACGGCGGCATCACCACGCTCGAAGGCGCGGCCTTCGACATCGATCCGCGCGTCCTCCTCAGCAACGACCGCGACATAGACGGCGATGCGCTCACCGTTCGCTCGGTGCAGTCGAACCCCGACATCCAGGTTTCGATCGGACCCGACGGCACCATCCGAGTGGTCCCGCGCGCCTTCTTCTGGGGCAATGCGCATTTCGACTATGTCGTGGCCGATCCTTCGGGGGCGACGTCGACCGGGCGGGTCAACCTTTCCATCACGCCGGTGAACGATCCGCCGGAGGCTTATGACGACCGGTTCGAGACCACTCAGCAGGGCGATCCGATCCGCGAGGACAACCCGATCGTCATCAGCGCCGAGCGGCTGCTGGCCAACGACATCGAGCGCGACGGCGAGACGCTGAGCGTGGTCCAGGTCGGCAGCAGCCATGGCGGCCATGCCCGGCTGCTGGAGAACGCCACCGTGCTGTTCGAGCCGAATGGCGATTTCAACGGCGATGCGTGGTTCGACTATCAGATCACCGACGGCCATGGCGGCTTCAGCTGGGCGCGCGCGACGATCGCCTACCAGCCGGTGAACGACCGGCCGATCGCCCGGAACGACCATTACAGCGACCCGGCTTTCTACTTCCTCAGCGGCCTGGAAGATCAGCCGATCGAGATCCCGATCAGTGAGCTGCTCAAGAACGACAACGACGTCGAAGGCCTGCTCGTCAAGTTCGAGAGCGCGTCCAACGCGATCAACGGCGACATCACGATCACCGACCACGGCACCATCCGCTTCACTCCGGACAAGGACTTCTGGGGCGAGGCGAGCTTCAACTATCTGATCTCGGATCCCGAGGGGGCGGTCGCCGACGCCAAGGTCACCTTGTGGTTCGAAAATGTCGGCGACGCGCCGCCGGTGGCGAACCGCGACACGATCTTCGTCTTCGAGGATGTGCCGACCGTCATCAGGATCGCCGACCTGCTGGCCAACGACGTCGACATCGACCGCGATCCGATCGACTATCTCGGCTGGCGCTCGACCACCTTCGCGGACTTCTTCAAGTTCGGGCCCGACGCCGCCGGCGCCCTCAACGGTACGCTCGAATATGACGAGCATGGCGACCTGCTGTTCACGCCGAACCTGAATGCCAGCGCTTCGTCCGGCTTCGTTTACGGCATCACCGACCATCGCGACGGATCGAGCGAAGGCTTCGTCGACATCGTCGTCATCCCGTCCAACGACGACCCGACAGCGATGGACGACGAGGGCTTCGTCACCCCGCTCGGCATCCCGCTGGTGATCCGCGTCTCGGACATCCTCAAGAACGATTATGACATCGAGCAGGCCGACACCGACGGCGACGGGCAGATCGACGTCGATCTCGACCGGCCCGACCGGCCGCGGCCGCGCTTCGTCGGAATCGATGCGGTGCTCGATCCGGACCAGCTCGCGCTCGGCAACCACGTCAGCGTCGGCACGGCGGAGGTCGTCGACTTCCGGGGCGAGAAGTTCGTCGTCGTCCGCTTCGCGCAAGGCTTCAGCGGCAGCGTCGCTCTCCAATACAGCATCGCGGATGCCGAGGGGCTGCAGGATGTCGGCTTCGTCCACGCCGCGGTCGCCGACATCTACAACGGTTCGCTGAGGGGCACGCCGCTGGTCGACTATATTGTCGGTGGCGCGGGTGCGGAGACGATCCGCGGCTTCAACCAGGACGATTTCATTCTCGCCATGGGCGGCAACGATCGCATCGAAACCGGCCTCGGCGCGGACCAGATCGACGGTGGCGACGGCGATGACATCATCGACGCCGGCGACGGCGGCGACGCGATCACCGGCGGGACGGGCTTCGACACGGTGGTGTTCACCGGCTCCAACACCGGCGTAAGGGCGGACCTCGAATCGCGCGTCGGCCAGGGCGGCTTCGCCCAGGGCGACGTCTATATCGGCATCGAAGCGCTCACCGGCACCGCCTTCGCCGACCAACTGGGCGGCGATGGCGTCGGCAACCGGCTCGAGGGTTTCGAAGGCGCCGACCTGCTCGAAGGCCGGGGCGGCGCCGACACTTTGCTCGGCGGCGCGGATGACGACACGCTGGACGGCGGCGCGGGCGGCGACATCCTCGACGGCGGCGACGGCTCCGACACGGTGAGCTACGCATTCTCCGCCGCGGCGGTGAACGTCTCGCTCGCGGCGGGCACTGCTTCCGGCGGGGACGCGGACGGCGACGTGCTGACCTCGATCGAGAATCTGGTCGGCTCCGATTTCAACGACACGCTCGAAGGCACCGGGGCGGACAACCGCCTCAGCGGCGGGCGGGGCGACGATGTGCTGATCGGCGGCGACGGCGACGACCTGCTGACCGGCGGCCGCGGCGCCGACACGCTGGTCGGCGGGGCGGGGATCGACACGGTCGACTACACCTTGTCGGTGGAAGGCGTCACCATCGACATGGCGGACGGCGCCGCCGGCAGCGGCGACGCCCAGGGCGACACCTTCTCCGGCATCGAGATCGTCCAAGGCTCGTTCCACGACGATACCATCCGCGGCGACGCCAACGACAACCGCCTGCGCGGCGGCCGCGGCGCCGATGTCCTCGACGGCCGCGGCGGCTTCGACACGGCGGACTATTCGCAGGCCGACGAGGCGGTGACGGTCGACCTGTCGCTCGGCCAGGGCCTCGCCGGCGAGGCGCTCGGCGACACGCTCGTGAGCATCGAGAAGCTGCTCGGTTCGTCCCACGACGACACCTTGTTCGGCAGCGCCGGCCACGATGTCTTCGACGGCGGCTTCGGCGACGACCGCCTGGGCGGTGGCGCCGGCTCGGACGACTATCTGTTCGGCTTCGACAGCTCCGAGGACGTGATCGCCGAGCTCGGCGATGAGGCCGATACGGACCGCATCGTGATGTCGAGCGCGCTCCGGCCAAAGGATGTCTCGCTGCTGCGCGACGGCGACGATCTGTTTGTCGAGATCGAGCGCGACGACGGGTTCCTGATCGACACCATTCGGGTCGAGGACCATTTCCTCGGCCGCGCCACCGGCATCGAGGAGATCGCTTTCACCAACGGGGTGGTCTGGGACCGCGCGCGGATCGAAGAGCTGCTGCGGATCGGCCGGTTCAACGCGGAAGACGACATCTACCGCTTCGGCGTGGAGGATGAGGTCGCGGTCATCGACCCGGTGACGCTCATCCGCAACGACGTCACCGCGGACTGGGACAAGATCACCCTCGTCTCGGTCGAAAACGGGCATTTCGGCGCCGCCACGATCCGCCCCGACGGCATGATCGAGTTCACGCCCGCCAAGGATCACAACGGCGACGCCTTCTTCGACTATACGGTGCGAGACGATTTCGGCCGGGAATCGACCGGCCGAGTCGAGGTCGACCTGTCGCCGGTCAACGACGCGCCGACCGCGGTGGCCGACGAAACCGTGTTCGGCATCGAGGACGTGCCGCTGCGCATCAGCATCGACACCCTCCTCGCCAACGATTTCGATATCGACAACGATACGAGCGAGCTGAGGATCGTCAGCATCGCCCCGCTGCGCAACCTCAATGGCGGCGCGATCGACCCGTACAAGGAACCGAACCCCTTCATGGAGGCGACGAACGCCACCGGGAAGATCGACGGCGACCATCTCGAATTCCACGCGCGGCCCGATTTCTTCGGCTTTGCGGGCTTCGTCTACACGCTCGCCGATCCGGACGGCGCCACCTCGCAGGCGACCGTCGAGCTCTACTTCGCGCCGGTCAACGACGCGCCGCGCGCGCAGGACCGGACGCGCACCATCCGGCTCGAGCAGACCACGACGTTCAGCGTCGCCGACCTGATGGCCCAGACCTACGACGTGGAAGGCGATGCGATCAGCTTCGTCGGCCTCCATATCGGCGCCGACGGCACCCCGGCGACCAACGGCAGCGCAACCCTCGACGCGGCGGCGGGGACGATCGCCTTCACCCCCTTCGGCCTCGGCGAGGCGGCGCTGCGCTACGACGTCATCGACGCCCGCGGCGCCTCCTCAACGCTGACCTACAAGATCAAGGTGAGACCGCTCAACGATGCGCCGGTCGCCCACAACGATTACGGGCTGCGGACGCTCGAGGACCAGGTCCTGGTGATCGACCCGGCGACCCTGCTCGCCAACGACACGGACGAGAATGGCGACACCCTGATCCTCGAAAGCCTCGAGCGTTTCCCGCAGAACGGCAAGGTCCGGATCAACGCCGCCGGCCTGATCGAATTCTCGCCGCGCACCGACTATAACGGCGCGGCCGGATTTGAATATTTCATCAGCGACGGGCGGGGCGGGACGTCCCACGCGTTCGTTGCCATCACCATCATGCCGCGCAACGAGGGGCCGATCCTGCGCGGCGACCTCGTCAAGGGCTTGGAGGACCAGCCGCTCTACGTCATCCCGGCGGAAGCGTTCGGCAACGACATCGAACCCGACGGCGACGTGCTCTTCTTCAAGCGCGCGACCGTGCTTGGCGCGCTCGAGAAATCCTATCTCTCGGCCGGCTTCACCGTCTCCGCCAGCCTCGCGGACGGTAGCGCCTTGCCGTCGTGGCTGTCCTTCGATCCCGCGACGATCGGCTTCCACGGGACCATGCCGGCGGGCCAGACGGGCCCGGTCAGCGTCGACGTCTGGGTTCACGATCCGGAGACGGATTCGACCTTCAACCGCCGTTTCACCTTCACCGCGGACACGCTGGCCACCGGCGTCTCGCGCCGCAGCGAAGTGCTCGGCGGCTACATCGTCCGCCAGAATTATGCGTCCGGCCTGGAATTCGGCGCCGCGTCGCTGGGCACGGGAGCGTCGGTCACCGCCGCCCTCGCCGACGGGACCGCGCTGCCGTCGTGGCTGACCTTCGATCCCGCCACCTTGCGCTTCACCGGCGTCCCGCCGCAGGGCGTCTCCGCACCGATCGACGTCGTGCTGGCCTTCGCCTACCAGGGCCAGAGCGGCGCCCCCGCCGGGTTCACGGACACGATGACGCTCGACCCGGCGGCGCTGCCGTCCGGAATCGCCTATGACAGCGACATCGCGCTGTTCGACATCGCCAAGGGCCATTTCTCGGCGAGCCTGGCGAGCGGGCGGCCGCTGCCCGACTGGCTGTCCTTCGATCCGCAGACGATGACGGTGAGCCTCACCGGCTTCGCGCCCGATGCCGGCGCCGGCCCGGCGCGCCTCCAGATCGTCTTCACGCCCGATCCCAAGGTGCTGCCCGACAACACCTATGCCGCTACCGATCGGGGCTTCACGCTCGAATTCGTCATCGACCCGAACGCCCCGCTCGATCCGGCGATCAACGCGCTGCTCGCCAACAATCCCTTCTTCGCGGCGCAGGGCCTGTTCGCGCTCGATCTTGGCGCGGCGGGCGCGATCGGCGCGGCTCGCGAAAGCCGGGCGCCGCTGCCCTCGTGGCTGTCCTTCGACAGCGAGACGCTGACCTTCTCCGGTATGCCACCGGCCAGCTTCGTCGGCGCCGTCCCGGTGCGGCTCGACGTCACCGGCAACGGTTCCACCCTCCCCACCATGTCGATCATCACCGAGGCGGTGGTCGACAGCACCTACAGGGTCGTCCACGTCGACGGCCTCGGCGTCACGACCGGTCCGGAGCGGATCACGCTGAATGCGCCGACCGACTTCAACGGCTCGGTAGCTATCGCCTACGACGCCACGGACGAGAAAGGCGGGGTCTCGGCCAAGCCGGCGATCATCGTTTTCGACGTCCAGCCGACGCCCGAAAAGCCGGACGGCGGCGCCGACGCGGTCGACGTGCTCGAAGACGGCACCGTGACCTTCGCGCTCGCCGACCTGCTCCGCAACGACTTCGACCGCGATCGCGACCCGGTGCGCGCGGTCGGCATCGGCCAGCCGGCGCACGGCGCGGTGACGGTCCATCTCGCCACGGTCGACGTGGATCCGCCGGCGGCGCTTACGGGCACAGCCGGCGCAACGTGGTCGGCGAAGCTCGCCGACGGCTCGGCGCTGCCCGGCTGGATGACGCTCGACCCCGCGACGGGACGTCTGACCGCCACCGTGCCGCTCGACGTGCTGCGCTCCTACGATATCCTGTTCAGCGTCACTGCAAACGGAGCGACGCAAAGCGCCTCGGTCAGCCACGCGTTCGACGGCAATGCGGGGGTCACGCTCACCTACGTGCCGACCGCCTCTTATTCGGGCGACGACGATTTCTCCTACGTCATCACCGACGACCGGCAGGGCACCGGCCCCGCCAAGGTGACCGTGCACGTCGCCCCGATCGCCGACCCGCCCTTCGCCGCCACCGACACGCTCGCGGGGGTGGAGGACACGCCGCTCATCCTGACGGCGGCAAACTTGCTCGCCAACGATACGGACGTCGACAACGACCCGATCAGCTTCGTCGGCGTGCTGAACGCGGTCCACGGCACCGTCACGTTCGACGGCACCGACATCGTCTTCACGCCGGACCACAATTTCGACGGCCGCGCCGGCTTCGAATATATCGTGACCGACGGGGTGGACGGCACCAGCGTCGGCATCGTCAACGTCGACGTGGCTTCGACCAACCAGGCGCCGGTCGCGGTGGCGGATCATTTCGCGACCGTCGAGGACACGCCGTTCGAATTCACCATCGCCGACCTGCTCGCCAACGACAGCGATCCGGACGGCGACAGCGTCCGCTTCGTCTCGCTGACGAGCACGGCGGCCGGCGGACGTATCCTCGAGCTCCCCGGCGGGCGCTACCAGTTCGTGCCCAACGAGAACGTCAACGGCCCGGTCTCCTTCGCCTACACGATCAGCGACGGCCGCCGCACCGCCGGCGGGGCGATCCTGTTCGACGTCGCGGCGGTCAACGATGCGCCGATCGCCAATCCGGACGGCATCTTCACCGGCCACCAGGATGCTCCGCTGGTCGTCGATCTCGCCGCGCTGATCGCCAACGACCGCGACGTGGAGGGGGATTCCTTCTCGCTCTACGAAGTGTTCGACGGCGACAATGGCGAGGTCGTCCAGGACGGCGACACCGCGGTGTTCACCGGCCGCGCCGGCTATTACGGCAATGCCGGCTTCTCCTACCGCGTCACCGACAGCCACGGCGCGTCCAGCGTCGGCCATGTCGCGCTGACCATCCTGCCCGAATTCGAGCTGCCGGTGGCGGTCTCCGATGCGGGCTACGAAGTGCTCGAGGACAGCTACATCGATCTCGACCCCGCCGTGCTGATGGCGAACGACAGCGCGCCGGAAGGCACGACGCTGACCTTCCTCGGCTTCGCCGGCGGCGCCCAGCCGCTCGCCAACGGCCTCTACCGAGTGACTCCCGATCACGATTTCTTCGGCCGCATCGTTCTGACCTACTCGATCAGCAACGGCGCCGATTTCGCGGTGCCGACCACCGTCACCATCGACGTGCTGCCGGTCAGCGACAATCCGGTCGCGGTGAACGACAGCCTGACGACGATCGAGGACACGCCGCTGACGATCCTGACGACCCAGCTCCTCGCCAACGATTACGACGTGGACCGGCAGGCGATCGTCCTCACCCGCGTTCTAGACGTCCAAGGTGTGTCCGTGGTCGACAACGGCATCGGGCAGCTGGTCGTGACGCCCGACCGCGACTTCAACGGCAACGCCTGGTTCGACTACGAGATCGAGGATTCGAGCGGCATCACCGCCAAGGCCCGAGTCGCGGTGTCGGTCGAGAGCGTCAATGATGCGCCGGTCATCGGCACGATCCCCGTGCTCAGGGGCCCGGAAGACACGGCCTTCACCGCGACCCTGCCCGCCGGCCTCGTCACCGACGCGGACGGCGACGCGGTGCTAGTCGAATTGCGGGGCGTCGGAGGAGCGGCCCTTCCGGCCTGGCTCTCCTACGACCGGCACAGCCGCACGCTCGGCGGCACTCCCCCCGTCAACTTCAACGGCAACGTCGTGGTCGAGCTCGCCGCTTCCGACGGCCATGTCGAGACGGTGCGGCAGGTCGTCATCGCGATCACCCCCGTCAACGATCGTCCGCAGCTGGACATCCCGCTGGCCGACCGAACCGGAACCGAGGACGCGCCGGTAAGCATAGTCCTGCCCGCCGGCGCCTTCTCCGACCTTGACGGCGACGCCCTGACCTATTCGGCGACATTGGCGGGCGGAGCGCCGCTGCCCACGTGGCTGACCTTCGCCGGCGGCGCCTTCACCGGCACCCCGCCCGCCGACCTGAACGGCGCCTACGACATCGAAGTGGCGGCGAGCGACGGCGCGCTGACCGTCAGCGATACCTTCCGCCTCACCCTGAGCCCGGTCAACGACCGCCCGACGCTCGAAGCCCTGCTGCCCGATGTGAGCAGCCCGGAGGACACGGCCATCGACGTGACGATCCCGGCGGAGAGCTTCGCCGACGTCGACGGCGACGCGCTGACGCTGACGGCGCGCTTGGCCGACGGCACGGCGCTGCCGACTTGGCTGACCTTCGCCAACGGCCGCTTCACCGGCACACCGCCGGCCAACTTCAACGGCGCCTACGACATCGAAGTGACGGCGAGCGACGGCGCGTTGACCGTCAGCGACATGTTCCGCCTCACCGTCACGCCGGTCAACGACCCGCCGGTGACCTTCGCCCCGCTGGCGGACGCGCTGGTGGCCGAGGACCATGTCGTCGACATTCTCGTGCCCGCCGACACCTTCGCCGACGTGGACGGCGACGCGCTGACCCTGACGGCGAAGCTCGCGAACGGCAATCCGTTGCCCGCATGGCTGACGTTCGCCGACTCCCGCTTCACCGGCACTCCGCCGGCCAATTTCAACGGCGTGCTCGACATCGAGGTCACCGCCAGCGACGGCGCGCTCTCCACCTCCGATACCTTCCGGCTGACTGTGAGCCCGGTCAATGACCGGCCGACGCTGGAGGCGCTCCTGCCCGACGTGAGCAGCCAAGAGGACGCGGCCATCGACGTGACGGTCCCGGCCGGGAGCTTCGCCGACGTCGATGGCGACACGCTGACGCTGACGGCACGGCTGGCGAACGGCACTGCCCTGCCGAGCTGGCTCAGCTTCGACGGTGCTCGCTTCACCGGCACACCGCCGACCAATTTCAACGGCTTCATCGACATAGAGGTGCTCGCCAGCGATGGCGCGCTCGCCGTCTCGGACGTGTTCCGCCTCACCGTCACTCCCGTGAACGACCCACCGGTGATCTTCGCCCCGCTGGCGGACGCGCTCGTGGCCGAGGACCATGCGGTCGACATTCTCGTGCCCGCCAATACCTTCGCCGACG
Organism: Allosphingosinicella sp.; assembly: GCA_036403015.1. Lineage (GTDB taxonomy): Bacteria > Pseudomonadota > Alphaproteobacteria > Sphingomonadales > Sphingomonadaceae > Allosphingosinicella. The sequence goes on from DASWRU010000093.1 coordinate 31,707, forward strand.
TGGACGGGGACGCGCTGACCCTGACGGCGAAGCTCGCGAGCGGCAATCCGCTGCCCGCGTGGCTCACCTTCGGCAACGGCCGCTTCACCGGCACGCCGCCGGCCAATTTCAACGGCGTCATGGACATCGAGGTGACGGCCAGCGACGGCGCCCTCTCCACGTCCGACATCTTCCGCCTGACCATCCTGGCGGTGAACGACGCGCCGACGCTGGAGCATGCGCTGCCGGCGGCCCACAGCCCCGAAGACACGGCGATCAATGTGGCGATCCCGGCCGGCACCTTCGCCGATGCCGACGGAGATCCGCTGACGCTGACGGCGCGGCTGGCCAACGGCAATGCGCTGCCGAGCTGGCTCAGCTTCGACGGCGCCCGCTTCACCGGCACGCCGCCCGTCGATTTCAACGGCTTCGTCGATCTGGAGGTGTTCGCAAGCGACGGGCTGCTCACCACCTCCTCGACCTTCCGACTGACCATCGACGCGGTGAACGACGCGCCGGTGCTGGCGGCGGCGCTGGCCGACGTCTCGCAGCTCGACAACGTCCCCGTGGACATCATTGTCCCGGCCGGCGCCTTCACCGACGTGGACGGCGATACCCTGGCATATTCCGCCACCCTCGCCGACGGCAGCCCACTGCCTTCGTGGCTGCAATTCGCGGGCGGCCATTTCACCGGCACCGCGCCGGCCAATTCGACGCTCGATCTCTCGATCCGGGTTACGGCCAGCGACGGCGCCGCCAGTGCCAGCGACGTGTTCACGCTGACGATCCGTCCGTCCATCTTCGTCATCACCGGGACGGAGGGGAATGACGTCCTCACCGGCCAGGACGGGCGCAACGACCGGCTGGTCGGGCTCGGCGGCGCGGACACGCTTTCCGGCCTCGGCGGCAATGACGAGCTCGATGGCGGCGCGGGCAATGACACGCTCGACGGCGGCGACGGCGTCGACCTGCTGCTCGGCGGCGACAATAACGACGTGCTGCGCGGGGGCGCCGGCGCCGATACGATGTACGGCGGCGCAGGCGTGGACACGATCAACAGCGACTCCGCCGACGGCGCGGGGGACCGCATCTTCGGCGAGGCCGGCAACGATACGCTGCGCGGCGGCGACGGCGACTATGTCGACGGCGGCGCCGACAATGACGGCCTCACGATCAGCGGCAGCGGCGGCACCTATCTGGGCGGCGCCGGCTCCGACACCTTGATCGTCGACGCCGGCACGTCCGGAAACAGCCTCGACGGCGGCGACGGCACGGATACCGTCATCGTGTTCGGCGGAACGACGCGCTTCTCCAGCCTCACGGGCATCGAGAAAGTGAGCGCCAGCGCGGTCGCCTCCAACCGCGCGGTCGTCATCATCGACGCCGCTTCGGTCAACCTTGCCGCGGCCACGTTCGACGGCAGCCTCGACCTGGTGGCGGGGCTCGCGACCGGGGTCAGCATCGCGGCGCCCACCAATCTCTACAATCCCGCCTCGACCAACTATTCGATCCGGCTGATCGGCGCCGCCGGCGCCGACAGCCTCACCGGCTCCGCCCAGGCCGACCAGTTGTTCGGCGGCGGCGGCAACGACGTGCTGGCCGGCGCGGCCGGCAACGACACCCTCACCGGCAATGCCGGCGACGACGTCTACCGCTTCGCTCGCGGCGCCGGGCAGGACGTGGTCCGCGACAGCGACGCTTCGGGCGGCGGCGGCAACGACCGCATCGAGTTCGCCGCCGGCGTCGCGCCGTCGGATGTGACCGTCTGGACCGCCGACGCCGGCAACGACCTTTTGCTCTCGATCACCGGCACGACCGACCGTATCCGGCTCGACGGCGCCCTCACCGACAGCAACATGCAGATCGAGCAGGTCGCCTTTGCCGACGGCACGGTCTGGACCTGGGCGGACCTTCTCGCCCGTGCGGTCGCGGCGCCCTACGGCGAGAACGAATATCACGGCAGCGCCGGTGCCGATGCGCTCACCGGCAGCGACGGGGCCGACATCATCTACGGCGCCGGCGGCGACGACACGATCACCGCCAGGGCCGGTGCCGACTTCCTCTATGGCGGCGACGGCAACGACATGATCGCCGCGGGCGACGGCAATGACGTGGTCTATGGCGACGCGGGCAACGACGTGCTCGACGGCGCCCTGGGCGAGGACATCCTCCACGGCGGCGACGGCGACGACGTGATGACGACCGACATCAACGATCAGGGGGACCAGCTGTTCGGCGATGCCGGCAACGACACGATCTGGGGCGGCACGCTCGACCAGGTCGATGGCGGCGACGGCGACGACCAGCTCAGCATTCGCGGCACCAGCGGCACCTTCCTCGGCGGCGCCGGCAATGACGGCTTCAGCTTCGGTGCCTCGGGCACGCGGGCCAACAAGATCGACGGCGGCGCCGGCGTCGACACCGTGACCTTCACCAGCCTCGCCGTCGGGATCTGGACGATCGCGAACGTCGAGAAGCTTATCGGCACGACCAGCACCACCAGCCGCGCGAAGGTGACCTTCGACCCCGATTTGGGAGCCGTCGTCGACCTTTCCGCGGCCCAGTATCAGGGGCATTTCGACCTGATCGCCGGCAACGCCTCGGGCGTCACCATAATCGCGCCGAGGCAGACCATCTCCGCCGCCGCCTCGTCGCTGCGTATCTACGGCGCCGCCGGCAACGACGTGCTGGTCGGCTCGGACCTGGCGGACCAGCTGTTCGGCGACCTCGGCAACGACACGCTCACCGGCGGCGCCGGCAACGACGCGCTGAACGGCGGCGCCGGCACCGACGTCGCGGTCTATTCCGGCGCGATGTCCGCCTACCAGCTGGTGACGAACGCGGGCACGCTCAGCCTGGTCGACCTCGACACCTCCGACGGCGACGACGGCACCGACACGCTCGTCGGCATCGAGACCCTGCGCTTCGCGGGCGGGGCGACGATGTCGCTGACCTCGCCGATCGTGCTGGACCTCGACGGCGACGGTAGCGAGCTGCTCGCCGCCGGCGAAACCGCGGCCGCCTTCGACATGGACGGCGACGGGATCGCCGACGACACCAGCTGGTTCGGCGCGGGCGATGCGATCCTGTTCCTCGACCGCGACGCCAACGGCACGGTCACCAACGCTGGGGAGTTCAGCTTCGCCCAGGACCTCGCCGGGGCGCGCACCGATCTCGAGGGGCTCGCCGGGTTCGACAGCAACGGCGACGGCAAGCTGACCAGCGCCGATGCGCGCTTCGCCGACTTCCGCCTCTGGCAGGACCGCAACGGCGACGGCATCGCCGCCGCCGCCGAGATCACCACGCTGGCGGTTGCCCGGATCGCCGCCATCGATCTTGCCGGCACTCCGACCAGCCTCGCCGCCGCTCCCGGCAGCGCGGTGGCGATCAACACCGGCAGCTTCACCCGCCTGGACGGCAGCAGCGGCCGCCTGGCGGACGCCGCGTTCAGCTATTTCTCCGGCGCCGCGGCGGCCCGCAACGCGCCCGTCGCCATGACCGGCCAGGCCTTCGCAAGGAAGATGGACAAATACCAGATCGTCGCCGAGGGCGGCGAGCTGTTCGTCTCGCTGCGCAAGGCCAAGGGCGCGCTCGATGCCGCCGCCGGGCGGATCGGCCCGGCGACCGTCCTGCGCTTCGGCAACACCGCGGTCGGCATGCTCGCGCCGATCGTACTCGACCTCGACGGCGACGGCATCGAGCTGCGCAACCGCAAGGACTCGAAGGCGCGCTTCGACATGGACGGCGATGGATCGCGCGACGATACCGGCTGGATCGGCAAGGGCGACGGGCTGCTCGTCATCGACCGCGACGGGGACGGCCTCATCACCTCCTCGGCGGAGCTGAGCTTCCTCACCGAGAAGCCGGACGCGAAGAGCGACCTCGAGGCGCTCGGCGTGCTCGACTCCAATCGCGACGGCAAGATCGACGCCACCGACCTGCGTTTCGGCGAACTCAAGGTGTGGGTGGACGGCAACCGCAACGGCGTCACCGACGCCGGCGAGCTCCGGACGCTCGCCGATCTCGGCATCGCCTCCATCTCGCTCGCCGCCTCGGCGACCCGGCAGACGGCGAAGGTCGGCTCGAACATGCTGGTCGCGACCGGCACGTTCACGCTCGCGGACGGCACCGTCAGGACGCTGGGGGACGCCGCGCTCGCCTTCAAGCCCGCGGGGGCGGCCGGCGGCGGGGCGCTGCTGTCGCGGCTGGAGCGGCCGTCGGAGATGCCCTTCATCACCGGAGAGCCGGACACCAATGCGCTGCGGCTGGCTTCGGCGCTGCGGGCCGGCCTCGGCGGTGGCGGCCTGCTCGCCCGCGCCGGTCTCCCGCTGGCGCTCCCGGCCGGCGCCGATCCGTTCAGCGTCTTCGCCTCGGCGCGGGGGGCTCCGGAGGTCGACGACACCGTCGAGCACAGGGAGGATCTGCCGAGGGTGGCGATAGCCGACGAGGAGCTCGACGCCGGCGCGCCGCTGTCCCCGGACCGCCGCGTCGCGCTGATGGCGCAGGACATGGCGGCGTTCGGCCCCGTCGGCCGCGAGGCGGACCTGAGGCTCAACCCGCACACCGGCGGCCCGCATTTCGATTATTTCGCCTAAGCGGGCGGTTGGATATCCTGAAGACGCCGTTTACGATACGGCAGGTTTGCGTTGTCGTTATCGGGATGAAAATACCGCTACTTCGAGCGATTCAAGCTGAGGCCAAGACACCGAAGCTTCCGGTGATTCGCGCGGCGGCTTTGATTGCCGGTGAACTTCGCGCACCGGCAATGGTTTTGCTGCTGTCGAAGAGGCACCCCAAGCAGCGCTCTCGTCAGCACGAATAAATTGCAAGACGATGCCTAAGTGACGGTGAAACCTCACTGAGTCCTGGTAACCCAGATCACCTTTGCCGCTGCCGAAACGCGCGAAATTTCCATTGCCAGAGGGCGGCATTGACGGTTGTCCCGCACCGGGCGTAGCCTGGTGATTCTGAGACTTGCGCCATGTTCCGTCCAAGGCAGCTCATCGCCCGATGAGTTGATCCTGAAGGATGGGTCCTTGCCCGAGTCCGGCGTTTGTGGCCGCCGACGACTTGCTTGGGGCGGGTCGCGGCGGGTCGCGAGGGGGGTGGGGTGTCCGACCTTGCGAATGAGCTCCTGGGCTCGAGCGATGCCATTGCGCAGCTCCGCGCGGTGGTGCCCAAGATCGCGCGTAGCGACGCGCCGACGCTGATCACCGGTTCGACGGGGACGGGCAAGGAGCATGTCGCGCGCATGCTCCATCGCCTTGGCCCCCGCGCGACCGGTCCGTTCGTCGCGATGAACTGTGCCGCCATCCCCGACACCTTGTTCGAAGCCGAGCTGTTCGGCTTCGAGCGCGGCAGCTTCACCGGCGCCGTCCAGGCGCAGAAGGGCAAGGCCACGCTGGCCGACGGCGGCACGCTGTTCCTCGACGAGATCGGGGAGCTTTCCCCTTTCTGCCAGACCAAGCTGCTGCGTGTGCTCGAGGAGCACGAGGTGCAGCCGATCGGCGCGCCCCGGCCGACCAAGGTGGACGTGCGCATCATCGCCGCCACCAACCGCGAGGTGGAGGACCAGGTCGAGCGGGGCAGCTTCCGCAGCGACCTTTATTACCGAATCAATGTCGCGCGCGTGATGGTGCCGGACCTGTGCGAGCGGCCGGAGGACATCTCGCTCTACCTCGGCCATTTCGTCGATCGCTTCAACCGGCTGCACGGCACCGCCGTCGGCGCCCCGGAGCCCCAGCTGATGGACATCCTCAGAACCTATGACTGGCCCGGCAACGTCCGGGAGATCCGCAACTTCGTCGAAGGAGTCTTCATCGATCCACCCGACGGCGCGATCCGGGTGCGCGACATCCCCACGGCCTTCGTGCGGCTTCACGCTTCCTATTGCCGCACCGGGGACGAGGAGCGCCTCCGCATCGTCGAGGCGCTCGAGAAGACCGACTGGAACAAGGCGGAAGCCGCCAAGGCGCTGCGCTGGTCGCGCATGACGCTCTACCGCAAGCTGACCAAGTACAAGGTGACGCGCGGCGGCCCCGGCGATCCGGACCGCTGACCGGCGGCAAGTGTCACATTGTCACGCCCCCGTACGGCGGCCTGTGACGAAATTCACGCGACAGGGCCGACCGAGAACGGCGGAAATCCAAGGTTTTTCGGCTGGCACGCTTCCTGCTCTTCCTCAGGTGAAGGGAGAGGCTCGCCGATGCCCGAACGCCAAATGCCAACCGTTCGCGACGACCGGGGGGGTGCGCCGTGCCTGTCCCCGCCGGCGGCCGTCTACGTCAATTATTTCGAGGTCGGCCACAACCCGTTCGAGTTCCTGATGGACCTCGGCCAATATCATCCCGGCAACGGCGACGACGCGGGTCGTTTCTCGATCCACACCAGCGTTGCCATCGCGCCTCCCTACGCGAAGATGTTCTCCGACCTGCTCGCCCGCGCGATCGCGGAGCATGAGAGCGAGCACGGCTCGATCCCCGTGATCGGCGCCGGCTCCACCCCCTTCGACATCGTCCTCAGCTCGCTCGGCGAGTTCGAGGATCGCGCCAGGGCGCTCCGAGCCGGCCGGCGCCCGGACCCGGCCGGCGATCCCGGCCTCAATGGACATTCGGCGCGCGCACCCGCCGCCGCTCCCCATCCACGCAAGGACAGGTGAACCATGACCGCGCAAATCCGCCCCAACCGCATGGACGTCAGCGACCGCTTCCCGATGCTCGGCTTCTCCGTCCGCACCGGCCAGCCCAATGTCGAGGCGGAGGTCGTGCTCGCCAGCGATGTCACGCTCTTCGCGCCGGAGAACCGCGCGAAGCGCACGGCCGCCAATTTCTATTCGAGCCGCGAGCAGGGCGTGCTGACGGTCCCGCGGGGCGAAGGCGTGTTCGTGGTGGCGCCTGAGGTGCTGGCGCGCTTCATCGGGAGCGATCGCCTCTTCTTCGGCCTGGCCACCGCACCGGCCGGCACCGGCGCCCTGACCGTCGACGCGCTGCCGCGCGACGGCAGCCCCTATGTATCGCTGCGCGGCTTCACCGGGCGGACCCTGCGGCGCAACACCGGAGCCGGGCGCGGCGGCGGCGCCGCCCCCCGGCTCGAATGGGCGGGCGACACGCCGCAGCCCGGAGCGCCCGTGCCCGACACCGCCCGCCGGCCCGAAATGGCCGGGGCCGGGGCCGGATCGGCGGCCGGGGCTCCTCCGGCGGCGGGCGGCGGCGCCGGCGGTGCCGGCGGCCATTATGACGACGGCTTCGGCCCGCTGCCCGCCATCCCCGCGCGCGAAACCGCCTTCCGCGCCGGGGCGATGGGCGTCGGCGGAGGCCGGGTGGGGCTCGCCATGACCAACGAGACGACGGCCCAAGGCGCGCTGGAATGGATCATGCGCCGGGTCGAGCAGGTCGTTGGCGCGGTCGGCGACGATGTCGGCCCGCCCCATTTGTACCGCCTCGGCGCGAACAGCGGCACGTTCATCAGCGTCTGGGAGACCGTGCTCGGCACCCTCGGCGTCTTTTCCGGCTTCAACGCCTTCCTCGCCGCCCTGCCGGCGCTCGCGCGCAGCAGCGGCGTTACGCTTTCGATCGGACCGGCGCTCGACACCCCGGTCTTTGGCGGCGGCGTCGGCGTGGCCTTCGCGCCGGACGGCCAGGTCGCCTTGTTCGGCGCCGGCGAGATCAGCGTCGACGTCAGCGGCCTGCGCGAATTCATCACCTCGCTGAAGGTGGCGCTGCAGGCCAAGATGAAGCTCGGCTACAATCGCGGCGGGCTGGACGGCTTCGCCAGCCTCGCCAAGGTCGGCGCGGTCAATGCCGGCGAGGAGATCGTGGTCGGCGCCGAAATCTGGTTGAATTCGGCCGGGCAGGGGATTGGCGGCGCGGTCAGCATCGGCGTCGGCATGGCCCTCCAGCTCGCGCTGGAGGAGGAGGCGCGCCAGGCGCGCCAAGCCTATCAGGCGGGGCAGATCCAGCGCCCAGCCGGTCTCGCCATGTCGGCGAGCACGACGGCGCGGCAGGCGCTCGACTGGATTATGGAGAAGGTGCGGCAGGGTGCCGCCGCGGCCGGCAGCGAGGTGAACCCGCCGTCGCTGCTTCCGCTCGGCGGCGCGAGCGGGACGTTCACCAGCGCCTGGCAGGTCGGCCTCGGCGCGACCGGCCTCCTCAATCCGGCCCACGCCTTTCTCGCCACCATTCCGACGATCGCCCGCGAGACCGGCGTCACTCTGTCGATCGGGCCGGCGCTCGAGACACCGGTGTTCGGCGGCGGGATCGGCGTGGTGTTCGCGCCCGACGGACAGGTCGCCCTGTTCGGCACGGCCGACGTCAACGTCTCGCTCGAAGGGCTGCAGGAATTCGTCAGTTCGCTGAAGCTCGCTCTCCAGGCGAGGATCAAGCTGGGCTACAATCGCGACGGCCTGGCCGGCTTTGCCAGCCTGCGCAAGGTCGCTGCCATCTCGCTCGGCGAGGAGATAGTCGGCGGCGCCGAGCTCTGGCTCGATGGTTCCAACCAGGGGATTGGCGGCGCGGTCAGCATCGGCGTCGGCTTCGCGCTGCAGCTCGGTGTTGAGGAAAGCGCCGCGCAGCCCGCCATCGTCCGTCCCTCGCTGCCCGGCGACGCCCGCCAGCGCGCCCAGAGGATCGGCGGCGGCTTTGCCCCACGGATCGGCGAGGCGCTCGACCGCGGGCTCGACGAGCGCAGCCTCGCGCCTTTGCTCGATACGCTCGATCCGCCGGCGGCGCCGCAGCCGCTCAGCTATGCGCGCGGCGCCATGGCGCGGCAGCAGGCCACGTCCCGCAGCATCAACTGGGACGATGTCGAGCTGATCGCGCAGCCGACCGGCAACAGCTGCTGGGCCGCGGCCGCGACGATGGTGATCGGCTGGCGCGACCGGGTCTCCCTGACTCCGGACACCGTCGCCGACATCTGCTCGCGTTCGATCAACCAGGGCCTCAATCCCTACGACCGGGTCGCCTTCGCCGCCGAGATCGGACTGGAGACGGAGCCGCCGCAATCCTACGGCGCCGAGGCCTTCTACAACCTGCTCGCCAGGAAGGGTCCGCTGTGGGTCAGCAAGGTCCCGACCACCGCCGGCGGCGGCCACGCGGTGGTGGTGACCGGCCTGTATTTCGACGGCGATCAGGCCTTCGTCCGTGTCGCCGATCCCTGGGACCGCGTGGTCGGCACTCCCGGCGCGCCCGGCAATTACGGCTCCACCCACGGCACCGGCAGCCGCTACATCATGCGCTACGAGGACTTCCAGAACGAATATGAGCTGAGGATCGTCGGCAATCCGCCCACCCCGCAGATCCTGCACGCGGGCGGCACCGACGGCCGCACGCCCAATACCGGCACCGACGCGGCGCCGCAGGGTTATGCGATGTCCTCGCCGTCGCCGTCGCGAAGGGCGGCCGCCTCACCCGGCGCTCGCTCGATGGACGCCGGGGCGATCGCGACGATCGCCGGTACCGCCGTAACGATCGCCGCGGCCGCTTCCGCTGGCGATATCGATTGGCGGCTCCCCGCCTGGCCCGGCAAGAAGCACCCCACCGACCAGCCGCCGGCAACGGAAGCCCCCTATCGGGAGGCGATCACCGAGCTGGCGGGGTGGCCCCAGGCCGGAGGAGTCTACCTCAACACCAAGGTCCGGTGGCACTATAACGGCACTTCGCTCGGCGCGATCTACGTCGAGCCCGCCGCCTACAACGATACGATCGGCTGGGGCGTCACGGTTACCGGCGAGATCCAGGACGATCCGCGCCTGCACCCGCGGAGCCCGCTCGCCTTGGCGCCGGGGCCGGACGCGGTGCCCGCACTGCACGTCGTCCTCACGCATGTGTTCCAGGCGCCGCCGCTGACCGACGATCCGACCGCAAAGACGCGGCTGACCCTGTACGCGGACGGCACCCACGAAATCGACCGCGAATGGACTCGGCGGAGCGGCACGATCCCCGACCTGGTCGAGAGCGCGCAACCCGGTGGCGGCGTCCCTGACGTCGCCCGGACCAATCTTGCCGTTCCGCAGTAAGGGCCGGTGGCGAACGTGACAGGCAGCGTCTATCTTCCGCCTCCGCCACAACCTGCCGGGCGGCAGGGGCCCGCTCTGCCGGCACGCGGCATGGCCGGCGATTTCTGGGGCGGCGCCGGGGGCAGCGCGCAGCCGCCCGCCCCGGGCGGCGGCGGCACCGACGAGCTGACCGCCCCGTCCTCGTCCGGCTCCGGCTCCAAGGCGCCGCCCGCCACCGAAACGATCGGCCGGCGGGCCGGCTCGCTCTCTGATGAGCTCGACTTTCCCGAGTTCGTCGCCTCCCTGATCCACGGCACCTGGGACGCGATGGTCGATTCGTCCATCCGCCAGATGGACAGCTATGCCGACCTGGTCGCCGCCATCTCCAAGCCGCTCGCCCAGTTCAAGGAGGAGAATGTCACCGCGAACCAGGCGCGGGACTGGCTGGCGGCGCAATATCCCGGCGACATCGTCATGACCCGCACCGACGGCGGCGCGACCCTCGCGCCGCACGGCGGCACCGACGAATCGGGCTCGGGACCTTCGCCCGACTGGCTCGCCGATTACGGCCTCGCCGGCCAGCCGCTCACCGCCGAGCTGATCGACGAGCAGCTCATCCCCGCGGCGCGCGAGCGGATGGCGGGCGACCGCATGCAAACGCTGGCGACTTTGGTGATGCTGGGCATGAACCGGATCATCGTGAAGGACGGCTCGATCACCGCCCGGCTGCGGTTCCGCGCCGCCGCTAGCGACAAGACCTCGGTCGATTATGCCGTCAGCGACGATCCCGGCGGCGCGACTCCGGCGGGGAGCTGGTCGACGCGTGGCAGCACGTCCTATGCGGCGCCCGTCACCAAGGTTTCCACCGTCGGGGTCAACGCCCAGACCGACAGCAACCTCAACGCCGAGCTGTTCGGCGAGGTGAAGATCAATTTCGCCAGCGAGACGATCCCGCTCGACCGCTTCGTCGACGATGCCCGCCGCACCCTGCTCGAGCGCGCGGCGCGGCCCGCGCCGGTGACTGCGGCCGCGGCGCGAGCCTCGCTGCCGCCCCCGGCCGCGGCGGCGGCGCCCGTTCCGCCGCAGCCGGTCGCCGCCGCGCCCGCCGGAGCCCCGGCATGAGGCCGGTCGAGCCCCGCCGTCCGCTCGAGGACGTGATCGGCGAGCTCGTCGACGGGCTGGCCGGCGTGCCCACCCCCGTGGACCGCTTCGGACGTGTGCTGCGGCCGACCAGCGTCAGCTTCGCGCTGCCGGTGGAGACGCGCGTTACCGCCGGACCCGGCGGCCTCGTCGTTCATGCCGACATGCCGTCCACCCGCACCCGCACCGATTTCGACCTGCCGGTCGGCCGCCTGGCGCTGACGGTGGACGCCGTTCCGACGGAGGGGTGGTCATGATCGGCGCTTCGACCAGCAACGCGGTGCCACTCGAGGACTTCATCCAGGCGGTCCAGGCGCAGCTCGACACGGCGCAGACGCGCATGACGCTGAAGGCGCAGAACGACCGGCTGCCGCTCACCTTCGCCATCCGCGACATCTCGATGGACCTGAAGGCCCATGTCGAGATGGCGCAGGGCGAGGTGCGGATCCGCCCCGCCGGCCCCGCCGACACCGACCCCACGGTGCTTCACCTCGTCTTCACCGCAATCACCAAGCCGATGATCGACGAGAATGCGGTGCAGCTGTCGGTTGACGACGCCAATGACACCCCCCTTGCGGACCTCGGCGACGAGTTCGACGACGACGAGCGGCGGCGGCTCGAGGGGATCGGAGTCCGGACCGTCTCTAAGCTCAACGAGATGACGAAGCGCGGCCTCGGCGGTTCGGTGGGGCGGATCACGCGCCTGCCGATCAACAAGCTCGAAAGCGTACTGTCGCGCGCCACCCGGCCGATGGTCCACGACGTCGTCGGCGAGGGTGAGCCCGGCGATGCGGACGGGCTGCGCCGGCGCCTCAGGGTGAGGGGCCGCAACCTGCTGCGCGACGGGGCACCGCCGCGGGTCGCGATCGCCGGCCGCCCGGTGAGCATCGTCCATGCGAGCGAGAACGAGCTGTTGCTCGCGCCCGACGGCGACCAGCTGTCGGGGCAGATGAGTCTCGCCCACGACGACCGCTCCGCCACCGAAGTGTGGTTCGACCATGCCGCCGGCCGGGCCGTGCCGTCGCCCGTTTCGCCCGGCAACGGCGGATCGGCCCCATCCCATCGGGGGCAGCCGTCATGACCGCCGCCGGCCGCACCATCCTGCCCTGGGCGCACCGCTCGGGCGCCTATGCGCTGCCCACCAGCCTGCTCGTCCGGCTGAAGCTCGGCGAGGTGCCCGACGGCATCCCCGCCGCGCTCGACGTCCGCCGCCGCGCCGCGATGCCCGCCGAGGGGATCGGCCACGGCTCGTTCGACCGGGTCGCCAGGGCCTTTTCCGGCGGCGCGATCCGGGTATCGCGCCTGCACGCCGCCGCCCACGCGCTGCGCCTCGTCGGCCGGCGCAACAGCGGCTATTCCGAAGCGGAGCAGGTGTCCGGAGTCGCCCGCGTGCTTCGCCTCGACGTCGCGCCCGGCACTCATGTCGGCTCGATGGCGCTGTCGCTGATGCAGCTCGACATCGTCGAATCCGCCATTCCCAACTACGTCTGCACCGTCGGCCTCGAAGCGCCGGCCGGGCCTCACGTCCCCGCGGGCGACGGGCCCGGCGACGGCTGGGAGCCGCGCGACATGGTCAATGCCCGCCGCGCGCTGGCTTATTGCTGCGGCGATCCCGGTGTGATCGTCGGAATCGTCGACAGCGGCCTCAACCCCGATCATGCCGAGTTCGTCGACCGGCTGCGGCCGGGCTACGACACCGTCCAGCTCGGCGAGGGCGAGCTTGCCGGCGGAGTCGCCCTGCTCGGCGACAATAGCGGCGCCGACACCAATCCGACCGACCGCTTCGTCGGCCACGGCACCGGCTGCGCCGGAATCATCGGCGGCTGCGGGCGCGAGATGCCGCCCGGGCTCGCCGGCGAGTGCCGGATGCTCGCGGTCCGCTCGCTCGGCTCGGCGCGCTTCCCCGGACGCCAGGCGGCGGTCGGCGTCGGCGCGATCGGCGACCTCGACATGGGCCTGGTGATGGCGGTGCAGCTCGGCGCGCGCGTGGTCAATTGCAGCTTCGGCACCGACGACGAGGCGCTGGAGCCCGGCGCGCCCAAGCCGCACACCGAGTCGGTGGCCTTCGCCACCGCGCGCGACTGCAGCCTGGTCGCCGCCTCCGGCAACAGCGGCGACCGCCGCATCTACTGGCCGGCGGCCTTCCCCGACGTGATCGCCGTCGGCTCGGTGGATGCCGACCGCCGGGTGAGCGACTTCACCACGAGCGGCGACCATGTCGCCCTGTGCGCGCCGGGGGAGCGGATCAGGACCGCCGCCCTCGACGGCTACCAGCGCGCCACCGGCACCAGCTTCGCCGCGCCCTTCGTCGCCGGCGCCGCCGCTCTGCTCGTCGCCCGGGCCGAGCAGCGCTCGGCGCCGATCGACCCCGCCACTCTGAAATCGATCCTCAAGGCGAGCGCGCAGCCCCACCGCAGCGACACCGCGAAGGGCTATGGCAGCGGCATCCTCGATGCGGCCCGCGCCCTCGAACTGCTCGATCAGGCGCTCGATTCAGACGAGACCACCGAATTGGGAGGCGCCGATGATGGCTGACGCACATTTCGCTCCGTCCGGCACCCGTTAGCGGGAGCCGCAACCGATTGCATTCGAAAGGAAAGCTGACATGGCCAAGATCAACCTCCCAAAAATCCGGTTCATCGACATCAAGGCGCGCGAAGCCGCCGCAAGGCAGACGCTCCGCAACGATATCGAGCGGCTGGAAGCCCGCCAGGCCAAGGGTGCGCTCAACGCCGCCGACGAACTGGAGCTCGAGCGCCTGACCGGCCTCGCCAAAGCGCTCGACCCGCGCCGCTACGCCGACCCGCTGTTCGTCTGCACCGCCGCGGCCCTGGCGGCCGAGGACGGCGGCCTGCGTCCGGTCACGGTCGATCATGACAAGGAGGGGGTCCTCACGGTCGTCAACGATCAGGGCGCGGACGCCGGCGATCCCGAAATTGCCCGCGCGGCCCTGATCCACGGGCTGCTGCAGCTGAACAGGGCGCCGTTGCCGCTCCTCAAGGCCGACGGCGACCAGATCGTCCCCGATCCGCAGGACAGCCGCACGGCGCCGTTCGCCGAAGCCTTCTATCAGGCCCTGGGGCGCGTTTCGCCGCGGATCGAGCTCGCGTTGCGGGTGATCAAGCTACTCGCCGCGGCGGTGGACCTGAAGGGCGACGGGACTCCTCCGCAGGTGTCGACGCTCGAATTCGCCTCGGTGTTCGAGAAGCTGCTGGCGCAGGGCGTCACCGCCGGCGATCCGAACCTGAAGCGCCGCGTCGAGGACAGCCTCGACCGGGTCCAGGACCTCGGCGAGGAGCGCCCGCTCCACGAGTTCGACATCAACCTGCCCGACCTCGAAGGGACCACCGCGTTCGAGGTGGTCGCGGACCATTGCAAGCTGATGGGCAGCTTCATCTTCGCGTCCGCCTTCGAGGAGCTGAGGGCCTTCCAGGTGCTCGACAAGATCATCGAGATGTCGCAGCGCGGCGAGATCGCGCTGACCCGGGGGCCGGCAGGCACGCAGCTCTACAATTACTGGCGCGACGCGCCCAACCGGATGAGCGAGAGCGAGCGCCAGACTTTCTATGCGATGACCCTCGGCCTCCCGACCGGCCAGCCCGGCGTTTCGGTGAACACCGACTTCCAGGACCTGTGGCTGCGCTTCGTGTCGTCGGTCTCGACCCTGGTTCGGGAGAGCCGCGTGGATCAGCTGATCCGCCCCGGCACGTCTTATTCGATGAACCAGCAGCAGGTGAAGAAGGCGGCCCGCGACCTCGCCGTCAACATGTCGTCGCGCGGCTACGGCATGGTCTTCTACGCCGCCGCCGACCTCCAGAAGCAGATCAACGAGATGATCGTGCTGCTTCAGGATCCGGAGCTGCGTTCCGCCTTCGGCGCCCGCGACATGTGGGGCGTCATCGACCAGGTCGCGCAGACCGAGCTCGGCGGCGCTCGCAACAGCTCCAAGTACCGGATGCTGGCGACCAGCGGCGCGATCATCACCGCCTGGATGGCCAGGCATTCCGATCGCCTCCGCGATCCGACCATGCCGATGATCGACCTGCGCGAGGTCGAAAGCCCGCCCTCGCGCCTGTCGGGGCAGACCGCGGTGTCGGACCCGACCGACTACGACCTCGTCAATGCGTGCGAGATGTGGCTGGCCGATTCCGCCTTCGACGACACCCGGATCGACCAGATGTCGCAGCCTCGCGAATCGCCGCAGCAGACGAGTCGCCCGATCCAGATCCCGTCCATCGCCCGCGACCTGCTGGAAGGCACGGGCCTCGGTCTCGGCATGGGTCTGGGGATGGAGGCGCAGCCCGCCTACGCCAACGGCCGCAACGGCAACGGCGGCTCGCGATACGGCGGCTATTGACCAGACGCCCGGCAAGGAGAGCCTGCGATGCCTATCGAACCTTTGAGCGGCCGCATCATCGAAGTGCTGGGCTCGGCGTCGCGAACGCTGCGCACCGCCAACCCGATGAGCTTCATGCGCGGCATGATCGAGGATAGCTTCATCTATCCCTCGGGCGATCCGCGTTACGCCCGCAACGCGTTGGCGCCGGGAGCCGCGCCGATCGAGCCGTTGTTCGGCACCGGCCAGCCGAGGTCGCTGTCGTTCAACATCGAGCCGCTCGGCCCCGATGCGACGGGCGGCGACCGGCGCGACATGGCGAACCGGGAGATGCGGCGGCTGGTCGGGGACAATTTCGGCCGGGAGGCGCTCCGATGGTTCGACGGCGCCAGCGAGTCGCAGCGCGGGATCGCCCGGCCGTCGGCGCTCAACTATGGCGCCTTCTTCGGCTCCAGCTTCGATGCCGCGGGCCTTCAGTCGGCCACCGTCACCTATGAAGGCGGCGGCAACATGCTGGGCGAGGTCAATCCCGCGCTCGCCCGGCTGATCGGCGCCTCGATGGCGGCGATGCCCGGCCTGCGGCCGGTCTTCACCACCCTGGTCGCCGGCCGGGATCATGGCAGCCAGTGGATGACCTTCCTGGTCACCAACGGCTTCCGGCTGGCGGACATGCAGCCGATGCTGGACCAGCTCGGCCTCGGCGCCCGGCTCGCCAACATCCTGCAGATCGTCGGCGTGGCGCTCGGCGGCCGCTTCGATCTTCCCGCCGGCTCCGCGCTGGTGGCTTTCGGGCGGGGTCCGCAGGGAGTCGAGCTCGATCTGCAGGTCATGCTGGACGCCATACCGGACGTGCCGCCGAACTTCCTCCAGCTGCTGACCATGAACCTCAGGGAAAGGCCGCGGGAGCTGGGGGCGCTGGAACGGTTCCTCGAGGCCTTCACGCCGGAGGACAATGTGTGGCCCGGCCGCTTCTCGATTCTCGGCATCCGGGTTGCGCCGGTCGGGCCGCCCAAGGTCAGCCTGTTCCTGCGCCCGGTCGAGTTCGAGATCACGCCCGCCGCCGCGCTGATGCCGAACGGCCCCGGCGCGATTCCCAACGCGCCGGCCGGCGGAACCCAAATGCGGGTCGCCGCCTGATCTCCCGCCCGGTCGCCAAGCGGGCGGCCGGGGCTCGGAAAGGATGAAATGATGAACGCTCACGCATCCCGACCCGCCGCCGCCCCGGACGCCGAGCTTCCGCCGCCGCGGCCGGAAGTGCGGGCGATCGTCAAGGACCTGCTCGCCCGTACCGACGCCTATCACCAGCTCCCGCAGGCGCAGCAGCAGCAGGTGGCGCGCGACACCGCGCTCATCGCCGATGCGCTGGTAGGGCCCGCGGGGGCCGGCATGGCGTCGGTCGGCTCGCAGGCCATGGCCGCGGCGGGCAACGACCAGTGGAAGACGGACCAGGCCGCCGTGGACGCGATCGGCCAGCAGCCCTTCACCGCCGGCGCCGCCCACGAAGGCGCCGCGGTGGCCGGCGAGTTCATGAAGCAGGTCAATTTCGTCGAGTTCGTCTCGGGCCTGATCGACGGCGTGTTCAACTCCATCATCACCTCGAACATCCAACAGATGGAGGCCTATTCGAAGATGGTGGCGGACGTGTCCAAGTCGCTCAACCAGTTCCGCGACGACAACACCACCTCCGACGACGGCAAGGATCAGCTGGTCGATCAATTTCCCGACGTCTTCGACATCGGCATCGACGCCTTTTCGGGGAACGGACAGCCGCAGCTGCAGCTCAAGGACGGGGTGGACCAGGACAGCGCGCTGGAGAGCGTGCGCGGCGCGCTGGGCCAGCATGCCGACAAGCCGATCGACTCGATCGACGTCTCGGACCCGGAAGTGCAGGAGACGTTGATCAAGGCGGCGCGGGGCCAGATCGCGACGGCGCGCCAGCAGCTGCTGGCGACGATGGTGCTGATGGGCCTGTCGCGCATCGTCGTCACCAACGGCAAGATCTCGGCCAAGATCATGTACGATTTCAACGCCTCGTCGCAGCGCACGCTGTCGCGCACCGCGTCGGCCCGCGACTATGCCCGCGATTCGAGCGGCAACATGCAGCTTACCTCCGAATATGAAGGCGAGAGCGAGACGACCGACAAGGGCAAGCGCAGCAGCGACGGATCCTACGAGTCCGGGAAGGGGACGTACACGGGCACTTACGACGCCGATTATTACACGAAGGGCAAATACAAATATTCCCAGCGCCCGACGATGACCGCCCAGAGCATGGCGAGTGACGTCCAGAGCGACAATTTCTCCGCCAAGGCGAGCCTCGCCGGCCAGGTCGAGGTTAACTTCAAGTCCGACTATCTGCCCCTCGACAAGATGGCGACGCCCGAGATGATGGCGGCGATCCAGATGCGCTCGAAGCCGATCGACCACAATCAGCCCCAATATGCACCGGGCCAGGCGCCTCCGGCCGCGCCCGCACCCGCGCCCGCTCCGGCGGCCGCTCCGGCTCCCGCCCCCGCGGCCGCGGCGCCGGCCAGGGCCTAGACGATGGACGCCGGCCCTTCCGCGCCGCCACCCGGCGGCCTGTCGCCCGAAGCGCTCGCGCGGGTCCGGCCGCAGGTCCACGCGATGCTGACGCGCATCCCGGCTTATTCCCAGCTCACGCCGGCCGAGCAGATGCAGCTCGCCCACGACATGGTGAAGGTGCTGGCCTATATCGACGATCCCAACGGCGTGGTCAGCGAAACGATGGCGGCGCCGGCCGGGCCGGCGGTGCTCGCCGCGGCGCAGGACGCCAACGAGCAGACGCGGCAGAACCTGTCGAAATCGCCCGGCTTTGCCGGCAAGGATTTCGTCGCGGGCGCCGCTCAGCAGGGTACCGAGCAGTTCGGGAACCTAGTCAAGACCGTCGATTTCCCGGCCTTCGTCGGCGGCCTCATCAACAACGTCTTCAAGACGATCGTCGAAACGACGATCGAGCAGATGCGCGCTTATGCGGAGCTGGTCGCGAACGTCGCCAAATCAGCGGCGGATTACATGGCGGAGAATATCGGCCAGGGGCAGGGGCGCGACTATCTCGCCGAACGCTTCCCCGATTTGCTCGACGTCGACATCGACCGCGACGGCAAGTCGAAGCTGCGCGTCACCGCGCAGGACAGCGAGGCCGCGCTCAGCGAGATCCACGGCACGCTGAACCTGGGCGGCGAGCCGATCACCGACATCAGCGATGAGGAGGAGGAGCTTCGCCTCGTCAACGGTGCCCGGCTGATGATGGCCAAGTCGCGCCAGCAGCTGCTCGCCTCGATGGTGATGCTGGGCATCAACCGAATCGTCGTGACCGACGGCTCGATCACGGCCAAGGTCAAGTTCTCGATGCGCTCGACCGACGAGGCGAGGCGCGCCTACAGCGCCTCCGCCTACGACCGGCAGAGCAGCCGCAACCGCAACACCAGCGCCTTCGGCTTCGGCTTCCTCGGCTTCGGCGGCGGCTCGGTGAACGTCAACGAGCAGTCCCACGTCGCCACCGTCAGCACCAGCAACGCCGAGGACAGCGAATCGAAGCTGGAAATGGACGCCAAGCTGCAGGGCGAGGTGCGGGTCAACTTCAAGTCCGACTATCTGCCGCTGGAGAAGATGGCGACGCCGGAGATGATCGGCGCCATCCAGGGCAATTCGCAGCCGGTCGCGCCGCCTCGGCTGGCCCAGCCGCCGGCGCCCGGGGCCGCGCCCGCCGCCGCTCCCGCGGCCGCGCCGGCGGTGCCATGAACGCCGCCGTCCGTCTCGCCGACGCGCCGGCGGCGCCGTTCGGCCTGAAGCGCGCCCTCGACGAGGCGGAGCACCTGCTGCTGGCGGCCGAGGCGCATGGTGTGGCGATGGCCGAGCTCGGCCCGCTCGACCTTCCCCCGCCCGCCCGCGCCGACGCCATGCAGCTGCGCGCCATCGCCAGCCTCTATCTCGCCTCCACGCTGGAGGCGGCCGGTCTCATCCAGGCGGCCGACGATTTCACCCGCCTCGCTCGCACCGGCGCCCTGCCCGGCGATCTCGGCGAGGCCGCGCAATCGGTCGAGACGTTCTGGGAGGGGCGCGGCCACCGGATCGGCGAGGCGGATCGGCTCGCCTTGTTCGGCCGGCTGTTCGGCGCCCCGGCCGGGCCCGACGACGCGGCGGCGCCGGCCAACGGCCGCTTCGAGGAGCTGCTGCTCGATCTGTGCGACGCCATCATCAAGGCCGCCGACGGGGGCAGCCAGGGGCAGGTGCGGGTCTCCGGCGTCGCGCTCGCCGAAAATATCGCCGACGCGGCGAGCGACATGGTGCAGATGATGGCGCGCGAGATACTCGACGCGCTCGGCCAGGCGATCGCCATCCTCAATCACCAGCAGGTGAGGGCGGTGCTGCACGTGCGCACGATGTGGGATGCGGTCGCCTCGATCGACCAGCGCTTCCGCCGCGCCCGCCGTCCGACCCTCACCCATCTGCGCCGCGGCCGCGCCGGCATGGCGGTGCTGGCCTGGCTGGCCGACGTCATCGCCACGCTCGAGCAGGGCGGCGGCGCGCCGGTGTCGGCCAGGGATTCGGTCATCGACGCCGCCGTCGACTGGGTCGACGAGACGCTGTCGATCGTTCGCGGCGACGCGCCCGCCGCCGCGCCCGGCGCCGATGCCGCGGCGCCGGTGGCCGGTGCGCGCCGCGCCGGCACCGGATCGGACTGGCGCGACCTCGGGCGCTGATGCGGTGGGGGAGGCCGCCCAGACCCCGCGCCCGCTCGAGCTGCCGCCGCTCGAAGTCCGCGAGGCGGTCCGCCGGTCGCTGACCGCCGCACCGCTTTATGCCGGCCTTCAGGGCGATGACCGCCGCTCGATCGCCAACGCTTTGGTCCGCATCGCCCATGCCGCGAGGCTGCTGGAGGCGGAAGCGGCCACCGCGCCCGGCCATGCCGCCCCGGCAACCGTCGCCCGGGCGATGAACGCCGCCGACCAGTTCGGCGGCGATGCGGTCGGCCGCATGGCCTCCACGACCCGGCAGATGCTTCGGGCGATCAGCTTTCCGCGCTTCGTCAACGAGCTGATCACCGGCGTGTTCAGGGCGATGGTCGAGACCAACCAGCAGCAGCTCCAGCAATATGTCGAGCTGGTGCGCGGCGTCTCGCAGTCACTGGAGGGCTTTTCCGCGCTCGGCGGGAATGACGACATGGCGAAGCGCTGGCTCGCCGAGCGTTTTCCCCAGAGCTTCTCGATCGAGGCGCCGGACCCCGACGACCGGCCCGACCCCGAGGACGGGCCCGAGGAGCTTCGCCTCATCTCCAGCGGCTCGCCGCCCGCGGCCGACGCGCTGCGCGCCGCGCTCAGCCTCGAGCCGCACGAGCAGGTGCCGAGCGGCGGCGCCCGGGAGCTGGTGCCGTTCGTCCGCCGCTCGCTGGCCCGCAACCGCCAGCAGATGCTCGCGACGATGGTGCAGATGGGAATGCAGCGCATCGTCATCGATGCCGGCCGGGTCAGCGCCAGCATGCGCTTCCATATCGACGCGAGCTCGGCGGCCGCGGAGCAGCGCCATACCGGCCTCGACACGCGGACGACGGTGGGCGCTTCGGCGTCGGGCGGCTTCGGTTTTTGGAGCGCCTCCGCTTCGGTCAACTCGACGATCGGCTATGTTCAGACCACTGATACGCAGACGCGCGAGGAGCTCAACGCCTCGGCCGATCTCCAGAGTTCGGTCGAGCTCCATTTCCGCACCGACCAGGTGCCGCTCGACCGAATCGCGTCGCAGCAGACCGTGCAGCGGCTGCAGCTCAACACGCTGAACCCCGAGCGCGAGCTGCAGATCGCGGCGGAGACCGACCGCGCCCGCATCGCCGCCGGTCAGGCGGTGGAGACGGCCCGTGCCGCCCACCCGGCTGCCCCGCTAGC
The DNA here is from genome assembly GCA_036403015.1 of Allosphingosinicella sp. Classification (GTDB taxonomy): domain Bacteria; phylum Pseudomonadota; class Alphaproteobacteria; order Sphingomonadales; family Sphingomonadaceae; genus Allosphingosinicella. The sequence continues at coordinate 53,053 of DASWRU010000093.1, forward strand.
GCCCGCCCCGCCCGCGCAGCCCGCGCCGGTCGCGGCGACGGTGGTGTCTCCGGCGAGCGGCGGCGGCGCGACGGCGCAGCGCCCGGCCACGACCGCCGCCGCACCGACGGCTCCGGCGACCGCGGCGACACCGCCAACGCCCGCCGCGACGCCGACCACTCCGACGACGCCGACGACCCCCGCGACCGCCGCACCGACCACACCGGCCGCGATCGCGCCGACGACGCCGAACCCAAACGCGCCGGCGACACCCGCCACGACCCCTGCCGTGGCACCGACTGGGCCCGGCAGCGCCTTGCGCTCGACCTAGGCGCGCCGCTTAGGCGGCATGGGTCCAGGCGGCGGGCAGGGCGTCGGCCGCCGTCACCCCAGCGAGCAGCGCGAGCGGCGCGTCCCGCGGCCTTCTCGCCGCCGGCGCCCTCTCATCGCAAACTCTGTCCAGAACAGCGGCATCACCGTCCTGCAGCGGGGCGGCGCGGCGACCCGGCTCGCGGCGGAAGATTCGACCGCCTGGACGGCGGGCGGCGTCCTGCAGCCCCGCCTCGGCGCCTTCGGCAATCTCTCATTCTTGGCCGATTACTTCCACGTCCTGGTGACGAACGGCGTGCAGCAGCTCGGCTTCGGCACCATTCTCGCCCAATGCTATGGCGACGCGCGCTTCCGGCAGAACGGCATCTGTAACCAGGTGACCCGCACGCCCACCGGGCTGCTCACCGTGACCACCGGCTATCTCAACATCTCCAAGGCGCTCGTCGACGGCTGGGACTTCAACCTGCGTTATTCGCGGCCGCTCGGGCCGGGCCGCCTGAGGCTGAGCGCCGCGGTGACGCGGTTCGGCAGCCGCTACAACCAGAACCTGCCGACCGACCAGATCTTCAACAATATCGGGACCATCGGCAATCCGAGATGGACCGGTACCTTCGACGCGTCCTACGCCACCGGCCCCTGGACCCTTCGCACGGCGTGGAATGAGTGGACGCGACCAACAGCAGCGCCAATTATGTCGGCATCACGCAGGCGGTCCGCGACACCTACATCCTCTCCACGAAGGATTATTTCCTGCATACCGCGACCGTGCGCTACCGGACCGACCGCTACACCTTCATGGTGGGGGTGCGGAACCTGTTCGACCAGGATCCGCTGCAAATCTCGTCCGGTTTCTACAACCGCATCGCCAATGCGCCGCTCTACAGCGGTTACGACATCATCGGGCGCACCTTCTTCGTGAACGTCGCGGTCCACTTCTGATCCGGTTTCAGGCGAGGAAAGGCCGGCGGTCCTCCGGGCCGCCGGCCTTTTCGCGTGCGGCAGGATCGAACAAGGCTTGATCATCTGGACAGGGTCATATATAGTACGGCACGTACTAATAGGAGCCCTCATGCCTCTTACCGACCGTGTCGCCCGTCGCCGCGGAAATCCGCTCGCCGCCGCGATCGCCGGGGCTGCCGCGATTTCCGTGCTGGCCGCTGCGGCCGGGGGCTCGGCCACCCGCGTGGACGCGGCGGCGAAGGCGCGGATCGAGGTGCTGGGGATGGAGCGAAGCTTCTCGGCGCGCTCGGCGGCGGTCGGCGCGCCGCGCGCCTGGCGCGAATATTTCGATCCGCGGGAAGGCCATTTGTTCGGCCCCACGGGAGAGCCGGCGGTCGGCTCGGCCGCGATCTTCGCGGCGATGGGCGGGGATGCCCCGCCGCCCGCGACGATCACCTTGAAGACCGAAAGGATCTGGGTGGCCAAAGCGGGCGACATGGCGACGACCTGGGGCCGCTGGACGTCCAGGCGGCCCGGCGGCACCGGGCGCAGCGGCCGCTACGTCACGACCTGGCGCCGGAACGGGGGCGGTGCATGGAAGGTGCTGGTCGACATCGGCAATTCCGATCGGGTCGCGGCGGGCGGCTGATCGTGGGCGGCTCCAGCCTGGAAGAACGGCGGCGCCAGGAGCGCCGGCTCATCGCCGCCTGCCGCCGGGAGATGCTTCGCCGTCCGCTCGCCGAGGTGACGATGACCTGCCTTGCCGAGGCCTGCGGCTTTTCCGTCTGGACCGCCAACCGTGCCCTCTACCGAGTGATGGCCAATCGCGAGCAGCTGTTCCGGCGCGCGGTCGTGGACCTCGTGCGGGACATCGAGGCGGCGATCGGGCGGGCGCCCGCGCCCGCGCCCTCGGTCTTCCAGTCGGTGCGCGCCTATGTGGAGCATATGGCGCGGGTCATGCAGCTGCCCGACTATCGCAGCCTGCTGTTCCTGCTCGTGCGGGACGGGCCTTATCACCCGTGGGTGAGGGAGCTCTACGAGACCCGGGTGGCGCATCCCCTGGTTGCCGGGCTCGAGCGGGCGGCGCTCGCGGCGGGCGCCGACGCGGTCGCCGTCTTCTTCAGGAAGGGCGCCCCGGCCGGGCTGCTGAGGAAGATGGAGCAGGCGCTGGTGGTTCCCTGGCTCCTGGCCGGCGACGATCTGCCGACCGAGGAGGCGGTGCGGCGGCTCGTCGAGCAGGGGACGGGCGAAGCGATCGCCTCCTCCTACGCCTATGAGGTGGGCGCCGCCGCCTGAATTGTTGCGCCGGCGCAACAGCGGCGAATAAAGTCCAGTTAGAACTAAATTCTCTCTGCTCGTGACGGCTGCGGTCGTATAGATGGTCCGGTCAGCACCACGGCCACCGGCGGCCCATCAAGAGCAGGACCCAGAGACATGACGCACCGTTTCCTCGCCAACCTCCTTTGCGGCACGATCATCTCCGGGGCCGCGCTGGCCGCGCCGGCGGCAGCCCAGCCGGCCGCCGCGCCGCCGGTCGAAACCACGACCGCGCCCGAGGCTCCGGCGGCTCCGGCCGAAACCGTGGCCGCCGCCGACCAGCCGGCCCAGCCGGGGTCCGACATCGTCGTCACCGGTTCGCGCATCCCGCAGCCCAACCTCACTTCGGTGAGCCCGGTCACGGTGGTGAGCAGCCAGGAGGTGCGGCTCCAGGGCGTCACCCGCACGGAGGATCTGATCAACGCCTTGCCGCAGGCCTTCGCCGAGCAGGGCGGCAACCTCGCCAACGGCGCCACCGGCACCGCGACCGTCAACCTGCGCGGCCTCGGCTCGCAGCGCACCCTCGTGCTGATCAACGGCCGCCGCCTCGTTCCGGGCGATCCGGGATCCTCCTCGGCCGACATCAACATGGTTCCGGCGACGATGATCGACCGGGTCGACGTGCTGACCGGCGGCGCCTCCTCGGTCTACGGCTCGGACGCCGTGGGCGGGGTCGTGAATTTCATTATGGACACCAAGTTCGAAGGCATCCGCCTCGACGGCCAGTACAGCCTCTACCAGCACGACAACGACACCCGGACCCAGGCCATACCGGCCCTCAACCGCCGCGCCTTCGGCTACCCGCGCGGCACCGTGGCGGATGGTGGCACGATCGACATCGGCGGGCAGATCGGCGCCGCGTTCGACGACGGTCGCGGCCATGTCGTCGCTTATGCCACTTACCGCAAGCTCAACGCGGTGACTCAGGACCGGCGCGACTACAGCGCCTGCAACCTCCAGTCGCGTACGCCGGCCCAGGTCGCGGCGGATCCGGCGCGGCTCGCGGATTGCGGGGGTTCGGCGACCTCGGCCAACGGCAGCCTGCTGCTCTTCACCGGAACGCCGGGGGTGACCTCCGGCCCCAACGCCTTCACCTCCACCTTCTTCCAGGTGGGGCCCAACCGGACGCTGCAGCCCGGTTTTACGCCCTTCAACTATGCGCCCTACAATTACTACCAGCGCCCGGACGAGCGCTACACGTTCGGCGCCTTCGCGGATTATGAGATCAGCCCGGCGCTGCACCCCTATCTTGAAGTCATGTTCATGGACGACCGGACGCTCGCCCAGATCGCCCCGTCGGGCGATTTCGGCCAGACCACGTCGGTCAATTGCGACAACCCGCTGATGAGCGCGCAGCAGAGGGCGATCATCTGCGCCCCGGCCAACCTCCTCGCCAACGACATCAATCCCGCCACCGGCGCGCTGAGCGGCGCCGTCGTCGGCCAGACCGTCACCGCCGCAAACCCGGCGGGCGCACCTCCGCTCGCCTTCATCGATCCGACCACCGGCCGGCCCTATTTCCGCGGCTTCGCCCAGATCCTGCGCCGCAACGTGGAGGGCGGCGGCCGCGTCGACGATCTTCAGCACACCGACTATCGCATCGTCGGCGGAATGCGCGGCGAGCTGAGCGACGCCTGGTCCTACGACGGCTATTATCAGTTCGGCCGCACCAATTATGCCGAGACCTATTTGCGCGACTTCTCGGTGGCCCGCCTGACCAGGGCGATCGACGTCGTCGACGATCCGCGCACGCCGGGCGTCGACCCGGTCTGCCGTTCGGTGGTGGACGGCAGCGATCCGGGCTGCGTGCCCTACGACGTGCTCGGCGGCACGATCAGCCAGGCCGCGATCAACTATGTCCAGGTCCCGGGCTTCAAGCGCGGCCAGGTCGAGCAGGCTATCTTCAGCGTGTCCTTGACCGGCAAGCTCGGCGAATACGGCCTGCGCCTGCCCTGGGCCGAGGACGGCGTCGGCATCGCCGTCGGCGCGGAATATCGCAAGGACAAGCTGAACCTCAACACGGACGTCGAATATACGACCGGCGATCTGGCGGGGCAGGGGGCGCCGACATTGCCCGCCCACGGCGCCTTCGACGTGCGCGAGCTGTTCGGCGAAATACGCATCCCGATCGTCGAGAACAGCTTCTTCCAGAGCCTGGCGCTCGAGGCCGGCTACCGCCGCTCCGACTACGACCTCAAGAACAGCGGCGGCCGCGGCTTCAAGACCGACACGTGGAAGGTCGGCCTCGACTTCGCCCCGGTCCGCGACGTCCGCCTGCGCGCAAGCTACAACCGCGCCGTCCGCGCGCCGAACATCCAGGAGCTGTTCGCGACCAATTTCGTCGGGCTGGACGGGGTCAACGATCCGTGCACCGGCGGCGCCCCCGCGGCCTCGGCCGCGGCCTGCGCCGCGATGGGGGTGAGCGCCGCCCAATATGGCAAGCTGACCGGCAATCCCGCCGGCCAGTATAACGGCCTGCTCGGCGGCAACCAGGCGCTGACGCCGGAGGTCGCGACGACCAAATCGGTCGGCCTCGTCATCCAGCCGCGCTTCCTGCCCCGGTTCGCGCTCACAATCGACTGGTTCGACATCAAGGTCGACAATGCGATCCAGCCGATCGGCGCGGACACGATCCTCAGCCTGTGCTCGAGCACGCTCGATCCGCGCTTCTGCGGCCTCGTCCACCGCGACCAGTTCGGCTCGATCTGGCGGACCGCCAACGGCTATGTCGTCGACACCACCCAGAATGTCGGCGCGTTCAAGACGCGCGGCGTCGATGTCGGCTTCAGCTATGCGATGGACCTGGGCGCGATCGGCGGCCTCTCGATCAACGCGGTGGGCACCTGGGTCGACAAGCTGGTGGTCGATTCGGGCGTCGGCGCGGTCTACGACTGCGTCGGCCTGTTCGGCCCGCAATGCCTGACGCCGACCCCCAAGTGGCGGCACAAACTGCGCCTCAGCTACAACGCCCCCGACGGCATTGGCGCCTCGCTGCAATGGCGCTACTTCCACGGCGTCGACGTGGAGAATTCCAGCGCCCAGCCGAGCCTGCACAACGATTTCGCACCGTTCATCGCGCGGATTCCGGCGCAGAGCTACCTCGATCTCACGCTCACCGCCCGGATCGGCGACCATTATAATTTCCGCCTCGGCGTCACCAACTTGCTGGATCGCGAGCCGCCGATCTTCGGCACCGTCGGCACCAGCTCGGTGATCAACGCCTGCCCGGCCGTATATTGCAGCGGCAACACCTTCCCCAATGTCTACGACGCCATGGGCCGCTACATCTTCGCCGGCGTGACGCTCGACTTCTGAACGGAACGGGCCGCGGCGCGCCGGCACCGCGGCCTAAACGTCCCTCTGTTTCACGACTTGGTAGAGGAGGGCGTCGAGCCACTCCATCTTGACGCGCAGCATCTCCGTCGTGCTTCGGTGGGCGATGTCCTGAAAGGGCACCGACACGGACCGGCTATAGGCCTCCACCGCCGCCATCTTCGCCTGGACCAGCGCCTTGGCGTCGGCGACCCACTCGATCTGCTCGTCGCGCGTCAGCCGGTCGAGCGAGAGCATCATCGTGCGCAGCGGGTCGTCGAGCATGACGTGGGAGATTTTGAGGTCCTTCAGCCAGCGCCGCACCGCCTCGGCGCCCGCCTCGCTGCAGCGCAGGGTCTCCGCATTGCGGCCGTCGCCTTCCTTGCGCTCGGCCTCGATCAGCCCGGCCGCCTTGAGCCGATTGATCAGCGGGTAGAGGCTGCCCTTGCTGGCGTTGAAGCTGGTGACGGGCGATTGCTCGTAGACCTTGAACAGCTGGTAGGCGGTGACCGGCTGCCGCCGCAGCACGAGGCCGAGCAGGCTGCCCTCATTGTCGGACAGCGGTTCGTTCGCCCCCTGCCGCTTTTGCGCCCTCAGCCCCATGGTTCGTCTCCCCACCTATCTGTTACCCCCCGCTAGCACGGCGGCGGCCATTTCAGAAGAAGTGCTCATCGCAATCTTCTTGACGGGCGTTGCCCTCGGGGCATCCTCGCCGGGTGGACCGCGATTCTCCCCCCGATCTGACCACCGGGCGCCTGCGCATGCGGCTGGTCGAGCCGGCCGATGCGGCGGCGACGGCGCGGCTGATGACGCTGGACGTCGCGCTCCGCCTCTCCTCCTGGCGCCATCCGATGACCGTCCGGCAGGCGGCGGCGAGAATATCCAGGGCGCGGCGCGCCGCGGCGGCGCGTGAGTCGGTCGATTACGCCATCCTCACCCGCGCGGAGGGGGAATTGCTGGGCTGGGTAGGCCTTGCCGTCGTCTCGGACCAAGGCGGGCGCGCCCGCTTGGGCTATTGGTTGGGGACGCCGCACCAGGGGCGCGGCTACATGTCCGAAGCGGTCGCCGCCGCGCTTCCGGCGGCGGTCGCCTTCCTCCGCGTCGAGGCCGTCGAAGCCGCCGTGGAGGAAACCAATGCGGCGTCGGTTGCGATCCTGGAACGGCTGGGCATGCGTCGCGTGGGCGACAGGGTCGAGCCGATGCGGTGGCAGGGGAGGGCGGCGCATTGCGTACTCTTCCGCCTCGTCTTCCCGCAGGCCGGGCGCATTGACACGGCAGCAGAAAGTGCTAGACGTACTAAACCGTCCGCTCCGGCCTTTCAGGATCGTCTGTCCCCACGGGCGTCCGGCGCGACGGACGAAGCTTAGCCAGCTTCGGATGAGGGCGGCCGGAGGCAGATCATCCCTGCCGCCGGCCGCTTTGCCTGGGGGCGCGGCCCGCCGGCCGCAAGATGGCTTCGCGCGCACCTTCGGCCGTCCAGCAGGGCGTACGCCAGAGGCTATGTTCCGGGTGCCACCGACAAAGCTCCGGGCTGCCACGGGATCGGGGCGGCCAAAGCCGCGCCCGGCCCGAGGCTGTTTTTCCATGAAGATGGTGGACGCACCAGGGCTCGAACCTGGGACCCGCTGATTAAGAGTCAGCTGCTCTACCAACTGAGCTATACGTCCGTGCCTGTCGGGCAGAGCGGCCATCTAGTGGGGCGGCGGGCGGATTGCAACCGCCGGTGGCGCGGGTCTCCGCGCCATGAACCGTTGTCATCGAAAGCCTGATTCACGCCAGCGGCCGAAGCGAGAAGCGCTTCGACCTCGGACGATCGGGCTCCAGGTCAGTGGTCGGCCTGGACCGCGGCGACCTCGTTGCCCGACGGGTCGAGGAAGTGGAAGCGGCGGCCGCCGGGAAAGGCGAAGATCGGCTTGACGAGGCGGCCGCCCGCCGCCTCGACTTGGCCGAGCGCCGCTTCCAAATCCGCCACGTCGATGACCGGCAGCGGCGCGCGCGTCGCTTCGGCGGCGTCGGCCTGCAGGCCGATGTCCGTGTCACCGGTCAGCGTCGCGGCGTAAGTGGGGCCGAAGCCGGTCAGCGACCAGCCGAACGCCCGCTCGTAAAAGGCAATTGCCGCCGCGAGGTCGCTCACCGGGAGCTCGACATAGTTGAGACGTGCCAATGGGTCTCTCCCTTCATCTGCCGGCGGCGAGGCGCCGAACCCTTCAATGGACCCGCCGGGCGCCGCGCCTCAGGCGACGGCGCAATCGCTTCCGCAAGCGATCCGGGGCGCTAGCCCTCCAACGCGTCCCGATCGGCCGTCCCTCCGGCGCCCGCTCCGCGGAACTCGTTCCGGGCGAAAACGACGAGGCCGCCTCGTCTGCCGCCGCCTCAATAGCGCCGCAGCAGCCCCGCCAGCCGCCCCTGGATCCGCACCTGGTCGGGACGGTAGCGCTGGGCGTCGTAATTGCGGTTGGCCGGATCGAGGCGGACCATCTGGCCTTCGCGGCGATAGGTCTTGAGAGTCGCTTCCTCCTCGTTGATCAGCGCCACCACGATCTCGCCCTCGCGGGCGACGTCGGTCTTGCGGATCAGCGCATAATCGCCGTCGAGAATGCCTTCCTCGACCATCGAATCGCCGGCCACTTCGAGCGCATAATGCTCGCCCGGCCCCAGCAGGGCGGCCGGGACGGGCAGGGTGCTCTGCCCTTCCAGCGCCTCGATCGGCATGCCGGCGGCGATGCGGCCGTGCAGCGGCAGCTCCACCACGTCGTTGGCCGCCTGGGGCGCTGCGGCCGGCGGCCTCGGCTGGGACGCGAGGCCGGCGACGGTGTCGGGCATCCGCACGACTTCGAGCGCCCGCGCCCGGTTCGGCAGCCGGCGGATGAAGCCGCGCTCCTCGAGCGCCGAGATCAGCCGGTGGACGCCGGACTTGGACTTGAGCGCGAGCGCGTCCTTCATCTCCTCGAACGAGGGCGAGACGCCGCTCTCCGTGAGGCGCTCGCGTATGTAGGTCAGAAGCTCACTTTGCTTGCGGGTCAACATGCGGGTTCCCCCTTATGGAACGGGTAAGGAACGCGTAGGGAACGTTACGGGGGGTGTCAAGCACCATCTTCATGGCCTGTTCACGCCGCTGCGCAAGGGGTCAGGCGGCGGCTTCGGCGCGGGCGATGCGCAGGAAGTTGGACAGCAAGGCGTGGCCGTGCTCGCTGGCCACGCTCTCCGGGTGGAACTGGACGCCGTGGATCGGCAAGGTGCGGTGGCGCAGGGCCTGGACGGTGCCGTCGCCGGCGCTCGCGTTGACGTGGAGGCAGTCCGGGACGCTCGCCGGTTCCACCGCCAGCGAGTGGTAGCGCGCGGCGGTGAAGGGGGAGGGGAGCCAGGCGAAGAGGCCGCTGCCGTCGTGGGTCACGACCGAGGTCTTGCCGTGCATCGCAGCGGGCGCGCGGCCGACGCGGCCGCCGAAATGGACTCCGATCGCCTGGTGCCCGAGGCAGACGCCGAGCAGGGGCCGCCGCTCGGCGGCGCAGGCGGCGATGAGGTCGAGCGAGATGCCGGCCTGCTCCGGCCGTCCCGGCCCCGGCGACACGACGAAACCGTCCGCCCCGCTCGCCAGCGCCTCCGCCGCGTCGATCGCGTCGTTGCGCGCCACCTTCACCTCTGCGCCGAGCTCGCGCAGGTAGCGCACCAGGTTCCAGGTGAAGCTGTCGTAATTGTCGACGATGAGGATGCGGGGGACAGGCCCTGTCCCCATTTACTGGCCTCCGGCGGCGAGCAGCTCCGACTTCAGCTTGCCTAAGGCCACATTGTTGCGCTTCACCTTGATGCCCGCTTTGATCGAGGCGCCGAACTGCTGGGCATATTCGTCGCCGAGGATCTGGGCGAACTGGCCGCGCACCGCCTGGGTCAGGCCCGGCTCTTTCGAAGCGTCGCCCGGAACGACCGCGGCGAGATAGACCACGAACCAGCCGGCATTGGCGGGGGCGGCGAGCAGCCGCGCCTTGCCCCGCGGCAGGCTGAACAGCATCGCCAGGGGCGGCGGTATCTGCTGGCCGCGGCGGGCCATGTCGCGGCGGGTCGAGCTGATCGTCTGCGGCGGCTTGAGATGGACGCCGGCCTCGGCGAAGGCCTGGGCGGGGGCGACGCCGCCGTTGATCTTGGAGATGATCGACTGGGCGACGGCGCGGGCGCGTTCGCTGGCACGGGCGCCGAGCAGGTCGTCCTTCACCCGGTCGCGGATCTGCGCCAGCGGCGGCGGCGCGGCGGGGACGACCCTGGTCACCGCGAGCATCGCGAAGCGCTGGTTCGGAGTCACCGTCTCCACCGCCGGCTTGTCGTTCGGATCCATCGCGAAGGCGCTCTCCAGCAGCGGCGGCAGCTCGGGCGGCGGGGCCCAGCCGGCGACTCCCGGGGCGGCGCCGGCGGCGGTGACGGGCGGCGTCTCCTTCACCTGCAGGCCCTGCTTCTTGACGACCTCGTCGAAATTGGCGCCCTCGTCGATCTGGTCCTCGATCCTGGCCGCAAGGTCGGCCAAAGCGGTTTGCGCCTTCTGCTGGCCGATGCGCGCGGCCAGCTCGCCGCGCGCCGCCTCGAGCGTCTTGCCCGGCAGGGTCTTGACGTTCTCGACGCGCACGACGTGCCAGCCGAGCTCCGACTTCACCGGACCGACATTCGCTCCCTTCGCCGCGGCGAAGGCCGCATTGGCGACCGCGGGGGAGGTCATTCGGGCGAACTCCTCCTTCGTCTTGTCGCCGACGGCGATGTCGGCGGCGCCGTAATGCGCCTCGCTCGCCGCCTGGGCGAAGGCCATGCCGCCGGCGAGCTTCTGGGCGAAGGCGCGCGCCGCGGCCTCGTCGGTGAGCACCACCTGGCTCAGCGTCCGGGTCTCGCGGGGCGCGTAAGCCGCGGCGCTCTGCCTGTAGGCGGCGGCGATCTCGGCCTCGGTCGCCTGCGAGGCGGCGGCGACGTTCTCCGGCCCGAAGGCGGCATAACGGATCACCCGCCGCTCGGGGATCGTGTAGCGGCCGAGATTCTGGCGGTAGAAAGCGGCGAGCTCGGCGTCGCCGGGCGGGGTGCCCGGCCCCATCGCGGCGCTCGGCACCGCCCCGACGATGCCGGTCCGCTGCTCGAGCAGCAGCGAGGCGTAGCGATAGGCGAGGCTTTCGGGGACATGGGCGGAGCCGGCGGCGGGGAGGATCAGCTGCCGCTCGATCATCCGCGTGCGGATCTCCTGGCGAAGCTGCTCCACGCTCATCTTCTCCTGCTCGAGCGCGCGCTGCATGGCGACGGGATCGAACTTGCCCGCGAGGTTCTGGAAGGCCGGGATGCCGGCGATCTCGCGGTCGATCATCGGCTTGGACGCCACCAGCCCCTGGCTTTCGCCGAAGACGGTGTTGGCCGACATGGCGACAAGCTGGTCGACGATCTCCTCCAGGGCGCCGCGGCGGACGAAGGCAGCCATGTCGAGGTCCGGATTCTGCTGCCGCATCTTCTGCAGCTGGCGGGTCGCTTCGTCGCGCACCCGCTCGGTGGTGATCTTGTCGCCGCCGACGCTGGCGATGGTGGAGCTGCCGAGGCCGCCCAGCTCGCCGAGGCCGCCGCTGCCGCCGGTCCCGAAGCCGGTGATGACGATGGCGACGAGGCTGAGGAAGAGGACGCCCAGCATGATCTTGGCAGTGATGCCGCGGCGGAAGATGGACAGCATGAAATGGAACCCTGACGCTCTGAAATTCGGCTGGGTCATAGAAGGCGCTTGGCGAACCGGCAAGCTTGGCACTGGCCCGGGCGCTTGCTAGGCGCGCGCGGCGCATCCGCGCGGCCGAAGGGAGAGGGAATGCACGTCCGCCGCAAGCTCGTCGCCGGCAATTGGAAGATGAACGGCAGCCGCGCGGCACTGGCCGAGCTCGGGCCGATCGCCGCCGCCGCGCGGGAGGCGGGCGGAGTCGACGTGGCCCTTTGCCCGCCCTTCACGCTCATCCCGCTCGCGGTGCCGCGGGCCGGCGGAGTCGCCATCGGCGGACAGGATTGTCACGAAAGGCCCGGCGGCGCCCATACCGGCAACGTCTCGGCGGCGATGCTGGTCGAAGCGGGGGCGAAGCTCGCCATCGTCGGCCATAGCGAGCGGCGCGCCGACCAGGGCGAAACCGATTCGCTGGTCCGCGCCAAGGCGGAGGCCGTGCTTGCCGCCGGGCTCCAGGCGATCCTGTGCGTCGGCGAGGTCGAGGAGGAGCGGATCGCCGGCAGCCATTGCGAGAAGGTCCTCCGCCAGCTCGACCGGTCGCTTCCCGAGCTTCCCGCGGAGGCGGAGCTGGTCATCGCCTATGAGCCCGTCTGGGCGATCGGCACCGGCCGCACCGCCACCCCGGCCGACGCGATCGAGATGCACGGCGTCATCCGCGAGCATCTCGCCGCCCGCTTCGGCGATGCGGGAGGGCGCATCCGCATCCTCTACGGCGGCTCCGTCAATGCGCACAACGCGGCGGGCCTCTTCGCCTGCGACAATGTCGACGGCGCCCTCGTCGGAGGCGCCAGCCTCACCGCCGCGCAGTTCGTCCCGATTATCGAAGCCGCGGCGCGAAGCTGATCCTCCCCGTCGCGCGGAGGATTGAATGCCGCGCCGCCATCCCCTAGATCGCAGCCAACTCCTTCCCGAAAGCTTCGCCCGATGTTCACCTTCCTCCTGATTCTTCAGTCGCTGGTCGCCGCCACCATGGTCGCGGTGATCCTGATGCAGCGTTCGGAAGGTGGCGGGCTCGGCGTCGGCGGCAGCCCGTCCGGGCTGATGTCGGCGCGCGGCGCGGCCGATTTCCTCACCCGCGCGACCGCGGTCCTCGCCACCGTCTTCGTGGTCCTGTCGATCGCTCTGGCCGGCCTCGCGACGCTGGAGCGCGCGCCGCTGCAGATCGATCCGAACCTGGCGCCGCGCCCCGCCTCGCGGGCGCCGCTCCAGCCGCCGCCGGGCCAGGTGCCGGCCGCCGATCCGCTCGCCGGCGCCGCGCAGCAGACCGCTCCGGCCGGAGCGCCGGCCGCCAACGGCTCGGTGCCGCTGGCTCAGTGAGCTGAAGCGAGGGTGCGGGCGACGCCCAGCACCTGGCCGCGTATGTCCGGCACCGCGACGATCTCCCAGAACGCGCCTTTGGTCAGCGGCCCCACCGCGAACAGGTGAGGCGAGGGGGCGCCGTCCGCGCCCACCAGCCGCGACTGCGCGTCGACGTCGAGGCCGAGGCCGAGCGAATCGGGCCGGGCGCGCCCGCTCGCGATCAGCTGCCGCACCAGCGGGTCCGCGACCCGCTCGATCCGCCCTTCCGGCCCGGTGCAATTGACCGCCGCCGCGAAGGCCCGCCTGAGCTCGCCTCCGCCGCGCCGCGCGATCGTCACCGCGCCGTCCGCCTCGCCCGCAATCCGTCCAGCCACCACCTCCAGCCGCCCCGCCGCCCGAAGCGCCTCGATCCGCCGCGCGACCGGCGGCGCGATGCGGTGGCGGTGGACGTCCCACCACGGCCTGAGGTGCCGCAGGAAGCGCCGCTTCTCCGCTTCGTCCAGCCCCTGCCACAAGGCGATGCTGTGCGGCCGCAGCGAGTCGACCGCGGCGCGCCACGGAGTTCCGGCGCGGACATGGCGGAGCAAAGCGAGGAGGCGGCGCGGCGCCGCGCCGTCCAGCGGCGGGGAAGGGGGCTCCTCGTGCGGCCGCGGCACCAGCCCGCGCCTCGACACGGCCAGCATCCGCCCGCCGAAGCCCGCATCGTCCAGCGACAAGGCGACGTCGACCATGGTGAGCCCGGTGCCGACCAGCAGCATTTCGCCGTCCTGCCCGGCCAGCGCGGCGATCGCCGCGGCGCCGCCGGCGCTCCACGGATCGTCCACCACGGGGATGGACAGCGACGCCGGCAGCCTGCCGCCATAATTGCCGCCCGCCAGCACCAGCGCGTCGAACCCCAGCCGCTCCCCGGAGGCGAGCCGAAGCGCCGCCCCCTCCGCCGCCACCGCCTCGCCCGCCACCCGCCTCACCGCCGCCGCCTCGAGGATGCCGGCAAGGTAGCGGCGATAGTCGCGCCGCGCGACGAACGTTCCGGCGCCGCCCAGCCCCTCGCGCTCGGCCCAGGCGCTGAAATGGCCGGGGTCGCCGGCGAAGGCGCTCATGCTGCGCGCCCGCACGTTGAGGAGGTGCGACGGGCTCGTCGTCGAATAAGCCGCGCCCGCCGCGAAACGCCCCCGCTTCTCGACCAGCGCCACCTCGGCCGAGGGGAGGGCGAGCGAAATCTCGACGGCCGCCATCGTCCCCGAATAGCCCGCCCCGACGATCACGATCTTCATTCGGAAGGCTCGTAGTCGCGACCGTCGCCGCCGTCACCCCGTGAGCCAGCCGCGCGCCGCGCATCGAAGCACCACGATGCGATTTTTCGATTCCCGCCCTTGCCCTGCCGCGCTTGCTCCGCCTATCCGGACCTCCCATGGCGCGGTTCATTTTCATCACCGGCGGCGTGGTCTCCTCGCTCGGCAAGGGCCTGATGGCCGCCGCTCTGGCCGCCCTCCTCCAGGCGCGCGGCCATAAGGTCCGAATCCGCAAGCTCGACCCCTATCTCAACGTCGATCCGGGCACGATGTCGCCCTACCAGCATGGCGAGGTCTACGTCACCGACGACGGCGCCGAGACCGACCTCGACCTCGGCCATTACGAGCGCTTCACCGGAGTCCCCGCCCGCCAGGCGGACAACGTCACCTCGGGCCGAATCTACCAGGGCATCATCGCCCGCGAGAGGAAGGGCGACTATCTCGGCGCCACCGTCCAGGTCGTCCCCCACGTCACCAACGCGATCAAGGACTTCATCCGCGCCGACCTGGAGGGGGACCTCGACTTCCTCATCATCGAGATAGGCGGCACCGTCGGCGACATCGAATCGCTGCCGTTCATCGAGGCCATCCGCCAGTTCCGCAACGAGTGCGAGCGGGGGCAATGCGTCAGCATCCACACCACCCTCGTCCCCTACATCGCCGCCGCCGGCGAGCTGAAGACCAAGCCGACCCAGCACAGCGTGCGCGAGCTGACCAGCCTCGGCATCCAGCCCGAGATCCTCGTCTGCCGCACCGAGCATCCACTCCCCGATTCCGACCGCGCCAAGATCGCCTTGTTCTGCAACGTCAGGAAGGAAGCGGTCATCCCCGCCCTCGACGCCAAGTCGATCTACGCCGTCCCCGCCCAATATCACGAGGCCGGCCTCGACGCCGAGGTGCTTCGCGCCTTCGGTCTGGAGGACGCGCCGCCGCCCGACATGCGCCGCTGGGACGACGTCATCGACCGCCTGTTCCACTGGGAGAGCGAGGTGACGATCGGAGTCGTCGGCAAATATGTCGGCCTCCCCGACGCCTATAAGAGCCTGACCGAGGCGCTGGTCCACGGCGGCCTCGCCAACCGCGTCAAGGTCCGCATCGCCTGGCTCGACGCGGAGCTGTTCGAGCACCCTGAGGCCGACATCCCCGCCCAATTGGAGCCGCTCCACGGCATCCTCGTCCCCGGCGGCTTCGGCGAGCGCGGCAGCGAGGGCAAGATCGCCTCCGTCCAGTTCGCCCGCGAGCGCAAGGTCCCCTTCTTCGGCATCTGCCTCGGCATGCAGATGGCCTGCATCGAGGCGGCGCGGAATGAAGCCGGCATCGCCGGCGCCACCTCCAGCGAATTCGGCGAAGCCGAACAGCCCGTAGTCGGCCTCATCACCGAATGGATGACCAAGGAAGGCCTCGCCCAGCGCCGCGAGGCGAACGGCGACCTGGGCGGCACCATGCGGCTGGGCGCCTACGAAGCCGTCCTGGCCGGTAACAGCCACGTCGCCAGCATCTACGGCGGCACCCAGATCAGCGAACGCCACCGGCATCGGTACGAGGTCAACATCCACTACAAACAGGCGCTGGAGGCGGGGGGACTCCTCTTCACCGGCATGAGCCCCGACGGCGCGCTGCCGGAGATTGTGGAGCGGCCGGACCATCCGTGGTTCGTCGGAGTGCAGTTCCATCCGGAGCTGAAATCGAAGCCCTTCGATCCGCATCCGTTGTTCGCGAGCTTCATTGAGGCAGCGGTGAAGCAATCCCGCCTAGTATAATATGGTGTTGGTAAGCACTGGACTAACCGCCTTTTCCCTTAGCGATGAAGCTACGTATCTCACCTATTTTCGTCTTCTGGTTCACTTTTATCTTGGCGCATGCGGATTCAGCCTCGTTCAATACTTGAATAGCTTCCTCCGCGTTGCCCCCAGCGGCCAAGAAATCGGCATAATCCACCCCCGCGATGCAGATGCCGTCCGGGAGACCTTGCATTTGCGCAATGTTAAACGCCCGCGCGAGGTACTTGCCTATTTCAAGACTTTGATCTTTTAACTGGCCTTGAGCAATCATAAGCAAGGCCATTTTGTGAAGAGCAGTCGCCGTTTCTCTGGCGCGACCGTATCTCTCGTAAATAGGCAACTCCTCGTCGCGGTGAATACGAAGAGCTTCTGAATATTGTTTGAGACGATGGTAGGCATCCCCTATTTCACCCATAGTTATGGCATAATTGGGCCAATCCTCGATGCGTATATATACCGGTAGCTCTTTCTCTTTTCGAAGCTCGATAGACTGTTCGAACTCGCCACGCATATAGGCGATGCTTGCCATCAGGCCCCAAGCCGTTGCCTTGTTCTGATCAGCGACGTCGGTTCGAATGGGCTCCAGCGCCGATATCACACTTTGGGCAAGAGTTTCGGCCTCTTCAAGTTTACCGTCCTCGATCAAGCGCCTCGCGCGCAAGAATCTGAATGCCGCTTCCTCTATAACCGAATCCGGATCATCTGGGTCGGAATTTCGAGTGGGCAGCGTTAAGAGCACTTCGAGTATCTGCGTTTCGCCTAGATAATCAGCGCATTCGAAGCCATGACCGAGGAATCTGGGCGAAAACGCGAATTCCTCCGAGAACTCGGCGAGGCCCGCCATGAACAGCGCCAGTGCCGCACGGAAATTTTCCCGCAGGCGCAGGCAAACGACACCCGCTCCAACGGCCGGTTCGAGGATCTCCGGCTCACACGGGCCTATGATAGCCGTCCGTGCTGCCTCAACTCCTCGCCAGTCAAGGGGGAATTCGCCATTAGGCCGACGCCAGCTGGTCGAAAGGGCCTCCATGGCGACCTTGGCGGCTCGCCGGGCCGTCTCCTCGTCGAGAGGCGGAGCGAGAGGCCGTGCCAGTGTGTTCGCGCCAATACATTTATCATTGGCGATCGTTCCCCAGTCGTCGAGCAGGCCGAGTCCGAGCAGTCGTTCGATAGCGCGCGTGGCCGTCGTGCAGCCGACGGCAGTCGCGGCGCGGGCCAGCGCTGCCTGGGGAATGGGGGTGCCTTCCGAGAATAAGCTCCCCACCGATAGCTGGAGGAGCTCGTTCTGAGTCAGCGCGTCGCGATAGCTTTGCAGGGAAATACGTGCCAGAAACGCGATCACCGCATCTCCGGAGTCCTTCGCGGCACCCGAGTCGATGAGCGCCTGGATTTCCGCGGGGGGCGTTCCGGTCTCCCGAAAATGACGTATCTGTTCCAGCGCTTTTTCGGCGACGTTCAGCTCGCCGGCCAGAATCGGCCGAGTCAGCGCCTCTTGCAGGCCGGGATTACCACCAGCCGCCGCCAAGGCCTGCTCCATGATGGCCTGTACGCGGGGTTCCCGCGGAGTCGCATCGCGGCCCAGGATGCGTTCCGCCGCGCGTAATTGCTTCTCGCGTTCGGCAGGCGGCATCGGAACGAGGTGCTGTCTGACCAAGGGCTGGGCGAGATCTCGTCCGCGCTCATCCCGAAGGGTGAAGTCATAGCGTGAGGTCAGCAACAGCCGCGAATGTGTCTGTGATCGTGCGAAGGCCTTCAGAACGGCGCTCAATCCGGAGCGATACTCACCCATGACTCGGGTCAGGATTTCGCCGGGAGCCGGCGGCTCCAGGATACGTTCCAAATCGTCTACGACCAGCAGGATCGGGCTAGCGTTGAAAGGTCCCCTCAGCCAGGATTCCAGCGCGTCGGCGAGTGTCCGGTCGTCCGCCACCACGGCTTCGCGCCAGGCAACCCTCTGTTCGGCCCGGTTGAGCGCAGGAAGCATGTCGAGGACGGAATCGAAGATCGTTAGGCTATCATAACTTTCGAATATCACGCAGGTGGGCAGTGACAGGCGATTCCCGATCCGCGCCGCCGCGCTGGATTTGCCGACCGCGCCCATGCCGTGCACGAGCACGCCCGCGGCACCGCCGCGAAGACCGCGAAGGATGGCTTGCAGTGCTCGGCGGCGACCGACGAACGCCGCACGGCTCGCTACCGGGACCCGGCCCCGCGCATGATCTAGGAACGCTATCGGAGTGACGTCCGCCGGAGGTTGACGCAAGGGCTTCTTGGCTTCGCACAAGGGGCCGCCGCCGCCCTCTCCGAGATAGACGCGGGGCAGATGCCAATGCCGGCCACCATTCGGATCGTCAGCCTGCATGCGCAGCAATTCTCTTCGCGCGTGCGCGGCCGCCCGGGGCACCGAAGATCGGTTCTCGAGCTCGTCGTAGAAATGGGCGGCAAATACCGTGGCATCGGTATCGTATACAGACCCGTCCCAGCCGACGACGTTGGGCACACGCGTGGCCAGTTGCCGCGCAAAGGGCGCCGCCGGCCCCCGCTCCGCAGTCCGGCAGGCGGAAAGCACCACAAGCGGCGGTGCCGTTGGTCCGAAGGCTGCTACCAAATCACCCGGACTGACAAATTCGGGATCGCCTTCGAGAGTCTCGAGCAGGAGAATCGGTCCTTTGTCCGGATCTATCGTACCGTGGCACGAGAGATGAAGCGCCTCGAAGGGTCCTTCATCCGAGGTCAATCGCTCGCCGAGCGGCTCCAGAGCCCCTGTTTCCTCCACGATCACGTGGGTGCGCCTGCCCCTGGTGACTTTCAGAATCGCGGCTTCTTCCTCTTCGAAGGCGAGACCTGCCTCCTCGTCGAGCGAAGCGGCCATGAACATCAGCTGCAAGTCGCCATGCTGCGGCGTCCAATGTTCCTGTTCGAGCCCGATCCGCCGCGAGACGATGAATGCCTGCAAGGAATCTTGGGCCAGGTGACCGCTTTCGTTCGCCAGCAACTCCCAGGGCGCGTCGAACAGCGTGGCTTCCTCGTCCGTTCCGCGGCCCGCCGCGCGGATATCGAGGTGGCGATCCCCTGGCGCGACGCTCCAATCGGATGCCCAACCCGACTGATCGAGCCAGCTGAACATCTCCCGGCCAATCGCCAGCAACGCGACTTCGTCATCGCGTTCAGAAGCTTTGTCGTAACCGGCCGCCCATTTCGAAAGACAATCCAGCCCGTCAGCCCGCGCTATGCGGGCTTCGGCCCCGATCTGCGGCGCTGAACAGAAAATGTCGGAACCACGAAGCTCGATATATCCGTAGGCCATTTTACGTCCACTTCAGCCGCTCTCGATCAGGCTATTGGTAGCTACGCGATACGATCATGCATATTGTCGGTTTCGCCAAAATCGATTCTGGCATCGGAGAGGGTGCCGGATCGAAGTGCGCCGTGCCTGCTCGGGGCGCCTCTGGTTCCTTCATCCAACTTCTATATAAGCTGTTTACTTCCCAGGACGCTAGATGCGCGACCGAAAGCACCCGTCGCGTTCCGCCACAGCCGCCTTCGCCCTGCTCCTCGTCCCCACACCGCCCGCAGCCCCGAACATTTCCTCGCTAGCCGGCCTCGAACGCCGCCTTCGCCGCCTCCACCAGCGCCCGCACGCCCGGCCGCCGCGCCGCGTCCGGCGTCGGCACCTCTACATAGCGATGCACCTTGCCCGCGCCCGCCAGCAGCCCCTCCGGATCGGGCAGGCTCGCGCCGCGGGTGAGGCCGAGCTTCACGCCCTTCTTCGACGGGATGATGGTCGCGATCAGCCCCTTGTAGCCGGGGCCGTAGCCGTAGCCGATGACGTTCGCGCTCTCGTCCGCAGTCTCCTCTACCCCCGGCAGCGCGTCGAACAGGAGCTCGCGCACGGCCGCCGCGATGTCGGCCACAGACGGGTCGCAGCGCGACAGCAGGGCTTCGACGCTCATCCCACTTCCTCCGCAATCGCCCGATCCACATAGCAGGATTAGGGGGAACAGAAAAAGAACTTTCCTACACCCCTTCGAATATGCTCCACCCTGTCGGATGGACGCCGAGCTTTTCCGCCCGATTCGCCTCCCCTCCGCGCCGCCTGCGCGGCGATCGCGCCGATGCGCGTCCGCGGCCTCGGGAGGGGGGCCTCCCTCCCCGACGGGTCATGAACTTCATGAACTTCGGCGCCGCTGTGCACGGGCAGGGGCCGGCGAAAAAAGGGCAAAGGAGGCCCCTCTCGGCAAGTCTCAACTTCCTCAACTTATTGGGCGCATCCCGGGCAGGACCCCCTGCGATTCCTGTGCCTTTCCTCCCGTTCGTCGCTTTTGCGCCGGCCGCCCGCCCGCCCGAACGGACGCGCTCAGCCGCGGCCCGCGAACAGGGGCATGGCGGGGGTCCAGCAGAGCTCCCGGTCCCAGAAGGCCGCCTCGATCAGCCACGGCCCGCCTTGCGCGGCGACGATCCAGATCGTGCCGCCGTGACCCGCGTCGAGGATCGGCGACGCCTGCGCCGCGAGGTCGGCGGCGCGGAGGGCGAGCCCGGCTTCATACGGGTGCCAGACCACGGCCACCTTCGCATCGGGCGCGGCGCAGCGGGCGAGGGCCTCGCGCAGCAGGGCGTCGCGGTCCGCCGCGCTCGTCCAGCGCGCGCAGGTGCCGTTCGGGATCGGCGCCCACAGCAGGCGCTCGTCCTCGCCGGGCCCGCCGGTCAGCGGCCCCAGCGCCTCGCGGCAGCGTGCCGGCACCAGCTTCGAGCATTTGACGCCCGCCGCCCGAAGCGCCGGCGCGACGCCGCGGAAAGCCGCCGAGGCCGTCGCCCGCGCGCGCCGGAGCTGCGCCAGACGCCGTTTCTCCGCGAGGCGAGCCCGCCGGTCCTCGTCCATCCTTCCTCCTCCCGTCCCGCAAGCGCCGCCCGGCCTTAGTATGGCGGTAAGCACCTGCGACTATCCTTGCCGCCATGTCCCGCGCCATCCCCATCTGGCTCCCGATCGCCGCCGGCTTCGTGTTCGCGGCGACCTGGATGCTGACTCCGGCGCGGCAGGCGCCGGTGGCGGCGGCGGACGCCGGATCGGCGGTCGCCTTTCCCGAGGAACGGGGCAAGCCCGCGCCCATCCCCGCTTCGTGGCGGGCCGAGAAGCCGGAGGACCCGAGCCCGGGGCCGCCTGCCGCCGCCGGGCCTCCGCCCTCGGCGGGCGAGGCGCTCGCCGTCGAGGCGTCGGTCTATTACCCCGGCTGCAACCAGGCCCGCGCCGCCGGCGCCGCGCCGATCCATCGCGGCCAGCCGGGTTACCGCGCCGGCATGGACGGCGACGGCGACGGCATCGCCTGCGAGCCTGTCAGGCCTCGGTAGCCTTCAGCCGCGCCCGTCCATCCACGGCGGGTTGGGGATGCTCTCCGTCGCCTGGTGCAGATATCTGGCCCAGCGGGCGGAGAGGTCGTCGAAATAGGGGTCGTCCTCGCCGATCCGCCGGGTCAGCACCGGCTGGGCGCGGTCGCGCGGCATCGCCATCAGGTCGAGCGGCCTGGCCACCCCCAGATTGGACCGCATCGCGCTGTCGAAGGACAGGAAGCCGAACTTCACCGCCTCGTGGAGCGGCGTGTCGTAGGTGAGGCCGCGGTCGAGGATCGGCTTGCCGTACTTGGTCTCGCCGATCTGGAGGAAGGGCACCTCGGGCGTGCATTCGATGAAATTGCCGGCATTGTAGACGAGGAACAGCATTGGCGGCCCGTCGCCGATCCGCCCGCCGAGCAGCAGCGAGACCCAGGGGTCCGCGTTGATCGCCGCCAGCGCCTTGCCCACCGTCGCGTTCGCCCGCTGCACCGCCTCGCCGATCAGCTGGGCGGCTCGGAACATGGTGGTGGCGTGGCGAAGCGAGCGGGTGACCTCGCCGCCGCCCCCCGCCAGCCCTTCCGCGGCGGCGGGGAGGCCCTCCTGGATGAGGCCGATCACCGACTGGCTCATCGACAGGCTGCCCGCCGTGCAGGCGTAGATCTGCCGGTCGGGCTCGTCGAGCAGGGTGTGGAGCTTCTTGAACGACGAGAAATTGTCGACGCCCGCATTGGTGCGCGTGTCGGCGATCATGATCAGGCCGGCGTCGAGCAGCATCCCCAGGCAATAGGTCATGGCCGCGAGCCTAGAGGGGAAAGCGGGGGCCTGTCGATTGCGGAAAATCGGTTCGGCGCGCCGGCTCCTCGCCCGGGCACGGGAACCGGAGCGCGGCGGAACGGCCCGCGCCGCGACGGCGTTGTTAACCTGTGTCAATCTCGGCACGCGTTTGAGAGGATTCAGGCATGGCCGATCAGAACAACCAAGGCGGCGGCGAAGGTCGTCAGCAGCAGCAACAGCAGCAGGGCGGCCAGAGCGGCCAGCAGGGCAGCGGCCAGCAGGGCGAGGGCCTCGGCCGGCAGCCGCAGCAGGACCAGGACCAGCAGCAGGGCGGCCAGAGCGGCGGCCAGAGCGGCGCGGGCGGCTCCGGCGGCGGCCTCGGCCAGCAGCAGCAGCAGGGTGGCCAGAGCGGCGGCCAAAGCGGCGGGCAGTCCGGCGGCCAAGGCGGTTCAGGCCAGCAGCAGCAGGGCGGCCAAAGCGGCGGGCAGTCCGGCGGCCAAGGTGGCCAGGGCGGCTCGGGCGGTCAGTCCGGCCAGCAGCAGCAGCAGGGCCAGAGCGGCCTCACCCCGGATCGCGACGAATCCGGCGCCGGCACCTCCGGCCAAAGCTGACCCGCTCCCGGCGCGACGAACGGCCCGTCCCCACCCGGGGGCGGGCCGTTTTCGTGCGGCCGGCTTATTTGGTGGCGAACTCCCCCGCCGCGGCGCCGAAATGCTCGCGCGCATGGGTGCGCGCCGCGCTCGCCGACTTGAACGTCTCCGCCACCGGAGTCGCGGTGACCAGGGGATAGCCCTGGCTGTTGTAGCGCGTCTCGCGCACGGTCAGGATGAAGCGCCCCTCGGGATCCTTGGTGAGGAGATAGGGCTTGACGGGAATTCTGGACATCGGCGCGGTTCCTCGAAACGAAACGCCCCTCCGGCGGGGCGGGAGGGGCAAGGGTGGCTCAGCCGATCATCTCGGCGACGGTGCGCCGGAGCTGTTCGGGAGAAAGCGGGAAGCTCGCCTCCCTCGGCCCCGCCGCGCCGGCCGGTGCCGGCGACAGGAAGAGGGGGAGGAAGAGCTTGGGCCGTCGGTTCGGCCTCAGGGTCATGGTCTGCATTGGTAAGTCCTTGGGCGGCCCGCCGCTTGGGGCGGCCGCGATTCGTGTTTCATGGGCGCTAACGGCGCCGGAAGCTCCCGCGCCGCGGCCCTGCCGGGCCGGCGCCGGGCGTCTTCTCGCGGAAGACGAGGCGGCCCTTGGAAAGATCGTACGGAGTCATCTCGACATGGACGCGGTCGCCCACCACCGAGCGGATGCGGAAACGCCGCATCTTGCCGGCGGTGTAGACGATGACGCGATGGTCGTTGTCGAGCCGGACGCCGAAGCGCCCGTCGGGCAGGATCTCGTCGATCATGCCTTCCACCGTGAGAAGATCTTCCTTGGCCAAGCGTCTTTCCTTGCTTCGAATGGATGTCCGCTCGGCGCAAGGCGCGCCGCCGGAGCCGGAAGAAGCTTGGAAGGGAAGGTGGTGGCCTCCAAAAGGCCGTCAGATTCCGCCGCAGGCGACGTCAGCAGGGCCTACATAGGCGCATTCGCCCCGGAATTCAACGCGGCGCCCGAAGCGGCCGGCGGCCGGGAGGCCGGTCGGTCGGTCCTTTCGTACCCGGACCCGCCTTGGCCGTCAGGCCGCCGCGCTGGCGGCGCGGGGCGCGGAGGGGAAGGCGGCGACGTCCTCCGCCCGCATCGGGCGCGCGATGAGATAGCCCTGGGCGAGGTCGCAGCCCATCTCGCGCAGCAAGGCGAGGCAGGCCTCGTCCTCCACCCCCTCGGCCACGACTTCGAAGCCGAGCTCGTGCGCCATGGCGATGGTCGAGCGGACCATGATCGCGTTGCGAGGCGCCTCGGCGATGGTCGCGACGAAGCTGCGGTCGATCTTGATCTCGGTCGCGGGCAGGGTCTGCAGATAGGAGAGCGACGATTGGCCGGTGCCGTAATCGTCGATCGAGACGCCGACGCCCAGCGCCCGCCACGCCTCGAGCGCGGCGATCGCTCGGGCCGGATCGGCCATGGTCGCCGTTTCGGTGACTTCGATGGTGAGGCGCTCGGGCGGCACCGCCGCGGCGCTCACCATCGCCCGCAGCCGCGCCATCGCCGCCTCGTCGTTGAGCAGGCTCGCCGAGACGTTGACGGCGACGGCGAGCGGCCGGCCCGCCGCGGCCCAGGCCGCCGCGTCGGCGAGCGCCCGGCCGAGAACGTGGACGGTGAGGTCGGCGGCGCGGCCGTGCCGCTCGATCAGCGGCACGAAGGCGTCGGGAGAGAGGGGGCCGCGCACCGGATGGTCCCAGCGGACGAGCGCCTCGACCGCCGTCACGACCCCGCTGTGCAGGTCGAGCTTGGGCTGATAGGCGTTGCGGACGTGGCCGGCGGTCATCGCCGCGCCGAACTCGGAGAGCAAGGCCACACCCTGGCTCACCGCTTCGCCGTCCTCGGCCGTGAAGAGCTGCCAGCGCTGGCCAGCCGCGGCGGCCGCCCCGGCGGCGAGGCCGGCATTCGCCGCCGTCTGCTTCAAATCCGTGCCGGAGCCGAAAGCGGCGCCGTAATGGAGCCGAACGTCGGCGGCCGCGCCGCCGCCGAGCGGCGCCCGCATCAGCGCCGCGACGCCCTCGATCCGTTCCTTGACCGGCGCGTCGCCCGGCTCGAGCCAGGCGAGGCTCGCTTCGTCGGCGCGCCAGACGGTGCCGCCGACGGCGAAGCGCAGCCGGTCCGCCAGCGTCCGCAACAGCGCCGCCGCGGCGTCCGAGCCCAAGGCGGAGATCAGGGCCGGCAGGTCCTCGATGCGCGCGACGCAGACGGCGGTGGCGGCGCGGTCGGCCGCGGCGCGTTCGAGCGCGAGGAGGTTGGGAAGGCCGGTTTCCGGGTCTTCGAGCCGGTTCTCGCGGTAGCGCAGGGCCAGCCACGCCGCGCCGCCCGCCATCGCCGCGGCGGCGAGCGCGGCCAGGGCCGGCGCCACCGGCAGCGCGCCGAGCGCCTGCTCGGCGAACGGCGGCAGGAGGAAGAGGGCGGCCGAACCCGCGGCCGCCAAGGCGGCGCGGAGCGGCCGCCGGCCCTTGGGCAGCGCGGTGGCCGCGACGAGGATCAGCGCCAGAGCGAGCGCCCAGCCGCCGCTCCGCTGCGCCGGCGGCTCGCCCTCGAGCAGGGTCTCGGCCCCCATGGCCTGCGCGACGACGCCGGGGATGACGCCGTGGTGCGGCACGGAATAGCGGTCGCCGAGCTCGACGGCGGTGGCTCCGATGATGAGGCGCTTGCCGCGGATCGCCGCGGCGGGAACGCGGCCGCGCAGCACGTCGATCAGGCTGTGGCGGGGGATCGAGGCGGGGTCGATGCGGGTGTCGATGGCGAAGCTTCGGCCGGCGGCGCCGGGCCGCTCGGCCACCATGCTGGCGAGGGAGGGGCGCGGCGCTCCCAATATCTCCAGCCCGAACAGCATGCGCCGGAGGCGTCCGTCCGAATCGGGATCGACATTGGCCGCGGCCAGGAAGGCGCTTCGCGCCAGCGTCGGGATCGGCGCCGCTTCCATCGCCTCGCCGCTGCCGGATCCGGCATATTGACGGAAGGTGGTGAGGATGACGCCGTGCCCGGCCCGCTCGAGCGACGCGGCGAAGCGCGCGTCCTCGGCCGGATCGGAAGGGCTGGAGAAATCGACGTCGAAGGCGATGCTGCGCGCGCCCGCCGAGTGCAGGCGGTCGACCGCGGCGGCGTGGACGCTGCGCGCCCAGGGCCAGCGGGCGATGGCGGCGATGCTCCGCTCGTCGATCTCGACGATATGGATTTCGCCGCTCGCCGGGTGCCGGCGGAAGCCGTGGCGGGCGGCGTCGGCGGCATCCTCAACGGTCACGCCCAGGCCGAGCCACAGGGTCAGGCTCCCGGCCAATATCGCGGCGCCCAGGGTGAGCGGGCGCCGCAGCGCGATCAGCCGGGCCCGCCAGGTCACGCTCAGAAGTTCCGCATCAGGCCGAGGCGGACTCGGTGCCGGTCGGTCCGGTAATAAGCGATCGAGCTGGCGGTTCGGCCGTAGGTGTAGGTGAGCGAGGGATAGAGTCCCCAGGCGACCGGCTTGCGGGTGGTGATGAAGGCGCTCGCATAATAGCGCCAGTCGCGGCGCGGGTCGGGCGACAGATAGGCGAGCGGCGCGTCGTACCAGCTCCGGCTGACGCCGCCCGAGACGCCGCCGGTCAGGCCGGCGCTCAGATAATGGGTGAGGCTGCCATAGGCGCCGATTTCGGTGTCGGAGAAGGCGTCGTCGCGGTTCCAGTCGCGGCGGACATAGGCGCCGCCGGCGGCGGTGACGGTCGCGTCGAGCGGGATGTCGTAGGTGAGGTAGACGGAGCCCTGCGACCCCGTGAGCGGATCGCCCCAGTCGGATTCGTAGGTCCGCGCATCGACATAGACGCCCAGATGCTGGCCGCCCCCCATGTCCTGGCGCCAATGGCCCCGCAGGCCGACGCCGCGCATGGCGGAAGCGCCGCCGTACCAGCGGTCGAAGGCGAGCAACTGGACAAGGCCCGATCCGGAGCCGCTGCCGAGCCCCAGCCCCGCGGCGACGAGCGCGGAGGCGTCGTCATGGGCCCCGCCGGGATAGTCGAGCCCATAGCCCTCCGCGTCGACGACGACCGTCATATGCGGGGCAAGGGGGACGCGCACCCCCGCATTGACCGACGCGCCGAGCCCCAGCCCGGACTGTTTCGCGTAGCTTTGGTTCATCGGCACGGTGACGGGCCCCTCGGGACCTTCGACAACGATATGGTCGAGGTCGCTGCCGTTGGTGACGTTGCTGTCGGCGGTCACGCTCATGTCGAAGCCGAGCGTCCATTCGGTGCGGCGGCGGCCCGGCGCGGGAGCGGCCGGGGGCGCCTGCACGACCGGGCTGGTGGTGCGGTCGCGGATGGTCGGCGGATATTGCTCGCCCGGCTCGACGGACTGATCGGCTGCCCCGGCGGACGAGCCGAGAATGGCGGCGAGGTCGTAGGTCAGCGCGGCGCCGGAGGGGGGCGAGAAAGCGGTCAGTCCGAACCAGGCGGCTCCGGCCAAGGCGGGCGCCAAATACTTTCCCGCCATGAGCCTTCCGCCGCGCCTCCCTCTCGGCCGCGAAGCGTCGCGCGGCAGAGAGGGCGATGTTAGCCAAAGGAGGTTGATGAACCGTTAGCCACGACCCGCCAGGGCCCCCCGGCGCTCAGAGGCAGATCAGCCCGAGGACGCACAGCTTCGGCGGCGGCGGCGCGGGAGCCGGCGGTGGGGTGGGAGCCGGAGCCGGAGCTGGCGCGGGTGCCGGAGCCGGAGCCGGAGCCGGAGCCGGAGCTGGCGCGGGAGCCGGAGCTGGCGCGGGTGCCGGAGCAGGCGCGGGCGCCGGGGCCGGATCGGGCGCCGGTGCGGGAGCCGGATCCGGGGTAGGAGCCGGTGCCGGATCGGGCGCCGGTGCGGGAGCCGGATCCGGCGCAGGAGCCGGTGCCGGATCGGGAACCGGGGCGGGCGCTGGAGCTGGAGCCGGAGCCGGAGCCGGAGCCGGAGCCGGAGCTGCGGCCGGGTCGGGCGGCGGAGGCGTCGAGCCGCCGCTGCCGGGGCCGGAGTTGCTGCCGGAGCCGCTGCCGGAGCCGCCCCCCGGACCGGAATTGCCGCCGCCTCCGCCGCCATGGCCGGAGTTGCTGCCCGAGCCTCCGCCCGGACCGGAATCGCCGTCGTCTCCGCCGTCGGGGCCCGATTTGCCGTCGTCTCCGCCACCGGGGCCGGATTTGCTGCCGCCTCCGCCGCCCGGGCCGGAATGGTCGTCGTCCCCGTCGTCCGGCGTCGAAGCGCCGCCGCCCACCGGCCGGGTGTCCGGCGACGGCGGCGCGACCGGCGTATCGGGCAGCGGTGGGGTGGAGGCCGGTATTACGGAGGGGACGGGGTCGGAAACCGGCGTGACGGGGTCGACCGCCGCTCCGGGAGTCGTCGCGTCGCCCGGAGCCGGTGCCGCCGCCAGGAGCACGGAGACCACGGCGGCGACCTGATGCTCGGAGCGGACGGCGGTCACGTCCGCGCCGGAGGCGCCGTCGCTCACGTCGGCATAAGCGAGCGCGTCGCAGCCGCGGCCGCTGCAAGCCTTCTCGCGCGACGCGCCCTGGTCCGCGCCACGGACATCGCCGCCGACATCGCCGGCGGCTTCGTCGACGCCGCCCTCGCGGACCGCGAGCTGCCCCGGCTGCGCCGAGGAGACCTGGCCGACGAAGCCGGGGAGCACCAGCTGGCGCGCCAGGCCGTCCATCGTGGCGACCTCGACCCGGCCTTCCTGCACGGCGACCGCGGCGCCGTCGCGCCGCACGTCGACGGTGAAGACCGTCCCCTTCACGAGCGCCACCAGATAGGGGGTGCGGACGCCGAAATGCGGCGTCGATTTCTTTTCGATGCGAAACAAGGCGCGGCCGTAATCCTCGACCACCTGGATGAGCCCCCGCGATTCCTCCGCGGCGGGAAGGCGGACTCGGGTCTGCGGCGAGACGATGACATATTCCTCGCCGCGCACGAGCACGGCGCGCGCGCCGGCGCCGGTGGTGACCACGTCGCCCGCCGCGAGGATTGTCCCGCGCGCGCCGGCCGCGGTTCGTCCGCCATGCTGGACCTGCACCGCTCCGGCCGCCTCGGTGACCCGCCAGGAAGGCGCCTGCGCCGATGCCGCGGCACTGCACGAAAGGGTGGCCAGGATGAAGATGAGTGCGCGCATGCCCATGGTTCGTCGCCTTCGCTCCGCCGGGCGCAACGGTGCCCAGGGTGCCGGGACCGTAGGAGGCAAAGGTTGCGGCGCCCTGAGGCAGAATGGAAAATGCCGCGTTAACGGGGCGGGCAGGGGGCGTGCGGCGTCGCCGCGCGGCCCGGAGCGGCATCAATTCGCTAACCTTTGGCTGGCATAGCCGGGACCATGAACGGGTTGAGGCTGATCCTGTCCAGGCTGAAGCTGCGACGCGGGCGGCCCGCCGACCCGCGCCTGCGCATGCTGGCCTGGGCGGCTCTGGCCACGCTCGCCTTCGGGGCGATCGAGCTGGGCGAGCCGGTGGAGGACGGGCTGCGGGTGCTGCGCAGCGCCATCGTCACCCGTGCGCCGAGCGGCCGAACGGTGATCGTCGCGGTCGACGAACGGAGCATCCGCGAGGTCGGCGCCTGGCCCTGGCCGCGCCGCCGCGATGCCGAGTTGCTCGACCGGCTGCAGGGGCTCGGCGCGGGCCGGGTCTTCTTCGACATCGACTTCTCGCCGACCACGACGGCGGCGGACGACCGGGCGTTCGAGACCGCGCTGTCCCGCAGCGCTTCGCCGGTCGTTCTCGCGGTCCGCTTCCTGCTGGAGTCGGAGAGCGGCCGGCGGACGGACAATTTCCCGCTTGCCGCCTTTCGCCGGCATGCGCGGCTCGCCAATATCAACTTCTGGTACGCGCCCAGCGGAACGATCTGGAAGCTGCCTTATGCGCTCGATTATGGCGGCAAGGCCTATGCCTCGATGGCGGCGACGCTCGCCGGCGCCGCCGGGCCGGCCGGACGCACCTTCCCGATCGATTATTCGATCGACGCCCGGGCCATCCCCACCCTGAGCGCGGTGGATGTGCTGAGGGGCCGGGTCCCGGCCGCCGCCTTGGCCGGACGGGACGTCGTCGTCGGGGTGACGTCGCCGCAATGGGGCGATCAGTTCTTCGTGCCCGGCAAGGGCCGGCTCGGCGGCGTCTATGTGCACGTCCTCGGCGCCGAGACGCTGAGGCGGGGGATGCCGGTGCAGCCGGGCTGGATTCCGCCCTTCCTCCTCGCGCTCCTGCTGGCGGGTATCGCGCTCACCCGAAGCAAGGTCCGCTACGCCATGGCGGTGCTGACGGGCACGGCGGCGGCGCTGCTCGCCGCGCCGGTGCTGCTCGAAGGCCATGGCGTCTATTGCGACGTCGTGCCGGCATTGTTCCTGCTCCTGTGGGTCGGCACCGGCCGGTTCCGCCGCGCCTATCGGCTGCGCGGCGCCACCAACGCCGTGTCCGGCCTGCCCAATCTCGGCGCGCTGCGCGGCGAGCGATGCCTGCGCCGAGGCAGCCTGGTTGTGGTCAAAGTGCGCAATTATGCGGAAATTTGCTCCGCCCTCCCCCCCAACCGGGAGCGTGAGCTGGTCGATCAGATCGCCCGGCGGCTGCGTGTCGGATTCGCGGAGCGGGTCATCTACCAGGGCGACGAAGGCGTGTTCGCCTGGGCGGCGGACGGCGATCGCGAGCAGGCGCTGCGCGAGCATGTCGAGGCGCTCCATGCGCTCTTCCGGACCCCGGTGGCCGTCGCCGGCCGTCAGTTCGATCTCGCCGTCGCCTTCGGCATCGATGCCGACACGCCGCGATCGGTGCCTAACCGGCTCGCCAGCGCATTGGTCGCGGCCGAAGAGGCCGCCGCCGAAGGCCGGCGCTGGAAGCAGCACGATCCGGAAAAGCTCAAGGATTCCGACTGGAAGCTTTCGCTGCTCAGCCAGCTGGACCGCGCCATCGAGCTCGGCCACCTCTGGGTCGCCTACCAGGCCAAGCTCGACCTCGTCACCCGGCGCATCGTCGGCGCCGAAGCTTTGGTCCGGTGGAGCCATCCCGAAAAGGGCGAGATCGGGCCGGTCGAGTTCATTCCCGCCGCCGAGCAGAACGGGCGCATCGAGAAGCTTACCGTGTTCGTCCTCGACGACGCCATTCGCGCCGCCGCGATGATCGGGGAGCGGGACCGCGGCTTCGGCATCTCCGTCAACCTGTCGGCGCGGCTGATCGAGAGCCTCGACCTCGTCAACACGGTCGAAGGTCTGCTGCGGCGGCACTCCGTTCCCGCCGACCGGCTGACGCTCGAAGTCACCGAAACCGCGGCGCTGACCACCGGCGCGAGCAGCATGGACGCCTTGTTCAAGCTGCGGGCGATGGGCGTCCAGATCTCGATCGACGATTACGGGACCGGGCTCTCGACGCTCGAATATCTGAAGCGCATTCCTGCGACCGAGATCAAGGTCGACAAGAGCTTCGTCCAGTCCATCTACAAGAGCCAGAGCGACAAGCTGATGGTCCACTCCACCATCCAGCTCGCCCATTCCCTCGGCCAGAAGGTCGTCGCGGAAGGGGTGGAGGACATCCAGACGCTGGAGGCGCTCACCTATATGGGCTGCGACATTGCGCAGGGCTTCCACATCGGGCGGCCGATGCCGTTCCGCGCCTTCTGGCGTTCCGTTTTGGAGCAGAAGAGCCGCCGCGCCGCGTAACCTTCGTCGAAGCACATGTTAACGGATTGATAACCTTGTCCCGGAGGTCTATTAGCGTCCCTCACGGTCGTGGCAGTCACGGCCGTGCATTCAGAAGGGGCGCACGCGTGCAGCAGAAACCGCAAACCCGCAATTTCTGGAGCTGGCTCCTGGGCAATGGCTGGACCAGCGGCGGCAGCACCGGCTGAAAACCGGCCTACCGTGGAAAAAGAAGCCCCGGTTCCGCCGGGGCTTTTTTTATGCGCTTTTCGCCCGAGTCGCGGCGGCGGGTCCCGCCCGGCCCGGCAGAGCTCGACCGGCAAAACGGCAAGTGCCCGGACATCGCTGCCCGGGCACCCGTGTGACGATCGCTCGTCAACCCCCTTGATTTAAGAGCCTTCCGCCCGCGCGCATCTCCACCTCGCTTGGAAATGCGGGGCCGAAGCCTCCCCGAACCGAGGCCTTGTCGCCACCTGTTCGTGAGGCGGGACGCTAGGCAGGGGCCGGTGGCTTGTCACGGCCCTAATCAACGACTTGTGGCACTTTCCTGCGAACCTGTGTCGGTCGGGCAACAGGCGAGGCGGAGGCGTAACGACCGGCGTCCGGTTGCCTTGCCAGCACTGCCCCCGTAGAGGCTGGCCGACCCCTTCTTTTCAGGACAAGACCGCCGGCCATGCGCCTTTCCCGCTACTTTCTTCCCGTGACCAAGGAGACGCCGGCCGACGCGCAGATCGCCAGCCACAAGCTGATGCTGCGCGCCGGCCTGGTGCGCCAGACCGCCGCCGGCATCTATGCCTGGCTGCCGCTGGGCAAGCGGGTCCTCGCCAATATCGAGCGGATCGTGCGGGAGGAGCAGGACCAAGCGGGCGCGATCGAGATGCTGATGCCGACCGTCCAGCCGGCCGATCTCTGGCGCGAATCCGGCCGCTACGACGCCTACGGCCCGGAAATGCTGCGCATCGCCGACCGCCACGGCCGCGAGATGCTCTATGGCCCCACTAACGAGGACATGATCACCGCCCTCTTCCGCGACAATGTGAAGAGCTATCGCGACCTGCCGCGCATCCTCTACCACATCCAGTGGAAGTTCCGGGACGAGGTCCGACCCCGCTTCGGTGTGATGCGGGGCCGCGAGTTCCTGATGAAGGACGCCTACAGCTTCGACCTCGACGAAGCCGGCGCGCGGCACAGCTACAACCGGATGTTCATCGCTTATCTGAGGACCTTCGCCCGAATGGGCCTCACCGCCATCCCGATGCAGGCGGATACCGGCCCGATCGGCGGCGATCTCAGCCACGAGTTCATCATCCTCGCCCCCTCGGGCGAGAGCGAGGTCTTCTACCACAAGGCGTGGGAGGCGGACCGCTCGGCCGAGGCGGAGGGCATCGATGCCGACGATTCGGCGGGGCTCCAGGCCTTCGTCGGCGCCCTCACTCGGGATTATGCCGCGACCGACGAGAAGAGGGACGAAGCGCGCGAGGCCGCCGCCGGCGCCGACCTCAGGACCTCGCGCGGCATCGAAGTGGGGCACATCTTCTACTTCGACACCAAATATACCGAGGCCATGGGCATGACCGTGCAGACGACGGACGGCGGCCAAGTCCACCCGAAGATGGGCAGCTACGGCATTGGCGTCTCGCGCCTGATCGGTGCGATTATCGAGGCGAGCCATGACGAGGCAGGCATCGTCTGGCCGGACGCGGTCGCACCCTATCGCGTCGGCCTTATCAACATGCGCGCCGACGATCCGCGCTGCGCGGCCGCCGCGGACGAGCTCTACGCCCGGCTCGGCGCGGCGGGCATTGAAACGCTCTACGACGACCGCGACGAGCGGGGCGGGGCGAAGTTCGCGACGATGGACCTGATCGGCCTGCCGTGGCAGCTGATCGTCGGCCCCAGGGGCCTGGATCGAGGCGTCGTGGAGATCAAGCGCCGCGCCACCGGCGAGCGCGAGGAGCTCACCGTAGAGAGCGCACTGGCGAGGCTGGCGGGATGAGCAGGCGGGAGTGGTTAGCCGCCGTCATGCCAGCGAAGGCTGGCATCCATGCTGAGCCGGAATGGACCCCAGCCTTCGCTGGGGTGACGGAATGGCGAGGGGCCATTCCATCATGATCCTCAACCGCTACGAGCGGATGATCGCGCGGCGCTATCTGCTCCCCGGCAAGGGCGAGGGGTTCATCTTCCTCGTCGCCTCGATCAGCCTGGTCGCCGTGATGCTCGGCGTTGCCGCCCTCATCATCGTGATGAGCGTGATGAACGGCTTTCGCGCCGAGCTGTTCGACAAGATCGTCGGGTTGAACGGCCATGCGGTGGTGGTAGGCTATGGCGGGCGGCTGCCCAATTGGCGCGACATCGTCGCCCAGGCGCAGCGCACGCCCGGCGTGACCTCCGCCGTCCCGCTGATCGAGCAGCCGCTGATGGCGAGCTATGACGGCCGGGTCGAGGGCGTGCTGCTGCGGGGCATGCAGCGCCGCGAAATACTCGCCAACCCCACGCTCAGGGGGAAGGTCCTGTCCGGCTCGCTGGCGGCGCTGAGGCCCGGCTCGGGCAACGTCGCCATCGGCGCCCGCCTCGCCGAGCAGCTCGGCGCCAATGTCGGCGGCGAGATCAGCCTCATCACGCCGGAGGGGCGCACGACGCCGTTCGGCACGGTGCCGCGGATCGTCTCCTACAAGGTGGCGGCGGTCTTCGAGGTCGGGGTCTACGATTATGACAAAGCCTTCGTGGTCATGCCCATCGAGGATGCCCAGACCTTCCTGATGCTCGGCGATGCGGTCGGCATGGTCGAGCTGCAGACGATTGACGCGGATCGCGTCTCCGACATCGTCGCGCCGCTCCAGGCCTCCATCGCCGGCCACGGCATGGTGACCGACTGGCGCGCGCTCAACGCTTCGCTGTTCGAGGCGCTGCAGGTGGAGCGGGTGGCGATGTTCGTCATCCTTTCGATCATCATCCTGGTCGCCGTGTTCAACATCCTTTCCTCGCTGATCATGCTGGTGCGCGCCAAGACTCGCGACATCGCCATCCTGAGGACGATGGGCGCGACCCGGGGCGCGCTGATGAAGGTGTTCATGACGGTCGGCGTGACCATCGGCACCCTCGGCATCCTCGCCGGTCTCGCACTGGGGGCGATCTTCCTCTTCTTCCGCCAGGGCGTGGTGAACTTCGTCCAGCTGCTGACCGGGCAGAACCTCTGGGACCCCTCCATCCGCTTCCTCACCGAGCTGCCGTCGAAGACGGATCCGTTCGAAGTGATGGCGATCGTCTCGATGGCGCTGATCTTCAGCTTCCTCGCGACGCTCTATCCGGCGTGGAAGGCGGCGAGCACCGATCCGGTGCAGGTGCTGCGCTATGAATGAGGTTCTCGCCGTCCGCGGGCTGAAGCGCAGCTTCGTGCAGGGCGGAGTCACGATCGAGGTGCTTCGGGGCATCGATCTCGACGTTCGGCCGGGCGAGATCGTCGCGCTGCTGGGCCCGTCCGGCTCGGGCAAGTCGACCCTGCTCCAGGCGGTGGGCCTGCTTGAAGGCGGCTTCGAAGGGTCGATCCGCATCCGCGGCGAGGAGGCGTCGCGGCTCGACAATGACGGCCGCACCCGCCTCCGGCGCGACGCCCTCGGCTTCGTCTACCAGTTTCACCACCTCCTCCCCGATTTCAACGCCGCTGAGAATGTCGTCATCCCGCAGCTTATCCGCGGCGCCACCGCGGAGGAGGCGCGCACGCGGGCGAACGCGTTGCTCGGCTCGCTGGGGCTCGGCCACCGCCTGACGCACCGGCCCAGCCAGCTCTCGGGCGGCGAGCAGCAGCGCGTCGCCGTCGCCCGCGCCCTCGCCAACCGGCCGCTCCTCGTCCTCGCCGACGAGCCCACCGGCAATCTCGACGAGGCGACCGCCGACATCGTCTTCGGTGAGTTCCTCCGCCTCGTTCGCGACGAGGGCAGCGCCTCCCTGGTGGCCACCCACAACGAGCGGATCGCGGCCAAGATGGACCGGGTGCTGCGGCTGCACGAGGGCGTGCTGGAGTGAGATCCGGCGTTCGCAGGTTCGGCTGGAACGCGATCGTGGCGCTCGCCGGGCTCGTGGTCCTCGCCGTCGTCGCGTGGGCTGGAGCGCGGGTCGGCGGCTATTTGAAGCCTTTCTACATGCCCGTGGAATCCATGTCGCCGACCCTGGAAAGGAACGACCGCTTTTTCGCCTCGATGCGCGGCCCCGGCAAACTTGAGCGCGGCGACGTCCTCGTCATGGCGGTGGGAGACGAAACCTACGTCAAGCGGGTGGCGGCGCTGCCCGGCGACACGATCGCGATGAGGAACGGCATCGTCATTCTCAACGGCCGTCCGGTGCCGCAGCGCTTCGTCAGGCGGCAAGCCTATCCCTATCGCTTCGGACCGCGATCGTCTTCCGTCCTGGCGGAGCGGTTTCCCGGCGAAGTCGCCGAGCACCATATCCTGGATCTCGAGCGCTCGGAGGTCGACAATATGGCGGAGCGGCGGATTCCCCCCGGCTATCTGTTCGTGCTCGGCGACAATCGGGACCGCTCCGCCGACAGCCGCGTCCCTCGCGAAGCGATGGGCGTGGAGCTACTCCCGATCGGGAACGTCAAGGGGCATGTCCTCTTCTTCTACTGGCCGCGAGCCAAGCTGGGCCGGTCGGTCGCATCCTAGCGAATAGGTGTGGAAAAGTGGCGGCTCGGCGCTTTCCTCCGCCGCCGCCGGCCACCATAGTAGCCCGATGGCTGCCCCCTACGTCCCGCTCCGCATCTTCTCCTGCTACACGATGCTCGATGGCGCGATCGAGCCCAAGGCGATCGCGAAGCAGGCGAAGCGGCTCGACTTTCCCGCCGCCGCCCTCACCGACCGCAATGGCCTCTATGCCGCCATGGCCTTCACCGAGGCGTGCAAGGACGAAGGCGTGCAGCCGATCATCGGCACGATGCTGGCGGTGGCGAGGCCGGGCGGGCAGGCGGCGCTCGACTGGCTCGCCCTCTACGCCCAGAACGACCGCGGCTACGACAATCTCTGCGCGCTCGTCTCGGAGGCGCATCTGGGGCGGCCGGTCGAGGAGCCGGCCCACGTCACCTTCGAAGCGCTCGAAGGGCGCACGGAAGGCCTGATCGCCCTCACCGGCGGCGCCGACGGCGCGCTGGCGAAGCTGATCGCCGAAGAGCAGGCGACCTTGGCCGACGAGGTGCTGCGGCGGCTCGTCGCCTTGTTCCCGGCGCGGCTCTACGTCGAGCTGGCGCGGCGCGGCGAGGAGGTCGAGCAGAAGGCGGAGGCGCGGCTGATCGAGCTCGCCTACGCGCACGATCTGCCGCTGGTCGCCACCAACCCCGCCTGCTTCGCGGAGGCCCATTTCCACGAGGCTCACGACGCGATGCTGTGCATCGCCCAGTCGAGCCAGCTCGACCGCGACGACCGCGTCCGCTCCTCGCCCGAAGCCTGGATTAAGCCGGCCGCCGAGATGCGGCGGCTGTTCGCGGATCTCCCCGAGGCGATCGAGAACACCGCCGTCGTCGCCCGCCGCTGTGCGTTCGGCGCGCCCAAGCGCAGGCCGATCCTGCCCAGCATCGCCGGCGACCTGGAAGGCGAGGCCGAGCAGCTCCGCCGCGACGCGCGCGCCGGGCTCGAGGCGAGGCTCGCCAAATATGAGGGCCAAGGGGAGGCGGAGCGCCAGGCCTATTTCGAGCGGCTCGACTATGAGGTCGAGATCATCGTCGGCATGGGCTTCCCCGGCTATTTCCTGATCGTCGCCGACTTCATCAAATGGGCCAAGGAGAACGACATCCCGGTCGGACCGGGGCGCGGTTCGGGCGCGGGCTCGGTGGTGGCCTGGGCGCTCACCATCACCGATCTCGATCCGATCCGCCTCGGCCTGCTCTTCGAGCGCTTCCTCAATCCCGAGCGCGTGTCGATGCCGGACTTCGACATCGACTTCTGCGAGACGCGGCGCGGCGAGGTCATCCGCTACGTCCAGCGTCGCTACGGCGCGGACAAGGTCGCGCAGATCATCACCTTCGGGAAATTGAAGGCGCGCGCGGTTCTCAAGGATACCGGGCGGGTGCTGCAAATGCCCTACGGCCAGGTCGACCGGCTGGCCAAGCTCATCCCCAACCACCCGACCGATCCGTGGACGCTGGAGCGCGCCCTGAACGGCGTCTCCGAGCTCGCCGCCGAATATAAGAACGACGCCGACGTGCGCCGCCTGTTCGACTTGGCGATGAAGCTCGAAGGCTTCCCCCGCCATGCCTCCACCCATGCCGCCGGGGTCGTCATCGGCGACCGGCCGCTCGACAAGCTGGTTCCGCTCTACCGCGACCCGCGCTCGGACATGCCGGTCACCCAGTTCGACATGAAATATGTCGAGGCGGCGGGGCTGGTGAAGTTCGACTTCCTCGGCCTGAAGACCCTGTCGGTGCTGCAGAAGGCCGTGCAGATGCTGGCGAGGCGGGGGGTGACGGTCGACCTCGACCGCGTCGGCTGGGAGGACGAGGAAGTCTACAAGCTCCTCCAGCGCGGCGAGACGGTGGGCGTGTTCCAGCTGGAATCGGAGGGCATGCGCCGCACCCTCGCGGCGGTGAAGCCGACCTGCTTCGAGGACATCATCGCCCTCGTTTCGCTCTACCGGCCGGGGCCGATGGACAACATCCCGATGTTCGGCGCGCGCAAGAACAAGCGGGAGGACATCGTCTATCCCCATCCCCTGCTCGAGAACGTGCTCAAGGAGACGTACGGCATCTTCGTCTACCAGGAGCAGGTGATGGAGGCGGCGAAGGTGCTCGCCGGCTTCAGCCTCGGCGAGGCCGATTTGCTGCGCCGCGCGATGGGCAAGAAGATCAAGGCGGAGATGGACGCGCAGCGCGCCGGCTTCGTCGCCGGCTGCGAACGGGTGAACGCCATTCCCAAGGCGAAGGCCAACGAGCTGTTCGACTTGATCGACAAGTTCGCCGGCTACGGCTTCAACAAGAGCCACGCCGCCGCCTATGCTTTGATCGCCTACCAGACGGCCTGGCTGAAGGCGCACCACCCGGTCGAATTCTACGCCGCCTCGATGTGCTTCGACATCCACCAGACCGACAAGCTCGCCATCTTCGTCGACGATATGCGGCGGATGGAGATCGCCTGCCTTCCGCCTTCGATCAACGCCAGCGAGGCGGAATTCGCGGTCGAGCCGACAGGGGAGGGGCTCGCAGTCCGCTACGCGCTCGGCGCGCTCAAAGGCGTCGGCGAGAAGGCGATGGAGCAAATGGTGGAGGAGCGGCGGGCGAACGGGCGCTTCAAGTCACTCGACGACTTTGCCGAGCGGGTCGATCCGCGCCTCCTCAACCGGCGCCAGCTGGAGAGCCTGGCGGGCGGCGGCGCGTTCGACGAGATCGCCCAGAACCGCGCCATCGTCTTCGCCGCCGCCGAGACGATCCTGGCCCACGCCGCCAGCGCCGCCGACGCGCGGGAGAGCGGGCAGGGCGGCCTGTTCGGCGGCGAATCGAGCGTCGTCCCCATCCGCATGCCGGTCGCGGCGGCCTGGACGCTTGCCCAGCGCATGGCCGCGGAAAAGGAATCGTTTGGCTTCTATTTCTCCGCCCATCCGGTGGACCGCTACCGCCACCTCGCCGAAGCGCATGGCGCCAAGACCTTCGCCGCGCTCGCCGCAATTCCCATCACAGAAGGGGCGCGCAGCGCGAAGAGGATGGCGGGGCTGGTGGAGGAGGCGCGTTGGCGCACCTCCGCCCGTGGCCGCCGTTACCTGATGGCGACGATGTCTGATTCCTCCGGCCAGTTTGTCGCCACAGTGTTCGATGACGCTGCCTGCGCGCAGGTCGAGGATGCGGCCAAATCCGGCGCCTGTGCGCTTCTCGAAGTCGAGCTCGACCGCCGCCCCGGCGAGGAGGCACCGCGGGTGACGCTCCGCTCGCTGCAGCTGTTCGAGAGCCTGTCGAGGCGCACTCGCCTTCGGCTCGAGGTCGAAGTGGACGAAGTGGACGCTATCGCACGCCTCGCCGAGGCCGTAGCCAATGACCGCGGCGGCCACGGCGAGCTCCGCCTCAAGGCCACGCTCGCCGAGGGCGATGCCGAAATAATCCTCGGCCGCGACTTCCAGCTGGACGCGGAGCTTGCGGCGAGGATCGAGCGCGTGGCGGGCGTCACCGCGGTGCGCCTGTCCGTGCTTCCCGGTGCCGGCCAGCCCCGGCTTGCGCTCGTCTCCTGAACGCATAGACTGTCCTCCAGCCCGGGGAGGGAATGATGCTGGGAGG
Source organism: Allosphingosinicella sp. (assembly GCA_036403015.1). GTDB lineage: Bacteria > Pseudomonadota > Alphaproteobacteria > Sphingomonadales > Sphingomonadaceae > Allosphingosinicella. Next base: position 92,604 of record DASWRU010000093.1, read on the forward strand.
GATGCAGGACTGGCCGTTGAGGGTGATGCGCATCCTCGACCATGCCGAGCGCGAGCACGGCACGCGCGAGATCGTCTCGCTCCATGCCGGCGGCGAGACGACCCGCGGCACCTGGGCCGGAGTCGCCCGCGACGCGCGCCGTCTGGCGCGGGCGCTCGAGCGGCTGGGGCTGAACAAGGGCGACCGCGTCGGCACGCTGGCGATGAACCACGCCCGCCACCTCGTCGCCTGGTACGGCGCGATCGGCTCGGGCGGCGTTCTCCACACCATCAACACCCGCCTGTTCGACGAACAGCTCGTCTACATCGTCAACCATGCCGAGGACCGGGTGCTCTTCTACGACGCGGTCTTCCGCCCTCTGGTCGAGCGGCTGAAGCCCCGCTGGACGAGCATCGACCATTATGTCTGCTTCGACGATGGCGAGTTCGACGCCTTGGTCGCGGCGGAGAGCGACGATTATGCCTGGGTGGAGGGCGACGAGCGCGAGCCGATGATGCTCTGCTATACGAGCGGCACCACCGGCAACCCCAAGGGCGTGCTCTACGAGCATCGCTCCACGCTGATCCACGCGATGATGCAGATCAGCCCGGACATCTTCGACCTCTCGGCCCGCTCGGTCGTCCTCCCCGTGGTGCCGATGTTCCACGCCGCCGGCTGGGCACTGCCCTTCTCGACCGCGATGGTGGGGGGCAAGCTCGTTTACTCGACCGATTATACACCCAAGGTGATGTGCGACCTGATGCACGCGGAGGGCGTCACCCACACGGCGGGCGTGCCGACGGTGTGGCTGGCGCTGATCAATCATGTCGAGGCGAGCGGCGAAAATCTGGGCAAGCTCACCAGCGTCCACATCGGCGGCTCGGCGGCGCCGCGGGCGATGATCGAATATTTCACCGAGCGCAACGTGCGGGTCGGCCACGCCTGGGGCATGACCGAAATGTCGCCGCTCGGCACCGTCGGCGCCGCGACCGGCGATTGGGACTCGCTGACGCCCGGGCAGCGCATCGACTATATGTGCAAGCAGGGCAGGGTGCCGTTCGGCGTGGAGCTGCGCACGGTCGACGAGGAGGGCAAGGTCCTCCCCCGCGACGGCAGGACCTCGGGGCGCCTCCAGACCCGCGGCGCCTGGATCATCCGCCAATATTTCCAGGACCCCAACGGGCCGGTGATCGACGAGGAAGGCTGGTTCGACACCGGCGACGTCGCCGCCCTCCATCCCAACGGCGTCCTCCAGATCACCGACCGCTCGAAGGACGTCATCAAGTCCGGCGGCGAGTGGATCAGCTCGATCGACCTCGAGAATGCGGCGGTCGGCTGCGCGGGCGTGGCGGAAGCGGCCGCGGTGGGAGTCAGGCACCCGAAATGGGACGAGCGTCCGATCCTGCTGGTGGTGCGCAAGGAAGGAACGGAAGTGACGCCCGACCAGATCCTCGCCCACCTTGCGGAGCATGTGGCGAGATGGTGGCTGCCGGACGAGATACTGTTCGTGGAGAGCCTCCCCCACACCGCCACCGGCAAGCTGCTCAAGACCGCGCTGCGCGAGCAATATCGCGACTACAAGCTGGCCAGCGCGGCCTAACTTTGCCTCCCCAAGCGCCGCTTGGGGAGGGGGACCAGGCGCAGCCTGGTGGGGGGTAAAAGGCACACGCCTCGCCACCTACCCCTCCACCACCTTCGGTGGTCCCCCTCCCCATCTGCCGATGGGGAGGCACTAGAACAGCCTCAGCTGCGGCCCCTGGGGCGGGGTGAAGAGATCGGTCCTCAGCCTCACCTTCTCCTTGTTCAGCCCGTGCTTCCGCACCGCCACTTCGAAGCGTATCCGCATCAGTTCGGCCCAAGGCCCCGAGCCCTGCATCCGGGTGAACCAGTTCGGGTCGTTGTCCTTGCCGCCGCGCATCGCGCGGATGATGTTCATCACCTTGTCGGCGCGGTCGGGGAAATGCTCGTCGAGCCAGGCGCGGAACAGGGGCGCCACCTCGTGGGGCAGGCGCACCGGCAGGAAGAATGTCCCTGACGCCCCCGCCGCCGCCGCCGCCTCGACGATATGCTCGACCTCATGGTCGGTGATGCCGGGTATCACGGGTGCGATGGCGACGCCGGTGGGGATGCCCGCCTCGCTCAGCGCCTTGACCGCCGCCAGCCGCTTGCGCGCGGCGGGCGCCCGCGGCTCCAGGGTGCGCGAGATTTCAGGCGTCAGCGACGTAATCGACAGCGCCACCGAGACGAGCCCCTCCGCCGCGAGCGGCGCCAGCAGGTCGATGTCCCTCACCACCCGATCCGATTTGGTCGTGATGGTGAACGGATGCTTCGTCTCCGCCAGCACTTCCAGGATCGAGCGGGTGATCCGCCACTTCCCCTCGATCGGCTGGTAGGGATCGGTGTTGGTCCCCATCGCGATCGGGCGCGGGCTGTAGCCGGGCCTGGCGAGCTCCTGCCGAAGCAGCTTCGCCGCGTCCGGCTTGGCGAACAATTTCGTCTCGAAATCGAGCCCGGGCGAGAGATCGTGGAAGGCGTGGGTCGGCCGCGCGAAGCAGTAGATGCAGCCATGTTCGCACCCCCGATAGGCGTTGATCGATCGGTCGAAGCCGATGTCCGGCGAGGAGTTGCGGGTGATTATGGTGCGCGGCGTCTCCACCGTCACGGTCGTGCGCAGCGGCGGCGGGGCGCCGTCCAGCGCCTCGCGCGCGTCGAGCCAGTCCCCGTCCGCCTCGCGGGCGGGAAGGTTGAAGCGGGTCGGCGTCCGGTTCTCAGGCGCGCCGCGGCCGGGTCGGGCATCGGAGCGATTCACGCACCGGGTTTAGCGTCGCAACGGGAACGAAGCAAGAACAATGTACTAAAGCGTCGCCTCGATCGCCCGCGCGGCCTCGTCCGGATCGCGCGCCTGCGTGATGGGCCTTCCCACCACCAGGATCGAGGCGCCCGCGTCGAGCGCGGCGCGGGGCGTCATCACCCTCTTCTGGTCGGCGGCATGGCCGCCCGGCGGCCGCACGCCGGGGACGACGAAGAAGCCTTCGGGCCACAGCTTCCTGGCCGCCGCCACTTCGTTGCCCGAGCAGACGAGACCGTCCAGCCCAGCCTCGCGGGCCAGCATGGTCAGCCGCGCCACCTGCGCCTGCGGATCGGCGGCGACGCCGATGGCGGTGAGGTCGTCGCCGTCGAGGCTGGTCAGCACCGTCACCGCCACCACCTTCGTACCGGTCGGGGCGGCGGCCTTGGCGTCCTCCATCATCGCCCGTCCGCCCGCGGCGTGGACCGTGAGGATGGCGGGCTCCAGCGGCCGCAGCGCCTGGATCGCCTTGCCGACGGTGTTGGGAATGTCATGGAACTTCAGGTCGAGGAAGATGGGCAGGCCCAGCTCCGCCATGTCGCGAACGCCGTGGCGGCCGTTGGCGCAGAAGAATTCGAGCCCCAGCTTGATCCCGCCGACATGGTGCCGGACCCGCGTCGCGATCGCCTTCGCCCGCTCGAAATCGGGCGTGTCGATGGCGACGAAGATCGGGCTCCTCATGCCGTAGGCCAGGCCTTGCTGTCGGTCGCGACCCTTTGCTCCGGGCTGTTGCTGACCGCGACTGGCGTCGCGGGGCCGAGCGGCGCGGGCACGGTGCTGCGCTCGGCGGGCTCGAGCCGGCGCTTCAGCGACCACAAACGGGCGCGGTAGATGATGAAGGTCGGCAGGAAGCCGAGCAGGAAGACGAAGAGGATGAGGACCGGCAGCTTCACGTCGGCCTCGAGCCCGCCCCACAGCTTCAGGGTTACCGCCGACCAGTTCGCCTTGGCCCAAAGGACCAGGATCACCGTCAGCGCAACCCAGAACAGGGTCTTCAGAAACTGCATCGGCCCGCCTCCCGAACTTATGCTTATGGCGGCGCGAGGGCGCGCGCAACCGTCAGCCGACCTCCTCGTCCAGAGCATCGAACAGCGGCTGGACGGCCTGGAGCCTCGGCCGCTCCTCGGCGAGGATGACGCGAAAGGCGTCGCGCTTGAGTCGGGCGGTGAGACCGGGCGGCAGGTAACTGCCTTCGGGCAGGGCCGAGGCGGTGATGTCGATCAGCCGGTCGGCGCCGTGGAGGCGGCCCCACAGATAGTCGTTCTCGCGATAGGCGCGGCTGAAGAAGGCGCCGAAGCTGTTGAACTGGACGCCCTTCAGCGTCGCCTCGGCGCCGCCCTCCCTGATCGCGGTCGCGTCTTCGGGTGAGATCCGGTCCACCTTGACCGGATCGAACTCATCCAGCCCCTCGCCCTGGAGGAGGGGAAGGGTGGCGATGTCGTAGAAGGGGAAGCCGAGATAAGCGAGGATCAGCGACCGGCGCTCGGGCTTGGGCAGCCCGGCCAGCACCTGGGTCAGCCGCGCGTCCGCAAGCTCGTCCGTCTCCTTGAGGCCGAGGCGCTCGGCGAGCGCGACCATCGCCGGTTCGACATCCTCCGTCGCGTCCCGCTTGGTGGCGGCGTCGCGCCGTTCCTCGTAGCGGGCGAGCAGCGCGTAGACCGCCTCGCGGGCCGGCCGGGTCGCCTCGCGCGCCGCATCGGACGCGCCTTCGAGCGCCGTCACGTGGCGGGCGAGGAAGCGCAGCCGGCGGATCCGGAAGGAGAGGTCGAAATTGCGCAGGAACAGGATGACGTCCGCCCGCGCGCCCGCCGCGGTCACGCTGCCGGCGTCGACCAGGCCCTGCGCGCGGACCGCGTCCCAAACCGCCTGCCGCACCCGCTCGTAAAGGCTCCGCTCGGCGCCTTCGCCGCCGGCCAGCGCGTCGGCAATCTCCTCGACCACCGCGGAGAGCTTGAGCTGCCCGTAGGCGGCATAAGCGAAGCCGGCCTCCCGCGCGGCGACGCTCTGCGCCTTCGAGCGCCAGGCGGCGAGGCGCTTGGGGGTCGGGCGCAGCAGCAGGAGGGTGGTGCCGAACGCCCGCTCGATCGCCGCCTCGACCTCGGGCCGCATCGCCTCGACGATTCGGCTCAACCGGCGGATGCGGGCCGAGCGGCCCTCGATCGCCTCCAGATTGTCGCGGATCGGCTGCTCGCGCGGAATGTCGGAGAGCGCGCCGAAGATGGTGGCGAAGAAGCCGGGCGGATCGCTTCCGGCCCCGTCCGTCAGCCGCACCGAGCGGCCGCCCGGCTTGGGATCGATGTAGACGAACCGCCGGTCCACCTCGCGCCGGGCCGGCCGGCGCCTCAGCGCCCGCATCGCCGGCCGGAAGGGCGCGTTGGCGAGTACCGAGCCGTCGATCAGCACCGCCGATTCCGCATCGCCGATCGCGGCATGGCGGGGAAGGGCGCGGCGGACGAAATCGGCCCGCCCCGGCCAGGCCTGGCCGCGCGCCGCCAGCACCGCGTCGAGCTCGCCGATTCGGAACGGCGGAAAGGCGCCGGGGAAGCTCGCCGTCGCCCGCGCGGCGAAGGCCAGCTCCGCCGTCTCCGCCAGCCGGCATTCCGCCCCCGCCTCCTTACGGAAGGAGAGGGTTAGGCGATGCTCGCGCTCCGTCGCCTCGAGCGGCGAATGCAGCCGCAGCCGCTCCGGATGGCCGTGGAAGTCGGTGACGGTGACGAACAGATCGAGCGGCTGGTAGGCGGGGAGGAGCGGCGGCCCCGGCGCCCCAGCCGCCATGGCGTCGAACGCGCCGAGCAGCAGCTCGGTGAAGCCGGAACCGCTGAACGGCGGCGCGAACCAGCGCGCGCGCACGAAATTGGCGAGCTTCGCGCGCACCTCCGAGCGATGCCCGGCCTCCACCGTCTGCTCGACGGTGCCGCCCCGTTTCTTCGACAGCGCCCAGGCGAAGGGCACCGCCGCCGCTTTCGCGAATCGGGAGACGGCGCTCACTTCCGGGTCGAGCAGCCGGTCGACGTCCGCGGTTTCGAGCCAGAGGTCGGTGAGCGGGTCGAGCGACTTGCCCGCGGCGATCGCCTCGGCAAGGAAGATGGCGTTGATCCCGCCCGCGCTGGCGCCGGTGAGGATGTCGACGAGCACCCTCAGCTCGACCTGGCATTCGCTCGCCATGGCTTCGAGGAGTTGCCGGTAAACCCCTTCGCTGTCGCCATTTTCCGGTTCGCGCGAATGGAAGGCGCGGCTTGCGCGGGCGAGGCGCCAGACCTCCTTGGTGATGCCGTGCATGTAGACGGCGAGGCTGATCCCGCCATAGCAGATGAGGGCCAGACGGAGCTCTTTCTCGCGCATCGGAGCGACCGTGGCAGGCGCCAATGCCGCTGTCGAGCGGTGGATAAGTTCCTCGATTCGTCCCGGTTGAGGCTCACGTCGCCGTAACGAACGGGACTCATCAAGAATCGCGGGTTAGCCCCACCCTCGAAACGAACGCTGAGGGGCTTCGCACATGACCATCACCCGCCTGCGCCGCAAGGGCATGCCGCGTGCCGTCGCGTTGGCCTTCGCCGCGATGCTGAGCTCCGCGCCCGCCCAGGCCGTGGGCATCGAGCCCGCCGCGGACAGCGCGCGCCTCCAGAGCCTGGAAGCGGCGGTCGCCGCCCTCCCCGAATCCGCCGAAGTGTCGATGCCGGCGAAGGTCGAGGCGGTCGAGCAGGCGTTCGAACTCGTTGGCCAGGGCGTGGCGAGCTATTACGGCCGCGAGCTGGCCGGCAACCGCACCGCCAATGGCGAGCGCTTCAACCCGATGGCGCTCACCGCCGCCCACCGCACCTTGCCGCTCGGCACGATGCTGCGCGTCACCAACCTCGGCAACGGCCGCAGCGTCATCGTCCGCGTCAACGATCGCGGGCCGTTCACCCGCGGCCGAGTCCTTGACATGTCCTACGCCGCCGCGCGCGAGATCGCGATGATCGGCCCCGGGAGCGCCCAGGTGAGGCTGGAAGTGGTGCGCAACATCGCCTGAGCCGCGGCGCGGGGCTGTGCAGCCCTTGCTGATTTCGGGACCTTCACTGCAAGGCGCTTCCCAACCCGCTTTTCACCCTGTATGGCGCCCGCACCAATCGACCGGGTGGGGATTTTACCAACATGATCAAGAAGATAGTGCTTTGCAGCGCGGCCACGCTCGCGCTTGCCGCCGCCGCCGCGCCGGCCGTTTTCGCCGCCTCCAGGCCGACCGCCGCCAAGCCGCAGCTCGGCGACTGGGGAGTCGACATCGCCGGCATGGACAAGAATGTGAACCCCGGCGACAGCTTCTTCGATTATGTGAACGGCGGCTGGGCCAGGACGACCCAGATCCCGGCCGACAAGTCGGTATGGGGCGGCTTCAGCGTCCTCGACGAGCTGTCGACGACCCGCACCCGCGAGATCATCGAGGCGGCCGCCCATGCCGATGCCGCGCCCGGCACCAGCCAGCGCAAGGTCGGCGATTTCTACGCCAGCTTCATGGACGAGGCGGCGATCGAGGCGAAGGGCACGGCGCCGCTCAAGCCGTGGCTCGACCGCATCTCCGCCATCTCCAGCAAGTCCGACCTCGCCCGCGCCTTCGGCGAGCTCGGCCAATATGGCGTCGGCGCGCCGGTCGGCGCCCAGGTCGAGCAGGACCTCAAGGACAATAGCCGTTACGCCGTCTATCTCGGCCAGGGCGGCATCGGCCTTCCCGACCGCGATTATTATCTCGACCTCGCCAACGACAAGTTCGCGGAGGCGCGCAACAAGTACAAGGCGCATGTCGCGACCATGCTCGGCCTCGCCGGCATTCCCGACGCCGAGGCGAAGGCCGGGCGCATCTTCGATCTCGAGACCAAGATCGCCCGGGCGCACTGGACCCGCACCGAGCGCCGCCAGCTCGACAAGCTCTACAACCCGATGTCGCAGGCGGAGCTGGCCGCGAAGCTGCCCGGCTTCGACTGGAATTCCTATCTCACCGCCGCCGGCCTGGCGGGGCAGGACATGTTCATCGTCGCCCAGCCGAGCGCGCTGGAGGGCGCGGCGAAGCTGGTCGCGTCCGAGCCGCTCGACACGTGGAAGGATTATCTGACCTACCGCGCGGTCGCGAGCACCGCCCCGCTCCTCACCAAGGCCTTTGTCGACGAGGATTTCGCCTTCAACGGCAAGGTCCTGTCCGGCACGCCGCAGCTGCGCGACCGCTGGAAGCGCGGCGCCGACCTCGTCGGCGACTCGCTCGGCGAGGCGATCGGCCAGCTCTACGTCCAGCGCTATTTCCCGCCCGCCGCCAAGGCCAAGGCCGACGAGCTCGTCCACAATCTCATCCGGGCGATGGACATGCACCTTGCCGGCCTCGCCTGGATGACTCCGGAGACCAAGGCGAAAGCGCGCGCCAAGCTCGCCGCCTTCACGCCCAAGATCGGCTATCCCGACAAGTGGCGCGATTATTCGGCCCTGGAGATCCGCCGCGACGACGCGCTCGGCAATGCGCTGCGGGCGAACCAGTTCGAATATCGCCGCAACCTCGCCAAGCTGGGCAAGCCGATCGAACGCAGCGAATGGGGCATGTATCCGCAGACGGTGAACGCCTACGCCAATCCGCTGATGAACGAAGTGGTGTTCCCGGCCGCCATCCTTCAGCCGCCCTTCTTCGATCCCAATGCCGACGACGCGGTCAATTACGGCGCGATCGGCGCGGTGATCGGCCACGAGATCAGCCACCATTTCGACGACCAGGGACGCAAGTTCGACAAGAGCGGCAACCTCGCCGACTGGTGGACCCCGGCGGACGTCGCGGCGTTCAAGAAGCTGACCGACCAACTCGTCGCTCAATATTCGGGCTATGAGCCGCTGCCGGGCAAGAAGCTGAACGGCGAGCTGACGCTGGGCGAGAACATCGCCGACATTGCCGGCCTCGCCATCGCCTACGACGCCTATCACATGTCGCTGAAGGGCAAGCCCGCGCCGGTCGTCGCCGGCTATACCGGGGACCAGCGCTTCTTCCTCGGCTACGGCCAGGTGTGGCGGACCAAGTATCGCGACGCGATCCTCTCGCAGCTGCTCACCACCGACGTCCATTCGCCGGGCAATGTGCGACCGCTGGTCGTCCGCAACTTCGACGCCTGGTACAAAGCGTTCAACGTTCGCGACGGAAAGCTCTACCTGCCTCCTGAACAGCGGATCAGGATTTGGTAAGGACAGGGACGAATCCGGGCCGGTGCATCCTGCGCCGGCCCGGCCTTTGATCGGCCGGGGAGTCGGAGCCTGACCAGGAAGATCGCTTACCCGGCCCTGTTGGCCCTGTTGCTTCTCGTCGCCCTCTGGGCCGCAACCCATGTCTCCTTCAGCCGCCCGGCGCCGCCGCCGCGGCTCGGCATATCGGACGAGGAGCTGTCGCGGATCTCGGAGCGGCAGGGCGTTGCGGGCAGCGCCGTCGATTATGCCACCCTCGACCGGCGCCTGCAGGCGCTGATGCAGGCCCCCAACATGATCGGCATGGCGGTCGGAGTCGTCGAGGACGGCCAGATCCGTTTCCTCAAGGGCTATGGCGAGACCGTCGCGGGGAGCGGCGATCCGGTGACTCCCAACACCCTGTTCCGCTGGGCCTCGGTGTCCAAGGGCGTCGCCGCCGACATGGTCGCGACCCTCGCCGCCGAGGGGAGGGTCTCCCTCTCGGACCCCATCGCCAAATATGGGACTTCGCTGCGCCTGCCCGCCGGCGACGAGAATCGCGCGACGCTCAGCGACCTCCTCTCCCACCGGCTCGGCCTTCCCGGCCACGCCAACGATCCCAAGCTCGAGGACGGCGTCGATCCGCATCTGCTGCGCGCCTCGCTCGCCCAGCTCAACGCCGCCTGTGCGCCCGGCACCTGCTGGGCCTATCAGAACGTCGCCTACGACACCGCGTCCGAGATCGTCGAAAAGGTCACCGGCAAGCGCTACGAGGACGCGGTGAAGGAGCGCCTGTTCCTGCCGCTGGGCATGCGCTCCGCCTCGCTCAACCGCGCCGCCCTCGTCGGCGCGCCGAGCTGGGCGCGGCCTTATTCCGGGAGCAGGCATTCGAAGCCGGTCGAGGTCAGCGAGGCTTATTACCGAGTGCCCGCCGCCGGCGGCGTCAACAGCTCGATCAAGGACCTCGCCATCTGGATGCAGGCGCAGATGGGCCTGTCGCCCGCGGTCCTGTCGCCCAAGGCGCTGGAGGCCGTCCAGACCGCGCTCGTGCCGACCGCGCAGGAGCTCGGCCGGATGCGCAAGTTCCGCGAGCGGGTGCGCACTGCCCATTACGGGCTGGGCTGGCGCATCTACGATTATGCCGGCCACCGAGTCATCGCCCATCGCGGCGGGGTCAAGGGCTACCGCTCGCTGATCATGTTCGACCCGGCGTTGAAGAGCGGCGTCGTCGCCTTGTGGAACGGCTCCAGCAACCAGGCCGGCGGCGTGGAGTTCGAGGTGATGGACATGGTCTACCGCCTGCCGTTCCACGACTGGCTGGGGCTGGACAGCAAGGCGGTGCCTGAGCCGGAACCGGACGCCACCGCCAGCAGCAGCCCCGACGCCGGAGGTTGATCTCCCTGCCTCCCCATCGAAGATGGCGAGGGGGACGGCCAACTTTGGCGGTGGAGGGGTAACTGGCTCGGAGCCGGAGGCTGTAGCGCGACGGCGGAAGCGGGCGCCTTCTACCCCCCCACCGCCTCCGGTGGTCCACCTCCGCATCCCGCGGAGGGCGAGTCACTTTCCGCCACCGTCGCCCACACGGGGAAATGGTCGCTCGCCTTGCGCGCCGCGGCGCTCTGGTGGACTCCGCATTCCACCACCGCGAGCTCGCTGGTGACCATGATCCGGTCGAGCTGCACCACCGGCCGTCTCGTGTGGAAGCTGCGTCCGCACTGGGCGAAGCTCAGCCGGTGGGCGAAGTCGCGCAGGCAGCCGCCGCGCGCGCTCCATTCGTTGAGGTCGCCCATCAGCACGGCGGGCATCGCCGTGTCGCGGCTTTCGATGTGGCTGAGGATCGCGTGGGCCTGCCGCCGCCGCCACAGGCCCGAAAGGTCGAGGTGCATGCCGACCACCCGCAGCGTCTCGCCGCCGAGCCTCAGATCCGCCATCACCGCGCCGCGGGGCTCGAGCGAGGGCAGGTGGACCAGCTCCCTGCGCACGATCTCCACCTCCTTCTTCACGAGCAGCGCGTTGCCGTGCCAGCCGATGCTGCCATAGCGCGTCTCGAACGGCACCGGCTTGTAGCCGCTATGCTCCTCGATCAGGTGGAGCGGGATCGCGCTCGCCCGACTGCCGAACCGCCGGTCCGCCTCCTGCAGCGCGATGACGTCGGCGTCGAGCTCGCGCAGCACTTCGAGCGTACGCTCCGGCCGCCGCCGCCGGTCGGTGCCGATCGCCTTCCTCATATTGTAGCTGGCGACGCGGATCATTGGTGGGGACAGTTACTTTCTCGCACGATGCGTCGCCCTTAGCCGCCGCGCAGTCGAAAGTAACTGTCCCTCAACGCCGGTCGCCGAGCTTGCCGAGCTGGTGGTCGAGCGCCCGCACCGCCTTCTTGGCCGCGCCGATCACCGCGCGGTCGACGTCGGTGCCCTGCTCGATCACCGCCACCGGCGGGATGCCGTTCAGCCGAGCCTCCAGCGTGCACCGCAGGTCGGCATTGCCGCCGCGCGGGCCGTTGAGGTCGGAGACATGGACTTCGACGTCGGTGATGCGCTCCTCGAAGCGCGCGAGCCGCTGGCGGATCTGCTCTTCGAGCCGAGTGTCGCGCTCCCGGTCGCTGGGTACCTGGTTGTCGGCATGGATCTGGATGAACAAGCTCACTCTCCCGCTTCGCGCTGGCGATAAGGGAATGCGGGGGAGGGGCAGAAGTTTCCTCCCGAGAGGCGGAGGCGCGCCAATAATCCCCTCTCCCGGGGGAGAGGGGTAGGGGTGAGGGGTTGCAGCCTATCCGAAGAGGCGCGAACCTCTCGCAATAAGCAGGTGCCGGAGGCGCTTCCCTCCGTCCCGATTCCTCGCTACGCCCTCGCCATGGCCAAACCGAGAACACGCTATGTCTGCCAGAGCTGCGGCTCGGTCGCCTCGCGCTGGCAGGGCCAGTGTGCGGACTGCGCGGAATGGAACACGCTGGTCGAGGATTCGGGCGCCGTCGTCACGCCCTTCTCGGCCCGCCACAATTTGCGCGGCGGCGGCCGGGCGTTCGAGCTGGTCGGGCTCGACAAGGACGTGGTGCTGCCCGAGCGCATGTCGACCGGCATCCGGGAGTTCGACCGCGCGGTCGGCGGCGGCATCGTCGCCGGCTCCGCCACCCTGATCGGCGGCGATCCCGGCATCGGCAAGTCGACCTTGCTCCTCCAGGCGGCGGCGAAGATCGCCTCGCGCGGCCTCTCCGTCGCCTATATTTCCGGCGAGGAGGCGACCGACCAGGTGCGCCTGCGCGCCCGCCGCCTCGGCCTCGGCAACGCGCCGGTGAAGCTCGCCGCCGCCACCTCGGTGCGCGACATCCTCACTACCCTGGCCGAGGGGCCGCCGCCGGCCTTCCTGGTCGTGGATTCGATCCAGACCATGCATTCGGACCTGATCGAGGGCGCGCCCGGAACGATCAGCCAGGTCCGCGCCTCGGCCGACGAGCTGATCCGCTATGCCAAGGAATCGGGCGCCGCCGTCGTCCTCGTCGGCCACGTCACCAAGGACGGGGCCATCGCCGGCCCGCGCGTGCTCGAACATATGGTCGACACCGTCCTCTCCTTCGAGGGCGAGCGCAGCCACCTCTACCGGATTCTGCGCGCCGCCAAGAACCGCTTCGGCGGCACCGACGAGATCGGCGTCTTTGCCATGGGGGAGGGCGGCCTGGACGAAGTCGGCAACCCGAGCGCGCTGTTCCTCACCCACCGCGGCGAGGCGGTGCCGGGCGCCGTCGTCTTCCCCGCCTTGGAGGGGACACGCCCGGTCCTGGTCGAGATCCAGGCCCTGACCGTCCGCCTCGCCAGCGGCGCCACCCCCCGCCGCGCCGTCGTCGGCTGGGATTCGGGCCGCCTCGCCATGATCCTTGCGGTGCTCGAGGCGCGCTGCGGCCTCAGCTTCTCCACGGCCGAAGTCTATCTGAACGTCGCCGGCGGCTACCGCCTCAGCGACCCCGCCGCCGATCTGGCCGTGGCCGCGGCCCTGGTGTCGGCGCTGTCGGAGCGCCCGGTGCCGGCCGAGGCGGTGGCGTTCGGCGAGGTGAGCCTCTCGGGCGAGCTGAGGCCGGTGGCGCACGGCGGCCTCCGCCTCAAGGAAGCCGCCAAGCTCGGCTTTGAGCGTGCTTTGGTCCCGGCCTCGCTGACGGCGGAGAAAACCGGCCTGTCGCTAACGGGCTTCCGCACCCTGCGCGATCTGGTCGACCATCTGCTGGGACGTTGAAGCCATCCCCTCTCGCAAGGGAGGGGGGAGCTTCCCCTCCACGCCATCCTTCGTTAGCAATCGCAGCATGACCGCGCTTGACATCGTCGTCCTTTTGCTCGTCGGCCTCGGCCTCGTCACCGGCTGGCTCAAGGGCTTCGTCGGCGAGGTGCTGAGCCTCGCCGCCTGGATCGTCGCGATCGTGTTCCTGAAGCTGCTCCACGCCCCGGCGACGGCGGTGCTGGAAGGCCCGGTCGGCACTCGCGCCGGCGCCGCCGTGCTCGCCTTCGCTTTGGTCTTCGGAATCGTCTTCCTGGTCGGCAAGCTGGTCGCCCGCCGCGTCGGCGGCGGCGTCCGCCGCTCGGTGATCGGCCCGGTCGACCGGCTCCTCGGCGCCGGCTTCGGCGCCTTGAAGGGGGTGATCGGCGCGACCTTGCTCTACCTCGCCGCCAACCTCGTCTACGACACGATCTATGGCGGCGAGGCGCAGCGTCCGGAATGGATGGCGAGCTCGCGCACCTATCCTCTGCTCTACGCCAGCGGCCGCGCCATCGTCGACTTCGTCGAATGGCGCCGGGGCGCGCCCAAGGACCCGGTCTATCGCGCGCCGGCCAACGAAGCGCTCCCCGCCAACGCCGCATGACGCAGATCCGCCTCCACGACACGATGGCGCGGGAAAAGCGCGTCTTCCATCCCGCCGATCCGGAGCGGGTGACGATGTATGTCTGCGGACCGACGGTCTACAACCGCGCGCATATCGGCAATGCCCGTCCGGCCGTAGTGTTCGACGTCCTCGCCCGCCTGCTCCGCCACGTCTATGGCGAGCGTCACCTCGTCTATGCCCGCAACGTCACCGACGTCGACGACAAGATCATCGACGCCGCCCGCGCCGAGGGGGTCGATCCCTCCGTCCTCACCCGCCGCTACGAGGATTTCTACCTCGCCGACATGGGCGCGCTCGGCGTCCGCCCGCCCGACCTCGCGCCCCGCGCGACCGACAGCGTAGCCGAGATGGTCGCGATGATCGTCCGCCTCGTCGACTCCGGCCACGCCTACGAGGCGGACGGCCACGTCCTCTTCCACGTCCCCTCCGATCCCGATTACGGCGCGCTCGGCCGCCGCGACCGCGAGGCGACGATCGCCGGCGCCCGGGTGGAGGTCGCCGCCTACAAAAAGGACCCGGCGGACTTCGTCCTGTGGAAGCCCTCGCCCCCGGATATGATCGGCTGGGACAGCCCCTGGGGCCGCGGCCGGCCGGGCTGGCACATCGAATGCTCGGCGATGATCGAGCGCCACCTCGGCACCACGATCGACCTCCACGGCGGCGGCCTCGACCTCATCTTCCCCCACCACGAGAACGAGATCGCCCAGAGCCGCTGCGCCCATTCCGGCGCCCCGCTCGCCCGCTACTGGGTCCATAACGGCTTCCTGTCGATGGCCGGGTCCGAGAAGATGTCGAAGAGCCTCGGCAACGTGGTGACGGTCGGCGAGCTGCTGGAGCAGGGGCACAGGGGCGAGACGCTCCGCTTCGCCTTGCTTTCCGCGCACTACCGCCAGCCGCTCGAATGGTCCGAAGCGCTGGTCGCCCAGTCGAAGGCGACGCTGGACCGCCTCTACCGCGCCGCCGGCGACGCTTCGGCGGGCGAGGCGGACGCGGGCGTGCTCGAAGCCCTGGCCGACGACCTCAACACGCCGCTCGCGCTCTCGCGGCTGTCCGCTCTGGAAGAGCCGGGCGTTCTGAAGGCTTCGGCCAACCTCCTCGGTCTCCTCGTTTCGGCCTCCGGGACCTGGTTCCAGGGCGAGGGCGACGTCCGCATCGACGCCCTCGTCGCCGCCCGCGCCGAAGCCAAGCAGAATCGCGACTTCGCCCAAGCCGACCGCATCCGCGCCGAGCTGGCGTCGGAGGGGATCGTGCTGGAGGACGGGCCGCAGGGCACGATCTGGCGAAGGGCCTGACCCCCCTCCCTTGCAGGGAGGGGAGAAGTACCCCGATCGGGGTGGGATTTGCGGCTGATCCTGATTAAGGCGTCCCCGTGCCCCGAGCCCTCTACACCCGCGACATCCTCCGCCTCGCCGCGGCGATCCCCCATCTCGGCCGGATCGAGCGCCCCGCGGCCCGGGTCGAAAAACGCTCCCCCCTCTGCGGCAGCCGGGTCGCGGTCGAGCTCGCCCTCGATGCCCGGGGCCGGGTCGCCG